>NZ_CABVPL010000064.1 GCF_902499045.1 Burkholderia latens | reverse complement strand
CCGCGTCTCGAGCTCGCGATCGCCCGCGGCGCGCTCGGCGAAGGCTTCGCGGCGCCCGCGTCACGCGCGGCGGGTACGCTCGCCGCGCTCGCGGGCGGCGCCGACGTCGAACTGTACGAACTCGGCGAACCGGGCGCGGAGCCGCGTCTCGCGTCGGTCGGCCGCGCCGACGCCCCGCTGCTGCCGGGCGCGCAGCCGCTGCCTTTCGACGCGTTCGCGCGGCGCGCGCTGACCGAGCGCTTCGATCTGTGCCAGTTCGAATTCGAGTCGCAGCCGTGGCGCTTCGACCGCGCGACGGTGAAACGCCTGCGCGTGCCGATCGCGCTCGCCGCGGCGACGCTCGGCGTCGCGGTGATCGGGATGAACCTGCATTGGTGGAAGCTGTCGCGCGAGCGCGACGCGTTGTCCGCGCAGATCACCGAGACGCTGCTGTCCGCGTTCCCGAAGACGACGACGGTGCTCGATCCGCCCGCGCAGATGCAGCGCCAGCTCGACCAGCTGCGGCTCGCGGCGGGCGAGCTGTCGCCGAACGATTTCCTCGCGCTGTCGAGCGGACTGGCGCGTTCGATGGGCGCGCTGCCGCTGAACGGCATCGCGTCGCTCGATTATCACGACCGGCGGCTCGACGTCGGCTTCAAGCCGGAGGTCAAGGTCGACCCCGATTTCCCGCAGCGTCTCGCGCGCAACGGGCTGGCCGGCGAAGTCGACAGCAGCACCGGCAAATGGACGATCCGGAGCCGCTCATGAACACCGAACAACTGAACCAGGCGCTCGCCCAGTTCTGGGGCGAACGCACGCCGCGCGAGCGCACGCTGCTCGGCTGGGGCGGCGCCGTGCTGGCCGTCGCGATCGCGTACTCGGTGCTGTGGTCGCCGGCGCAGGAAGGCTGCGCGCGGATTCGCAACGAACTGCCGACGATGCGCCGCGAACTCGCGCAGATGACCGCGCAGGCCAACGAGGCGAAGTCGCTGACGGCCGCGGCGCAAGGCGTCGCACCGACCGGCCTCGCGCTGAAGGACGCACTCACCGCATCGTTGTCCGACCACGGGCTGCAGGGTGCGCAGGTGCAGGTCGTCGGCAACGGCGTGCAGATCCAGATGAAGAACGTGCCGTTCCCGGTGTGGACGCAGTGGCTCGACGACGCGCGCCGGCAGTTCAAGGTGCAGGTCGGCGAAGCGCACGTGACGGCCCTGAAGGAGGACGGCCAGGTCGACCTGACGGCCGTGATGCAACCGTCGACGCAGAAATGACGCAGTGGACGAAACCAGTGGCGGCCGGCCGATGAGGCCGGGAATCAGGCGGCTTGCCGCCGTGTTGCCGTGGGTGCTCGCCGGCGGGCTCGCGACGGCGGCAACGCTCGTCGCGCTCGCGCCGGCCGCGTGGATCGCGCCGCAGTTCGCGCGCGCGACCGGCGGCCACGTGAATCTCGTCGATCCGGACGGCTCGCTGTGGCACGGTTCGGGCACGCTGATGCTCGCGCCGGGCGCGGACCAGAGCGCGGCGACGCTGCTGCCGGGCCGCGTCGAATGGACGACGCGGTTCTGGCCGTTGCTGACGGGGCGCGTGCAGATGCGCATGCGGCAGACCGAAGCGATGCCCGACGCGGTCACGCTCGATGCAACGTGGCGCGGCGCGGCGCTGTCGGCGGGCTCGATGGCCGTGCCGGCGTCGCTGCTCGCGGGGCTCGGTACGCCGTTCAACACGCTCGACCTGCAGGGCGACGTGCGGCTCGGCTGGACCGACTGGCGGACGATCGGCCGCAATGCGTTCGGCCAGCTGACGGTGACGATCGATTCGATGAGTTCGCGCGTGTCGCGCGTGAAGCCGCTCGGCTCGTACCGTGCGGTGCTGCAGGCGAAGGGCACGGACGCCGATCTCGACCTGTCGACGACGCAAGGCCCGCTGTTCCTCGACGGGCACGGCAGCTTTGGCCCCGGACACGGATCGTTTCGCGGCACCGCGCATGCGGCGCCCGAGCAGCAGGCGAATCTCGCCGGGCTGCTGAACCTGCTCGGTCATCCGATCGGCAACAACCAGGTGTCGCTGATCTTCGGCGATGCGACGCGCTGATTGCGCGGTCGTTTCAACGACACGTGAACGTGCGATCGGCTGGAATGGTTTTTACTGAAATCGCTGCCGGCAGGGTTGAAATACGCTGGTTCGCCGATCGATTCGGATATCAAGACGCCGGGCAATGAAACGAAGGGCCGGCAAAGCCGGCCCATGCAACTTACTTGTCGCCGGTCGGCGTTTTCAGAACCCAGTACGGTTCGCCGTTCGGCGTGGGCGGCATGATGTTGTCGATACCGATGGAGCGTGTGTCATTCGGATTTCCAACGGGATGCCACGTACCGCCCTGCGGGCACTTCGATCCGATGTGTGCAATCATTTCGATTGTTTCCTTATTAATGGTTAATTCGCATCACGATGTCGATGCAGTGAATTCGTATGCTGCGTCATTAATAAGTTCAACGATTTTATTTTGAGATAATTGGAAAACGACAAAAATCAATTTTCATCGGCAATTTGTCGAATTTGATTATCTGATTTTAGTACTTGAACGAAAGATGTCATTTTCGCCGTTTATTCGCCAAGCGATCTGACATGCAGTCGTTCAATCGATCGCGATGTTCATTTCCGGGCGACCGGCGTGGCCGCCGCACTGCTCACGGACGCAGGCGCCGGCGCCGCCACGTCGCCCGTCTCGCGCGCCATGTCCGACGCATCCCAGCCGCCACCGAGCGCCTTCACGAGCCCGACCGACGACAGCATCCGCTGCCCGGCGATCGTCGCGAGCTTCTGCTGCGCGGTGAACGCGGTGGTCTGTGCGGTCAGCACGTTCAGGTACGCGACCGTGCCGGCCTTGTACTGGTTCGTGACGATCGCGAGCGAGTGCTGGGCGCTGTCGACGGCCTGCCGCTGCACGTCGATTTCCTGCGCAAGAATGCGCTGCGACGCCAGGTTGTCTTCCACGTCCTGGAACGCGTTGAGCACCGCGAGGCGGTACGCGGCGACATCCTGGTCGTAGGCCGCGCGTGCGGCATCGGTCTGCGCGGCGCGCAGGCCGGCATCGAACAGCGTCGCCGCGAGCTGCGGGCCGACCGTCCAGAACCGCGCGGGCAGCGTAAACAACTGCGACCACACGGAACTCTGGAAGCCGCCGCTCGCCGACAGCGTCAGTGTCGGGAAGAACGCGGAGATCGCGACGCCGATCTGCTCGTTCGCCGCAGCGGCCCGGCGCTCGGCGGCCGCGATGTCGGGCCGGCGCTCGAGCAGCGTGGACGGCACGTCGACCGGCGTGATCGGCGGCTCCGCCGTCAGCGGGTTCGGCGGCAGCGAGAACGCCGACGCCGGCTCGCCGATCAGCGTCGCGATCGCATGCTCGTACTGCGCGCGTGCGACGCCGTTGTCGATCGCCGCGGCCTGCGCGCTCTGCAGCTGCGTCTGCGCCTGGATCACGTCCGCGCGCGCGGCCACGCCCTGCGCGTACTGGTTCTGCGTGAGCTGCAGCGATTCGCCGTACGACTTCACCGTATCGTCGAGCAGCTTTTGCAGCGCATCGGACGTGCGCAGCTGGAAGTAGGTCTGCGCGAGCAGCGCCTGCTGCGACAGCCGCGCGTTCGCGAGATCGGCCGCGGCAGCCGCTTCGCCGGCGCGCTGCGCGCTCACGCTGCGGCTCACCTTGCCCCACAGGTCCGGCTCCCAGTTCGCATCGAGGCCGACGCTGTAGCTGTTGCTGATCGACGAACTGCTGCCGAAGCCCGACAGATTCGACGACGTGGACGTGCGGCCCGTGCGGGAGCGCGAGCCCGACGCGCTCAGGCCGACCGTCGGGAAGTACGCGGCGCGCGCCTCCGTGACGAGCGCGCGCGCCTGCCGGTACGCGGCGGCGGATTGCGCGATGGTCTGGTTCGATGCGTTGAGCTTGCCGATCAGTGCGTCGAGCTGCGGATCGTTGTAGACGGCCCACCACGGGCCGCGATCGGCACGGTCGGCGGGCTGCGCGACCTTCCAGCCGGCCGGCGCTTCCTTGAAGGCGGCGGGGATCGACGTGTCGGGCCGGTGATAGTCGGGCCCGACGGCGCAGCCGGCGAGCAGCACGGCCGTCGCAACGGCGACGGCGGCGCTCAGCGGGCGAAGGGCGCGCGGGAGGGAGGCGTACGGCATCGTGATGTTCCTGTCTGGGCGCGACGGCCGGCGATCGGCGTCGCACGGTGCGGTCATGCGGTGCGGTCGTTGGCCGCTGGCGGACAAATGGTAACTGACGGCGGGAAAGCCGCGCAGCCCCAAGGGTACGGTGCGCGGCCGCACGCATGTGTTACCGGCGCGGCCGGCCGGTTTACCGGTCGTTACCGCGCAGTTGCGGCCGCCGCACGAACGAAGCGCGGTATGCGCGGCGAACGGCGACCAGCCGCGCGCGTAGCCGTCGGTCGATCAGTCAGTCGGAATGGCGCGAACCGTGCGGCTTCAGGGGCAGCGCGCGGCCACGGGAACGGGAACAGGCTGGGCGGCGGACCGCCATGTCGACGGCTCCGTGGCCGCCGGCTGATTCGTACCGCGGGCGGCGCCCTTCGCGTTGCGCTGCCGGCGATGATCGAACCACGCGCACCCGAGCGCCGCGAGCGAGCCGCCAGGCACGACCAGCATCGTCACGTACAGCGCGATCTTCCAGCCGCGGTGCGGCCCGGAGAACACATGATGAGCGGTATCGGTCAGGTTGCGGCGCAGCGCGCCGGCGGCATTTTTCAGGAACAGCATCGCGGACATCCTCGGGCCCGGCAGCGCGGGCTAAGCGGTCAGAACATAGTCTCCGGCAGTGCAACAGGCACGTCGTAACTGGTTGACTGAAATAATATTGACTAAGCAATCATTTTTCAAGATACTGGGCGCGTTTTGACCTGAAACGCACTGTTGCTGCGCGCGCAATCGCATGAACGGCGGCCTCTACGATCCCGACACCATCGAGCTGGAAACGAGCCTCGGTTACTACCTGACCAAGGCCCGGCAGGCGCTCGTCGAACGGATGGACCGCGCGCTCGAGCCGCTCGATCTCACCGCGCAGCAGATCGGCGTGATCCTGCTGCTGTCGCGCGGCTATGCGCGCACCCCGTTCGAGCTGTCCCGCAAGATGTCGTACGACAGCGGCTCGATGACGCGGATGCTCGACCGGCTCGAACGCAAGGGTCTCGTCGCGCGCTCGCGCAGCGAACAAGATCGCCGCGTGATCGAGTTGACGCTGACCGAGCGCGGCGCCGATGCGGCCCGCGCGCTGCCGTCGTTGATCGCGACCGCGCTGAACGCGCAGCTCGCCGGCTTCTCGGCCGACGAACTGGCAACGCTCATCGGCCTGTTGCAGCGCTTCATCGCGAACGGGCCCGACGCCGGCTGCCCGAAGCCCGACGAACCTGACTGCTGAGCGCGAGGGCCCGATGTCTGGATTAAACGTCCGCTTATTTGTCTGTCTGGGCAGAAGATGACGAGACACACGCTCGATTCATTCCCTTATCCGTTCCACCCGGCCGGGCCGCGCGGTATCGCGCGCCCGCGCGTTGTGCCGGCGCGTTGCGCGCGCCGCATCTAGGAGAATCCGATGTCCGCCACCACGGCATCCGCCGCCTCCCCTGCCGCCGAACCCGCGCCGCTTTCCGGCGGGGCGCTCGCGCTGCTCACCGTCGGGCTCGCGCTCGGCACTTTCATGGAAGTGCTCGACACGTCGATCGCGAACGTCGCGGTGCCGACCATCTCGGGCAGCCTCGGCGTCGCGACGAGCGAAGGCACGTGGGTGATCTCGTCGTATTCGGTCGCGTCCGCGATCGCGGTGCCGCTGACCGGCTGGCTCGCGCGGCGGGTCGGCGAGGTGCGCCTGTTCACGCTGTCGGTGCTCGCGTTCACGATCGCGTCGGCGATGTGCGGGCTTGCGTCGAACTTCGAGACGCTGATTGCGTTCCGGCTGCTGCAGGGGCTGGTGTCGGGGCCGATGGTGCCGCTGTCGCAGACGATCCTGATGCGCAGCTATCCGCCGGCGAAGCGCGGGCTCGCGCTCGGGCTCTGGGCGATGACGGTGATCGTCGCGCCGATCTTCGGCCCGTTGCTCGGCGGCTGGATCAGCGACAACTACACGTGGCCGTGGATTTTCTATATCAATCTGCCGATCGGCGTGTTCTCGGCGACCTGCGCGTACTTCCTGCTGCGCGGCCGCGAGACGAAGACGACCAAACAGCGGATCGACGCGATCGGCCTCGCGCTGCTCGTGATCGGCGTGTCGTGCCTGCAGATGATGCTCGACCTCGGCAAGGACCGCGACTGGTTCAACTCGACCTTCATCGTCGCGCTCGCGCTGATCGCGGTCGTGTCGCTCGCGTTCATGCTCGTGTGGGAGGCGACCGAGAAGGAGCCGGTGGTCGACCTGACGCTCTTCAAAGACCGCAACTTCGCGCTCGGTGCGCTGATCATCTCGTTCGGCTTCATGGCGTTCTTCGGCTCGGTCGTGATCTTCCCGCTGTGGCTGCAGACGGTGATGGGCTATACGGCCGGCAAGGCCGGCCTCGCGACCGCGCCGGTCGGGCTGCTCGCGCTCGTGCTGTCGCCGCTGATCGGGCGCAACATGCACCGGCTCGACCTGCGGATGGTCGCGAGTTTCGCGTTCATCGTGTTCGCGATCGTGTCGGTGTGGAATTCGACGTTCACGCTCGACGTGCCGTTCAACCACGTGATCCTGCCGCGGCTCGTGCAGGGGATCGGCGTCGCGTGCTTCTTCGTGCCGATGACGACGATCACGCTGTCGAGCATCTCGGACGAGCGGCTCGCAAGCGCGTCGGGGCTGTCGAACTTCCTGCGCACGCTGTCCGGCGCGATCGGCACCGCGGCCAGCTCGACGTTCTGGGAGAACGACGCGATCTACCACCACGCGCGACTGTCGGAATCGGTGAGCATCTACGCGCAGAACACGACCGACTACCAGGGCGCGCTCGCGCAGCTCGGCATCGTCGGGCAGACGGCCAATGCGCAGTTGAACCAGCTCGTCACGCAGCAGGGCTTCATGATGGCGACCAACGACTTCTTCCACCTGTCGGCGGGCGTGTTCATCGCACTCGCGGCGCTCGTGTGGATCACGAAGCCGAAGAAGGGCGCGGGGCCGGCGATGGGGCATTGAGGATCCGACGGGCGGCCATCGCGGCCGCCCTTTTTGCTTCGCCGCCCGTTTCGACGCCTTGCGGGCCGGCCCTCACTCCCTCGCCCGCAATCCCCCGAACGCCAGATCGTCGCCCGACGCGATCGGCAGCGTCGCCCGCGCGACGTCGAGCCACGCCCGCGCCGCATGCGACAGATAGCCCTTCTTCAGCCAGCCGAGCGCGATCGCCCACGTGATCTCCGGCTCGACGATCGGCCGGCACGTGAACTGGCGCGCGTCGAGCCGCCGGCAATACGGCTCCGGCAGCAGCGCGATGCCGACGCCAGCGTGCACCAGCGCGGCCATGAAATCCCAATGCCCGCTGCGGCTCACGATCGACGGCGTGAAGCCGGCCTGCCGGCACGCATCGAGCACCGCGTCGTGCAGCGCGAGGCTCTCCGCGTAGAACACGAACGATTCGCGCGCGAGATCCGCGAGCGGCACGGCCGCGTGATCCTCCCAGCGCGACTCGCGCGGCGCGACGAGCCACAGCGGCGCGCGCACCATCGGCAGCCGGTCGAACGTACCCGGATCGACCGGCTCCAGCAGCCCGCCGAGTTCCAGCTCGCCGGACATCAGCGCCGCCTCGATCATCCGCGCGCCCTGCTCGAACAGCTTCAGCTCGATGTTCGGATAGCGCTGCTTGTACGCGGCGATGATCGGCGTGAACAGCGACCCGCCGAGCGGCGGAATCCCGATCGTCAGCTCGCCGCGGCCGAGCGTGCCGAGATCCTTCAGCTCCGACTGCAGCTGGGCCTGCGCGGCGAGCACGTCCTGACCGCGCTGGAACACGATCCGCCCGGCATCGGTCAGCACCATCTGCCGGCCGTCGCGCAGCAGCAGCGGCGAGCCGATCTCGTCCTCCAGCGCCTTCACCATCTTGCTGATGGTCGGCTGCGTGACGAACAGCCGGTCGGCCGCCGCCGTAAAGCTCTGCTGCCGGACCACCTCGACGAAGTACCGCAGCGCGCGCAATTCCATCGATGACTCCCCAGTTTGGTGCGGCAACGCGCACGAGAATTCCGGATTGGAATGACAAGGATAGAGACAAGTCATTTTATTTATGGTTAGGGGAAACCCTATACTTGGGACCATTGACAGCACTATCCGTATGGAGCCCGCCATGACCCACTCGACCCACGCCACCGCCGCCCGCCCCGCCGCTTCCGGCAACGTTGCGCGCACGGGCCGGATCGTGCTGCAGGCCACCGCGCTCGGCGTGCTGTGGATGGGCGTCGACTGGGCCGTGCGCGCGGTCGGCCTGCCGGTGCCGTCGGGCGTGATCGGCCTCGCGGTGCTGCTCGCGCTGCTGTTCTCGGGCCGCGTCGCGCCGGCGTGGGTCAAGGACGGCGCGAACTGGCTGTTGTCCGACATGCTGCTGTTCTTCGTGCCGGCCGCCGTCGCGGCCGTCCAGTACGGCGGGCTGTTCCGCGAGGACGGCTGGCGCATCGCGCTGGTGATGCTCGCCGGCACCGCGTTCGTGATGGTCGCGGTGGCCGTCGCGGTCGACCTCGCCGCGAAGCTCGAGCGCCGGCTCGCCGCGCAGCGCGTGTTCGCCGAGCGCCGCCGCGCGCGTCTCGCGACCGTATCCGCGCACTGAGCGGGAGCCTGCGATGCACGCGCTGCTGTCGAGCCTGTCCGCCGATCACGTGAACACCGCGATTTCCGTCGGCTGTTTCGTGCTGACGGTCGCGCTGTATTTCGCGTCGAAGCGGCTCTACGCGTACAGGAAGACGCTGCTGTTCTCGCCGCTCGTGTTCGTGCCGGGTGTGCTGGTGCTGCTCGTCTTGCTGACCGGCATCCCGTATTCGGTCTACTTCCGCGACACGCGCTGGCTGATGTGGCTGCTGGGCCCGGCGACGATCGCGTTCGCGGTGCCGATCTACGAGTATCGCGACCTGATCCGCCGGCACTGGCTGTCGCTGTCGGTCGGCGTCGCGGTCGGGATCGGCGCCGGCGTGTGCGGGTCGCTGCTGCTCGCGAAGCTGCTGCATCTGTCGCCGGAACTGCAGCGCTCGCTGATGACGCGCTCGGTGTCGACGCCGTTCGCGCTCGCCGTGTCCGACAAGATCCATGCGCCGAAGGACCTTACCGCGCTGTTCGTGATCGCGACCGGCATCTGCGGGATGCTGCTCGGTGAGATCGTGCTCGCGCTGGTGCCGATGCGCACGCGGCTCGCGCGCGGCGCGCTGTTCGGCGCCGCGGCCCATGGCGTGGGCACCGCGAAGGCACGCGAGATCGGCAACGAGGAAGGCGTCGTGTCGAGCCTCACGATGATGATCGCGGGCGTCGCGATGGTGCTGATCGCACCGCTGCTGTCGCTGCTGCCGATCTGACGCGATGCGGGCGGAGGCGCCGCCCGCCTCTCCGCCTTCACCGCATCACCGCCTGCTCCACGCTCCCGCCCCGCCAGACCGCTTCCCCCGCCGTCGCCCCCTGCATCGAGCCGACAGCCGCCCGACAATCGGCTGAGATAGCCGCAATTCCCCCCTCTTTTCCACCCATCGGCGGCGGCCCGGATGCCGAACAATGCATGCTACGAGACATCACGCACGCATTCACATGGCCTCCACGACCGCAAACCCGACCGCCGACAAGCCGGCTTCGTCCGGCAAGTTCAAGCGCATCGCGCTCATCGCCGTCATCGCGCTGGGCGCGGCCGCCGCCGCTGCCGGCGGCATGTACGTGTTCCTGAGCAAGGCGGGCGTCGGCCACGCGAGCGCGCCGGCCGAGCCGCCGCCGCTCGCCGCGCCGGTGTTCTTCCCGCTCGACCCGCTGACCGTGAACCTGCAGTCGGACGACGGCATGCAGCACTACCTGCGCGTCGGCCTGTCGCTGAAGCTCACCGACCCGAAGGCGCAGGAGCAGCTGACCGCGCGGATGCCCGAGATCCGCAGCCGGATCCTGCTCGCGCTGTCGAACAAGCATCCCGAGGATCTCGCGACGCCGGACGGCAAGCGTGCGCTGTCGACGGAACTGCGCACGCTGATCGAGCAGCCGACGCAGCCGGGCAACCAGCACGCGAAGGTCGACGCCGTGCTGTTCACCGAATTCGTCGTCCAGTAACGCGGCCGGACAAGGAGCGCGCATGGGCCACCAGGAGTTCATGTCCCAGGAGGAGGTCGATGCCCTCCTCAAGGGCGTCACCGGCGAAACCGACGCAGTCGACGAGCAGCGCGACACGTCGGGCGTCCGTCCCTACAACATCGCGACGCAGGAGCGGATCGTCCGCGGCCGGATGCCGGGCCTCGAGATCATCAACGACCGCTTCGCGCGCCTGTTGCGGATCGGCATCTTCAACTTCATGCGGCGCACGGCGGAAATTTCCGTGAGCCAGGTGAAGGTGCAGAAGTACAGCGAGTTCACCCGCAACCTGCCGATCCCGACGAACCTGAACCTCGTGCACGTGAAGCCGCTGCGCGGCACGTCGCTGTTCGTGTTCGACCCGAACCTCGTGTTCTTCGTCGTCGACAACCTGTTCGGCGGCGACGGGCGCTTCCACACGCGCGTCGAGGGCCGCGACTTCACGGCCACCGAGCAGCGGATCATCGGCAAGCTGCTGCACCTCGTGTTCGAGCACTACACGACCGCGTGGAAGAGCGTGCGGCCGCTGCAGTTCGAGTTCGTGCGCTCGGAGATGCACACGCAGTTCGCGAACGTCGCGACGCCGAACGAGATCGTGATCGTCACGCAGTTCTCGATCGAGTTCGGGCCGACGGGCGGCACGCTGCACATCTGCATGCCGTATTCGATGGTCGAGCCGATCCGCGACGTGCTCGCGTCGCCGATCCAGGGCGAGGCGCTGGAAGTCGACCGCCGCTGGGTGCGCGTGCTGTCGCAGCAGGTGCAGTCGGCCGAGGTCGAGTTGACCGCGGATCTCGCGGAAATCCCGTCGACGTTCGAACAGATCCTGAACCTGCGCGCGGGCGACGTGCTGCCGCTGGAGATCGAGGACACGATCACCGCGAAGGTCGACGGCGTGCCGGTGATGGAATGCGGCTACGGCATTTTCAATGGTCAATATGCGTTGCGCGTGCAGAAGATGATCAGCGCGAGCGACACGATGAAGGAAGGTGGATATGAGTGAGCTGAACCCGACGCCCGAACTCGACCCGCAGGCACTCGCCGACGCGGCGTTGGCGGAATCGCCCGCGGCCGCGCAGAAGGCGCCCGCCGCGGCCGACGAGGAGCTGAGCATGGACGACTGGGCCGCCGCGCTCGCCGAACAGAACCATCAGCCGGTGCCGGCCGGCGCGACCGGCGCGGGCGTGTTCCAGCCGCTGTCGAAGGCCGCGCCGAGTTCGACGCACAACGATATCGAGATGATTCTCGACATCCCGGTCAAGATGACCGTGGAACTCGGCCGCACGAAGATCGCGATCCGCAACCTGCTGCAGCTCGCGCAGGGCTCGGTCGTCGAGCTCGACGGCCTCGCCGGCGAGCCGATGGACGTGCTCGTGAACGGCTGCCTGATCGCGCAGGGCGAAGTCGTGGTCGTCAACGACAAGTTCGGCATCCGGCTGACCGACATCATCACGCCGGCCGAACGTATCCGGAAGCTGAATCGATGAAGGTTGCGAAGTCCGGCTGCGGCGCGCGCGTTGCGTCGAGCGCCGCAGCGGCAGCGGTAGCTGTCGCCGCGTCGCTCGCATGCGCGCCGGCCGGCGCCGCCGACATGAACGCGGTCAACCACGCCGGTTCGATCGCGTCGAGCGTGATGGTCGGCTCGGCCGCGCCGTCGCTCGGCATCGGCGCGGTGCTGCAGACGCTCGTCGGGCTCGCGGTCGTGATCGGCCTCGTGTTCGGCTGCGCGTGGCTCGCACGCCGCTTCGGGTTCCAGCCCGCGCGGCGCGGCGGCCCGCTGAAGGTCGTGTCGAGCGTCGGGCTCGGCGCGAAGGAAAGCGCGACGATCGTCGAGATCGGCGATACGTGGCTCGTGCTCGGCGTCGCGCCGGGCAACGTGCGGCTGCTGCATTCGCTGCCCGCCGGCTCGGTGCCCGCGGCGCTTCCGGCCGCGGGCGACGCCCCTGCCGGCGCCGTACCGGCCGAACCCGGCCAGCCCGGCTCGTTCGGCGCCCGGTTTCGCGACGCGCTCGCCGGCGAAGCCGCGAAGCGCTTCGGGCGCGGCAAGGACCGCTGACATGCCGCCGCGTCCCATTTCCGTCTCCGCATTCCGATGAAACACGAATTCCTGCGTCGCGCGGCGCGCTTCGCGCCCGTGCTGATCCTCGGCCTCGCTCCGGCGCTCGCGTGCGCGCAGGCGGCCGGCCTGCCCGCGTTCAACACGAGCCCGGGCCCGAACGGCGGCACCACCTATTCGCTGAGCGTGCAGACGATGCTGCTGCTCACGATGCTGTCGTTCCTGCCGGCGATGCTGCTGATGATGACGAGCTTCACGCGCATCATCATCGTGCTGTCGCTGCTGCGCCAGGCGCTCGGCACCGCGACGACGCCGCCGAACCAGGTGCTGGTCGGCCTCGCGATGTTCCTCACGTTCTTCGTGATGTCGCCGGTGCTCGACCGCGCGTACGCCGACGGCTACAAGCCGTTCTCCGACGGTTCGATGCCGATGGAGCAGGCCGTGCAGCGCGGCGTCGCGCCGTTCAAGACGTTCATGCTGAAGCAGACCCGCGAGACCGATCTCGCGCTGTTCGCGAAGATCTCGAAGGCCGCGCCGATGCAAGGCCCGGAAGACGTGCCGCTGTCGCTGCTGGTGCCCGCGTTCGTCACGAGCGAACTGAAGACCGGCTTCCAGATCGGCTTCACGATCTTCATCCCGTTCCTGATCATCGACATGGTCGTCGCGAGCGTACTGATGTCGATGGGGATGATGATGGTGTCGCCGTCGACGGTGTCGCTGCCGTTCAAGCTGATGCTGTTCGTGCTGGTCGACGGCTGGCAGCTGCTGATCGGCTCGCTCGCGCAGAGCTTCACGTAAGCGGAGGAAACGCGCGATGACGCCCGAACAGGTGATGACGCTGGCGCACCAGGCGATGATGGTCGGCCTGTTGCTGGCCGCCCCGCTGCTGCTGGTCGCGCTCGCGGTCGGCCTCGTCGTGAGCCTGTTCCAGGCCGCGACGCAGATCAACGAATCGACGCTGTCGTTCATCCCGAAGCTGCTCGCGGTGGCTGCGACGCTCGTGATCGCCGGCCCGTGGATGCTGACGACGATGCTCGACTACCTGCGGCAGACGCTGCTGCACGTCGCGACGCTCGGCGCCGGCTGAGCGGCCGCGCGCCCGCCCACCTTCTCCCGCGATGTTCTCGGTAACGTACGCGCAGCTCAACGGCTGGCTGACCGCCTTTCTGTGGCCGTTCGTGCGGATGCTCGCGCTCGTCGCGACGGCGCCCGTGATCGGCCACGCGGCCGTGCCGGTGCGCGTGAAGATCGGCATCGCCGCGTTCATGGCGCTGGTCGTCGCGCCGACGCTCGGCGCGATGCCGGGCGTCACCGTGTTTTCCGCGCAGGGCATCTGGATCGTCGTCACGCAGTTCCTGATCGGCATCGCGATGGGTTTCACGATGCAGCTCGTGTTCGCGGCCGTCGAGGCGGCCGGCGACTTCATCGGGCTGTCGATGGGGCTCGGCTTCGCGACGTTCTTCGACCCGCATTCGAACGGCGCGACGCCGGTGATGGGCCGCTTCCTGAACGCGATCGCGATGCTCGCGTTCCTCGCGGTGGACGGCCACCTGCAGATGTTCGCGGCACTTGCCGCGTCGTTCCAGACGCTCCCGGTGTCGGCCGACCTGCTGCACGCGCCCGGCTGGCGCACGCTTGCCGCGTTCGGCGCGACGGTGTTCGAGATGGGGCTGCTGCTGGCGCTGCCAGTGGTTGCCGCGTTGCTGATCGCGAACCTGGCGCTCGGGATCCTGAACCGCGCGGCGCCGCAGATCGGCATCTTCCAGATCGGCTTTCCGGTCACGATGCTGGTCGGGCTGCTGCTCGTGCAACTGATGATCCCGAACCTCGTCCCGTTCGTGTCTCACCTGTTCGACATGGGACTCGATGCGATGGGGCGGGTGTTGCTCGGGTGGCGGTGAGGCGCGACGTCGTTTGGCCGCGGTGTTCCGCTTCGCTTGCGAAAAGCGCGCGATACCATGCAACGACGACAAGACGGCACGGCGGCTACACGGTGTCGTTGCCGTTCGGTGCGAGAACCGCGTCGAACTGACGTCTGACACGATGCGAGGCCCCCGAGCGCCGTCGCGTCTTCCATCCGGTGTGCACCATGCGCGCACGCGGGCGCACTGCGCCGACCGTGCCCTTTTTTCATCGATGCCGCGGGTTCCGGCGCGCCCGGCAAGCCGGCGCCTGCCGCCCCGCGCGCGAGGCCGCCCCGAAGCCGCTCCCGGCCCGTCCGGCGGGCGTTCGCGGCCGATGCGCGCACGCTCGCCTCACATCGGCGCTTGACCTGCGCCGACCGACTCGCTAGCGTTTCGGGTTTGCCCGGGCGGCCATTGCCGCCGGTGCCGCGAGTGCGCCCGATGTCCTGGCGCCGCGGCCGGGCTCCGATGGAAAAAACGATGCAGAAACTCGATGCGGAGAGCCCGCAGGCGATGTCGACGGATTTCGTCGCCGACAACGTCGCGCGCCTGAAGGCGCTGTTCCCCGAACTCGTGACCGAAGGCCCGCACGGCGCGTCGGTCGACGTCGACGTGTTGAAGACGCTGGTCGGCGAGCGCACCGTCGGCGACGCCGACGAACGCTACGGCTTTCACTGGCACGGCAAGCGCAGCGCGCGCCAGGCCGCGCTCACGCCGTCGACCGGCACGCTGCGCCCGTGCCCCGACGACAGCGTCGCCTGGGACGACACGCGCCATCTCGTGATCGAGGGCGACAACCTCGACGTGATGAAACTGCTGCACAAGAGTTACGCGGGCAAGGTGAAGCTCGTCTACATCGACCCGCCGTACAACACCGGCAGCGATTTCGTCTATCCGGACGACTTCAGCGACAGCATCCGTCACTACCTGTCGATGACGGGCCAGACCGAAGGCGGCGTGAAGCGCAGCACCAATACCGAGGCGAACGGCCGGTTCCACACCGACTGGCTGAACATGATGTACCCGCGCCTGAAGCTCGCGCACGCGCTGCTGTCCGACGAAGGGCTGATCGCGGTGCACATCGACGAACACGAAGTGCATGCGCTCGTGCTGATGCTGCGCGAGATCTTCGGCGAGGAAAACGAGCTCGGCGTGGCCGTATGGGACAAGCGCAACCCGAAAGGCGACGCGCGCGGCATCGCGTACCAGCACGAATCGCTGGTGCTGTTCGCGCGCAACGCCGAGACGCTGCTCGAACAGGCGCCGCTGAAGCGGCCGAAGCGCAACGCGCAGCGCATGCTCGATGCCGCGCACGACGCGGTATACCGCAGCGGCAACGCGAAGGACGCGCAGAAGGCGTACCGCGCGTGGATGAAGGCACAGACGAACCTGTCCGGCGGCGAGGTGATGTACGACCGGCTGTCGGCCGACGGGCGCGTGTACCGGCTCGTGTCGATGGCGTGGCCGAACAAGAAGAAGGCGCCGGACGAGTACTTCACGCCGCTGATCCATCCGGTCACCGGCAAGCCGTGCGCGATGCCGGCGCGCGGCTGGCGCAACCCGCCCGCGACGATGCAGGCGCTGATCGAGCGCGGCCAGATCGAATTCGGCCCGGATGAAACCACGCAGCCGCAGCGGATCTACTACCTCGACGAGAACATGTACGAGAACGTGCCGTCGGTGCTGCCGTTCGCCGGCTCCGACGACGCGCTGCTGAAGACGCTCGGGATCCCGTTCGACCAGCCGAAGCCGGTCGACTTCGCCGCGGCCGTGATCGGCTGGTGCACGCGCGGCGACGACATCGTGCTCGACTGTTTCGCGGGCTCCGGCTCCACGGGCCACGCGGTGATGCAGGTGAACGCGACCGACGGCGGCGCGCGCCGCTACATCCTCGTGCAGCTGCCGGAAGCGCTGGACCGCCGCGACAAGACGCAAGCCGCGGCCGCCGATTTCTGCGCGAAGCTGAAGAAGCCGCTGACGCTCGCGGAAATCACGAAGGAGCGCCTGCGCCGCGCCGCGCAGCAAGTCGCGCGCGACTATCCGGAAAGCTATGGCGACCTCGGATTTCGCGTGTACCGGCTCGACACGACGAACGTGATCGAGTGGGATCCGCGCCGCGACGACTTCGACCATGCCCTCTTCGCGTCCGTCGAGCACGTGAAGACCGGCCGCACGGAGGACGATCTGCTCGCCGAGCTGACGCTGAAGCTCGGCCTCGATCTGTGCACGCCGGTCGAGCATCACCAGATCGCCGGCAAGACGGTGCACCTGATCGGCCGCGCGATCGTCGCGTGCTTCGACGCGCGGCTGTCGCGCGACGACGCGGGCCCGCTGGCCGACGGCATCGTCGACCTGCTCGATGCGACGGGGGCGACGCGCGACGTCACGTGCCTGTTCCGCGACAGCGGCTTCGTCGACGACGTCGCGAAGCTCAATCTCGCCGCGCTGCTCGAACAGCACGGCGTGAAGCGCGTGCGGAGCCTGTGATGCGGCTGCATTTCGAAGCGGACCTCGACTATCAGCGCGAGGCGATCGACGCCGTCTGCGACCTGTTTCGCGGCCAGGAGTCGTATCGCGGCGACTTCAGCGTGCTCGCGAACGCCGCGCCCGGCACGACGGCCGCCGCGCAGGGCTCGCTCGGCTTCGCGGTGTCGGAGCAGGGTGTCGGCAACCGGCTGTCGCTGACCGACGACGCGCTCGCGCGCAATCTCGCCGACGTGCAGCTGCGCGGCGGGTTGCCGCCGTCCGGCCAGCCCGGCTCGCGCGACTTCACCGTCGAGATGGAGACCGGCACCGGCAAGACCTACGTATACCTGCGCACGATCTTCGAGCTGAACCGCCGCTACGGCTTCACGAAGTTCGTGATCGTCGTGCCGTCGATCGCGATCAAGGAAGGCGTGCACAAGACGCTCGCGATCACCGAGGATCACTTCCGCTCGCTGTACGCGGGCGTGCCGTACGACTACTTCCTGTACGACTCCGCGAAGCTCGGCCAGGTGCGCCATTTCGCGGCGAGCGCGGCGATCCAGATCATGGTGATGACGGTCGCCGCGATCAACAAGAAAGAGATCAACAATCTCTACAAGGACAGCGAGAAGACCGGCGGCGAGAAGCCGATCGACCTGATCCGCGCGACGCGGCCGATCGTGATCGTCGACGAGCCGCAGAGCGTCGACGGCGGGCTCGAAGGGCGCGGCCGCGAAGCGCTCGCCGCGATGGCGCCGCTCTGCACGCTGCGCTATTCGGCCACGCACGTCGACCGGCACCACATGGTGTACCGGCTCGATGCGGTCGACGCGTACGAGCGCAAGCTCGTCAAGCAGATCGAGATCGCGTCGGCGATCGTGGAGGACGCGCACAACAAGCCGTACGTGCGGCTCGTCGGCGTGTCGAACCGGCGCGGCGCGATCAGCGCGCGCATCGAGCTCGACGTCGCAACCGCGGCCGGCGTGAAGCGGCAGATCGTGTCGGCCACCGACGGCGACGATCTCGAACGCCTGACGAAGCGCGCGCTGTACGCGGGGCTGCGGATCGGCGAAGTGCATGCGGCGAAGGGCGCCGAGTACGTGGAGCTGCGCCATCCGGAAGGCGACGCGTTCCTGTCGCTGGGCGAGGCGTTCGGCGACATCGACACGCTCGCCGTGCAGCGCGAGATGATCCGCCGCACGATCCGCGAGCATCTCGACAAGGAGCTGCGCCTCGCCGAGCGCGGCGTGAAGGTGCTGTCGCTGTTCTTCGTCGATTCGGTCGAGCGCTATCGCCGCTACGACGAGAACGGGATGCCCGTGAAGGGCGACTACGCGCTGATCTTCGAAGAGGAATACGCGCGCGCGGCCCGCGTGCCGGCCTATCGCGCACTGTTCGACGGCGTCGACATCGCGCTCGAGGTCGAGCGTGCGCACAACGGCTACTTCTCGATCGACCGCAAGGGCGGCTGGACCGACACGAGCGAAAGCAGCGCCGCGGCGCGCGAGAACGCGGAGCGTGCGTACGGCCTGATCATGCGCGAGAAGGAAGCGCTGCTGTCGTTCGACACGCCGCTGAAGTTCATCTTCTCGCACTCGGCGCTGAAGGAAGGCTGGGACAACCCGAACGTGTTCCAGATCTGCACGCTGCGCGACATCCACACCGAACGCGAGCGCCGCCAGACGCTGGGCCGCGGGCTGCGCCTTGCGGTCGACCAGGACGGCGAACGTGTGCGCGATCCGGGCGTGAACACGCTGACCGTGATCGCGACGGAGCGCTACGAGTCGTTCGCGGAGAACCTGCAGAAGGAAATCGAGGCCGACACGGGCATCCGCTTCGGCATCGTCGACCAACATCAGTTCGCGGCGCTGCCGGTGCAGGAAGGCGACGGTCCCGCGCATGCGCTCGGCATCGAGCTGTCGCGCGTGCTGTGGACGCATCTGCACGAGCAAGGCTACGTCGACACCCAAGGCAAGGTGCTCGACCGGCTGAAGGATGCGCTGCGCCAGAGCGCGCTCGTGCTGCCGGAAGCGTTCGAATCGCTGCGCGCGCCGATCGTCGCGACGCTGCGCAAGCTGTCGGGCCGCTTCGCGGTGCGCAATGCGGACGAGCGCCGCGCGATCGCGTTGCGGCGTGACGCGTCGGGCAAGGCCGTCGTGTTCGGCGACGACTTCCGCGCGCTGTGGGACCGCATCCGCCATCGCACCGTGTACAGCGTCGAGTTCGACAACGCGAAGCTCGTGCGCGACTGCACGGCCGCGCTGCGCGACGCACCGGACATCGCACGTGCGCGGCTGCAGTGGCGCAAGGCCGAGATCGACATCGGCAAGGCCGGCATCGAGGCGATCGAAGTCGCCGGCGCGGGCACCGTACTGATCGACGAGGGCGAGCTGCCGCTGCCCGACCTGCTCACCGAGCTGCAGGATCGCACGCAGCTCACGCGCCGATCGCTCGCGACGATCCTGGCAGACAGCGGCCGGCTCGACGATTTCCGCGTGAATCCGCAGCAGTTCATCGCGCTGGCCGCCGATGCGATCAACCGCTGCAAGCGGCTCGCGCTGGTCGCGGGCATCGCGTATCGCAAGCTCGGCGAGCGCCACGTGCATGCGCTCGAGTCGTTCGAGAGCGAGACGCTGACCGGTTATCTGCGCAGCCTGCGGCTCGATGCGCGCAAGTCGATTCACGAGGCGGTCGTGTGCGAGACCGACGCGGAGCGCGCGTTCGCCGATGCGCTGGAGGCGCACGACTGCGTGAAGCTGTACGCGAAGCTGCCTGCGTGGTTCCGCGTGCCGACGCCGCTCGGCAGCTATCACCCGGACTGGGCCGTGCTCGCGGAGCAGGATGGCGGCGAGCGGCTGTACTTCGTCGTCGATACGCCGAATGCGGACGGCGACGCGCCGAGCGAGCACGAGCGCGCGAAGCTCGCGTGCGGCGAAGCGCATTTCCGTGCGCTCGCGGGCGGCGACGATGCGGCGCGGTTCGTGCGTGTCAGGGAGGTGGACGCGTTGTTCGAGCCGGCTGCGCCGGCCGCGCCGCTTGCGCGCGACGGACGGTGACGCAGAGGGCATGCTTCGCAGGTTGCTGTTCCATGCGCTTTTTGCCGCACTTCAACGGCGTTTGCAGAAGGGGCCCGCGATGCGATTACGGTTGCGCCACACAAGCCAGCCGATCATCGTCAGTAGAGACACGTTGATGAACGACACCAGCACCATGTAGGTGACCGTGAGGTCTTCCATCGTGCCGGTGTCTGTCGGATTCAGTTGCGTGACGTGATAGGCCAATTGCGCCATCCAGCCGGGCCAGCTAGGGAACAGATCGAGATGGCGGGACCACAGGAAGCCGTAGGCAACGGTGCCGAACGCCAGCCAAGCGAGCAGCATGCCGATGCGCAGGAGCACCTTCATCGGACGATGACCTTGCCGTAGGTCAAGATATCGGCCCGTGGAATCTTGACGTTCTTCACGCTGCGCAGCATTCCTTTGACGATGCTGAAATCTGCCTCTGAACGGATCGTGATGCACCCCTTGCTCAGGCCTCTACCGACCGCCGGATGCAGCCGGAAGTTACCGCGGCTGACACCATTGCAGAATGTTTCGTCGTCGATTCTGCCGTCGTCTGCGTAGAGTGCGAACCAGTCCGGCTTTCCACCAAACGCGTCATACAACCAGCCGAAACGTCCGCCCGATTGGCGATCGACAATGTAGTAGGTACCGTTGGAATGGGCCCGCGATCCGGCACACACATGTCGCGCCGCTTGTTTGCATAGTCGTCGAGCCCCGAGAACGCCGGAAACGAACGTCCGGCGATCTCGAATGCACTAGTGGTTTGGTCATTGAGCGTGAACGAGCAGAGATACATGAACGTGGTGGCGGAAGGATGTCGAACTGCATGCTATCACCCAAATTTTTGAGATTTTTATCTCAAAACGACGTGATAACAGCGTCCACATTCCCGGCCGCGTCGCATCACACCCTCCGGCTACGTCTGAACGGCAAGCCGCCCCTTACCCGGGCGCTCCAACGATCGCCTACGCCGGCTCCGTACGCTGCACAGCCAGCTTATGCTGCGCAGCCTGCTCCTGCGCGTGTTTTTTCGCCATGTGATGCCCGCCGGTGCAGCCGCCCACTGCACCGGCGACCGCGTGGTGCCCGGCATAGTGGCCGGCGACACCGCCGACCGCTGC
Organism: Burkholderia latens; assembly: GCF_902499045.1. Classification (GTDB taxonomy): domain Bacteria; phylum Pseudomonadota; class Gammaproteobacteria; order Burkholderiales; family Burkholderiaceae; genus Burkholderia; species Burkholderia latens. The sequence continues at coordinate 15,673 of NZ_CABVPL010000064.1, read as the reverse complement.
GCCTTTCATGCAACCCGCCGCTTGCGCGCTGCCGATCGTTGCGAACGCAACGACAGCGGTGGCTGCGCCCAACGTGATGTGTCGAATGGACATGGTTCACGTTGCTCGTTTCGTGGTCGAGCCGAACCGCTCAATCCCAGCGGCCGCGCCAGCCGCCATCGTGCCAGCGGCGTTCGCGCCATTCGTGCTCGCGCCATTGACGGCGCCGCCACTCGTGTTCGCGCCATTCGCGCGCGCGCCAGTCATCGTCGCGATAGCCGACCGGCGCATACGCAACGGGCGGCGGCGGCGCCACGTAGACAGGCGCCGGCGCCGTGTAGACGCCCGGTACACCAATGCCGACCGACAGGTCGACGTGGGCCGACGCGACGCCCGACGCCGCCAGCGCTGCTACACCGAGAACTGCACCGAGAAGAAGTTTCTTGCTCATCTCGCGACTCCCTGCACGTGTCGTGCTTCATGTGAATACGGTTCGGAGTCTAGGCAACCGTCGCCGACACAGGTGAAACCGGTGTGCGAGACCCGTAACGGGCGATTACGCGGGACGATAACGTGTTGTCGTGAAAGGAAAAAACCGCTTTTCGAACGGCTGTTGCAGCGACACGCGCACACTGGAAAAAGCGCGTGTCAGCGCTTGCTCGGGCGATTGACGCAGTCAAGCGAGCGAACAACCGAAAACGATCCGCGAAACGCAGATCGCGAGCTGCCCGCACCGTCATCGAGCGGCGTGCCAACCGCCGCCTGGCGCTACGCGCGAATATCGTCCACGCTACGCAGCCAATGCACGCTGAACAGCTTGTCCGCGTCGGTCCACACGGTATCCGGCTCGAACCCCGCACGACGCGCGATCGCATGGAAACCGTCGATCGTGAACTTGTGCGAGTTCTCCGTGTGGATGCGCTCGCCGGCCTCGAAGCGGAACGCGTGACCGCGCACGTGCACCGTCTGCACGATATCGCTGACGAGATGCATCTCGATGCGCTGCCGGCCGGGATCGTAAAACGCACAATGCGAGAACGCGTCGAGATCGAAATCCGCGCCGAGCTCCGCGTTCGCACGCGCGAGCAGGTTCAGGTTGAACTGCGCGGTCACGCCCTGCGCGTCGTTGTACGCGTGATGCAGCGTGCGCTCGTCCTTCACCAGATCTACGCCGACCAGCAGGCCGCCGCCGCGCAACAGCCGCGCGGCATCGCGCAGGAACGCATCGGCTTCGTCCGGCGAGAAGTTGCCGATCGTCGAACCGGGGAAAAAGCCGATGCGCCGCCGCGGCGTCTCGGTCAGCTCGGCGAGTTGCTCGGCCTTCGTGTAGTCGGCCGCGATCGGCGCGACGTCGAGCCACGGATATGCGGCACGCAGCCGCGCGGCCGCGCCGTGCAGGTAGTCGGCCGAGATGTCGATCGGCACATAGCGCGCCGGTGCATTCGCGTAGTTGTCCGCGCACGCGTCGAGCAGCACGCGGATCTTCTCGAGCGAGCCCGCGCCGAATTCGACGATGTCGGCATGCGGGCCGACACGCTGCACGATCTCGGCGGCGCGAGCGCGCAGGATGCCAAGCTCGGTGCGCGTCGGATAGTACTCGGGCAGTTCGCAGATGCGGTCGAACAGCGCGGAGCCGGCCGCGTCGTAGAAGTATTTCGGCGGGATGCTGCGCGGCGTGCGCGACAGTCCGTCGATCAGGTCGCGCTCGAACGCGCTCGGCCGCGCATCGCGGGCGGGTTGCAGGCCACCGCTCGTGGCCGTCAGGTCAGACGTCTCGCGCAAGTCGCACCCCCGTGAATTGCCAGCGCGCGGCCGGCGGAAAGAAATTGCGGTACGTCGGCCGCTCGTGCCCCGGCGGCGTCGCGATGCTGCTGCCGCGCAGGACCTGCTGGCCGACCATGAACTTGCCGTTGTATTCGGCGGCCACACCCGCGAGCGGCCGGAAGCCCGGATACGGCTCGTATGACGAACGCGTCCACTGCCATACGTGCCCAAGCATCTGCTGAAGACCGTCCGTGCCGAACGCGGCTTCCCATTCGAATTCGGTCGGCAGCCGCGCGCCCGCCCATTCCGCGTACGCCGCCGCTTCGTAGAAGCTCACGTGGCACACCGGCGCATCGGGTGCGAGCGGCTCGACGCCATGCAGGCCGAACGTGCGCCACGCCCGGGCGCGTGCTGCGCGGTCGTCACCGGCCGGCAGCCAGTACGCGGGCGCCAACCACCCTTCCCGCTGCACCGTTGCCCAACCGTCCGACAGCCAGTATTCGGGGCGTTCGTAGCCGCCGTCCGCGACGAAGGCCGCGAATTCCGCATTCGTCACGAGACGGTTCGCGATCTCGGATGGCCGCACGAGCGCGGTATGGCGCGGGCGTTCGTTGTCGAACGAAAACGTGTCGCCGTCGTGGCCGATCTCGACGAGCCCGCCTGGCTGACGCAGCCAGCGCAACGGGCCGGCGTCGCCCGCGGCGAGTGCGGTGTGCGTGTCGGCCTCGCTGCGCGGCCGGAATGCCGGCTTCAGCGGATTGCACGAGAACGCGTGCAGCATGTCCGTGACGATCAGCTCCTGATGCTGCTGTTCGTGATGCAGGCCGAGCTCGATCTCGGGCGCGATCGCGGCGAGCAGCTCCGGATCGGCACCTGCGAGCGCGCGCAGCATCGCTTCGTCGACGTACTGCCGGTACGCATGCACTTCGTCGAGCGACGGACGCGTGAGCAGCCCGCGATGCGGCCGCGGATGACGCGGGCCGAGCGCTTCGTAATAGGAATTGAAGAGGAACTGGAACGCGTCGTCGAACGGCGCGTAGCCGGGCACGCGGCGCATCAGCACGACCGTTTCGAAGAACCAGGTCGTATGCGCGAGATGCCATTTCACCGGACTCGCGTCGGGCATCGACTGCACGGCCTGGTCTTCGGCGGAGAGCGTCGCGGTCAATGCGACGCTATGGGCGCGCACGTCCTGATAACGGCGCTGAAGCTCGGATGCTGGGAGGCTCATCGGTTTACCGTTCACGTCGCGATTCGCTGCGTTGCGTTGCCGGAAAAAGGAAAGCCTTGCGCTCGGATGCGCGCGGCTGACGTGCGATCTTCGTTGCTGCGTCGTCGGGCAGCCGGCGCGCGCGCCGGCCGCGGATGCGGCATCACTTCATCTGCCCGTGCAGAACAGTATGGTCCAGAAACGTGAACGTCGCGAATCGGATTTCGGGTGAAACAAAAGCGAAAGACAGATGAAAGCATTCGCGCTGCGCGGGCTGGCACGGTGCCGAACCGCCGGCCCCCTGTCAGCGCGCGGCCCGGCCGGTCGGCGCAACACTCGTGCCCGCACATGGACGCTACCGACGCCTGATGACAGCCGCGCGGCGCGCATGAAAGGTCGATGGCGCGGTGTGTCGGGAAAAACGGCGTTGCAGGCCGAGATCGACTCCGTTCAGCGCGCGGGTGCACTGGCCGCCGGTGTGCCCGTCAACCGCGCTTTACCCGTCCCGTCCTTCCCTGCTTTTGAAAATTTTTTGCGCCGATGTCACACGCGCGGGGTGCTCGCTCGTCATATCCGCGGAACCCACACGAAAGGAGAAGGAACCATGACTGCGAAACTCAATCCGTTTGCCGTCGCCCCTGCGCTGATGAAGAACTGGATGGCCGTATCGGTCGCCGCTGCCGGGAGTCTCGAGCCGACGCTGATCGAGCTGGTCAAGATCCGCGCATCGCAGATCAACGCGTGCGCGAACTGCCTTAACATGCACACCGTCGAGGCGCGCGAGCAAGGCGAGACCGAGCAGCGCATCAACCTGCTGGCAGCGTGGCGCGAAGCGCCCTGCTACACCGACCGCGAACGCGCGGCGCTCGGCTGGACCGATGCGCTTACGCGGCTGTCGGAAGGCCACGGCGCGCATGAGGCCGCGTATGCGGCGCTGAACGACCACTTCAGCCAGGAGGAACAGGTGAAACTCACGCTGATGATCAACGTGATCAACGGCTGGAACCGGCTTGCCGTCGGCTTCGGGCTGTGGGTCGATCCGGCCGAGGCAAAGGCCGCCGCCGCGAAGATGGTCGCCTGATGACGCGCATCGATCCAGGCTTGGGCAATGCCGAAGACCGGGCCGACGCAGCGGCGAGCTTCGACCCGCTGCGCCGCACGCTGATCCGCGTCGCGTACCGGATGCTCGGTTCCGTCGCGGACGCCGAAGACATCGTGCAGGAGGCGTTCATCCGCTGGATGGACGTCGATCGCGCGGAGGTGCGCGTGCCCGAGGCGTTCCTGCGCCGCATGGTGATGCGTATGTGTCTCGATCAGCTGAAGTCCGCGCGGCACCAGCGCGAGACTTATATCGGCCCGTGGCTGCCCGAGCCGGTCGTCGACGACGACGAGCACGAAGACGTGACGCTGCCGCTAATGCTCGCGCTCGAACGGCTGTCGCCGCTGGAGCGCGCGGCGTTTTTGCTGCACGACGTGTTCGGCCTCGCGTTCGACGAGATCGCGACGACGATCCAGCGTGACCCGGCCGCGTGCCGGCAACTCGCCGCGCGGGCGCGCACGCACGTGCGCGACGCGCGGCCGCGGTTCCATGTCGAGAAGCAGCGCGGGATCGAGCTCGCCGAGGCGTTCTTCGCGGCGTCACGCAGCGGCGACATGCGTGCGCTTGGCGCGATGCTCGCCGAGGACGTGAGCCTGCATTCGGACGGCGGCGGCAAGCGCACGGCCGCGGGCAAGCCGGTGTTCGGGTTCGAGCGGGTGATGAAGGTGCACGAATACCTGGCCGGGCTGTTCGCGACGCATGCGTCGAAGCTCGTGCGAGCCGGGTTCGTCAACGGGTTGCCGGGGTTCGTCACGCAGGAAGCCGACGGCGAGTTGCAGACTACCGCGCTCGAGATCGACGACGGGAAGATCGTCGCGATCTATGTCGTGCGGAATCCTGACAAATTGAAGCATCTGCATTGATGCGCTTGAAGTGGGTGCTTTGCGCCCGCTTCGCCTGGTTTGCGCGCTGCGTTGCCGTGTGCCGGATTCTTGTCGCCGGCTGCGTGGCGACCGCGCACGATGCACGCGCATCTACCGTTTCGGCCGCAAAAAGAAAAACGCCACGCGATGTTGCCGCGTGGCGTTGTATGTTTGGCGAGCCGGACTGCCTGTAGGCAATGCGCGCTGCCGGACCCCTTCATTTGTTCGTTGGTAGGCTCGATTGGATTCGAACCAACGACCCCCACCATGTCAAGGTGGTGCTCTAACCAACTGAGCTACGAGCCTAAGAAGCCGCGAATTATAGAGAGGGTTTTGGAGGAGCACAAGCCCCTTTGTGAAGATTTTTTGAATCGCGCTCGCGACGGCGCTGCCGATCGATGCGTGCCCGCGATGCCGAGGGCACAAGTTCATGCTCGCTCGTCACAGCAAAACGTGTCGATGTGCTGTGACGTTATCCACATTCCCCTCTGGATAACCATCCGGCAAGCCTCTGGATTCACAGTGGAACGATTGAGGATATGTCGGCGGAGCCGTGAATCAACGAAAAGTTGTTCTGTGCTCCACAGAGATTTGCCTGTGCATTGCCGGTGGTTATGCGATCCGCTTCGTCCTGAAAATTCAGCGCGTTACGAGGGTTATCCACTGTGAGGCCGCACGCTTGTTAACTATCACTACGTATGTATACGAACTCTGTTAACACCTTTGGATAAGCACAGTCCGTCGACTGTGAGCCGCGCAGGATATGCATTGCGTGCGGTAGATGGACAACCGGACCGGCAGGCTGTGAGACCTACGATCGATCAGGGAATGGATTGCTCTATAGCATCGCCTGACTCGATGCACTCGACATTGGCACCCTCGTACGGGCGACATCGTGTTCGAGCAACGCGTGTTGATCCCGGAAGTACAAGTTCAGCATTGCTGCTACAAGGGAGAGCGATTCGATACGAAGTTCGATCTCGACTAGGGGCGTTGATCGATTGCGTCGGCCAGCTATCCAGTGGGGATATCGTGGAGATCGGTGAATGGCTGACGATGGGAACGGCGCTGTACGAGGGGGGCGGTCGTGAGAAACACAGCCGCCGGCTTTCGATAAAGGCTGCGGCACGGCACCGAATTCAATATTCTCAACGTTTCAGCCAACGCTGATTAACAGCCGAGCCCCGTTAAGCCGGTAAAATCCCGCGCGATAGCATGACAGACACCATCCGAGGGTGCTGAAATAAAAAAAGGGCCGAATCATGAACATGCCGGACATCGGTGCCGCGATTCGCGGTGGCTTGCTTCAGCAGGACCGTTTGCTCAAGCTGGATACGCCGCTTGGTGCCAACGCAGTTGCCGTACAACGCGCAGTCGGCCGATCGCGGATCGGTCGGGACTATTCGTTCACGCTCGATGTGATATCGAGCGATAGCGGTCTTGAACTCAAGAAACTGATTGCGCAACCGGCGACGCTCTGGATCCAGCAGGCCGACAATTCCTACCGACCCATCAGCGGTATCGTATATACCGCTCGTCGACTTGGCGCGAACGGTGGGCTGACGACCTATCAGCTGGAACTGCATGCATGGATGCATGTGCTTCGGTTTCGCCGGGACGAGAAGATCTGGATCGACCGGAACGTGGAGGAAATCCTCTCTGACGTGCTGAACATGCATCCGGAAGCGCGAGGACAGTTCCGTTTCGCGTTCTCGCAGCCATTGCCGAACCGCTCGTTCGCGCGACAGAGTGAAACAGACTGGAACTTCGTGCATCGGTTGATGGAAGACGAGGGGCTTTACACCACGTGGCAACAGGCCGACGACGGCAAGTCGCATACGCTCGTCATCACCGACAACCTGCAGGCGTTCGCGCCGCTGTTGCCGGAAACCGTGCCCTTCTACCACGGAGGCGCAGCCGGTGAAGCCGACGCATTCACGCAATGGTCGGGTACGCGCACACTGCAGAGCGTGGCCCTGACGACACGCACATTCGATTACAAGAATCCCGCGCAGGCGGGGAACCCCAAGGGTACGTCGGTGCCGACGATGGGTGGTCAAGGGGCATTGCCGGATCAGCTCGAGGTGTACGAGTACACAGGCGGCTACACATATCTTGACCAGTCGCGTGGCGACCATCTGTCGAAGATCCGGATGGAGGAATGGGAGTCTCGGGCGAAGCGCTTCTTCGGGGCGGGCGGCGTGCGCGGCATCGATGCAGGTCGGCGTTTCATACTGGCCGATCATCCTGAGCACGATCGCGATCCGGCCGATCAGCGCGAATTCGCGGCGATCAGCGTCGAATGGTGGATCGAGAACAACCTGCCAGTCCGCGGTAGCGATTCGGATTTCCCTCAGAGTCTGACGCGCGCGCTCGACCGGACACGCGCGCGATACGAGAACACGCCCGGACTGCAGGTGCCGCACGCCGACGGCTCGGTCGGCTTCTATCTCGTCGAGGTCGAGGCGCAGCGCGTGAGCGTGCCGTATCGCAGCCCGTTCGAGCACGAGAAGCCGAAGATGCATCTCGAGACGGCGATCGTCGTCGGGCCGCACGGCGAGGAAATCTATACCGACGAGCTGAACCGGATTCGCGTGCAGTTCGTGTGGGATCGCATCAATCCGGGTAACGAGAACGCATCGTGCTGGGTGCGTGTCGTGCAGTCGGATACCGGCGGCGGCTACGGCGGTGTGCACGTGCCGCGTATCGGCGAGGAGGTGCTGATCGACTATGTGGGCGGCGATTGCGACCGGCCGCTCGCAGTCGGTCGCGTGTACAACGGCGCGAACCAGCCGCAGTGGCATTCCGACGGGATCCTGTCCGGCTATCGATCGAAAGAGTATTCGGGCAGTGGCTACAACCAGCTCGTGATGGACGACGCGACCGGCCAGAACCGCGTGCAGCTGATGAGCAGCAGCGCGAACAGCCTGCTGCATCTGGGTTACATCATCGACCAGAACGGCAATTCGCGCGGATCGTACCTGGGCAGCGGCTTCGATCTGCGCTCGGACGCGTACGGCGCGGTGCGGGCGAGCAAGGGGCTGTACGTCACGACCCATCCGAAGGCGCCGAACAGCCAGCCGCTCGACGTGAAGGAAGCGCAGCAGCAGCTCGTGACCGGCGAGAGCCTGGTGGAAGCGCTGTCGGGCGTGAGCGAGCAGCATCAGGCGGAAAGCCTGAAGGAAGCGCACGAGACGATGCGCGCGTTCACCGACGCGACGCAGGACAGTGTGTCGGGCAACGCGTCGGGCGGCCGGACGGCAGGCGGCGGCACGGGCAGCGCGAACGCGTTCAAGGAGCCGGTGATGCTGTTCGGCAGCCCGTCGGGGATCGCGATGTCGACGCAGCAGTCGCTGCACATGGTCGCGAACGATCATGTGAACGTGGCGAGCGGACAGAGCGTGCATGTCGCGGCGGGCAAGTCGCTGATCGGCAGCATCGGGCAGAAGCTGAGCCTGTTCGTGCAGAACGCGGGGATGAAGCTGTTCGCGGGCAAGGGCAAGGTCGAGATCCAGGCGCAGTCGGACAACGTCGAGGTGACCGCGCAGAAGGCGGTGAAGGTTGTGTCCGCAACTGACCGGATCGAGATCGCGGCCGATCAGGGAATTCTGCTGACAAGCGGCGGCGCGTACATCCATATCAAGGATGGAAACGTCGAGGTTCACGCCCCCGGCAAGGTCGACATCAAAGGTGCATCGCATACGTTCGCGGGGCCGGCGAGCATGACGTATCCGTTGCCTGCGATGCCGACCTCCAGGCATGCAGCGGCACTTCAATATCAATATCACGACAACGAGCCAGTCCAGGGCGCGAAGTACGTTGCAACGCTGCCGGATGGCACGACGCGCGAAGGCGTGCTGGATTCTCACGGCCGGATGCAGCTGGAGGACGTGCCGGCCGGCGCCATCAAGGTTGAACTCGGACCGGATGCGCGCGCGTATGCGCGCAAGGATACGACTGCCAATCCCGACTATAAGGGGGAGCGTCTTTCCGAAGCCGACATCGATTCAATCATCAACAAGCACGGGGGAGCGTGAGCGTGAGCTGGACGATCGAGGATTTCAAGGCAACGTCGCTCGAAGTCGGGCAGTGGTGTTGGGGAACGCTGGAAGGCGCATTCAACGAAAAACAGACAATCAGCCAGATCATCGTCGATGCGGTGATCGGCATGATTCCGCTCGTGGGCGACGCGACCGCCGTTCGCGATCTGCTGGCAGTCAGCATTGGCATGAGCCAGGATCCGGTCAAACGGAACGATACGATGCAGCGCGTGCTGCTGGTCGTACTAATCTTTGCGCTGATTCCGGTGGTGGGCGGCGTCATCAAGGGCGTCGGGCGTTTGCTGCTGAAGGTCACCGGGGATGTCGCGAAAGATGCCGAACTGCTGAAGGCGGTCGTTCAATTCCTGAACCGAATGGGGCACGGCGACGCACCGAAGTGGTTGAAGGCATTGGACCTGGCCAAGTACCAGGCGCAAGCGATTTCCCGGCTGAAGGATTTTTGCGCGACGGTTCGCGTGGCCATCGAGCGTTCGCTCAATGCGCGCGTCGGTCGAATGCTGCCGGACAAGTGGCGGGCGGCGCTCGAGCGTGTCAGTAGCGGCTTCCACGCGATTCAGGACATGGCCGACAAGATCGTGCCGGAGGCGATCAAAGAGCTGAACGCGAAGCTCAAGGTGCTGCAGAACATGGTCTATCGCGGCGAGGTGCATGAAATCGCGACAGGCGGCGTGCCGAAGCTCCAGCGTGAGGCCGAGGCGTACCTGCAGGAGCGCAGGCTTGCCCGCGATATTCGTCGGGGTCGTTTTCCGTCGGCGGAATGCCTGGCAGACGAAGGTAAGGTCGAGGCGTGGCTCAGGGCGAAATACGGCGAGAAAATTGCTCAGGGATGGCCGGACATCCTGAAGAGGAAAGGCACGATGCCAATGTTCGACGACGCGGATGTCTTTCTCGACATTGCGTCGTTCAGCGGCGAGATCAAGGCACTGACCGCGAAGGAACTTGCGGGCAAGAAGGTATTTCGCGTGTTCGGAAATCCCTCCGAACTTGCGAGTTACAAGAGCGGCAGTACGGCGGGCGGCAGAAACCCGGCGTTTTGGGGTGTCGGCGAGCCGCCGAAGACCGCAGAGGAGTGGCGCAGGCTTGCCGCTGTGCTGGATACGTGGAACGGCAATGGGTTCATCGTGGTCATGCAGTTGCCGCACGATTTCGGCGAGCGGATGCCGACGGCCAATGCGTGGGCCGGAAAGATTGCCGAGCAGTACGGCACGGCGACGCCCGTGCAGTATCTCGAGGGCGGCGGCGACCAATTGGTCGTCGACTTCGGCAAACTGTCGGAATACGTGACCGAAGAAGGGAACAAGATCAAGCAGCAGTTCGCGAATTTCACGGGGCACGCCGATTTCCACGTTCAACGGGAGTTCGACGGCGTCAAGATCGAGTTCCACAAGACGAACTGGGAGAATGTCGAGAAGGTTTACGGCTACAGCAAGTACGAGGACGACATCCACTACTCGACGAAGACGCGCCGGCTGGCAAGTGACGAAATCCAGACCAAGTCGACTAACAGCAAAGTGACCGCAACGACACGATCAGCAGCCAATTACGAAGGTCAGCGATGACGAAGACGATCAAGCAATACGACATGGCGGATGACACTACGCGGCGCAGGATCTTCTGGCTGCTTCAACGGCTGACCAGTTATTCACTCTGGAAGCGCAAGCGCGACGCGTTTGCGACGTTCGCGACCGAATATGAAAATGCGGTGAAGACCAGTCCGGAAGATGATCCGGAGCCTTTGCCGGCCGACAATTTGCCGACCATCTTCGAGATCCTGGCGGCCTACGATCGCGGGTTGTCGGAGCTGGCCCGAGGGCATCGGTTCGTGTGGCAGCGCGGAGAGCTGCTGCAATACGCAGTCGATCGGTACAACCATTTGAACGCGTATTTCTTCCCGCATCCCGATTACTGGGATCGGGGTGCGCAGGCTGCTCCCTACCCGCCGAAGGTCGATGCACTGGCTCAACTGCTGCACGCATCGGAATATCAGATGGAGCATGCGCCGTTCGAGCCCGGACATACCGAGCTCGCACAACTTCGCTCGGTAGGTCTGCTGCTGTCCCCCGACGCCTATGAGCAGGGCTTCTACACACTGCCGTATCCGGTGTTCCCCGAAAACCTGCCCGAGGTTCCAGAAGCAGTCGGTCCGGTGATCAGGTCTGGCGATAAAGTGCCTTGCGACGGCATCTGGGAACCTGTTGCCGTCGAGCAATCGAAGTTGCTGGGTGTCGTGCCGGTTGGCAATCGCAGTCTGCGCAACAACGGCTGCTTCAACTATTTGATCCGCGACATCCGCGCGCCGAACCTCAGGGACGACGAGATGCGAACGCCCGTCAAGACGCACTGGCGACTGTTGTGGGAAGACAAGCGATACGCGGACGGCGTCATCCCAGACGAATCGCAGTATTTCCTTGAGCCGCCGTCAGCGCCGGCGCCGAACCGTGATCCCGTCGCGCTGGTCCGCACGGGCGATATTTGCCCCGTTACCGGTGAGTGGCAAACGGACGAATACGGCGGCAAGACGCTGCGCGTCGAAGCTGGGGAAGCCATGCCGGACATGCTGGTCAGGGACAACCTGGGCGAGCTAAAGGTGCACTGGGTGACGTGGCGTCTGGTGAAGCGCGCGTAGTATGGAAACGGAACGACGGGCGGATGGTCGACGTCCGCGCGGGCTCGCCAATGCAAGCCTGCTCGGGACGTCGATCAAGTACGTGGTTTCCCCGGAAACTGGTGAGATTTCCGGGATGTACTCGATCGCGTGACGCTCGTGCCGCCATAGAACGTGGCCCTCTAGTGTGGATAACCGCCACGCAAAACAATCAGAAACGCTGTGCAATTTACCGGCGAGCATCGATGGGAACCGTTCGCGTGTATGTGAACAACCCGAACGCAGCCGAAATCGAAACTCTGTGCATCGGTCCTGCGAGAACGGTGTGGATATCACGGCCCGAAGCCACTCGAAATGCTGTGGAGAGCGGTTCGCCATGCAACGGCATGCCGAGTCGGTGCGGTCGATGTGGATATCCTGCGTCCAAACGACACCCAACCCTGTGTCGCCGAAACCGAAGACGGTGCGCCCATTCGCGAACGCACCGCGACGAGGTTCCCGATGTGGATGACCACCACGAAAGCGAGTCCAAACGCTGTGTACCTGAACGGTGTGCGTGAGCGCTTTACGGCTGTCTAGCCGCGGCGGCCAGACCGCAGGCCGCACATAGTTCCACTCAAGTCTGCTGGTCGAGCGCCCGCACGACCGATCCTTGCCCGAGACTATCCGCCGGCCCGACCACCGCGAAATTGAGCCCGTTCACCGACCCATACCGCGCGAGCAGCGACCCGTCCACACGTTGCCCGGCCGGCAGCAGTCGATGTTTCGATTCCGCGGGCCGGAGATAGAAGCTCAGCGTCCGCCCGGCATCGTCCTCATAGAGCACCATCGCGGCCGTGGCCCCGCTGTCGGTAGTAAACAACCGCCCGCCCACCGGCCTGAACCCGGCGGCACTCAAATCCGGCAACCGCGCCGAAGCACCGACGCGTCTGGTGATCCACCGCTGCAAATCTCCGTCACTCGTCGGCCGAAAATCCACCTTCGCGGTCCGATCGACCACCGTCATCCGGTAAGCCTGGACCGCATCGCTCATCGGCGCGATCGGCGGCGGCGCGTTCCACCCGCGCGCCTGCCACCCGCCGAACGTCCCGAGCCCGATACAGAACACGAACGAAGCCGCCATCGCGAACCGCATCCGCGAGCGCTCGGCCCGCTTCGCCCGAATCGCGGCCGGATCGAGCTCCGGATTCTCGCCGGGCATCCGCACGCCCTCGAGCGCAGCACGCAGCCGCTGCGCATCCTGCTGCCATTGCCTCACCTGTTCCGCGCTCTCCGGATGCAGCGCGAGATATCGTTCGACCGCGGCACGCGCGTCGTCGTCGAGCTGGCCGTCGACATAGGCCTGGAGATCGTGTTCGTCGGGACGGAGGGTATTCATTTCATCAATCGCAGAGAAGGAGCGGGCAGCTCGCCGTCGCTGAGCCGGCGCAGCGCCTGGCGCGCGCGGGAGAGCCGGGACATCACGGTGCCGATCGGCACGTCGAGCAGGTCGGCGACTTCCTGATACGTGAAGCCCTCGACCGCGACCAGCAGCAGCAGGCTGCGCTGCTCGTCGGACAAGCGGCCGAACGCCTCGAGCGTCGCGCGCGCGGCCACCTCGCGTTCGGCGGACGGCCAGTGCGGCTCGTCGTCGGTGCCGAGGCGACCCAGCAGCCACGCATAACGCTTCGCACTGCGTTTGCCGTCGAGAAATTGCCGGTAAAGAATCGTGAAGAGCCAGCTTCGCAGCGACGCGTCGTCGCGGCGGCTCGTCCAGCGCGACAGCGCGCGCTCGAGCGTCGACTGGACGAGATCGTCGGCCGCGTGGACGTCGCGCGCCAGCCAGAGCGCGAAGCGTCGCAGCCGGGGAATGAGTTCGCGCAATGCGTCGTCGTCAGGAGCGTTTGAGGGCATGGCCGGGGCGCGAGCCGATGAGCGTGGAGATACCGCGTAGGACGCCGGTCGGCGCCGCTTATTCCGTCAGCATACGAAAAATTGCTTCATGGAATAAAGCGGCGCGGGCGGCGTCCTACGCAGGTTCGACAATGATCTGACGATCGGGAGTGCATCCATGAAGCAATCTTCCTCTTCTTCGCCGCCGCGCGAGCCTGGGCGCGGGTGGTGGCGCTGGGCCGTGATCGGCGGCGCGGTGGCCGGCGTGGCCGTCGCGTTCGGGTATGTCGGCGGCTGGCTCGCGCCGGCGCGGCTGACCCCACACCGGCTCGTCGACGCGCTGCAGACGGCCGGCGGCGGCGAGCATCCGGGCTTCCGGCGCAATCACGCGAAGGGCGTGTGCGTGACCGGCTATTTCGAAGGCAACGGCGCCGCGAGCGCGTATTCGGTCGCGCCGTTCTTCAAGGCGGTGCGCACGCCGGTGGTCGGCCGGTTCGCGCTGCCGGGCGGCAACCCGTATGCGCCGGACAGCAGCGTGCCGATCCGCAGCCTTGCGCTAAAGCTCACCGCGCCGGACGGTCAGCAATGGCGGACCGGGATGAACGCGATGCCGGTGTTTCCGGTAGCGACGCCGAAGGCGTTCTACGCGCAGTTGCTTGCGACGCGGCCGGATCCGGCGACGGGCAAGCCCGATCCGGCGAAGGTGAAGGCGTTTTTCGGCGCGCATCCGGAGACGGCCGCGTTCCGCGCGTGGGTGAAGGGTGCGAAGCCGAGCGCGAGCTACGTCACCGAAAGCTATTACGGGCTGAACGCGTTCTACTTCGTGGACGCGGCCGGCAAGCGCCAGGCGGTGCGGTGGCGCGTGGTGCCGGAGCAGACGGCCGGTGCCGGCGACGTCGCGACGGCCGCGGACCCGAACGTGCTGCAGCAGGACCTGACGCGGCGCATCGCGGACGGTGCGCAGAAATGGAAGCTGCTGATCACCCTCGCCGATCCCGGCGACCCGGTGGACGACGCGACGAAGACCTGGCCCGCGCAGCGCACGACGATCGATGCGGGCACGCTCGTGCTCGATCGCGTGGAGCCGCAGGACAGCGGGCCGTGCCGGGACGTGAATTACGACCCGACGGTGCTGCCGCAGGGGATTCAGGTGTCGGGCGATCCGTTGCTGGCGGCGCGCTCGGCTGCGTATGCGGATTCGTATCTGCGCAGGACGAGTGAAGAGGCCGGCGTGGCCGGTGCGGCGCGATTGAGTGCGGAGGGACGGTGATGAAGTCTGCTACGACGTTTAGTTTGCCGGCGAGGGTGCTGCATTGGGTGATGGCCGCGATGGTGCTCACGATGCTGTTCGTCGGTGTGGGGATCGTGGCGTCGGTTTCGCGACGACATGATTTTTTGGTAGCGCTGCACAAGCCGTTGGGCATCGCCGTGCTGGTGCTGGTTTGTGTGCGGATCGTGGTGCGTCTTTCGTCGAAGCCGCCGGCGCTACCCGAGGATTTGCCTTGGTGGCAGAAGGTGGCCGCGCATGGGTCGCATCTGGTGCTGTATGCGCTGATGCTGGTGATGCCGCTGATCGGGTGGGCGATGCTGTCGGCTGGCGGGTATCCGGTCACGTTGGGCGGCGGCGTGCAGTTGCCGGCGCTGGTGTCGGCTGATCCGGTGACGTTTGCGTGGCTGCGGGTCGCGCACCGGGTGCTGGCTTACCTGTTCTTCCTGACGTTCCTTGCGCACTTTGCGGCTGCGCTGTATCACGGGTTGATTCGGCGGGACGGTGTGGTGAGGGCGATGGTCGGGCGATGAGTGTCGGAGCGCTGCGTTCGATGCGGGTGGGGCCGTTCACGGGTTCCGGGGCCGGTCCCGCCGTTTCGCTTATATATGACCAATCGGGGCGGCTCAACGGCCCTATTGGTGCCGCCCGTCAAAATAATTTCACAAAAGGGGTTGCGGAGTCGGGGGCAGGTGCATAGAATCACGCCTCTTTCGCGCTGACGGAAACGCAGCGCGGGGAAAGAAGGGAAGCAGTGCGGTTGATGGCAGGTTGTAGAGCCCGGCGCACGAGGAGTTGAAGCCAAGCCGTCGCAACGAAGTAGTTAAAAAGTTGTTGACGTGTTTAAAAAAACAACTCATAATTCCGCTTCTTCGTTGCTGAAAACGCAGCGCTGCTGAGGGGTTCAAGATCCCTCGCAGAAATGCTCTTTAAAAATTAACAGCCGATAAGTG
>NZ_CABVPL010000063.1 GCF_902499045.1 Burkholderia latens | reverse complement strand
GACGATCGCCGCGCGGCGCGCGTCGGCGCGCGCGAGCCGGCGCGCTGCCACCGCGCCGGCAGCGGCGGTGCGCACGGCCGTCAGGTAGCCGTTGTCGAGCAGCACGGCTTCGGTCAGACCCGTGCGCGCGGACAGCACGAGCATCAGCCCGTTCAGGCTCGGCAAGCCGAGCGACGGGTTGTCGAAGAAGCCGGGGCTCACCTTGATCGCGAAGCTGTCGAAGCGCGGCAGGTACGCCGTCTTGACGTCGACTTCACCGTGACACGCGGGCAGCGCGAGGTTGAGGATCGGCGGCATGACGACCGCGTCGGTGGCGAGCGATGCGAACGCGGCCTCGACCTGGTCGATCGCGGTGAGATCGAGCGGCACCAGCGCGCGCAGTTGCGCGTGCCCGAGCAGCGTGACGGGATGGTTCATGTCAGTTCTCCGAAACGAGCCGCCGATGCACGGCCATGTCGATGTTCGCACCGCTCACGACCACGACGATCGGGCCGTCGCGGTCGCGGCGCGCGATCCGTTCGTCGAGCAGCGCGGCGATGCCGACCGCGCCCGCGCCTTCCACGACGAGTCGCTCTTCGCGATACGCATGTGCGATGCCGCGCGCGATCGCGGGCTCGTCGAGCAGCACGACGTCGTCGGCGAGCGCACGCGTCATGCCGAACGTGTAGCGGTTGTCGAGGCCGATCCCGCCACCGAGCGAATCGGCGAGCGTCGGCTGTTCCTCGACGTCGACCGGGCGGCCGGCCGCGAGGCTCGCATGCATCGCGGCGCCGCGCGTCATCGACACGCCGATCACCTCAATGCCCGGCCGGATCGCCTTCGCCGCGAACGCGACGCCGCTGAACAGCCCGCCGCCCGACAGCGGCACGACGAGCGTGCCCGCGTCGGGCAGCGCTTCGAGAATCTCGATGCCGATCGTCGCCTGCCCGGCGATGATCCGTGGATCGTCGAACGGCGGCACGTACGCATAGCCTTCGTCGCGCACGAGGCGTCGCGCCTCCGCCTGCGCGTCGTCCTGGCTGTCGCCCGCGATCACGACCCGCGCGCCGAGCGCGGCGACCGCGTCGACCTTGTTCGCCGGCACGAGCGACGACATGCAGACCGCCGCGTCGATGCCGAACGCGCGCGCCGCATGCGCGACCGCACGGCCGTGATTGCCGGTGGACGCGGTGACTACGCGCGGCACGCGTTGCGCGGCGAGTTCAGCGAGCGCATTGGTCGCGCCGCGCAGCTTGAAGCTGGCGGTCGGCTGCAGCGTTTCGAGCTTCAGGTGGACAGGTGCGCCGGCGCGCGCGGACAGCGCGGCGGATGCGACGAGCGGCGTGACGCTCGCATGCCCGGCGATGCGGCGGCGCGCGCGGTAGACGTCGGACAGCGACAGGAAGGACATGGAACGCACGCCTCATTGATGTGGTGCGATCCAGTCTAATGTCCCAAATTGCGCTTTCGAATGTCCTGATACATTGTGCGTCGCGCATGCGACGCCGGCGTCGCGTCAATGAAAATCGTGCACGTGCGGATACTGCTCGAACACACCCGCGATCGTCTCGAGCGCGGCATTGCACGCGGCATCCGTCGTCTCCGCGCCGATGCACACACGCACCGCGTTCGGCCGCTCGGTGCTGCCGACGAGGAACGGATCGGGCGACGTCACCGCGATCTTGCGCGTCCGCAATTCGCGCACGAGCCGGTCGGCCTGCCAGTAGTCGGGCACGCGCAGCCATGCCGACAACGCGTTCGGATGCGCGCCGAGCACATACGGGCCGAGCGCGACCTTTACCATCTCCTGGCGCACCGCGAGCCGCTGCCGCTGCAGTTCGACGAGGCGTCGCGCGGTGCCGTCGGCGATCCAGCGGGTCGCGATCTCCGCGATCGGCGACGTCGCCATCCAGCTGCTCACGCGCAGCACGCTCTCGACACGCAGTGCGAGCCGCCTCGGCATCGCGAGATAGCCGGTGCGCAAGCCCGTCAGCACGGACTTCGTCATGCTCGTGCAGTAGAAGCCGAGATCCGGAATCAGGCTCGCGATCGGCGTCGCCGTCTTCGCGGGGAGCGGGCCGTACACGTCGTCCTCGATTACGTACACGCCATAGCGCGACGCAATCCGCGCGATCGCCTTGCGGCGCGAATCGGACATCATCGACACCGTCGGGTTATTGAGGGTCGGCGTGCAGACGAGCGCGCTGATCTTCTCGCTGTCGCACATTTCCTCGAAATGTTCCGGGCGGATTCCGTGCTCGTCCATTTCGAGCCCTTTCAGCGTAAACCCGAGCACGTTCGCCGAGCCGATCACGCCGTGGTCGGTCAGGCTTTCGCACAGCACGGTGTCGCCGGGCCCGACGATCGACGCGAGCGCGAGAAAGATCCCGTGCGCCGCACCGTTCGTGATCAACAGCGATTCGGGGTGAACCGGCATGTTCAGCGCGGCCAGCCATGCGGCGCCGGCTTCGCGATGCGCGTCGAGGCCCGCGATCGGCCGGAACGAGCGGATCCACGGCTGGTCGTCGGCATCGGCCAGCGCCGCGCAGACGGCGCGCCACGCGGCATCGTGCTCGGGCGTGTGCACGATGCGCGCGATCGAGAAGTCGACGAGTTCGCGCTCGGTCGTATCGAGAATGTAGTTCGACATCGACTCGGTCACGCGTGCGGCGACGAAGCTGCCGCGCCCGACTTCGCAGCGGATCAGGCCCTGTCTTTCGAGCTCCTTGTACGCGTTGGTCACGGTCTGCACGCTGACGCCGAGGCTCGACGCCACGTCGCGCTGCGGCGCGAGCCGCGCGCCCGGAGCGAGCGCGCCGCTTTCGATGTCGGCGGCGATTGCCTTCACGAGCCGCTTGTATTTCGACTCGATGCCGTGCACCGCGCCGATCGCGTCCTGCCAGCGCGCCGAAACCTCGGTCCGTCCCATCTCGATGCCTCCGTCGTTGCTTTCGCATGGTCGCTCAGAAAGACACCTGAAAAATATTGTCCTAGTGCAATTGCGTGCGCAAACGGGACGATGCGGCGATCGCGCCAATACATCTGATGTTGTTGCTGCTGCCGCGCCGGCGCGGCATCGTGCGGGGTCACATCAGGTTCGAGCTGCCGCACTCTTCATGTATCGGTCGCCGCGGCTGGTTGCGGCCCGGTGGTCGGACCGGTACGGACTGCGCGACTGCATCGCCGCGCGGCGACGCAGCGTGTTCCCGCGCTCACGACTTACTTACAGCTTGACCGTCCCGGCGCCGGGCGCCTAAATTGCTCGTTGAAGATCGGCGCTCCCGCCGTACGCGACGACGCCCGGCCGGCAAAAACGATAGTTTGCTATCGAATGTTTTAGCCCCTATCATCTCGCCCATGACCAATCTGCACGATCTTCGCCTCGCCGTCAGCAGCATGCTGGTGCTCAGCGCGCGCAAGTGGCGCCGCACGAGCGACGCCGTGCTGACCGCATACAACGTGTCCGAGGCCTGCGCGACGCCGCTGCTGATCGCCGGCCGGCTCGGCGAAGGCGTGCGTCAGGGAACGCTCGCCGAACACGTCGGCATCGAAGGGCCGTCGCTCGTGCGCCTGCTCGACCAGCTGTGCGCGGCAGGCCTCGCACGCCGCGACGAGGATCCGCACGATCGCCGCGCGAAAACGATTTCACTGACGGCCGCCGGTCGCGCGGTGACCGCGAAGATGGAGGAAGACCTGCGCGTGCTGCGTGCGCAGGTGCTCAAGGGCGTTACGCGTGCCGATCTCGAAGCGACGCTGCGCGTGCTGAACGCGTTCAACATGGCCGATGCGCAGCATCCGGCGTCGCGCCCGTCCCACCCCGCCGAATCCGCGTGATGACCTATCCGAGCCTTCGCGACTGGCTGTTCTCGGGCAAGACGTTCGCCGCGTCGATGCTCGCGCTGTACCTCGGCCTGTATTTCCAGTTGCCGCGTCCGTACTGGGCGATGGCGAGCGTCTATATCGTGTCGAACCCGTTCGTCGGCGCGACGCGCTCGAAGGCGCTGTATCGCGCGCTCGGCACCGCGCTCGGCGCCGCCGCCGCGATCCTGTTCGTGCCGCCGTTCGTCGAGACGCCGTACCTGTTCAGCCTCATCGTCGCGACGTGGTGCGGCACGTTGCTCTACCTCGCGATCTCCGACCGTACCGCACGCAGCTACGTGTTCATGCTGGCCGGCTACACGATGCCGCTGGTCGCGCTGCCGACGGTCACCGATCCGTCGACGATCTTCGACGTCGCGATCGCGCGCACCGAGGAAATCGTGCTCGGCATCGTGTGCGCGAGCGTGGTCGGCAGCACGGTATTCCCGAACCGGCTCGCGCCGACGCTGATCGAGCGCACCGACGCGTGGTTCAAGGATGCCGCGTTCTACGGCCGCGAGACGTTGTCCGGCCACATTGCGGGCAACGCGCTGTCCGCGTGCCGGCAGCGCCTCGCCGCGACCATCACCGGCCTCGAATTCCTGCTGAGCCAGTTGAGCTACGACCACGCGCACCCGCGCGTGCTCGCGCGCGCACAGGCGCTCGCGGGCCGGATGCAGTTGTTCCTGCCGCTGATGTCGTCGCTCGCCGATCCGCTGATCGCGCTGATGCGCGACCTGCACGTGCGCCCGGCCGCGCTCGACGCGCTGCTCGCCGACGCCGCGAAGTGGTTCGACGCGCCGCTGCCGTCGCTGAAGGCCGGCGCCGACGGCGAAACGGCGCACGATCCCGTCGCAGACGACCTGCGTGAGCGCATCGCGTCGCTGCAGCCGCCCGACAGTGCGCTCGCGAGCTGGGATGGCGCGCTGCTGTCGAACGCGCTGTGGCGGCTGCGCCAGGTCATCGACATCTGGCAGGACTGCCGCTCGCTGCGCGCGCTGATCGGGAACGAGTCCGGCGTGTGGCAGCCGCGCTACCGGCACTGGCGGCTCGGCGGCACCGAGCGCTTCTTCGATCGCGGGATGATGCTGTTCTCCACGCTGACCGTCGCCGGCGCGATCGTGTTCGCGTGCTGGCTGTGGATCGAATCCGGTTGGCACGACGGTGCCGGCGCCGTCACGCTCGTTGCCGTCGCGTGCAGCTTCTTCGCGGCGCTCGACGAGCCCGCGCCGCTGGTGTTCAAGTTTTTCCTGGCTACCGCCGCGAGCGTCGTATTCGCGGGCCTTTACCTGTTCGCCGTGCTACCGCACGTACACGACTTCCCGATGCTCGTCCTGATGTTCGCCGGCCCGTTCATCGTGATCGGAACGCTGCTGCCGCGCCCGCAGTTCAACATGGTGACGATGCTCGTCGCGGTCAACACCGCGACCTTCATCAGCATCCAGAGCGCCTACGATGCCGACTTCTTCGTGTTCCTGAACAGTAACCTCGCGGGCGTCGCCGGGCTGCTGTTCGCGTACGTGTGGACCCGTGCGACGCGCCCGTTCGGCGCCGAGCTCGCGGTGCGGCGCCTGTTGCGCTCGGGCTGGGAAGACGTCGCACGTTCCGCGTCGACGCAACCGCTCGACGATCAGCGCAACCACGCATCGCGCATGCTCGATCGCGTCACGCAACTGCTGCCGCGGCTCGGCGCGTCCGACGATCACCGTCATCCGTCGATCGAGAGCTTCCGCGACCTGCGCATCGCGCTGAATGCGCTCGACCTGCGCCGCTCGCGCCGCAGGCTGTCGGGCGACGTGCCCGACGCGATCGATCGCGTGCTCGCCGGCGTCACCGATCATTACGCGCGCTGCGCGGCCGCGAACGCGCGCCAGCCCGTGCCGCCGGCGCTGCTCGCGTCGATCGACGACGCACTGCGGCGCGTGGCCGGCCGCAATCTGCCGGGCGCGCCGACGGCGCCGGCGGACGGATCAACGGCGTCCGAGGCCGCGGCGGCGCGACCCACGGCCGCAACACACCGCCGGCTGCGCGACACGCTGCACGCGCTCGTCGGCCTGCGGCTGTCGCTGTATCCGGCCGCGGCCGCGCAGCCGCCGCAAGCGGCTGCGGACGGTGCACGCGCATGATCCCGCTTTCCAACCCGTCTTTCCGACCGCGACCATGATCGGCGAAATCGACATCTTCGGCGTATTCGTGCCGGCTCCGCTCGTGCTGATGCTGATCGCTTATCTGATCAACATCGTCGTGCGCGCGCTGCTCGAGCGCGTCGGCTTTTACCGCCTCGTCTGGCACCGTTCGATCTTCGACCTCGGCATCTACGTGTTCGTGTTTGCCGCCGTCGTCATCGTGTCTCACCATCTCGTGGCTAGCTAACCGTGAAAAAAACCTGGCTCTCGGCAGGGCAGATCCTGCTCACCCTGATCGTCGTCGTCGTGGCCGCCCTCGTGCTGTGGCGGATCATCAACTACTACATGTTCTCGCCGTGGACGCGCGACGGGCACGTGCGCGCCGACGTGATCCAGGTCGCACCCGACGTGTCGGGCCTCATCACCGCGGTGCAGGTCGCCGACAACCAGGAGGTCACGCGCGGCCAGGTACTGTTCGTGATCGACCAGGCCCGCTACGCGCTCGCGGAGCGGCTTGCCGAAGCGACGCTCGCGCAGCGCCGCGCGACGCTCGCGCAGGCGAAGCGCGAATACGCGCGCAACGTGCAGCTCGGCAACCTGGTCGCAAGCGAACAGGTCGAGGAAAGCCGCACGCGCGTCGAACAGGGGGAAGCGGCCGTCGCCGATGCGCAGGTGTCGCTCGACACCGCGAAGCTGAACCTGCAGCGCACGACCATCGTGAGCCCCGTGGACGGCTACCTGAACGATCGCGCGCCGCGCGTCGGCGAATACGTGCCCGCCGGCCGCGCGGTGCTGTCGGTCGTCGACCGCAATTCGTTCCGAGTCGACGGCTACTTCGAGGAGACCAAGCTGCACGGCATCCATATCGGCCAGCCCGTCGACATCGCCGTGATGGGCGAGCCGCGTCCGCTGCGCGGCCACGTGCAGAGCATCGTCGCCGCGATCGAGGATCGCGACCGCACGCAGGGCGCGAACCTGCTGCCGAACGTGAACCCGGCATTCAGCTGGGTGCGGCTCGCGCAGCGCGTGCCGGTGCGCGTCGTGCTCGACGAGGTGCCCGACGACTTCCGGATGATCGCCGGCCGCACGGCGACCGTCGCGATGCGCTCGCCCGATACGCGCCGCGACGACAAAGCGAAGCCTGCGGCCGCTGGCGCTTCCGCGACCGCTTCGGCATCCGCGGCCATCGGCGCGACGGGAGCATCGCAATGAGCCGATACGGCCTGCGCGTCGCCGCCGCCCTCGCACCGCTCGCGCTCGCACTCGGCGCGTGCAAGTCCGTCGGCCCCGACTACAAGCTGCCGCAGCAGGCGTACGTGAACGCGCCGCTCGCGAACCATGCGCTCGACGACGCGAACGGCGCGCTCGTGTCGCGCAGCGCGGTGCCGGGCAACTGGTGGCAGCTGTACGACGATCCGGTGCTCGACGAGCTCGTGCGCAGCGCGCTGAAATCGAACACCGACCTGCGCGTCGCCGCGGCCAATCTCGCGCGTTCGCGCGCGGCGCTGGAAGTCGCGAACGAACAGGGCGGCTTTTCGGGCCGCGCGGAAGCGGCCGTGCAGCGTGCGCAGGAATCGGCCGAGCAGTATCTGCTCGAAAACAAGCTGCCGGTCGTGAACGAAGGCACGGTCGGCATCAGCGTGTCGTACGAACTCGATCTGTTCGGCAAGCTGCGGCGCGGCGTCGAGGCTGCGCGCGCGGACAGCGAAGCCGTGCAGGCAGCCGCGGATCTGGCGCGCATCACGGTCGTCGCCGATGTCGTGCGCGCGTACGTCGAATCGTGCTCCGCCGGCGACGAGCTCGCGATCGCGAGGCAATCGCTCGCGCTGCAGCAGCAGCGCGTGAAGCTGTCGCAGCGGCTGCGCGATGTCGGGCGCGGCAACCAGACCGACGTGACGCGCGGCGTCACGCAGGTGCGCACGCTCTCCGCCGACATCCCGCGCTTCGAAGGGCGCCGCAAGATCGCGCAATACCAGCTCGCCGCGCTGCTCGCGCGCTCGCCGGCCGACCTGCCGAAGGCGGTCGTCGAATGCGAACGGCTGCCGAAGCTGCGCCAGCCGATTCCGATCGGCGACGGCGCCGCGCTGCTGCGACGCCGCCCCGACGTGCGCGAGGCCGAGCGTCAGCTCGCCGCCGCGACCGCGCGAATCGGCGTCGCCACTGCCGCGCTGTATCCGTCGGTCAGCATCGGCGCGTCGGCCGGTTCGGTCGGCGTAGCCGCCGACCTGTTCTCGTCCACGACGAATCGCTGGTCGTTCGGGCCGCTGATCAGCTGGTCGTTCCCGGTCAACGGCCAACGCGCGCGCGTGCGCGAAGCCGAAGCGGCGACCGGCGGCGCGCTCGCGCACTTCGACGGCGTCGTGCTGAACGCATTGCGCGAAACGCAGTCGAGCCTCGCGACGTATGCGGCCGACGTGCAGCGCACCGATGCGCTGCGCACGGCTTACGAGTCGGCGCGCAATTCCGCGGACGAAACGCACCGGCTCTTCGTGGCCGGCCGCGAGTCGTTCATCTCCGATCTCGATGCGACGCGCACGCTGACGAGCGTGCGCGCGCAGGTCGCCGCGGCCGAAGGCCAGGTCGCGGCCGATCAGGTGAGATTGTTCCTCGCGCTCGGCGGCGGGTGGGAAGGCGATGCAGGGGGCAATGCAGCGGCCCCTGCCAAGTAAGCGCATGCGAGGCGCGCACGATGCGCGCCATCATGCGCGCCTCGCATGTCCGGCGTGTCGATGCCGGCGTCGTACTTCGCGCGCGTTACCGGTACACTCGTACGCAATTTCCATCGTCCGCTCGCCGCCGGCCGGGCGGCCCGCCCCCGGATCCGGAGAGTCATCATGCGAACCAGCGCCCGTAATCAATTCGTCGGCCAGATCGGCAGCGTCACGACCGGCGCAGTCAACGACGAAGTCACGCTGCGCACCCAGGACGGCCTCGACATCGTCGCGATCGTCACGCATGGTAGCACGGCGGCACTCGGTCTCAAGGGCGGCACGAACGCATTTGCGCTCGTCAAGGCATCGTCGGTGATCGTGATGATCGACGTCGACGGCAGCAAGGTGTCGGCCCGCAATTGCGTCGCGGGCACCGTGTCGTCGATCGCGACGGGCGCGGTCAATTCGGAAGTCGTGATCAAGGCCGCGGGAGGCGCCGAGATCGTCGCGATCGTCACCAACGACAGTGTCGGCCGTCTCGGTCTCGCGCGCGGCAAAGCCGCGTCCGCGATCTTCAAGGCGTCGAGCGTGATCGTCGGCGTCGAGTGATCGGCCCGTCGATTGCAATGACATCCGCTCGTTGGTCGCTCGCACGCAGCGCTCGACGGTCGGCCTGCATGCGAACGGATACGATGACGTTCGCGCTTTCGCTCACACGCGCGCAAGATCGCGCCATGCACCGGCTGCCATCCGCGGCGGCCGACCCATGCCCCTTGATGCCCGTCTCTTCGCGGCGCTCGTCGCAACCCGTGCATGTCGCGACAAGCGCGCATTTTCCGCGAATTCGTCCGATTGCCTTGCCCATCGGAGGCAGCCTTGCCCGACCTCGCAACCCCCAATCTGCCGTCGCGCGATTTCGAGGCCACGTCGCTTTTCTACGCGACGCTCGGCTTCGTCGAAACGTGGCGCGATGACGGCTGGATGATCCTGAGACGCGGCGACCTGCTGCTGGAATTCTTTCTTCATCCGGATCTCGACCCGGCCACGAGCTGGTTCAGCTGCTGCTTCAGGCTCGCCGACGTCGGCGCGTTTTTCGACGAGTTGCTCGCGGCCGGCATTCCGGAACGATCAACCGGCTCGCCGCGCGTGCATCGGCCGAAGCGCGAGGCGTGGGGCGGCATCGTCGGCGCGCTGATCGATCCGGACGGTTCGTTGATCCGGTTGATCCAGAGGGATGACTGACGACATACCCGATTGCCCGCAACGACGACGCCGTCGCGACGGTCACGAAACGACATCCCATAGGCCGGTACCTTGCGCGGCCCATGCCATTTCTCGTTGCACCGCGAGATCAGTGTCGATGGCGGTGATGAATGTCGGGAAAATGCGCGTGACTGTGCGTGATCGGCAGATGCACGTGCGGATGCGTGTGCGGTTCATCACCGTCGTACGGGAAGTCGTGCATGTGTTGATGATGGTCGTCGTGTCGATGCCGGTGCGTATGCGCGAGCGGCTCGTGCGTGTGCGCGTGTTCATGCCGTTCGCGTACATGCAGCCAGATGCCCAGCGCCATCAACGCGGCAGCGAGCCAGAACGTGACGGACGGCAGCGTCGGCCAGATCAGCAACGACAGCACGACGCCGAACAGCGGCGCCACCGAAAAGTAAGCGCCCGTGCGTGCACTGCCGAGATGACGCAGCGCGACGACGAACAACACCAGGCTGATCCCATAGCCGCCGAGGCCGGTCAGCATCGCGGTGGCCGCGACCGGCGCCGCGGGCAGCGTCGCGCCGGCCGCGAGCGCGATGCCGATATTGACTGGCCCGGCGACCAGGCCTTTCACGCACGCGATGACCATCGCATCGTTCGCGGCGACCCTGCGGGTCACGTTATTGTCGATCGCCCAGCACAGGCATGCACCGGCGATCAACAGCGCGCCGGCCGGCACGCCCGCATGCCCCGGCGGCCACGACAGCAGCGTGCCGCCGACGACGATCGCCACCATGCCGAGAAACACCTGGAAGTCGACGTTCTCGCGAAACACAACCCATGCGATGAGCGCGGTCAGCACGCCTTCGAGATTGAGCAGCAGCGCACTCGTCGCGGCGGGCGTGCGGGACAGGCCGAGCATCAGCAGCGCCGGTCCCGCGACGCCGCCGGCCGCGATCGCGCCGGCGAGCCACGGCAGGTCCGCACGTTGCAGCGGCGCGGCGGCGTCGGCCACGGCATCGTCGCGGGTGCGCAATCGGCGCAGCAGGATCCCGATCCCCAGGCCGATCCCGCTGCCCAGATAGAACAGACCAGCGACCATGAACGGCGGCATCTCACCGATCAGGGCCTTGGCGAGCGGCGTCGCGGCGCCGAACAGCGCAGCAGCGGCAAGTGCGACCAGAATCGCGGATTGCCTCGGGTTCATGATGCTGGTTCTCCGGTGGGCGTTGAAGCGCATCGGTCAGCGGACTTCGCGTGATGGCATCGCACGTATGGTTTGCCGCGGTCCTTCGATTTCGGGCACTGCACGCAAACCACGCCGTGCTTCAATTGCTGTCGCGTGACGGGCTTCGATGCGCGCGTGCCGGCCTGCCGATTCCAACCGGTAGATTATCGCGTTCGCGTCGCGGGTCGCCAACTGACAGTCGTCCGTTCGGCCCATAGTCGGTCGCGGAGAGCAGCGTGTCGATCGTTCTTCATCAGGATCGCGAATCATTCAATCGCCCGAGATTGAATTCATCGCACGCGATTTCATCGTCGGGTCGATTGGACAGTTCGATACTGAACGGGTGATGGCGGAGTGGCGGTTCCGCCGGCGGAGGAAGACCCGGCCTGCCCCCGAGCGGAGCGGAGCAGACCGGTCTGTCAGGTGATGCGCTGCAAGTGTATTGCAGGCAGTCGCCGCGCGGCCTCGCACGGCGACGCATCGCGCGTTACTCGCTCGCGGTCGCTTGCTGCTCGGCCTGCGGTGCGGCATCGGCCGCTGCTTCCGCGGCCGCAGGCTGCGGTGCGGCGGCGTCTGCCTGCGCTTCGGTCTTCGGCTGTTGCGGTGCGCCCTTTGCCGCTTGAGCACCGCCCTTGTTGCCCGGACGACGCGACTTCAGCCGGCGCGCACGCGCCGCGTCGTCGTGCGTCACCCGCCCGGCTTCGTTACCTTGCAGATCGACCCGCACCGCCCCTTCGACGAGACACGACCAATAACGATTGCCGCGGCACCATGTGGACATGGCATCGCGCAGTTCGGCTTCGGTCAGGCCAACGGCCTGCGCTTCTCGCGCGAGGTCGTCCCAAATACCGACCTTCAGCGGCACCTTCGGGGCCGGATTCTTCGGGAACGCGCGCGGAAACCGGCGCTGCAGTTTGCCGATCGCGACGATGACCGGATCGACGGGCGTCGACGGCTTCGTCGAAGCGGGCTTGGCGCCCGACGACGCTTTCGCCGCGGTGCCCGATTTGGCCCCACGAGCGGGCCGATCGCCCGACTTCGGCTTCGCGCCGGCGTCCGGTTGCGTCGCCGGTCGCTTCGCGTTGCGCTCCTGCTTGGCCTTGGCTGCGAGCTGCGCCCGCAATTCGGCAAGTTGTTCAAAACCCATAAATTCAATCCACCAGGAATATAAGGTGTGGTTCGTGCAGTCATTCGCACATCGGCGTTTCGCCGCATCGCCTGCGGCTTGCTGCTACCGATGCGGAATATTGCGGGGCCGCATCGCGCTACCACCACTGTTTCGGGCACCCGGCCACGATGACGGACAAAGGCAGGAGTGGAAGTATACCGGTACGCACGGCGGTCGGCTGACTCACCGGTTCGTATTTGACGGAACCGGAAGGCAGCCAACGCGTCCGCGCGGTCGTGTTGCGCATTATGGCGGCGTTTTGGGCCGGCATCGACCCGCGCGTTACGTAGTGCTGGCTGCACCGCTTTCGTGCGTCGTGGCGGAACCCGCAGCGCTTCACGGGCTGTTCCACGGTACGAAACTGCGAGCGCGGCGCGGCGAGTTCCAGACGCCGTCTTCTGCGGATCGCGCGGCGTCCGTCGGTGGCCGGCTTTCGCGTTTGATCCGCGCGGCGCGATGCCGTGCGCCTGTCGCCATCTTTGTCAAATTAGTTGCGTCCGCATCGATCGCCAGCCGTCCTGCGACGCGTGCACGCACCGGGAGGAAATCCTCGGTCCGATCGCGACCGCGGCCCAATCAGACGATGGTCGGCATCCGCCCGTGGCCGCTGAGCGACCGCGACGCCAACGGAAAACCGCTCGAGATCGACAGTCGCGATGCGTATGGCGCTTCGCGCGATCTCGTGAAAGCGCCGTGGCCGGAATACCGTCAGCCGGCCGTGTCCGCACAGGACGCCCAGCGGATGATCGGCATTCGATCGACCCGCCTAGCGCAGCAGCCGCTGTGGTTGATGGCGGCTTCGCTTCGTCCGGCTGGATCGCCCGAAATCAGAACACGCCGAGCGCAAGCCCCGCGGCAAGACCGGCGCCGATTTCCGCGCAGCGCGCGAGATCCTCGCTGTCGATCGTCTTTGGCGCGAGGATGCGCTCCGGCGTCTGCGCATGCGTGCAGACAATCAGTCCCGGCGCCACGTTCCTGAGCCGCCATCCGGTCGCGATCCGATCGATCTGGCGCAACGCGTTCTGCCCGTCGCTGCCCGCGCAGATCATCGCCGCATACGGCCTGCCGTTCACGCGATCGAGCACCGCGTAGTAACAGCGGTCGAAAAAATCCTTCATCAGCCCCGACATCGCGGCGAGATTCTCGGGCGTCGCGAACAGGTATGCGTCGGCGGCGAGCACGTCGTCCGCGGTCGTCGCATCCGCGCGCTGCAATCTGACATCGACGCCGGCTTGCTCGCGCGCCGCATCCGCGGCTGCTTCGGCCATCTGCCGCGTACCGCCGGTCATCGTGTGATAGACGATCAACAGCGTTTTCATCGGTGTTCGCTCGCTTTCCGTTTCATAGTGGGCCGCCGCACGTGCCAGGTCGGTGCGGACGCGCTACACCGATAGTGTTGTCGTGCCAGGAATTCGGCTGTCGCCGAATCGCACTTTCCTCGATGTGGCGGATGAAGCGCCGAGCGAATCGAATCGAGGCGGCTTCTGCCGATTTGTGCTTCGGCCGACACATGATCATCAGTCGCGCTCCACGCGCGCTGTACCGGTATCGTCGTGACGCGCGTAGTACGCAAGAAACATGTCGGCGGCCGTTTCCGCGACCTTCTGCTGCGCCTGCGGGCCGAGCGGCGGCTGGCCCATCGTCACCTGCGGCCAGAACGCGAACGCTTTCACCATGCCATGCAGTTGATGCGCCGCGAATACGGGATCGGGTGCAGACAGCCGGCCGGCCATCGCGGCCGCGCGAATCCACACCGTCACGTCTTCTTCACGCTCGCCCATGCGTTCGACCATGTCACGGGCGCGTTCGGGTGAATGGATGGCCGCGCCGATCGCGACTCGGGCGAGTGCGAGGAACGCTTCGTCGTTCAGCAACCGCAACTTGCGATCGAGCAATGCAAGCAATTGATCGCGCAACGGCACGTCGGCGCGGTACGCCGGGGTGCCGGTCGTCAGCGTCGCGTCCCATAGCTGATGCAGGATCGCGGCGAACAACGCTTCCTTGCCCGGGAAGTGGTTGTAGACCGTGCGCTTCGATACGTCCGCGCGCGCGGCGATGCGGTCCATGCTGGTCGCGTCGTAACCGGCTGCGAGAAATTCCTCGATCGCCGCATCGATGATTGCCGCGCGCTTTCGGTCGGTCAAACGCTGCGGAGTCGTGCTCGTATTCATTCAAAAATTTTACACCGGTGAGTTTACTTTTTCCAGCGATAAACTACACTGATCGGTGTACTTTAATTTCCGGATGCTTCGACATGGCTTCGCCTTTCGTTTTTCTTCACCGTATGCTGGGGTTCGCTGCTGCCAGTCGTGGCCGCACGCTGTCCGGCGAGTCGCCGCAGCATAACGGCGAACGCTTCAGCAACGTCGCGCCACGTCCCGCCGAAGGTCTTGGCAAGACACTGCGCATCGCATGGAACATGCTCGTCAACAAGCCGCGCGATACGGTTCCGATGGGCCGACTACCCATCGATTCGCTAACGCGTGAACAACTCGACGCGGCGCCCGACCGCAGTCTTTACCGGCTCGGGCACTCGACGCTGCTGATGAAACTGCGCGGTGAGTTCTGGCTGACCGATCCCGTATTTGCGGAGCGCGCGTCGCCGTTCCGGCACATCGGCCCCAAACGCTTCCATGCCTCACCGATTTCGCTCGAGCAGCTGCCGCCGTTGCGCGGGGTGATCCTGTCGCACGATCACTACGATCATCTCGATCGCGACACGGTCGTCGCATTGGCGGCCACCACGGGCCTCTTCATTACGCCGCTCGGTGTCGGGGACCGCCTGATCGAATGGGGCATCGACGCGACGAAGATTCGCCAGCTCGACTGGTGGCAAAGCATCGATATCGACGGGCTCACGCTGACGGCAACTCCCGCCCAGCACTTCTCGGGGCGCAGTTTGTTCGACGGCAACAGCACGCTGTGGGCCTCGTGGGTGATCGCCGACGACGCCCTGCGCGTTTTCTTCAGCGGCGACACCGGCTACTTCGACGGCTTCCGGACAATTGGCGAGCGGCTGGGGCCGTTCGACGTCACGCTGATCGAAACCGGCGCATATGACCCGCAATGGCCGTACGTGCACATGCAGCCGGAAGAGACGGTGCAGGCGCACATCGACCTGCGCGGACGCACACTGATGCCGATTCACAACGGCACGTTCGATCTCGCGATGCATCGTTGGCAAGAACCGTTCGAGCGCGTCACCGCGTTGGCGATGACGCGAGGCATCGCATTGTCTACGCCGAGGATGGGAGAACGGCTCGATTTGAATGCGCCGCACCGTGGTGAGCGATGGTGGAGAACGGTGGACGAGCAGGTGAAGGCATCTGGGGCCAAGGCGCGACGGTGGCGGTTGTGTGCGACACAACCGAGCCGGTAACTGATGTCGCGGTGGGGTTGCGGCCAGCACGATTTGCGGTGGGATGTTGTGAGGCCCCTGATTTAGTTTTTCGTCTCGATAGGGGTGGTCCGCGGCGGACACTTTGGTGGCCGATCGCCGAGAGTTCGTCCCGGGCCCGGACGGCAGCGTCCGGCGTAGCTGTGTCCCGTATCGGCTACGGCTGCGGCAATGCGTTTTACTCTTCTGCCCGAACCCCGTTGATTCGCCGAGTTGCCAGCATGCCGATAAATGCTTAGCCAAGAGGTCAACGATCGCCGTCCTGAACGCGCAACGGGATCCTGATTGGTTTGATGCGGCCGTGACGGACGTCCCACCACGTAACCGCGCGCTCCTATTTTTCTGAAACCCGTAGGTGCCTATCTGGCTGTCTTCGCGCCCTGCCTTCGTTGTCACGTGACAACTGCGTTCCGAGAGCGCATATATTTATCCAGAGCGCGCCTTGTCCGGGAGGGTTTTCACGTCGGCAGCACGTCGGCCCGGGGCAACGCCACGCCACAAAAGTATTAAACACTACATATTACGTTCATATCGATACATATCGACGACGTCAGCTGCCGTCTCATCATGATTGTCGGACAGCACTCCATGGATCCCCATTTTTCCGGCCGACGGAGCTGATTTTTCGTGAAACAACATGAAGAAAATCGCACAAGTCATTGCTGGACAAGGGTTTACGAGGGGCGTCGGTTTTTTCGAAATTGTTTCACGCTGCCTCGTATTCACCCCGTCGGCGCTTGCCAAGCATGCCGACTAGCGACCAATAGCCTGATCGATCCCCTTGCATCGCGGAACGCCGACGTAGACGCATTCGGGGACGACTGTCCCGCCCCGGAAAGCCTCGGCCAACCCACCCTCCCCTCCGAAGCCATGTCGGTCACTCGTATTTATTGGGGACACATCACAGGTCAAAGCTGCGTCGTCTGTCGCGTCCCATTTTTGGGTCGCCGCTGGCCGCCGAAAGACGTTGCCGGCCGAGTGGCGAAGCTGCGTGTCAGGCATGTCGTCATCGCTTGTGCATCCTCGCTGGCTCAGTAAGTTCGTGTCTGCGTGAACCGCATTCCTCAGCTATGGCCTGAGCAGTTGTCACGTGACAACGACTCCCGTCCGGCGGATCTGGCATTGCTGAACGCGCCACTCGCTTGAGATGGAGAACTCTCAGTTCCCCGACAAGAGCAAAGCAGGAATGAAGGTTATTCGGCCGCGGTGCTGAGACGGGTTGTTACGTGACAACCCACCGCAGTCGCAGTCGCAGTCGCAGTCGCAGTCGCAGTCGCAGTCGCAGTCGCAGTCGCAGTCGCAGTCGCAGTCGCAGTCGCACGAGCACGAGCACGAGCACGAGCACGAGCACGAGCACGAGCACGAGCACGAGCACGAGCACGAGCACGAGCACGAGCACCAGCACCAGCACCAGCACCAGCACCAGCACCAGCACCAGCACCAGCACCAGCACCAGCACCAGCACCAGCACCAGCGTTCCGTCATATTGCAGAACACGGCTGCCGCGTTGAGGACCGAAGAATCACGGAGACCGGTAGCGGATGCCAGATCGATGCGATCAGCCGGTCTGGCATGAAGCGTCCCATTTGTCACGTGACAACAGCATTGGGACGCCATTAAACCGGCAAGTCGCTATCAAGCCATTTGGAAATTTCGCGAGCGATGAAGACCGTCTATGTGGCGGATGCGGCGTACTCCTGGCAGTGCCGTGAAGACAACAAGCGCTCCCAACAGCGGCCGATTCTGCTTGTCGTTCTATTTTTAGTTCTCTTTTCCGACATCCGCGTGATGCAGCCATTCGGCCTACTTGTCACGTGACAACAACGTCGAGCAAAAAATAGATCCTCAAAATAATACTTTTCTGGACTTTCTCCCAATAACTACATATATTACGCAAAACTCCGTGGAGAAATTAATGGCTTTCAAGATCGCCGTCAGCAATCAAAAAGGTGGTACTGGAAAGACGACCATCTCTGTCAATATCGCCGCGGCCTTCGAGGCGGGCGGCAACAAGGTGGCGTTGATCGATGCCGACCCTCAAGGGACTTCAGTGAGATGGGTCACGAGCGGAGAACAGACTCTCCCGATGACTGTTTTGTCGCTCGCTCCGGCAGGCCGCGGCATCGGCGGCGAAATCAAGAAACAAGATGCGAATTTCGACGTGATTGTCGTCGACTGCCCCGGTAACCTCGAAGACCCTCGCATCGCGTCCGTGCTCGAAGTCGCGGACTTCTGCCTCGTTCCGCTGTCACCGTCCCCGGCTGACCTGTACAGCACCGTCGCGATGATCCGCATGATCGAGTCGATGCGTGCGGTCCGTAACCCCCAGTTGTCTTCCGCGCTGATGCTGAATAGCGTCAATGGAAAAACTAAAATGCGAGAAGAGATTTTAAAAATTTTAAAGGCTGAAGAAATAGGGGAGCATCTGCTCGACAGCCAGATCGCACAACGCGAGGTCTACCGGCAGACGTTCGCGCTCGGCACCACGATCCATCATCACAACCGCTACCTGAAAGGGCTGAAGGAAGCCCGAGCGGAAATCGAGAGACTGGTCACCGAAATGGCCCAATACATCGCGTCGACGCGCGCTACCGGAGCCGCTCATGGCTAAGGACACATCGAAAGAGAAGAAGCCCACCGGCAATCTGCATCTCGCAGCCGGCCTGCTGCGCGGGCTCGCGCAGGAAAACGCCGCGCTGGAAACGCGCCTGCCGGACCCGACGCCGGCATCGAACCCGGCCGTCGAAGCCTCAACGCCCGCCGCCACGGCCACGCCCGCGGACGCGCTCGAGCTTGGCGCCCCGCAAAAGGTCGCTGTGAAGGACTGTATTCCGAACCCGTTCAACCCGCGCGTGTTCTACTCGGAATCGAGCCTGCACGAGCTTGCGCTGACACTGAAACGGGAAGGGCAGATCGAGCCGATCAAGGTCACGCGGCTCCCGGAATTCCCCGGCAAGCTCGTCGTGATCGATGGGCAGCGCCGCTTGCGTGCGACGAGCATCAACGGCGACGAGACGATCAACGCGACGTTCCGTACGGACCATACGGCCGAGCAGCTCTATACGATCGCGTATCGCGCGAACCACGACCACGAGCGTCAGACCATCTTCGACGATGCGGTCGCATGGAAGCGCCTTCTCGATGAAAAGGTCTTTCCCGATCAGAACACGCTCGCGGAGAAGATCGGCAAGGACAAGGCATCGATCAGCAAGACACTGTCGCTGAACGCATTGCCGAACACGTTGCTCGAGCGGATGGCCAGCGCGAACGACGTGGTCGGCCTGCAGGCGGCATATTTCCTGAAGCTGATCTTCGAGCGCCTCGGTGAAGCGGCTGCCGATCGTCTGCTCACGGCGGTGATCGATCGAAAAAAATCCGTGCGCGACCTCGAGAATTTCCTCCGCGCGCAGAGCGACGGCAACAAGAAATCGGGACGCACGCGTTACAGCGTCCGCCATGATTTTGCGCTGGAATCGCGCGCGATCGGTCAATTGAAGACCTATCCGGACGGCCGCCTGGATCTGCAACTGAAGGGGGTGGACGCCTCGCAGCAGGAGGCACTCGCGGACCGGCTCAAGACGGTGATCGACGCGTACGTCGCCGAACTCGCGGCCGCCGCGCAAAAGTAACGGCCCAAAGCAAAGGCCTCGCGCATGCATTGCACCGGGCAGTCGGACGAATTCCGACGCTCGGTGCATGCGAGTCTACGAGGCCTTGAGCGATCAGTATCAGTTCGTCGCGAGGCTGCTTCTCAGCAGGAACTCCAGCAAGTCGTCCGAAGTCGGCTCGCCCCAGGTGTCGAGCGCCAGCCATCGGAAGAAACTGGTTTGCGCGAGCTTGCTCGCCTTCTTCTTCGGCGACAGCGTCAGATCCTTCGATCCGGCCACCGTTTCGTTGTAGCGCTCGATCAGCTTGGTCTGGTCGTCGATCTCCAGTTCACGGAAGTACGCACCGGCTTCGTCAACCTTCGCAGCAAGGTATTTGTCGCGAATCTGTTCCTGCTTGCTCTGCGCGGACTCCTTCGCCGGCGCGGCAGTTTCGGTGCCCTGCCCATCGGCCAGCGTGTAGCCGTGCGTCAGCGCCTTGCGGAAATACGCAGCCACGTTGTCGACGGGCGCCGCGTTCTTCTTCGTAGTCCGATTGAGCGTATAGGCGATCGCGGCCTTGATACGCTGTACGCCGTACTGCGTGATCAACCGGCGCGCTTCCGAACGCGGGATCCCGAACTTGGCGACCTCGTCGATCAGTGCCTCGTTCTTGACGTCGCCTTCCTCGACCGTATCCGCGCTCTGCTTGCGCGTCACCTTGAACTGGACGGCCTCCACGCTGCGGCCTGACTTGTGTTCGATCAGCTCGAGCGTGTGGTCGGAAACTTCGTTCACCTCTTGAATGCACGGCACCAGGACCTTGCTCTTGAAGAGCTTGTATTCCTTGTACGACTGCGACGCCTTGTCCTGGCCGAGAATCAGATCGCGGAATTTCGGCAGCGGAATCTTCGCGGTGATGCCGATGCCCTCGTAGCGCACCGTGTTTTCCCACAACGCCAGCGAGTGCGAACGCCGGAACTCGCGCGCGATCCGCATATCGATCAGCGCGTAGATCTCCGGATTGAGCAGCTCACTGCGAATCTGGTCCGAGAAGCTGTACTTCAGCACCGATTGCTCGAGTTCGGCGCCGGCGAGCAGACCGGACGCCTTCCACACCGTCGAGCGGTCTGCGGCCAGGTAGTCCCAGTTGACGACGGTACTGATCAGCGAGTTGACCGTGTCCTTCACGTACTTCGTGTTATTGCTGTTCAACCCGCTCTCGTGCGAAAGCGCGGCGATCGAGATCGAGAAGTTCGTGCGACCTGGCTCGAACGCTTCCTGACGAAGGGCGTTCTTGATCAGCGAGCTGAACATCTTGCGCTGCTGCAGACCGATCTTCCCGGACTTCGGAGCAATATGAATCGCCTGGACCGCCTTGCGCAGCAGATCGGGAGGCTCGGGCGTCTGAAATAGCGAGACCTGCTTGTCGGAGCCTTTGATTGCGGGCTTGCGCGGCATCGTGTTGTCCGGAGAAGGTGACCTTATTGATGGCGGACTTTATACCTTTTCCAGCCGTCAGGCAACGGGCTATTTTCGAGTACTACTTTCACTATCATCGCTAAGTCCATGTATTTAAATGATGATTGTCGATTTTTCGAGCAAGACAATGTCCCATATCCATATACCTTTCGCCGAAAAACGCTCCCAAATCCTGCTACCTGTCGCCCGCGACTGCGAAACCCGGCACAAGACTTGCGGAACCTAAGGTACCCGTCCATGGGAAGAAATCCATCGGAACGGGATGAGCGTCACCGGTTCGTGGTGCCGTGCAACACGGTCCGCATCCCTCCCATAACGCGGTACCTTTGACGCGTCCCATAGATGGATACCTGTGGAAGTGCGCGGGCAGCCCTTTATATCGATATGGTTTGCCTGATCGCGCAAACGGCCCCCATGAATGACTACCTTCAGATCTCCCCACAGAAGGGAACCTTTCGCCGGCCCCGATCCTGTTTATGGGATACCGACTCCATCGTTCCCGGCCAAACGAGACAGGCACGCGTGTAGAGTCACCATAAACGGCTACCTTGAGCCTGTCCCATAAACGGCAACCTCACACCGCCCGTGAAGCAACCGGGGTGACAAAAGACCCGGTGACAAGGTCCCATAACTGGCTACCAAAATAGTGCCCCACAAACGGCTACCTCAAGCGTTTTCGAGCCGGAATCCCATAACAGGCTACGCGTGCCCCATATCCACAACCCCTGTTTCCCACAGCGCGGTACCCGATTCCCCAAATCCACAGACCTGAAGCCCCATACTCTTCCGCCTGTGCTCCCATAAATGGGTACCGAACACCCGCGAAACCCTTACCAGACAAGGCTTTGAGCCGTCTAAAGGTAGTTAAAGAAGTAAACGTGGTTTACCAAAAATGTAAACACACGTGTGCCTGTGCAGAAAAACAACCCCCATAAACCGCTACCAAAGTCATCCCCCTGTGGCGGGCACACACAGTCGTCGTGCTTACGGGTCCATAGGTCACCACGGATGTGGACAGCCGCGCCATTCGTTTCAAGCCTGACAAGGCTTTCCACAGGGGGTAAGTACCCACTCACAAGGGCTCAAACGTAGAAACTTATGGGAGGAAATCGGCGTTTTCGGACGTTAGGTTCCCGTCTATGGGATCGCGAAACCGCCGGAGCAGGCTGTTCGACCCGAAGCTATCGACGCAAAACGCTCGTCAAAGCCGGGGTGTGCTTGTCGTTCGTTTCCGCCGTAACCGCAACAAATCACCGCAATTCAGCGGCAAGCAGTTTTGCGCGCCCGAGGCCGGAGTTCCAGAGATAACTCTTCGACTAGCTGCAACGGACCCTTGCGGCGCTTCCCGGCCCATACGCGGTGTGGAGACAACACTGGCTGATCGCTACCTTTTCATCGGGCCACACATTCTTCTACCTTTGGACGCACGTGAGGCAGCTCGCGATCTGCCGGCTGTGTCAGCGAAGGCGCCTCGGCGGCCTGATGAATCGCGACAATTTTCGCATCGTCTCGGACGTGAGCCAGGTGTCGGTGCAAATCCGCCTCGGCAGATCCAGGTGCGGATCCCGAACGTTCTCACCATTGAGCACCGATGCATCCTGTAAAAGCTCACCGGCGAAGTGGCGCCGAATTTTGGCGCTTCATCACGAAACGTCTACGCGCTTCACGCGAAAAACCGAGAGCCATGCTCGGCCGCGGACGAATCGGTACGTCTGCCGCACAGAACAATACGCATCCAGACAAGAGACGGTGACGAGCGGGCGCACATTCTCTGACACGGGGCATCGGATGATTGCCCGCACGGACCCGTGATCGTATGCCGCTCGAAGCGTTCACCTTTGCGCACGCAAGCGTCCTTTCCCACAACTGGCGACGGACAGCGTCGAACAGGTAACCGCATGTGGGGCGACCGGCTACCCGATCGTTCACGCTGTGTCTTTACCGGAGTTTCTCCGCTCGAACCGCACCCGGCATGCACGCGATCGTGGTCGTTTATGGGAGACGCAGCGGCTCAAGCCGAAGCAACGCACAACATTGCACATTCATCCGCGATATCACCGGTGCGCCGGCTCATCGAACGACGATCACGTCGCGCGAGCGGCGCGATTGAGCGGACGAATCCGTCGACATCATCCCGACGCACCCACACCCAGCACCGCAATGAACCTCGCCCTCACGGACAACGCACGTCCGACTGACTGAACGAGTCGTTCGTCACACGATTGCCGTGATCGACATACCCGACCGCCATGCGGCGCGATGTACCGTCCCGTTACCGGGCGATAGACGAGGCTGGGCCGCATGCGTCGGACGATGGCGCGTGGCGGTTCTCGTCTGTGGGTTCCCACGAATCTTTGCACGATGGCGCCACATTTTTTGCAACGCGGTTATGATGCAAAGGCCCTGATCGCGACACGCAAGCCGATCGGAGCAGGGGCGGTATCTCGATGTACTTTCATCCGTGATCAATCAGAAAAGAGAGTTCAGCGATGCGAATCCAGATCAAAACACTCACGCTGGCTGCTACGGCGGCAGCGTTCCTCTTCGGCTCGGCGGCACCAGTGTTCGCGCAGACCGAAGCCAGCGCACCGGCTGCCCAGGACGCGAAAGCCGCGAAGAGTGAAGCGCGCAAGGCAGCACGGGCAAAGCGCAAAGCCGAACACAAGGCAGCACGCGCGAAGAACACCGCCGAACTGAAGAAGCTCGAAGACGCTGGTTACAAGCCGGCGGCCAACG
The DNA here is from genome assembly GCF_902499045.1 of Burkholderia latens. GTDB lineage: Bacteria > Pseudomonadota > Gammaproteobacteria > Burkholderiales > Burkholderiaceae > Burkholderia > Burkholderia latens. The sequence continues at coordinate 18,825 of NZ_CABVPL010000063.1, read as the reverse complement.
ATCCGAACTATCCGCAGAACCTGCAGAATGCGCAGAAGAAGGCGGGCGAAGCCGCTGGCGCAAGCCAATAAGCGTCCCCGCCGTACGACAAGCCCCGGCCTCGCGCCGGGGTTTGTCGTTTGTGCCGTGAAAACACGATGCATGTGCGCGCTTGATCGAAGCTTCGCATCCGCGACAATCGATTCGTGCTCCTCATGTTCCATGCCGACGTATCGGCTCCGTCGTCGGCCGGGTATGTCATCGTCATGCGTTCGCTCGCGCCGTTAGCCCGGCACGACGGACATGCGATGAAAGCGATCCGCTCCCTCGAACGAACAGCGACGCTTGCCATATACCGGCCTTCGTATGTAGCTGCTATGGAATGCGAAAGAACGCGGTGAAATTTCCGCATGCGCCTGGCAACGAACCACAAACGCGGCGCGAACGAGGATCGACCGAAATTCGCACCGACGTTCCCGCTACTGCCGGCATGATCAGCGCCGCGCGTTCGCCACCACTGCATTGCCCGTTGCTTTCAGCCAATCCTTGAATGCCCGCACGGCTTCATCCTCCGCACGCGCGGCTGCCACGTAAGTGAAATAGCGCCACGGCGGCAGTGCCGGTTCGCTGAACGGCTGCACCAGGCGGCCTTCGGCAATATCGTCCGCGACGAGCGCGATCGGCCCCATTGCAACGCCGAGGCCGTCAAGCGCACCTTGCAGCGTCAGATAGAAGTGCTCGAGCGTGAGCGAGTGTCGCGGCACCAGGTTCGCGCACCCGGCCGCCGCAAGCCATTCCGGCCACATGCCGGGATAGGTCGCCGCATGCAGCAGCGTGAATCCGGCAAGGTCGGCCGGCGTGCGCAGCGGCCGGCCCTCGAGCAGCTTCGGCGCGCACACGGGCAGCCGGACTTCGGACAGGAATTCTTCCGCAACATATCCGTCGATGGCCTGCGGGCCGCCACGCACGATCAGGTCGACCTTGTCGCGCAGTTTGTCGATCGGCTCGTTGGACGTCGACAGCCGGACTTCGATGGCCGGATGGGCAACCTGGAACGACGACAGCTTCGGCACGAGCCAGCGCAGCGAAAACGTCGCGGGCGCGCTCACGCGCAGCACGCGCTGCTGCCTCTGACCGAAATGCTGCGCGGTGGCGAGCGCGATGCGGTCGAACGATGCGCCGACCTCGGCGAGATATGCGCGGCCGGCATCGGTCAGCTCGACTCGTCGGTTGTGCCGTTCGAACAGCGGCCGGCCAAGCCAGGCCTCGAGCTGCTGCACATGCCGGCTGATCGCGCCATGCGTGACGCATAGCTCGTCAGCGGCGAGCGTGAAGCTGCCGAGACGGGCAGCGGCTTCGAACGCGCGCAGCGAATTCAATGGAGGGAGTCGTCGGGCCATGTGTCGTTCGTGTGATATTTGCTCACGCGAATACTCAGATTTAATCGTTTGATCGGGCGATCATGCTCCGCCAATATGGCACACAAACGGCCATCGCGGCCGGTATATCTGTCTGAATTTCTCACATGGAGTATGGAGCATGCCGAACGTGGTCGTAGTGGGCGCCCAATGGGGCGACGAAGGCAAGGGGCGCGTCGTGGACTGGCTCGCGGCGCAAGCCGATCTCGTCGCCCGCTACAACGGCGGCCACAACGCGGGCCATACGCTCGTCGTGGGCGACAAGACGTACAAGCTCGCGCTGCTGCCGAGCGGTATCGTGCGCGGCAAGCGCGGCGTGATCGGCAATGGCGTGGCGCTCGATCCGGAAGCGCTGCTGGCCGAGATCGGCCGGATGGCAGAACTCGGGCTGCCGGTCACGCCGGACAATCTGTCGATCGCCGAGAACGCGACGCTGGTCCTGCCGATTCACCGCGCGATCGACCAGGCGCAGGAGCGTCTGCGTCGCGAGCCCATCGGCACCACGCTGCGCGGCATCGGGCCAGCCTATGAGGACAAGGTCGGTCGCCGCGGGCTACGCGTCGCCGATCTCGCTGAACCGGGCCGGCTCGCCGACAAGCTGGACGTGCTCGTCGATCACCACAATGCGTGGTTTCTCGGGCTGGGGCTCGAGCCGTGCTCGCGCGACGCGATGCTGACGACGCTCGTCGACATCGCGCCGAAGATCTTGCCGTTCGTGCGTCCCGTGTGGGCCGACCTGAACGACGCGACCGACCGCGGCGAACGGATCCTGTTCGAGGGCTCTCAGGCCGTGATGCTCGACATCGACTGGGGCACCTATCCGTTCGTGACGTCGTCGGGCACCGTTGCATCGGCCGCGGCGGCCGGCACGGGCCTGGGTGCGGCAAAGCTCGGTCACGTGCTCGGCGTGACGAAGGCATACGCGACGCGTGTCGGCGGCGGCCCGTTCCTTACCGAGCTGACCGGCGCGACCGGCGAAGCGTTGCGCGAGCGCGGGCGCGAATTCGGCGTCAACACCGGGCGGCCGCGCCGATGCGGGTGGCTCGATGCTGTGCAGTTGCGGCAGGCCGTGCGAATCTCGGGCATCGATTCGCTCGCGCTGACCAAGCTCGACGTGCTCGACGGTTTCACGTCGATCGAGCTGTGCGTCGGCTACGAGCTTGATGGCGCGCGCGTCGAGCATCTGCCCGCGGGCCTCGATGCGCACGCACGCGCGAAGCCGGTGTACGAACGGTTCCCGGGGTGGGACGGCACGGTGAAGGGCGTGCGCGATCGTGCGGCGCTGCCGCGCGCCGCGCAGGATTTCATTGCACGGATCGAGGCGGTCGCGGGCGCCCCGGTGTCGATGATCACGACCGGCGCCGAGCGGGACGACACGATCGTGCTGAGCAACCCGTTCGACGCGGCCTGAGCGCGCCGGCGCGCGTGCCACGCAGGGCCGGCCCCGCGATGCGGCCTGCGCCGATCGGCCGCCGATTGCCCTGGGACATCGACCGTCGCGTGAACGACGGTGCGCCGCCGACGCGCACGGCCAACTGGACACGCCTGCACCGCTGCGGTACTGTTCGGCACAATTCGCGCCAGACCGGCCTGCGCCGCGGCGAAGCGATTTCAATCCCGGAGACATGTCGATGGACACGTTACAGATGATGCGCATTTTCGTCCGGGTGGCGGAGGAGGGCAGCTTCACGAGCGCGGCTCAGCGCCTGGACATCACCACCGCGTACGCATCGCGTTCGGTCGCGCAACTGGAAACGCACCTGCGCACGCGTCTGCTCAACCGGAGCACGCGCCGCATCGCATTGACCGACGCCGGGCAGCGCTATCTCGACCGGTGTCAGCGCATCCTCGGCTATATCGACGAAGCGGAAGCCGAGGCGGCCGACGCGCAGGCGAAGCCGTCGGGCCGCCTGCATGTGCACGCGACAACGAGCTTCGGGCAGGCGTACCTGGTGCCTGCGGTCGTGCGATACCGGCAGCGCTACCCGTCGGTGGCGGTCGAGCTCACGCTGTCGCAGCACGTGCCGGACATCATCGACGAAGGCTACGACGTGTCGCTGCAACTGAGCACGACGGAGCTGCCCGATTCCGGGCTGGTATCGCAGCGGCTCGGTGACGTGCACAGCGTGCTGTGCGCGTCGCCTGCCTATCTGAACGAGCGCGGCACGCCGCGCACCGTGCGCGATCTCGACGCGCATTCGTGCCTGCAGATCGTCACGCCGGTATTTCCGCGCGACCGCTGGCATCTCGATGGTCCGAACGGTCGAGAGACATTCGAGCTGCCGCAGCAGGATTTCCAGGTCAACATTGCCGACGCGCTCGGTGCCGCGCTGCGCGCCGGCCTCGGGATCGGCTCATTGCCGATGTCGAGCGCGGTGCCCGCCCTCGCGAGCGGTGCGCTGGTTCGCGTATTGCCCGAGTATCGTTTGCAGAAGCTGACGGTCTACGCGCTGTACGCGTCGCGCCAGTATCTCGATGCGAAGATCCGCACGTTCGTCGATTTTCTGCGGGAATGCGTGCCCGAAATGCTGTCCGCCGACGAGGCGGCGCTGCGCGGTTCCTGCAAATCTTGAACGAAGACGGCCAGCATGTGCGGGGCTGAATGGCGCCGCGTGCGTCATGTCGCTGATGAACCGACGTTGCCATGCTCGGAATGCTTCGCATCCCGAAGTTGATGGCGCATCGCCGCGCGTTTTGCCAAGCGGGCATCCTGCCCGAACGCACCGACGTCGGTCAGACAGCGCCGCCGGCGCTCGCGTAACGAAAAATCCCTGCCCGCAAACGACAACGCCACGGATGCATGTCCGTGGCGTTCTGCTTGCCGTGCATCGGCGCGCGGCAATCGTGATTGCGCGCTGCGCGGTTACTGCGGTTTGTTCCAGAGCGTACGCCCGAAGAACGTGAGCGTGCGGTCCCACGCGATCTGCGACCACACCGGATCGAACTGCGTGCCGGCGATGCGGCCCGGGCCGACGGCCGTTTCGTTCGCGAACGCATGATGCGCGAGATAGCGGTGAAACTCGATGCCGACCTTCGCGTCGGTCAGCTTCTTCTCCAGCGCATCGACCTGATCGATCGCGAAGAACGCATCCTGCGTACCCCAGTGGCCCATCAGCGGCACCTTGATCTTCGACGGATCGAGGTAGTCGAGCGGAGGGAAGCCGTACCACGTGACGCCGGCATCCGCGTCGGCGAACTGCAGCGACAGCAGCGTGAGTGCGCCGCCCATGCAGAAGCCGGTGACCGCGACGCGCGATGCGCGCGTCTTCAGGTATTGCACCGCGCCGGGAATGTCCTGCGACGCGGCGTCGCCGAAATCGAGACCGGTCATCAGATGATGTGCCTCTTCTTCCTCGACCGTCGATTTGCCGCGATACAGATCGGGCACGAGCGCGAAGTAGCCGCAGCGCGCGAGGCGATCGGCGACGCCGCGAATCTGGTCATTCAGGCCCCACCATTCCTGGATGACGACGACCGCGGGCGCGCCTTCGGTTTTTTCCGGCGTCGCGAGGTAGCCCTGCAGTTCCTGCCCGTCCGGGCGGCGAAACGTGATCATGGAACCGGATGTTTGAGACATGAAACCGCTCCTTTTCGAAAAATGCGATGAGTGCGGCATCGGGTCGGCCAGCGAGTGCGGTATGTCCGGTGACGCTGGGTTCGCCCGCGTTCGCTTCGGCCGGCGCCGACCACGCGGCCATTCTATGCGCAATCGCCGGCGGTCTGCGCGAAGCGGCGGGGCGGCGACCTGTCCGGTATTGCGTCGATCGTTCGCGTTGCATCGTCTGGCACGCAGGAAGCGAGACACCCCGCCCCGATGAGCGGGAGCGGGGTGTCTCGTCGGCAACGGCACGCGTAGCTGCGCGTACGCCGCGTGCGTTACCTTACTGGCCGAAATAAACCGAATCGCGAGCGCTTGGCTTGACCGCAATCGCCCGGCCCCCGCGCACGCCGGCGGCAGCCTGGACGCCGTACCCGGTTGTGTCGTCGTTTGCGACGCGTGCCTGCGCGGTCTGCAACGCATTCGGGTAGTGCGCGTCCGACAGTTCCGGCTTGTACCCGGCCTGTTCGAGCTGCACGAGTTCTGCGCGGACCTGCGCGCGCGTCAGCTCGCCCGACGGGTTCGACTGCGCGAATGCGCCAAAGGATGCGGTAAGCGCGGTAGCAGCGGCGACTGCATAGATGAACGACTTCATGGGACCTCCGGTTTTCGTAGATTTCGCGCTTCGCTGGTTGCGTCGAGCGGTTGATTGCATCGTAGCGATCGCGATACCGGCCGGAAATACGCGTTCCAGTGAATGATTATTGCAACCGGGTATACGATCCGTGCGAAGCGCGATTTCGTCTGATGGTCTTGGCGGCGGAGAGCGGAGAGCAGACGCAAGTCCGCGCATCGACGAAATTACGCGCGCTTCGCGTATCGCATCACTCGCCGACCACCGCCTGCCGTTTCCGGTATTCGGCAGGCGTGATCCCGACATGCTTCGCGAACGACCTTCTGAGCGTATCGACGTTCGTGAAGCCGCATTTCGCGGCGACTTGCTTCGGCGTGTGATGTCCGCTTTCGAGCAACTGTCGGGCTGCGGAGATGCGCGTGGCCTCGACCCATGCGGCCGGCGTCATGCCGACCTCCGCGCGGAAGAGCCGCGCGAAGTGGCGCGGGCTCATGCCCGCATGCTTCGCCAGTTCCGCCACCGAGTGCTCGAGTTCGGGATGGCTCGCGACCCAGCGCTGGACTTCCTGCAGCACCGAACGCCCGGCCGGCCGCGCGTCGCCGCCGCGGCTGAACTGGAGCTGCCCGCCCGGACGCTTGAAGAACATGACGAGCTGCGCGGCGACGCGGCGCGCGACTTCGCGGCCGAGATCTTCCTCGACCAGCGCGAGCGCGAGATCGAGGCCGGCGGTAACGCCGGCGCCGGTGCGCAGCTTGCCGTCGCGTACATATAGCGCGTCGGCTTCGACCGTGAGCGACGGATACGCTTCGGCGAGCGCGTCGGCGGTAGCCCAGTGCGTAGTCAGCCGGCGTCCTTTCAGCAAGCCGGTTGCCGCGAGGATGAACGCGCCGGTGCAGATGGAGCCATACCGTTTGCTTTGCACGGCGGCCGATCGCAGCCATGCGAGAACATCGGTTCGCAGCGCGATCCGGCCCGCACCCGGCGCACCGGCGACGAGCAGTGTGTCGATGCGATCCGGTATGTCGGGGACGATCCAGTCGGCCAGCAACCGGGCACCGGACGACGTGCGGATCGGGCCTGACTCGCTCGCGATGATTCGCAGCGTATAGAACGGCTTGCCGCATTCCGCGTTCGCCTGTGCGAATACGTCGAGCGGCGCGGAGACGTCGAGCAGTTGTACGCCCGGTACCGCGAAAATACCCACGACCTTCGGCATGTTCGATTGCGCGCGGTGACGCTGTGGCCAATGTGACGCGTAGCAGTATAGGCGTGCGATGCGATGAAGCGAGCGGCCGGCAGCGGACTACGCGCGCGCGTGTTCATGGTTTGGGGGTCGATGGCAGCCGATCGCGCGAAATGGCAGGAATTGTCGTAATACGTCGATTGCTGCCAAATCGCGGCCTCCGGAGAATGGATGCTGTCTTCAATGGAGGTCGATCATGACTGTGAACGTTGCCGGCATCACCCTTCCCGACAGCCAACTGGCTCGGGAGGTCACCGAACTCGTGCGCGACACCGAATCCGAACTGCTGTTTCATCACTCGAGCCGCGTCTATTACTTCGGCGCGCTGGCCGGCCAGCGCCGCGGGCTCCGCTACGATCCCGAGCTGCTTTATTGCGGCTGCATGTTCCACGACATGGGGCTCACACATCGGCACAGCAGCGCGTGCGCGCGATTCGAAGTGGACGGCGCGAACGCCGCCCGGGATTTCCTGCAGAGCAAAGGCATTTCGCAACAGGACATCGGCGTCGTCTGGACCGCTATCGCGCTGCACACCACGCCCGGGATTCCGCAACACATGCATCCAGTCATCGCGCTCGTGACGGCCGGTGTCGAAATGGACGTGCTGGGCCTCAAGTATTCCGAGTACAGCGACGTCGAGCGCGAGGCCATCGTCCGCGCGCATCCGCGCACACCGCATTTCAAGGAGGACATCATCCAGGCGTTCTATGACGGCATCCGGCACAAGCCGGACACGACGTTCGGCAACGTGAAGGCCGATGTGCTGGCCGACAAGGATCCGCATTTCCATGCGGGCAATTTCTGCAGCGTGATTCGCGGATCGGCGTGGGCCGGTTGATCGGTGTCGTGAGCGGGGAGTGTTTCGGAAAGGCGCAGTGCAGCACGCATCGGGCTCGATGCCACGGCGGAGGCGCGCGCCGGTCTCCCGACGGTTACTCGTTGGAAGGGTTGTCACGTGACAATCGTATGACGTAAACGGGCGACTTTATATACTGAATGTCGCCTCCCGCGCTCCGAAGCGAATCTTCGATTCGCACCACCCGATAACGCGTCAAGGGCGCGGGGGGTACACCGCAGGCCCCTTTCGCCTGGTACTCGCCGCAGCGGCCACCGAAAAGACCACTACGATCCGATTCGCCCGCTTCCGGCAAAACGCCTATAATGGATGGGCAAATTGCCGGAGAAGAGTCATGAGCACGATCGCATTCCATCCTTCGGGCGTCCCGCACCCGCGTCAGGCCGAATTCGCGATACTCGAGCAACTGCTCGCGATCCGCGTGCGTTCGGGCGCCGATCTGGCCGATCTGGCGAGCGCGCGCGTCGACGTCGCGGTGATCGACCGGCTGTCGGAGCACGGGCTGAAATCGGACGAGTTGGCGTTCATCATTCCGCGGCGCACGTTGAGCCACCGCCGCCAGGCACACGAGCGTCTGTCGCCGGAGGAATCCGACAAGGCGATCCGGCTCGCGCGCATCGTCGCGCAGGCGACGGCCACGTTCGGCGACCAGGACAAGGCGATGGCATGGCTGCGCAACGGGCTCCAGCGCTTCGGCGGCCGCACGTCGCTCGACATGTCGAGCACCGAACACGGCGCGCGACTGGTCGAAGAGGCGCTCACGCAGATCGACGAGGGGTACTTCGCTTGACGACGCTTTGGCGGATCAGCAATTACGCGGACCTGAAAGGCGTCGGCGGATTGCGGGCGGGCGGGCGCTGGCATTATGCCGGGCAGCCGGTCGTCTACCTTGCCGAGCATCCGGCACTCGCACTTCTCGAGACGCTCGTTCATTTCGAAATCGCCACCGTCGCGCAATTGCCGAGCGGATATCAGTTGCTTCGCATCGACGTGCCCGAATCGGTCGACGTTGCCGAGATCGCGGAAGGCGATGCGCCGGCCGACTGGCGCGAAGACGTCGACTGGACTCGCAGCGCCGGCACTGAATGGTTGCATGCGCAACCAACTGCGTTACTGCGCGTGCCGAGCGTCGTCGTGCCGCATGCGCATAATTTCCTGCTGAATCCGCTGCACCCCGCGGCGTCCGGCATCCGGATCGCGGAGATCATGCAATCGCCGTACGACAGCCGGATTCTGCGGCTGGTCCATGCGAGCAAGGGTGTGTAAACCCGATTGTGCGTCGTTGCGTGTGCAATGCCGCTCAGCGTTCGCGTGCGGCGCGATCCGCCGCTGCATCCGGTGCCAGCGTCTGCCGGATTCGCGTCACCGTTCGTGAACTGGCGAGGCCCAGCATCGCGCTGACGTCGGCATGCGGATGGCCATCGAGCAACTGGCGGCGCGCATACGTATTGCGCAGTACGCGCGGGCTCAGGTCCGTGGCGTGGAACCCGATCGTGGTCAGCGCTTCGCGCACAACCAGAAGCAGGAACATGTCGTTCATTGCGCCGCCGCCGCGCGGTGCGGGAAACAGCAGCGCCGATGCCGGCGCATCCGCCGAGATCGAGCGCCACGCGGCAAGCGGCGCCCACGCAAACGACGCGAGTGCGATCGTTCGCGCCGGCCGCGCGCGCTTGCGCGGCACGACGAGCGCCGGCGGCCGTGCGTCGAGATCCAGCGCATCGCGGGTCACGGCGCGTATCTCGGCCGACGTGATGCCGCTCGCGAGCAGCAGCGCAACGATCGCGCGGTTCCGGCAGGCGGCCGGCGTGTCGTCCGGGCGCGGCTGAACGTGGCGCTGTAGCGCGGCGTCGGCATTAGCCGACAGGTAGCACGGCTCCGGTTCGCCATCCGGCCATGCAAGATCGCGCGTCGTACGGCCGGCGGGGTGGCGCGTTCGCACACCGGTCTCCACGAGATGGCGGGATAGCCGCTCGATCAGCTTCGCATAGCGCATGCGCGTCGACGTGCCCGGCGCGCAGCTCCGTTCGAGCTCGACCAGGAACGATGCGACGTGATCGGAGCCGAACGTCGCCAGCGATACACGCTGCGACACCAGATGGCGCAGGAAACGTTCGAACATCGCTATGTGCTGCACGATCGATCGCGGCGCGAACGGCCGGCGGCCGGCACCGGTGGCGGCCGTTTCCTGCCACGCGCGAAACGCGCCGACGGGGTCGTGAGTCCAGCGATTCGTATCCATGCAGGATTTATATCCTTACGTCGCAGCGCCGGCAATCTTGCGCCGCCGGCATCGAAAGATCACGCGACCCACGGGCCGGTTGCGGCGATTGTCAAACAGTGTGAGGCAATCGTCAGCATTTGCAACGGAAGTAACAGTCGCCGCAATCCGGCGGTTTTGCGCGTTGGCGCCGCTACATTAGCTCCACCTGCCGCACGTCGCGGTGAGGCATGCGACAAGCCGCACGGAGCGGCCCGCAGCAACAACGTCTTTGGGGAGAATGACCATGAACAAGATTCGCACGATTCTGCTTGGCGCCGCGCTGACGGCAATCGCATCGGCTGCTTTCGCCCAAACCGCCCAGACGGGCGCGGAGGGTTCCGCCGGCGTCGGCGCACAGGTCCATACGCCGCTGCTCGGCGGCGGCGTGGGCGTGCAGGCTGGTGCGGGCGCGAACGCAGCCGGTTCGGGTTCGGGCGCGGGCAATCTCGTCGGCGGTGCACTGCATGGCGTCGGCAAGACGGTCGGCGATGTCGGCTCGGCAGCCGGCAATACGGTCGGCGGCGCGACGCAAGCGGTCGGTTCGGCAGCCGGCTCGGCAAAGGATGCGGCAGCATCGGCCGCGCATGCGACGAAGGCACACGTGAAGCATGTCGCGGGCTCGGCGAAGAGCCACGCGCAACGCGCGGTGTCGACGGCGGGCGATGTCGCCGGCGGCGCGAAGGCGAAGGCCGGCGAAGCGCTCGAAGGCGCGACGAACTCGGTACAGGGCGGCGCATCGGTCGGCGTGAAGGGATCGGCGTCGGCACAAGGCGGCGCGCTGTAAGCGATACGTTTTCCGTGAACGCCCGGTCCGCTTCGATGCGGGCCGGGTTTTTTGTTGACGGGTACGAACATCGCGCGAGCGCTCGTCGTCTATCGGCCGGCCGTGGCCCGCCGCTCATTTCGTCTCGAAGCGAACGACTGCTCGGACGACCACACCTTGCTGTCGTTGCGTTGCCGTCCGAAGAAATAGACGGGACGGAGTCCGAACTAAACGTGGCGCGGCGCGACGTCGATGCTGCTTGCCGGTCGCCGGGCCACGCGTGATGCGTCAGCCGCTCGACCGCGACGCGCACTGCTATCGCATCCGCTTCCAAACCGCGTCCGCGCCGGGCACGCATGCCGCATCGATCGACGCGGCGCTGACCGGCGGAATGCGCCCCGCCCACGGTGCGGCCCGCTCGAGCTGCGCGGCCAGCGAAAACAGCAGCGACGTGCCGCCGGAAACGAGCCACGCCTTGTCGCGCAGCGGCGTGCCGCCGCAGTAGCCGGCGCCGGCGGTTGCCAGCGGAATGCTGAACGACGTGCTGCCGGCGCACTGGTCGCCGCGCTTGAGCAGCGCGCGATTGACGCGTTCGCGCAGCAGTTGCATGCCGTCGAAGCGGATTTCGTGCAGCGTTCCGTGGAATGGGCCGGGCGACAGTTGATCGAGCCGGATCGACGGCCGTGCGTGCATTCCGCATGGCTGTCGACGTCATTGCACGCGAAGCGCCGGATGAACGGCGTCGCGTCGGCAACGGATACCGCGGACGGCAAACGGGTGGGCTGCATGGCGGATTGGGCGATCGACGAAGGCGTTTGCCGACAATGCGCACACAATCGGCGATTGGCAATGCGTTTTTACCGCGGGGGGCGGCGATCTTCGGCGGCCGTGGTGAAATCCCGTCCCTGCGCGCCGATTCCCGAATTCGAGCGTCGCGCTTCGGCCACACTCGCCGTTTCACAGTGCACAATGCCGGTCGCCATCGCCCCTTCGTCTTGAATCAGAGGAACCTCCGTGAAGTTCATCCACGCGGCAGACATTCACCTTGACAGCCCGTTGCACGGCCTGAGCGCGTATCCCGACGCGCCGGCCGCGCAGTTGCGCAACGCGTCGCGCGAGGCGCTGCGGCAGCTCGTGGATCGTGCAATCGAAGAGGAAGTCGCGTTCCTCGTGATTGCCGGCGACTTGTACGACGGCGACTGGAAGGACCACAACACCGGCATCTTCTTCGGCCAGCAGATGGGCCGCCTGCGCAAGGCCGGCATTCGCGTATTCGTGCTCGGCGGCAATCATGATGCCGAGAGCGAGATGACGAAGAAGCTGACCTTGCCCGACAACGTGACCGTGTTCGGACACCGGAAGCCGGAGACGTTCACGCTGCCGGAATTCGACGTCGCGCTGCACGGGCAGAGCTTCAAGGACAAGGCGGTCGTCGACAATCTCGCGATCGGCTATCCGGACCCCGTGCCGGGTCATTACAACATCGGCGTGCTGCACACCGCGCTCGAAGGCCATGCGCTGCATGCGAACTACGCGCCGTGCTCGCTGGCGGAACTGCATGCGAAAGGCTACGACTACTGGGCGCTCGGCCACGTGCACGAGTTTCAGCAATGGACGGGGCCGTCGACAGTCGTGTTTCCCGGCAACCTGCAGGGCCGCCATATCCGCGAGACGGGCCGCCGCGGCGCGGTCATCGTGACGGTCGAGCAGGGCCGCACGCACGTCGAACGCCTGTACCTCGACGTGCTGCGCTGGGAAGCCGTGTCGGTCGATGCGTCCGACTGCTTCACCGTCGCCGATCTGTCGAGAAAGATCGGCCAGTCGCTCGAGACGTTGCTGAGCGTGGACGGCCACGTGCCGCGCGCGGTGCGCGTGACGGTCAGCGGGCGGACGCCCGCGCACGGTCTCTTTTTCGGCCGCGCACCGCAGTTGCGCGCGGAGGTGCTGAACCAGATCGGCATCATCGGCAACGAACGGCTGTGGCTGGAGAAGGTGCGGCTCGCGACGTCCGCGCCGGCGCAGCCGCAGCGCGAGAGCGAGCAGTTCGAGGCATTGGAGGATCTGAAGCGGATCCTGGCGGAGGCCGCGCACGATCCGGACTTCCTCGCGCTGCTCGAACGCGACCTGAGGCCGTTCGTCGGCAAGGTGCGCAGCGACGTGAAGGAGGAAGTGCCGCTGCTGACGATGGCGCGCGCCGGCGAACTCGCGGCGCTGGTCGAGCAGGTCGGGCCCGCGCTGCTCGCGCGGCTGGCGAGGGGAGAGTAAGCGATGCGCATCAGCCAGCTCGATCTGATCAAGTACGGCAAGTTCACCGACGAAACGCTGCGCTTTCCGTCGGCAACGCAGGACTTCCACGTGATCGTGGGGCCGAACGAGGCCGGCAAGTCGACGATCCGCACGGCCGTGTCGGAACTGCTGTTCGGGATGAAGCTGCAGACGCCGCTCGACTTCCTGCATGCGACGCCCGAACTGCGGATCGGCGGCGTGCTGGACGGCCGCACCGGCACGCTCGCGTTTCATCGCGCGCGCGGGCGCAGCCCATTGCGTACGCCGGCCGACGACAAGCTGCCGGACGACTATCTGACTGCGGTCCTTGACGGCGCGACGCGCGAGTTCTTCGAGCAGATGTTCGGGCTCGACCATGGGCGCCTCGTCGATGGCGGCCGCAGCATTCTCGACGCATCCGACAAGCTCGGCCAGGTGCTCTTCGAATCGGCGGCGGGCGTCGGCACGCTCGGGCCGGTGCGCGACGAACTCGACGCGCGCGCCGCGGAGCTGTGGGCGCCGCGACGCAGCGGCAGCGCGTTCGCGCAGGCGGAGGCGCTGTTCAACGAAGCCGTCGGCGAACTGAAGGCGGTCCAGGTGCGCACGCGCGACTGGGTCGATCGCAAGGAAGCGCGCGATGCAATCGAGCACGAGATCGAGCAGGCGCGCGCGGAGCAGCGTCGCCTCGAGGCGCTGCGCTCGAAGCTCGAACGCGTGCGCCGACTGGCGCCGTACCTGAAGGAGCTGACGATCAAGGAAGCGGCGCTCGCCGAGCTCGGTGCCGTCGTCGAGTTGCCGCCGACTGCGTACGCGGATCTGCTGAAAGCGCAAGGCGACCTCGCGGCCGAGCGCAAGGTGCTCGAAGAGCGGCGTGCGGACCTGCTCGCGAAACGGCAGGCACGCGATGCGATCGAGCCGGATGCCGACGTACTGGCACTCGAAGGCGACATCGAAGCGCTCGACCGGTTGCGCGGCGCATGCATGAATCACGCACAGGACTTGCTGCTGCTCGGTGCGGAAGTCCAGCGGCATCTGTCGGCCGCCGGCGCCGCCGCCGCGCAGCTCGGCTGGCCGACCGACGAGCCGTCGCTGCGCGCCGCGCTGCCGAGCGCGCTGTCGCTGAAGACTGTCGCGAACCTGTTGCGCGATCACGGCGCGCTGCATCAGGCGTTGGCCGGTGCGCGCGAGGCGCTCGACGAGCGCACTCGGGAGCTGGCGCAAGTGCAGGACCAACTGGCGCGACTGTCGACGGTCGAGGTGCCCGAAGTGCTGCGCGCGGCCCTCGCCGATGCGCAGGGATTTCGCGGCAGCGGTCAGCGCGAGCAGGCGCTCGAACGCGACATCGCTGCCGCGGAGCGAACACTCGCCGACGCGCTCGATGCGCTCGGCCAATGGCGCAAGCCGGTCGATGCGCTGCGGTTGCTCGACGTGCCGTCGGCTGCGCGGCTCGGTGCGCTGCTCAACGAAGCGAGCGAACGCGCGAGCGCGGCGGCTGCCGCGCGCGACGCGCGGGACGCTGCGCGCGAAGAACTCGAGCGGCTCGAACTGCAGGAGAAGCATTTCGCGGAGACCCACAAGGTCGTCACGACCGCCGACGTGCACGCGGCGCGCGCGCGTCGCGACGGTGCGTGGGGCGACGTCCGCAGCGGTGCGATCGATCTTGCGACCGGCGCGCCGGCCGTCGACGATGCGATTCGCCTCGCCGACGAACTCGTCGACGCGCAGCTCGGCGCGACGCAGGCCGCGGCGACGCTGCAATCGCTGCGCCAGCAGGTCGAGTCCGCGCGCGCGGTGTTGACGCGCCGGCAGGCAGCCGTGGACGAACGCGAGCGCGAGCTGACGGCGCATCGTGACGCATGGGCGGCACTGGCGGCGACGGCCGGCGTACCGGGCATGCCGCTCGCGGCGATGGGCGACTGGCTCGCGAAGCGCGACACGGTGTTCGCGGCGCAGGTCGAGCTCGACCGTCTGCGTCGCGAATTCGCGACGATCCGCGATGCACGCGCCGGTGCGGAAGCCGCGTTGCGTTCGGCGCTGCGGCTGGTATCGCGCGGCAACGATGCCGACGGACTGGCCGCACTCGTCGCGATCGCCGAGACGTTCGTGCAGTCGGCAGAGAAGACGCTCGCCCAGAAGGACAGCCTCGAGGATCGCGCACGCGAAGCCGAGCGCGGCTGCGCGACGGCCCGCTCGCGCGCCGGTCAGGCCCAGACCGCGTACGACGCATGGCACGCGCAATGGCGCGACGCGCTCGCCGACGCGAAGCTGTCCGCGAACGCGGTGACGCTGGCTGCGGCCGAAGGTGCACTCGCGCTGGCGAATACGGTGACGGCCGAACTGGCCGGCGCCGATGCGCCGCGTAGCCGGATCGCCGCGATCCGTGCGGAGTTGGCCGCGCTCGAGACCGGCGCACGGCGGCTTGCCGAAGCGCTGGAGCCTGCATGGCTGGCGGGCGGCGACTGGCTCGACGTCGCGCGCCGGTTGACGATGCGCGTGGCGGCTGCCCGGGAAACCGCGCGGGCAATCGCACGTGCCGACGACGCGGTGCGGCAGGCGGACGGCAAGGTCGCCGATGCGGCTGCGGCCGTCGCCGGTGCGGATGCGCGCATTCAACCGTTGCTGCAACTGGCCGGCGTCGCGTCGATCGACGCGGCACTGCCGCTGGCCGAACGATCGGATCGGCAGCGCGCGCTGCGGCAGGCCGTCGAAGCCGCGAAGGAGGCGCTCGTGCGCGACGGCGACGGGTTGTCCCAGTCGTCCGTCGAGGCCGAGGTCGCAGAACAGGACATCGCCGACGTGCCCGCGCATCTCGAAGCCGTGAAGCAGGCGCTGGCCGACGTCGGCAAACGCCTGAACGAACTCGCGCGGCAACAGGTCGTGGCCCAGCAGGCATTCGGCGCGATCGACGGGCAGGCGAACGCGGCGGTGGCCGAGGCGAAGCGGCAGGAAGCGCTGGCGGCAATGGGCGACGCGGCCGAGCAGTATCTGGAAGTGGCGACCGCGAGCCGTCTGCTGAAGTGGGCGACCGATCGCTATCGTGACCAGAAGCAGGGGCCGATGCTGCGCCGGGCGGGCGAGATTTTCGCGGGGCTCACGCTCGGCGAATTCGCGCGGCTGACAGTCGACACCGAACGGACGCCGCCCGCTCTCTATGCGCGCCGCACGAAGGGCACGTCGGTCGAGGTCGCCGGCCTGAGCGAAGGGACGCGCGACCAGCTGTTCCTCGCGTTGCGGATCGCGGCGCTCGAACTGCAGCTCGCCAGCAGGGGCGCGCTGCCGTTCGTCGCCGACGATCTGTTCATCAACTTCGACGATGCGCGCGCGAAGGCCGGGCTCGAGGCGCTGCGCGATCTGTCGACGCGGACCCAGGTGCTGTTCCTGACTCACCACGATCACCTGCTGCCGCTCGTGCGCGACGTGTTCGGCGCGCAGGTGAACGTGGTCGCATTGCAGCGCGAGGCTGCCGGTGCATGACGCCGGGTGGCCGATATCCAATACGTGGGAATGGTCATCGCGTGCAGGTAGTATGTGCGGTTCCGAATTGCACGCGACCGGTTCGGCCGGTCGCGGCGCCGGCCACACGAGGGGATTCGACAATGAACAAGCTGGTAGCTGCCATCGCGTTCGCGGCGGACAAGCATCGCAATCAGCGGCGCAAGGACGACGACGCGTCGCCGTACATCAACCATCCGATCGCGCTGGCCGACGTGCTGGCCAACGAAGCCGGCATCGAGGACGAGCGCGTGATCGTCGCGGCGGTGCTGCACGACACGATCGAGGATACGGAGACGACCGAACAGGAACTGCTGCGGCTGTTCGGCAAGGATGTCGCCGACATCGTGATGGAAGTCACCGACGACAAGTCGTTGCCGAAGGACGAGCGCAAGCGTCTGCAGGTCGAGCATGCGGCGACCCTCAGCCGGCGCGCGAAGCTGGTGAAGCTGGCCGACAAGATCTGCAACCTGCGCGACATCGCACGGCATCCGCCTGCGGATTGGCCGCTCGAACGCAAGCAGGCGTACTTCGACTGGGCGAAGTCGGTGGTCGACCGGATGCGCGGCGTGCATCCGGGGCTGGAGGCGATCTTCGATGCCGCGTACGACGCGCGGCCGGCGAACTGACGCGCGGCCATGCGGGCGGCACGATCCCGATCCGTTGCGCGGTCATTGGCCGCGGTCGCGGGCGTCGACGTCGGCGGCGACAGGAAGCTGTGCGATCTCGTGATCCTGCGCGGCTCGACGATCGTCTGTCGCGAGGCGCGGATTGCGCCGGAAGCACTGCCTGCGCTGTGCATCGCGCATGACGTGATGGCCGTCGGCGTCGATGCACCGAGCCTGTGGTGGACGGGAACCGGACGTCGGGCTGCGGAGCAGGCGCTCGCACGCGAGCGGATTTCGTGTTTCCCGACGCCGTCGCGCGAGCAGGCCATGGCGAGCGCGTCCGGTTTCTTCGACTGGATGTTCACGGGCGAGCGCGTGTATCGCGCGCTGGCATCTGTCTATCCGCTGCTGACTGATGCACGGTATGCCGGCGGACGCGTGAGCTTCGAGACCTATCCGTATGCGATTACGTGCGCGATGCTCGGCAAGGCGGTCGCGTCGGCGAAGCTGAAGCGCGTTCAGCGGCGGCAATTGCTGACGCAGCTCGGGATCGACGTGTCGGCATTGCGATCGGTCGATGCGCGGGACGCCACGCTGTGTGCGTTGACCGCACAATACGTGATCGACGGAAAAGCGCATGCGTACGGCGACGCGGAGGGCGGGTATATCCGTGTGCCGGTCGTCGGCGAGCCGATCGTTCTCGATGGGCTCCAGCCGCGGAGTGCGCGCGGCTGAGGCGAGCTTTTTCGGGGGATGTGCGGGGACTGTCGGCGTGGAAGGCGTAGCGCGGCGACAGTTGATCGGCGGACTCGGCGGCAGGTTGCGGCGACATACGCGTAGATGCACGGTACGTGCGCCGGCGGTGATGCTCAGTCGTCGAGGATGGACTTCGGGACGCTCGACAGATCACAAGCGTCGGCCTGCTCATAATAAATTTGCGCATCGTCGATCATCACGACCGCGACGTCGATCAGTTCGTCGAGCCGCTGCAGTAGCGATTCGCGCCACTCGGCGTCCTCGTCGCGCTCGGGTGTCTTGTCGAGCTGCTCGATGATCGAGTCGGCGGTTTGCAGAAACGGGATCGCCTGTTGATAGTTTTCGATCGACACCATCGCCGCATTGCGCGCGCCGACGAGCCGTTCCCGATGCTCGTCCGCCAGTTCGGATTCGCCGCAGATGCGCGGCAGGACACCCGAGATCCGTTGCAGAAGCGGCGGAACGTTTTCTTCCAGCATGACGGCGCGTTCGCGCAGTGCGACGTACTCGTCGCGAAGATCGGCGTCGCCGGATTGGGTGGTGCTGTCCATCGTCGGTATGAGTGCGTTGTTCGATCGCGGCATGATACTCGACGGTGGGATGTGCTTTGATGGTTCCGCAGCGTGGCTATTGGTGCGAATCGAGGGCGGGGAGAGATCGAACGCGGGGCGCGGTGCTGCTTCTTCTATTTCTTCTATACAGGGAGAAGGAAGAATGCTTTTTCGGTCGTCGCCGGCTCGCCACGCATGTATGCGGAGCGCCATAAGTAAAGCCGCCGTGCGCGGCAGCGCACGGGGGCTTTTTCAAGAATATTTTCACAAAGGGGTTGCGCGGGGTGGGATGGGTGCCTAGAATCACGCCTCTTTCGCGCTGATGGCAAGGCGGCGCGGAGGAGGAAGGGAAGCGGTGCTTGCAGGTTGCGGTAGCAGCCGCTGAGCACACGAAGCTGAACCCCTCGCGGTCACGACGAAGCAGTTCAGAAAGTTGTTGACGAGCGAAGAAAGGCGGTTCAT
>NZ_CABVPL010000062.1 GCF_902499045.1 Burkholderia latens | reverse complement strand
CGCCGCGCTCGCGGCTGCCGTGCCCGACGCATCGGGTGCGGACGCAGCCGACGCAGCGTCCGCCGCGCTGGCCGCGGTCGGCACGACCGGCTGCGGCAGCGCGGTGAAGCCGGCCGCGACGGTGGCGGGCTTCACCGCGTCGCCGATCACCGGTGCGCTCACCGGTTCGGTCGCGGACGCGGCGGCGGCCACCGCCGCGGCCTCGTTCTTCGGGTTCTGGCGCTCGACGAGGTAATAGTCGAGCACGCGCCGTGCGATCGGGCCTGCGGCCTGCGCGCCCCAGCCGCCGTTCTCGACGACCAGCGCGAGCGCGATCTGCGGATGGTCGACCGGCGCGTATGCGATGAACAGCGCGTGGTCGCGCAGGTGCTCGGCGAGCAGATGGCCCTTGTAGTTCGAGCCCTGCAGCGAGAACACCTGCGCGGTGCCGGTCTTGCCGGCCGCGAGATACTGCGTGCCGCGGAACACCTTGTACGCGGTGCCGGACGGGTTCTCGATCACGTTTTCCATCCCGCGCTTCACGACGTCGATGTCGGCCTGTTTCAGCGGAATCACGTCGCTTTCCTTCGGCACCGTCAGATGGCGCGCGCGCGTGATCGGATCCTCGACTTCCTTCACGAGGTGCGGCTTCATCACGACGCCGTTGTTCGCGAGCGTCGCGGTCGCGTGCGCGAGCTGCAGGATCGTGAACGAGTTGTAGCCCTGGCCGATCCCGAGGCTGATCGTCTCGCCGTCGAACCACTTCTGCTGCGCGGCCTTCTTGAACGCCTTCTTCTTCCAGTCGGTCGACGGCAGGATCCCGCGCGCCTCGCCCTGGATGTCGATGCCGGTGATCTGGCCGAAGCCGAACGGCTTCATGAAGTTCGCGATCGCGTTCACGCCGAGGTCGCGCGCGAGCATGTAGAAGTAGGTGTCGTTCGACACCATGATCGCCTTGTTCATGTCGACCCAGCCCTGGCCCGAGCGCACGTCGTTGCGGAACGTGTGGCCGCCGAACGTGAAGTAGCCGGGATCCTGGAAGCCCCAGCCGGGCGAACGCTTGCCGAGCGTCAGGCCGGCCAGCGCCATGAACGGCTTGTACGTCGAGCCGGGCGGGTAGGTGCCGTGCAGCGGGCGGTTCAAGAGCGGCTTGTCCGGCGAGTTGTTCAGCTCGTCCCAGGTCTGCTGGTCGATGCCGTCGACGAACGAGTTCGGGTCGAAGCTCGGCGACGACACGAACGCAAGCACGTCGCCCGTCTTCGGCTCGATCGCGACGAGCGCGCCGCGCTTGCCGGCGAACGCCTGCTCCGCGACCTGCTGCAGCCCGATGTCGAGCGACAGCACGAGGTTGTTGCCGGGCGTCGCCTGCGTGCGCGACAGCGTGCGCACCGGCCGGCCGCCGGCCGTCACCTCGACTTCCTCGAAGCCCGTGAGGCCGTGCAGCTCGGTTTCGTAGCTCTGCTCGACGCCGATCTTGCCGATGTAGTCGGTGCCCTTGTAGTTGTTCGCGTCGCGGCGCGGATCGTAGTGTTCCTGATCGCTGTCGTTGTCGTCGCTCATCGCGTCGATGCGATCCTGGTCGCGCTTCGAGATCCGGCCGATGTAGCCGATCACGTGCGCGGCGGTCATGCCGAGCGGGTACTGGCGGAACAGCCGCGCGCGCACGTCGACGCCGGGGAAGCGGAAGCGCTGAGCGGTGAAGCGCGCGACTTCCGCGTCGGTGAGGCGCGTGCGGATCGGCAGGCTCTCGAAGTTCTTCGAGTCTTCCTGCAGCTTCTTGAACCGGCGGCGGTCGCGTGCGTCGATCGGGATGATCTCGGACAGCTTGTCGATCGTGTTGTCGAGCGTGTCGTCGAGCTTCGACGGCGTGATCTCGAGCGTGTACGCCGAGTAGTTCTTCGCGAGCACGACGCCGTTGCGGTCGGTGATGATCCCGCGGTTCGGCACGATCGGCGCGACCGAGATGCGGTTTTCCTCGGCCTGCAGCGCGTATTTGCCGTGCTGCATCAGCTGCAGGTAGAAGAAGCGGCTCGCGAGCAGCCCGAAGCAGACGAACACGAACACGCCCGCCGCCGCGACGCGCAGGCGGAACTTCGAGAGCTGCTGTTGGGTGTCGTTGAATTCGGTCATGCGCTAGGGTCTATTACATAGCCCCGGAGTGCGGCGGGCGTCAGGGCGGCGGGTATTCAAGGTCGGCCCGGCTCAGATGGGGCGCGTATCGTCCGGGTCGACCGGGCGTCGTTGCGGCATCAGCAGCAGGTGGCTCGCGATCGGCCACAGCGCGGCCTCGACGAAGCCGTCCACCAGATAGCGCCAGCCGGGAAACGCTGCGCCCATCATGAGGCGGATCAGGAACGGCACCAGCTGCGCGCCGACGAGCAGCGGCGTGACGTACAGCACCTGCACGCCGATCGGCATCCACAGCACGCGGCGGTGGATCGTGATCGCGCCGTACGACAGCAGCGTATAGGCGAGCGCATGCTCGCCGAGCAGCCCTGCGTCATGCACGTCCATCAGGATGCCGAGCGCGAACGCGACGCCCATGCCGACCTTGCGCGGCTGGTGGATGTTCCAGAACAGCAGCACGAGCGCGACGAAGTCGGGCACGCCGGGCAGGCGGCCCCACGGCATCAGGTTCAGCAGGAACGCGGCGGCGAGACTGAAGACGATGAAGTACGGATTGACCGGCTGCAGGATGTATTGCGGGCGGTTCATCACTGGGCTCCTGATTGCCCGGCCGCGGGCTTCGCGTTCGCGGCGGCGGGCCTGGCCGGTGCGGCCGGCGCAGCCGACGCGGGTTTCGCACCCTGCGCGGCCGCGGCGGCCGGCTTCGCATTCGCATCGGCCTTGTCGGCTTTATCGCCTTTTTCACCCTTCGCGGCGGCCTTGGCGCCCTTCTTGCCCTTCGCGTTCTTGTCGGCGGCCGGGTCGGGCTCGGCCGGTCGCGGCGGGACGTCGTTCTGGTAATGCAGCACGAGCATCTGGCGCGCGCCGCGCACGGCGGCGACCGGCGCGCACGTGACGCGCGCGAATGCGGTATCGGCGAGCTTGTCGACGTGCACGACCTTCGCGACCGGCAGCCCCGGCGGATAGACGCCGTCGAGGCCGCTCGTGACGAGCTCGTCGCCCGCGACGAGGTCCGAGCTCGTCGGCACGAAGCGCAGATCCAGCGAGTCGCCCTTCGGCGTGCCGTAGATCACGCTGCGCAGCCCGGTGCGCAGCACCTGCACCGGAATCGCGAGATCGCGGTCGGTGATCAGCGTGACCTCGGCCTGCAGCGGGAACACGCGCGTGACCTGACCGACCACGCCGTCCTCGCTGACGACCGGCGCGCCGTTCTGGATGCCTTGCTGCGAACCTTGCCCGATCACGATCTTCTGCGTGAACGGATCGCTCGTGTCGTACTGGATCTCGACCGGCGTCGACTGCGTCGCGATGTGCTGGCGCAGCTCGAGCACAGCGCGCAGATGGGTGTTCTCCTGCGCGAGCACCGCGGCCTGGTTGGCCTGCGTGGACAGCTGCAGGTTGCGCTTGCGCAGCGCATCGTTTTCATGGCGCAGCGACGCGCCGGTGACGGCGATGTCGGCTGCGCCCATGAACAGGTCGCGCGGCACGAGCGCCGCGCGTTGCAGCGGATACAGCACCGTGCCGAGCACGCCGCGGACGATTTCGAGCGTGCTGAAGCGCGCGTCCGATACGAGAAGCGCGATGGCGAGGGCGACGAAGAAGATGAGCCGCGCGAGCGCGGGCGGACCTTGCTTGAAGAGGGGCGGCGGACTGTATTCCATGGTCGGCGCCGGGCGCGTGGTGATCGGTTAAATAATGCTCAGACGCGCAAACGGCGTGGCGGTTCGTTCTGAACGAGCGAGCCGGCCACGCCGCGGGTGCGTCATATCAAACGGGACTGCTTAGGCGATCACTCGGCGATCACTCGTACGAGAAGATGCTGCCCAGCTTGTCCATGCGCTCGAGCGCCATGCCCGAACCGCGTACGACGCAGGTCAGCGGATCTTCGGCGACGAGCACCGGCAGGCCGGTTTCTTCCGCGAGCAGGCGATCGAGGTCGCGCAGCAGCGCGCCGCCGCCCGTCAGCATCATCCCGCGCTCGGCGATGTCGGCGCCGAGTTCCGGCGGCGTCTGCTCGAGGGCGATCTTCACCGACGACACGATCTGGTTCAGCGGATCGGTCAGCGCTTCGAGGATTTCGTTGCTGGAGATCGTGAAGCTGCGCGGAATGCCTTCCGACAGGTTGCGGCCCTTCACTTCCATTTCCTTGACTTCGGAGCCCGGGAACGCGGAGCCGATTTCCTTCTTGATCGCCTCGGCGGTTTGCTCGCCGATCAGCATCCCGTAGTTGCGGCGGATGTAGTTGACGATCGCTTCGTCGAACTTGTCGCCGCCCACACGCACCGAGCCTTTGTAGACGATGCCGCCGAGCGAGATCACGCCGACTTCGGTCGTGCCGCCGCCGATGTCGACGACCATCGAGCCGGTGGCTTCCGACACCGGCAGGCCCGCGCCGATCGCGGCCGCCATCGGCTCCTCGATCAGGTAGACCTGCGACGCGCCGGCGCCGTGCGCGGCTTCCTTGATCGCGCGGCGCTCGACCTGGGTCGAGCCGCACGGCACGCAGATGATGATGCGCGGCGACGGCGAGAACATGCGCGACTCGTGCGCCGTCTTGATGAACTGCTTGATCATCTGCTCGGTGACGGTGAAGTCGGCGATCACGCCGTCCTTCATCGGGCGGATCGCCTCGATGTTGCCCGGCACCTTGCCGAGCATCTGCTTGGCTTCCTTGCCGACCGCCTGGATCGTCTTCTTGCCGTTGGGGCCGCCTTCCTGGCGAATCGACACGACGGACGGCTCATCGAGCACGATGCCTTTGCCGCGCATGTAGATCAGGGTGTTTGCGGTGCCGAGGTCGATCGCGAGATCGTTGGAGAAGTAGCTGCGCAAAAAACCGAACATTCAGAATCCTGTTTCGCTCTGGGCCGGCCCTGCATAGCGAGCGCTGAGGGCGGCAGCGGAAAAAATAACAGCCTCGGGAAACGTGGCGGAAGCGGCCGCCGCGGCGCACGAAGCTGCGAGTGATGTCTACCGGGGATCGCACGAAGCACGCACGGCTTTGCCGGAACAGGGCGAAACGGTGCGGGAAAAGGCTGCCGGGTTTGGGTCGAACGCGTAATGATACCTTATAATTTCTCGGTATTTGAATCGAAACGGGCGGTATTTTTGCCGCTTCGGCCCCGATTTTTGAGGGTGGGATCGCACCCTCCAACCCCCCGCCGCAGCGCTGCTTTCGATGCGCTGCGCAGTCTTGTTTTTCCGGTGATCGCATGGCCCTGACCCTGACCGATGTGAAACGCATCGCGCATCTGGCGCGACTCGAAATGGCCGACGCCGACGCCGAGCATACGCTCGGCCAGCTGAACGAATTCTTCGGCCTCGTCGAGCAGATGCAGGCGGTCGACACCGCCGGCATCGCGCCGCTCGCCCACCCGATCGAACAGATCCAGGAAGTCGCGCAGCGCCTGCGCGACGACGCCGTGACGGAAGTCGTCAATCGAGACGACAACCAGCGTCCGGCGCCGGCCGTCCAGGACGGCCTCTATCTCGTGCCGAAGGTGATCGAGTAAGCGTTCGATGACCAGCGCGCCGGCCGTCCAGCGCCGCGCGCCACCCAGAATTCCCAGGAAAACCACTCAATGCACGCAAAAAGCCTGACCGAATTGCGCGCCGCGCTCGCCGCCAAGGAATGCTCGGCCGTCGAGCTCGCGCAGCTCTACCTGAAACGGATCGATGCGGCACGCGACCTGAACGCGTTCGTCCACGTCGACGCCGATCTCACTCTCGCGCAGGCGAAGGCCGCCGACGCCGAACTCGCGCGCGGCGCGGGCGGTGCGCTGACCGGCCTGCCGATCGCGCACAAGGATGTCTTCGTCACGCGCGGCTGGCGTTCGACCGCCGGCTCGAAGATGCTCGCGAACTACGAGAGCCCGTTCGACGCGACCGTCGTCGCGCGTCTGCAGGCGGCCGGCATGGTCACGCTCGGCAAGACCAACATGGACGAGTTCGCGATGGGCTCGTCGAACGAGAACTCCGCGTTCGGCGCGGTGAAGAACCCGTGGGACACGAACGCGGTGCCGGGCGGCAGCTCGGGCGGCAGCTCGGCCGCCGTCGCCGCGCGCCTCGCGCCGGCCGCGACCGGCACCGACACCGGCGGCTCGATCCGCCAGCCTGCGTCGTTCGCGGGCGTGACGGGCATCAAGCCGACCTACGGCCGCGTGTCGCGCTACGGGATGATCGCGTTCGCGTCGTCGCTCGACCAGGGCGGCCCGATGGCGCAGAGCGCGTCCGACTGCGCGCTGCTGCTGAACGCGATGGCCGGCTTCGACGAGCGCGACTCGACGAGCCTCGAGCGCGACGACGAAGACTTCACGCGCCACCTCGGCCAGCCGTGGGCGCCCGGCAACGACGCCGGCAAGCCGCTCGCGGGGCTGCGCATCGGCCTGCCGAACGAGTATTTCGGCGACGGCCTCGCCGACGACGTGCGCGCGGCGATCGACGCGGCGCTCAAGCAATATGAAGCGCTCGGCGCGACGCTCGTGCCGGTGTCGCTGCCGAAGACGGAGCTGTCGATTCCCGTGTACTACGTGATCGCGCCGGCCGAGGCGTCGTCGAACCTGTCGCGCTTCGACGGCGTGCGCTTCGGCCACCGCGCCGCGCAGTACGGCGACCTGCTCGACATGTACAAGAAGTCGCGTGCCGAAGGCTTCGGGCCCGAAGTGAAGCGCCGGATCCTCGTCGGCACGTACGTGCTGTCGCACGGCTACTACGACGCGTACTACCTGCAGGCGCAGAAGATCCGCCGCATCATCGCGAACGATTTCCAGGAAGCGTTCAAGTCCTGCGACGTGATCATGGGCCCGGCGTCGCCGACGGTCGCATGGGATCTCGGCGCGAAGGGCGACGATCCGGTGCAGATGTATCTCGCCGATATCTACACGCTGTCGGTGAGCCTCGCCGGTCTGCCCGGCATGAGCGTACCGTGCGGCTTCGGCGCCGGCGCGAACGCGAAGCGCCCGGTCGGCCTGCAGATCATCGGCAACTATTTCAACGAAGCCCGGATGCTGCAGGTCGCCGACGCGTTCCAGCGCGCGACCGACTGGCACAAGCAAGTTCCGGCAGGGGTGTAAGCATATGGCTACTCAGTGGGAAGTCGTTATCGGCCTCGAGACGCACGCGCAGCTGTCGACCGTCTCGAAGATTTTCTCGGGCGCATCGACGCAGTTCGGTGCCGAGCCGAACACGCAGGCGTGCCCGGTCGATCTGGCGCTGCCGGGCGTGCTGCCGGTGCTGAACCGCGGCGCGGTCGAGCGGGCGATCCGCTTCGGCCTCGCGATCGGCTCGACCATCGCGCCGCGCAGCATCTTCGCGCGCAAGAATTATTTCTACCCCGACCTGCCGAAGGGCTATCAGATCAGCCAGTACGAGATTCCGGTCGTGCAGGGCGGCCAGATCACGATCCAGGTGCCCGCGAACGAAAAGGCCGGCAAGCCCGCGTACGAGAAGACCGTCAACCTGACGCGTGCGCACCTCGAGGAAGATGCGGGCAAGTCGCTGCATGAAGACTTCGCCGGGATGACCGGGATCGACCTGAACCGCGCAGGCACGCCGCTGCTCGAGATCGTCACCGAGCCGGAAATGCGCAGCGCGGCCGAGGCCGTCGCGTACGCGAAGGCGCTGCACGCGCTCGTCGTGTGGCTCGGCATCTGCGACGGCAACATGCAGGAAGGCTCGTTCCGCTGCGACGCGAACGTGTCGGTGCGGCCGGTCGGACAGGAAAAGTTCGGCACGCGCGCCGAGATCAAGAACCTGAACTCGTTCCGGTTCCTCGAGGAAGCGATCAACTACGAAGTGCGCCGCCAGATCGAGCTGATCGAGGACGGCGGCGAAGTCGTGCAGGAAACGCGCCTGTACGATCCGGACAAGCGCGAGACGCGCTCGATGCGCAGCAAGGAAGACGCGCACGACTACCGCTACTTCCCCGATCCGGACCTGATGCCGCTCGTGATCGGCCAGGACTGGATCGAGCGCGTGCAGGCCGGGATGCCGGAACTGCCGGCCGCGATGCAGCAGCGCTTCGTCGAGCAGTACGGCGTGTCCGCGTACGATGCCGGCGTCCTCACGTCGAGCAAGGCGATGGCCGCGTACTTCGAGGCGGTCGTCGCGAAGGCCGGCGCCGCGAACGCGAAGATCGCCGCGAACTGGCTGATGGGCGACGTATCGTCGCAGTTGAACCGCGACGGCATCGAAATCGACGCGATTCCCGTCTCGGCCGCGCAGCTCGCGCTGCTGCTGCAGCGCATCGCCGACGGCACGATCTCGAACAAGATCGCGAAGGAGATTTTCGCGACGATGTGGGACGAGAAGGCGACCGACGACGGCGCGGCCGACCGCATCATCGACGCGAAGGGCCTGAAGCAGATCTCCGACACCGGCGCGCTGGAAGCGATCATCGACGAGGTGCTCGCGGCGAACGCGAAGTCGGTCGAGGAATTCCGAGCGGGCAAGGAAAAGGCGTTCAACGCGCTGATCGGCCAGGCGATGAAGGCGACCAAGGGCAAGGCGAACCCGCAGCAGGTCAACGAGCTGCTGAAGAAGAAGCTCGGCTGATCATGGCCGCGCGCCTGAACCGCGCGCGAGCACGGGCCGCCGCCGAACCTGTTCGGGGCGGCCCGTCGCTTTGGTGCATGCGGTATCGTGTGTACGTGTGCATCGCACCGTCCAACGGAGGAACGAATGGCGAAACAACCGTCGCTCGACGATTTCCGCGTGCCGTTCAGCACGCGCGAGAAGGAAGCTGCCGCATTCACGCTCGATGCGTTCGACCCGGGCGCGAAGCCGTTTTCGTCCGGATCGAAGGAGGCCGACCGCGAGCGGCTCACCGCCGTGTCGACGGAGCTCGACGTCCAGCAGGAGCGCCTGCACACGCAGCAGAAGAAGCGCGTGCTGCTCGTGCTGCAGGGGATGGACACGAGCGGCAAGGACGGCACCGTGCGCGCGGTGTTCCGCGACGTCGATCCGCTCGGCCTGCGTATCGTGCCGTTCAAGGCGCCGACGCCGATCGAGGCCGCGCACGACTTCCTGTGGCGCGTGCACGCGCAGGCGCCGGCTGCGGGCGAGCTCGCGATCTTCAACCGCAGCCACTATGAAGACGTGCTGGTGCCGCGCGTGCTCGGCCTGATCAGCGACAAGGAGTGCGAGCGCCGCTACCGGCAGATCCGCGATTTCGAGACGATGCTCGCGGAGAACGGCACGACGATCATCAAGTGCTTCCTGCACATCTCGAAGGACGAGCAGCGCGAGCGGCTGCAGGCGCGCATCGACGATCCGACCAAGCACTGGAAATTCGACATCGCCGATCTCGACGCGCGCAAGCATTGGGATGCGTATCAGTCGGCGTATCGCGACGCGCTCGCCGCGACGTCGGCCGAGCATGCGCCGTGGTACGTGATTCCGGCGAACTCGAAGACCCATCGCAACGTGATGATCGCCGAGCTGCTTCTGCGCGCGATGACCGACATGAAGCTCGAGTTCCCGCCGCCGAAGCCGGAACTCGAAGGCGTGAAGATCCGCTAGGCTGCGATGCCGCGACGCGCATCGAACAGAACTGCATTGAATTCTGCATTGAACTGAACTGAACAACGGAACCCGACATGATGCGAGTGATTACCGCCAACCTGAACGGCATCCGCTCGGCCGCGAAGAAGGGCTTCTTCGAATGGCTCGGCGAACAGAACGCCGATTGCGTATGCGTGCAGGAAATCAAGGTGTCGGCCGACGATTTGCCGGTCGAATTCGTCGAGCCGCACGGCTTCAGGAGCTATTTCCATCACGCGGAGAAGAAGGGCTACAGCGGCGCGGGCCTGTACAGCCGCCACGAGCCCGATGACGTGATCATCGGATTCGGCAGCAGCGAATTCGACCCGGAGGGGCGCTACGTCGAGGCGCGCTACGGCAAGCTGTCGGTCGTGTCGGTGTACCTGCCGTCCGGCTCGAGCGGCGAAGAGCGCCAGCAGGCGAAGTACCGCTTCATGGACGAATTCATGCCGCACCTCGCCGAGCTGAAGAAGAAGCGCGAGGTGATCCTGTGCGGCGACGTGAACATCGTCCACAAGGAGATCGACATCAAGAACTGGAAGAGCAACCAGAAGAACTCGGGCTGCCTGCCGGAAGAGCGCGCGTGGCTCACGCAGCTGTTCGACGAGGTCGGGTACGTCGACGTGTTCCGCACGCTCGACCCGCGCCCCGAGCAGTACACGTGGTGGAGCAACCGCGGTCAGGCGTACGCGAAGAACGTCGGGTGGCGGATCGATTACCAGATCGCGACGCCGGGCGTCGCCGGCACCGCGAAAAGCACGTCGATCTTCAAGGACATCAAGTTCAGCGATCACGCGCCGCTGACGGTCGATTACGACTACAAGAAGTAATCGCCGCGGCCGTGCAATCCGGCCGCCGGATGAGGAACGGGCCGCATGCCGAACATGCGGCCCGTTTCGTCCGGGGACGCCGCTTGCCGCGTTACCGGCTTACTGCTTGAGCGACGCCATGTCGATCACGAACCGGTACTTCACGTCGCTCTTCAGCATCCGTTCGTAAGCGGCATTGATCTGCTGCATCGGGATCACCTCGATATCGGACGTAATCCGGTGCTCCGCGCAGAAGTCGAGCATCTCCTGTGTTTCAGCGATCCCGCCGATCAGCGAGCCCGCGAGGCGGCGGCGCTTGAAGATCAGGTTGAACACCTGCGGCGACGGGTGATCGTGCTCCGGTGCGCCGACGAGCGTCATCGTGCCGTCGCGCTTCAGCAGATGCAGGAACGGGTTCAGGTCGTGCTGCGCGGCGACCGTGTTCAGGATGAAGTCGAAGCTGTTCAGATGCGCGTTCATCTGCGCTTCGTCCTTCGAGATCACCACTTCATGCGCGCCGAGCCGCTTGCCGTCCTCGATCTTCGACGGCGACGTCGTGAACAGCACCACGTGCGCACCCATCGCGCGCGCGAGCTTCACGCCCATGTGGCCGAGGCCGCCGAGACCGACGATCCCGACCTTCTGGCCCGGCCCGACGTTCCATTGCCGCAGCGGCGAATAGGTCGTGATCCCCGCGCACAGCAGCGGCGCGGCGCCGGCCGGATCGAGCGTGTCGGGCACGCGCAGCACGAATGCCTCGTCGACGACGAGCTGCGTCGAATAGCCGCCGTACGTGACGTCGCCGGTCACGCGATCCTGACCGTTGTAGGTGCCGACGAAGCCGTTCTCGCAATACTGCTCGAGGCCTTCCGCGCAGCTCGCGCAGGTGCGGCACGAATCGACGAGGCAGCCGACGCCGACCAGCTCGCCGACCTTGAAGCGCGACACTTGCGGGCCGGTCGCGGTCACGCGGCCGACGATTTCATGGCCCGGCACGACCGGGTAGATCGTGTTGCGCCATTCGTTGCGGGCCTGGTGCAGGTCCGAGTGGCAGACGCCGCAATACAGCACGTCGATCTGGACGTCGAGGTCGCGCAGCGCGCGGCGCTGGAATTCGAACGGGGCGAGCGGCGAGCGTGCGTCGGTCGCCGCGTAAGCGTAAGTAGTGCTCATGCTGGGGGCTCCTTGTCCGGGAAAGACATCCGGCGAAACAGACTGCCGCCGCACCTTGTGGCGATGCGGCGAGACAGGTGCCCATCGTAAGGAGCGAGCCGCCGGGGCGAAATACACGAACATCTCGAAGATTTGCCTATTCCTCTCGAATTGCGCGCGAACGGCCGTCAAAACGCTTTCAAGGTGCTACATTGCGAGCCAGATTCTCTTGCAGGACAGGACGACGCCGATGAGCTTCCAGCCCCTTTTCGACGACTCGGGCGACCGTGTGCGGCGCCGCATGATCGAGCTGCATTCGCGTCTCGCGCCGAACGAAGGCGATACGCTCGCGGCGCTCGACGGCGTGCGCTTCATTCGCGTGAGCCGTCCGGCGCCGCGCATGCCGGTGCTGTACGAACCGAGCATCATCGTCGTGTGCCAGGGCCGCAAGCTCGGTTATCTCGGCGACCGCTCGTTCGTCTACGACGCGCAGCAGTATCTGGTGCTGTCGGTGCCGCTGCCGTTCGAGTGCGAAACCTTCGCGAGCATGGACGAGCCGTTTCTCGCGATCTCGATCCGCGTCGATCTCGCGGTGATCGCGGAGCTCGCGATCCTGCTCGACGAGACGCTCGGCGCCGCGGTCAGCGAGCCGCACGGCGTCTATTCGACGCCGCTCGATGCGCCGCTCGCCGACGCGGTGGTGCGCCTGCTCGAGGCGCTCGCGTCGCCGCACGACACGCGCGTGCTCGGGCCCGCGATCATGCGCGAGATCGCGTACCGCGTGCTGACCGGCGCGCAGGGCGACGCGATTCGCGCGGCGCTCGTCCAGCAGCATCATTTCGGCCGCATCGCGAAGGCGCTGCGGCGCATCCATGCGGACCTGAAGGCCGATCTCGACGTCGAGACGCTCGCGCGCGAGGCCGGGATGAGCGTCGCGGTGTTTCACGCGCAGTTCAAGCACGTGACGGCGACGTCGCCGATGCAATACGTGAAGGCCGCGCGCCTGCATCAGGCGCGGCTGATGATGGTGCAGGACGGTGTCGGTGCGGGCGCGGCCGCCGCGCGGGTCGGCTATGCGAGCGCGTCGCAGTTCAGCCGCGAGTTCAAGCGGCTGTTCGGCCGCAGCCCTGGCGATGAAGTGCGCTCGATGCGTGAGAACGGCACGCGGCCGGTCGATTCGCCGGTCGGCGCGTAGGCCGGCGACGGTGCGGGCTGCGACGCTCAGCGCCGCACGATCTTGCGCCGTTGCGCGCTGATGCCCGCGTAGTCGGGCAGCGTGTCGACCCGCTTGCCGATCGCTTTCGCATACAGCGGCATCAGGTCCGGCAGGCGGTTCAGCAGATCCTGCCGCCGCGTCGCGCCGTACGGATGCATGTAGATGAAGCCCGACGTCTTGTTCGCGCGCGTGGCCGCCGCGAGCTTGTCCCACAGCGTGATCGCCGCACGCGGGTCGAAGCCGGCGCGCGCGGCGATGTCGCCGCCGATCACGTCGGCTTCGGTTTCGTCGGTCGGGTCGTAGCGCAGCGTCTGCAGGCGCGCCCCGAGGTTCAGCGCCTGCGGCAGCGGATCGCCGACGCCGAACAGCGGCGGCAGCGTAGCCGCGCGCAACGAAGTCTGCGACGCCACGCTGAAATTGCTGCGCGCGTGTTCGCGCAGCGCATGCGCGATGCCGTGCGCGAGCAGCACGCCGAGCTCGTCGTCGTTCAGCCGGACGCGATCGAGCAGCCCGCCGTATACCAGCACCTTGCCGCCCGGCAGGCACGTGACGCGGATGTCGCGCGAGCGGATCGCGTTGACGTCCCACGCCCAGCTCTTCACGCGATCGTTCCACTTCACCGAATACGGTGCGAGCTTCATCACGATCGTGCGCAGCCGCTTCACGCGCGGCTGGTTCGCGGGCAGCAGGCGGTCGCTTTCGGTGGCCGTCTGCACGATCTGCGCGTATTCGCTCGCGGTCAGCTGCTCGAGCAGCGGCGACGGGATCAGCGTGCGGAACGCGATCGCATTGCCGTAGCGGACCTGTTGCGACGCCGGCGTATAGGCTTTTGCGGACACGGCCCCGCCAGTCGGCTGCGCGGCTTCGGCAGCCGACTGCGGAACGGCGGCCGACGGCGTAGGCGGCACGGCCGGTGCGGAGCCGGTCGTCGTGCCGCTCGCGTCGGACGACGCATGTGCGCTCGCCGCGATGACGAGCGTCGCGATCCCGACGCTCAGCGCGACGGCGGCGCGTGTCAGCCGATGCGGCCGATCACTGCGCACGGCTGGCCTCGCCATTGCGCGCGACACCGTTCCACGGCGCGATCTTGAATAGCAGCAGCATGCCGGGGATCGCGAGCGCGGTGCACACGATGAAGTAGTCGAACCAGCCGATCTTCGCGACGATGAAGCCGCTCGCGGCCGACGCGAGCGTGCGCGGCACCGACGCGAGGCTCGTGAACAGCGCGAATTGCGTGGCCGTGTAGCGCGGATCGGTCGTGCTCGCGATATACGCGACGAACGCGGCCATCGTCAGGCCGGTCGTGAACGTTTCGAAGCCGTAGACGATCGCGAGCGCGACCGTCATGGGGCTGAACTGCGGCGCGACCGCGATGCCGAACACCGACAGTCCGGCCGCGATCGCGTGGCTCGTCGACACCGTGAAGTCGTACAGCAATGCGAGCACCGGCGAGCCGGGGCCGAGATGGGCGAGCCATGCGAAGCCGAGCGTCGACACCATTTGCAGTGCGCCGAAGATCCACAGCCCGCGGCCGATCCCGATCTTCACGAGCCACACGCCGCCGATGATGCCGCCCGCGACGCTCGCGACGAGCGCGGTGGTTTTCGCGACGATGCCGATCTCGGTGCGGCTGAAGCCGATGTCGAGGAAGAACGACGTCGACAGCGTGGTCGCCATCGTGTCGCCGATCTTGAACAGGAAGATGAATGCGATGACGAGCAGCGCGCCGGCCCAGCCGTCGCGCTGGATGAATTCGCGGAACGGCAGCACGATCGCGTCGCGCAGGTTGCGCGGCGGCGCGCCGACCACTTCGGGTTCGCGCACGACGAGCGTCATCAGGATGCCCGGCAGCATGAACGCGCCGGTGATCGCGAACACGGCGTCCCACGGCAGGTGGTCGGACAGGATCAGCGCGAGCGAGCCGGGGATCAGCGCGGCGAGCTTGTACGCGTTCACGTGCACCGCGTTGCCGAGGCCCTGCTCGGTGTCGCGCAGCAGTTCGCGGCGATACGCGTCGATCACGATGTCGGCGCTCGCGCCGAAGAACGCGACGAGCGTCGTGAGCGCGGCGACCGTCCAGATCGAGTCGCGCGGCGACACGAAGCCGAGCGCGGCGATCGCACCGGCGACCAGCACCTGCGTGAGCAGCAGCCAGCCGCGCCGGCGGCCCGGCCGCCAGCCGGGCAGGCGCGGGATGTAGCGGTCCATCAGCGGCGCCCACAGGAACTTCCACGTATACGGGAACTGGATCAGCGCGAACAGGCCGATTTCCTTCAGGTTCACGCCCTCGGAGCGCAGCCATGCCTGCACGAGGTAGACGAGCGTGAAGAGCGGCAGCCCGGACGTGAAGCCCAGGAACACGCAGATCAGCATGTGCGTGTTCAGATAGGCGCGCCAGCCGGGGTGATCCTCGTGAGCGGTGAGTGCGGGCGCCTCGTGTGGCGTTTTCGACATGGACAGGAACTGGGTAGCGTTGACGGATTGCGGCGGCAGCGCAGGCGGCGCGGGATGGCGCAGGCGGGCGGCCACACGCGTGTGTGGGCCGGATCATCCGTCAACGGCCCCGGCTCAGCTGCGCTTGACGCGGTAGACAGCAAGACTACCACGCCAGTTCGCTCCCCATCGAATCGGCTGCCCTTCGTGCAGCACGATGCGGTCGAGGATCGTCACGCCGACTTCCGGCGCGAGCGCCTCGAAATCCTTGATCGTCAGCACGCGGACGTTCGGCGTGTTGTGCCACTGGTAAGGCAGCGACTTCGACACCGGCATCCGGCCGCGCAGCACCGACAGCCGGTGCGCCCAGTAGCCGAAGTTCGGGAACGACACGATGCACTCGCGCCCGACGCGCGCGGTTTCGCGCAGGATCGCGGCCGTCTGGTGGATCGTCTGAAGCGTTTGCGACAGGATCGCGAAATCGAAGCTGTGATCCTCGAACAGGCGCAGCCCATCCTCGAGGTTCTGCTGGATCACGTTGATCCCGTTCTTCGCGCTCGCGAGCACGCCCGCGTCGTTCAGCTCGATCCCGTAGCCGGTCACGTCGAGTTCTTCCATCAGCAGCGACAGCAGCGAGCCGTCGCCGCAGCCGAGGTCGAGCACGGTCGCGCGCGGTTCGACCCAGCGGGCAATGGCACGGAAGTCCGCGCGTGCGGAAAGGGAATTCAGCGCTTGCTGGTTCATGCGCCCACCTCGCTGGCGATGCGTTCGTAATAGGCGCGGATCAGGTTGTGATAGCGCGCGTCGTCGAGCAGGAATGCGTCGTGGCCGTGCGGCGCGTCGATCTCCGCGTAGCTCACCGTGCGCTTGTTGTCGAGCAGCGCCTTCACGATCTCGCGCGAGCGCGCCGGCGCGAAGCGCCAGTCGGTCGAGAAGCTCGCGATCAGGTATTTCGCCTGCGTGTGCGCGAGCGCGGCCGTCAGGTTGCCGTCGAAAGCTTTCGCCGGATCGAAGTAGTCGAGCGCACGCGTGATCAGCAGGTACGTGTTCGCGTCGAAGTAGTCGGCGAACTTGTCGCCCTGGTAGCGCAGGTACGACTCGACCTCGAACTCGACGTCGAAGCTGAAGTTGTACGCATCGAGCGCGCCGTCCGCGCGGCGCAGCGCGCGGCCGAACTTCTCGGCCATGTCGTCGTCGGACAGGTACGTGATGTGGCCGATCATCCGCGCGACGCGCAGGCCGCGCTTCGGCTTCACGCCGTGCGCGTAATAGTCGCCGCCGTGGAAGTCGGGATCGGACAGGATCGCCGAGCGCGCAACCTCGTTGAACGCGATGTTCTGCGCGGACAGCTTGGGCGTCGATGCGATGTCGATGCAGTGCGCGACGCGCTCCGGGTACATCAGGCTCCACGCGAGCGCCTGCATCCCGCCGAGGCTGCCGCCCATCACGGCCGCGAAGCGCTCGATGCCGAACGCGTCGGCGACGCGCGCCTGCGCATGCACCCAGTCCTCGACGGTGACTACCGGAAACTTTGCGCCGTACGGCTTGCCTGTGGACGGATCGATGCTCATCGGGCCGGTCGAGCCGAAGCACGAGCCCAGGTTGTTCACGCCGATCACGAAGAAGCGGTTCGTGTCGAGCGGCTTGCCGGGGCCGACCATGTTGTCCCACCAGCCGGTGCTGCGCGGATCGTCCGCGTAGACGCCGGCGACGTGATGCGACGCGTTCAGCGCGTGGCAGACGAGCACCGCGTTCGAGCGCGCGGCATTGAGTTCGCCGTACGTCTCGACGACGAGCTGATAGTTGCCGAGCACGCTGCCGCTTTGCAAGCGCAGCGGTTCGGCGAAGTGCATGGTCTGTGGAGCGACGATGCCGATCGATTCCATTCGTTCCGCCTTGATGACTGGGCGGCTAAACGGTGTCGGCGATGCGCGGAGGCGAAGGTGCGCGGCTGACGACCTCTTTAGCCGCATTTGTAGTGAACCGCCGGGACGAACGCAACATCAACGCCCCGGCCGGTTCGCGCGCCCGCAATCGAGTCAGCAAATCGGCGCGCTTCCGACCTGCCGCCATCCGGGCGGCAGTCGGCAAAGTATAGCGGAATTCCGCCAGCGGAGGATTTCACGCTCGGCGGCTGCGGGCGCCGCTGGCGTCACCAGCGGTATTTCGCCGACAGCTGGCCGGTCACCACCGAGTAGTCGGACAGATTCCCTTCGACGCCGACGCTTGCCGAAATCGAGAACTGCCGGCCCAGCTGCCCGGTCGCCCCGATGCGCACGGCGGCCCGATCGCGCGGCACGCTGAACGAGAACGCGTTGCGGTCGAGCGTCAGCGTGCGCGAGCCGGGGCCGTGCCACCAGTTCGCTTCGATGAACGGCCGAAGTTCGCGGCCGTGCGACATCGCGGTCACGCCGTGCACGCGCACGCCGAGCCGCGTGAGCACGTCGGTGGCGCCCTGGCCGTCGAGACGGCCGCCGGCGGTGCGATGCGCGTCGGCGCGATAGTCGGACACGACGAGTTGCGCTTCCGGCTCGACGAAGAACCGCGTGTCGCCGCGCTCGTAGAACCGGAGCGAATAGCCGGTTTCGATCGAGCCGGTCACGGTGCGCGACCGGTAGGAATCGGCTGCGAGGCTGCCGCCGACGCTGTTCGCATACGCGCCGTACATGAACCATGCATCGACGTACGGGCCGGACAGGATGTCGCGGTTGCCGTACCAGGTACCGTACACGCCGACGTTGTAGCCGGCCACGCTGCCGCGCGCTGTGGCGTTCGTCACGCGGCCCTCGAGCGGATTCCACAGCGGACGTGTCGACCAGTTCGTCCGGCTGCCGTACATCCCCATTGCGCCGACGCGCACGGTGCCGCCGCGGCCGTCGTCGAAGCGGAGCAGATCGGCGCCCGCATGAATCAGCCGGCCGTTGCCCGACACGCTGCGGTTGCCGCCCGACATCGACGTCATTTGACCTTCGGCGCGCAGCCAGACCGCACCGTCGAGCGGGCCGGCCGCTCCGGCGCGCAGCGAGCGATCGTCGCGCTGGTGCAGCGTGTGAACCGCCATCGTCGATGCTGCATCCGCGTTCGCCAGATAGGCGTCGGGCTCGGGGGCCACCGTGCGTGCAGGCGGCGTGGTTTCGGGTTCGATCGGCGGGTCCGGGTTCACCGGGCCCGGCGGCTGCGGCGGTTCGGGTTTCGCCGCGGAAACGAGATACCAGTCGTCTTCCCGGCCGCCCTGGCCGCCGCGCTCGAGCATGTAGTCGTAGCCGCCCGCGGACAACGTGCCGAAGCCGGTGCGGTAGCCGTCCGATCCCGGATCGAGCGTGAATGCCGCCGCGTCGGTCGTGCCGCCATTGCGCGTTTCGACGAGCGGGATGCCGATGGTCGTCCGCGCACCGTCGCCGCCCGTGCGCTTGACGACGATACCGGTGTCGCCCGATGCATGGCCGCCGTCGATCACGAGCCGGTCGGTGGGTGATGCGTCGTCCTGCAGCGTCGTATGGAGAATCAGCTTGCCGTTGCGGGCGGCGTAGTCGCCCGTCACGACGAGCGTGCGCGGCGTCACGGGCGCGCCGGCAGCCGGGTCGGCGAATGCGATCGTCGAGTCGTTCAGCGCGAGCGAGCCGACCGACGAGTTCGCGGTGACGGTCCAGCCGCTGTTCGCGTCCAGCGACAACGCGCGCACCGCATCGGTCGCGCCGGTCCACGCGGACGCACCGGACAAGGCAACGTCAGTCACCGCAGGCGTCGGGCCGGCGACGCTGGCGGGCTGGTTCACGATGTCGCCGTCGGCGTGCGAGCCTGTGCCGAGCGTCAGCCGCACGGGTGCGCCCGACTGCGCATCGACGGACAGCAGCGTGCCGTTGCCGCCGATGGCGCGCGTGCCGTTGCGCAGTGCGATCGTCGCGCCGGACGCGTCGAGCGCGCCGTATCGCTCGCTGACGAGCGAGCCGCGGTCGACGGTCAGCGTGCCGCCGTGGACGCTTGCCGCGTATGCGCGGTCGCCGGCCGTGCGCGCGTCTGCGCGTACCAGGTCGATCCTGCCTCCGGCGCTTGCATACAGTGCGGCCGCGTCCGTGCCCTGCGTGTCGACGCTCATGTCGGTGAGCGTGGCGACGGAGCCCGTGCCGGACGACATCGCGCCGCGCCCGAGTTCGCCGCGGGTTTCGATGCTGCCGCGCGTCATCGCAATCTTGCCGCCGAGCCGTGCGATCGCGCCGATGGAGCGGGCACCGGTGGTCGTCACGTGCGTGTCGATGGCGTCGATCACAGGCGTGTCGGCGTACTCCTTCGACGCGTACAGCCCGTGCGCGCTGGAGCCGTGCGTGACGACGCGCGTGCGTGCGAGCGCAACGGCGCCCGCGCGGGTATCGATGCCGACGGCGGCGTCCCCGGCGGTTTCGAGGTGTGAGTCGCGGAACGTGACCGCGCCGGCATTCGGCAGATACAACGCGGACGCATGGTCGCCGTCCGTGCGGATATCGGTGCGCTCCAGCGTCGCGCGCACGCCGTCGTAACTGATCGACAGGCCGGTCGCGTGCAGGCCGCTGGTCCTGATCAGCGTATCGGCGACGTCGATGGTGCCGCCGGACGCGCCGTTCGCCGCGATGCCGGAACTTTCCTTGCCGCGCGTCACGATCACGCTGTCCGAGATGCGGAGCCGGCCGCCGGCGCCGTACACGTATGCCCCGTGCGCGTAGTCGCCATCGGTATCGATCGACGAGCGTTCCGCGGAAGCGGCGGCGCCGTTGCGAACGTCGATGCCGACGCTGCTGCGGCCACGCGTGCGGATTTCCGTATCGCGCAGTTCGAGCCGCGAGCCGGCACCCGATGCGGCGGCGCCGGCCGCGACGGGGCCCGTTGAAAATGCACGGGTCTTGCCGGTGGTCGCCAGGTGCCCGCCGTTGGTCGCG
Organism: Burkholderia latens; assembly: GCF_902499045.1. Lineage (GTDB taxonomy): Bacteria > Pseudomonadota > Gammaproteobacteria > Burkholderiales > Burkholderiaceae > Burkholderia > Burkholderia latens. Next base: position 24,523 of record NZ_CABVPL010000062.1, on the reverse strand, counting down.
GACAGCACGGATTGGCCGGTTTGCGTCGTCGAATAATCGCCCGGTGCGACCTCGAGCTTGACGCCGTTCGCATGCTGCGGGCCGCCGGCGGCTTGCGCGACGGGCGGCCACGGTATCACGGCGCCCGCGATCAGCGCGGAATGCGCGATATGGCGGCCGGTGCGTGCTCGAAAAAATGGAAGTCTGCGGTGGTTCACCCGTGTACCCCTTCGTAGTAACGGGCGAAAAGTAGCTTTCAAAGGCGGGGTTGGAAATTGGACGAGTTCGAATTTCACGGAATCCACGAACAATGGGCCGGGCAGTTGCATGAAGATGATCACGCGCCGGCGGCGATCGGTGGCCGCATTTGCGTCGAGCTGGGTTAGCGGACGAGTCGCAATGTCGCAGACGTCTGGTGCGGTGCGTTTGAAGCGAACCCGATGCGCGTTGCACGGGATGCTCGCGCGGCAAATCGCCGGCTGCGCCGGCACGGCGTTCGGTCGCAGGCGTGAGCGACGGCGTTTTTCACGGCTGACGCAACGCATGCGATGTCGTTCGAAGGCAATGTTTTACGTCGATAAATCGGACGTGTCTGCGTGCCTTGGTACGAGTTTCACACGTCTGTCCCATTGTTGATGCCGGTTCGCTTGGCTAGATTTGCGGCTTACCCGGAATGGACCAGGGCGCGCACCGGCGAGCGTGGGTGCGGCTGATACGAGCATGACGAACGGAACGAGCACGAAAGGCCGACGCGCGCGCGCCGCAGCGGTGGAATGGGCGAAGCGAAGCGCGGGCGGCACTGGCGTCATGACGGCTGCATTGATGGTTGCTACGCCGTATCTCGGTTCGTGTACGCCGGACGACCCCGGGGCGGCACGCGCGCCTGCGTCGGACGTACCGCGCAGGGTGCCGGCGCGCGTGGCGATGTCGACGTCGCCGGCACGCATGCGCGATGTCGAAGCGCGGACCGATCCGCCCGTGCCGTCTCGCGTCGATGAAGAGAACGTCGCCGCTCCCGCCCCGATCCCGCCCGCGTTTCGCACGACCCCGTTCGCGCCGGTGCGGCGTCCGGTCATCGCGATTGGGCTCGACGATCGTCTGCTCGGCGGCCCGGTCGCGATCGAGAGTTTGGCCGACCGGCCGCCGTTGCCGAATGGTCCGCTGCCGGACGAGCGATTCGATCTGTTCCGGCCGCATCGCGGCGGCCCCGTACTCAGTTATACAGGCGCTGCCGAGCCGTTGCGCGGGCCGATGCTCGACGGTGAGCGCCTGGCGCGCGTCGCGTCCCCGGACCTGCCTCCATTGCCCGGCGCTGCGGTCCAATTGGCCGGCGCGACGGATTCCCCGTTCTATGCCGATCAGGTGGCCGATGCGCTCGCGCGCTATGCGGCGTCCGGCGGTGCGGCGGTGCGCGACGAGGCCGGCGAGGTGCGCACGGCGAGCGCGGACGGCGGCGACGCGTCGGGCGGCTCCCTGGGCGGAGTGCCGTTTTACGCGGATCAGATCGCGTATGCGCGGGCACACCCGTTGCCCGACGCGCCGTCCTCGGTCGCGGCCGAGGCGAGCGAAGACGTCGCGTCATTCGTTTTGCGGTTCCCGTTCGGTCTGTCGGGTTCGCAGCGCGCCGTGCCGCCCGGTATCGCATTCTCCACGCTCGGCGCGGAGGTCGCTTATCACGCGTTGTCCGAGCGGCGTGCAGCGCTCGAACCGCGGTCGCTGGCCGGCTTGCTCGATACGTTGAAGCCGATTTTGGCTGCGTCTCCGGCGCCTGCGACGCGTGCGGCGGGGGCGATCCCGACGGTCGCGCACGATCGCGCAGTGCCCGCCGAAGCGCGGGTCGGCGACGCAGCGATCGCGTCGCGCTCGTCGCCTTCGGTGCGCGTGGCCGGATCGACGCGGCCGCTCGACGGCCAACGGGCCGCGATGCCGACGATGTCGGCGAGTCTTTCCGAGCTCGTAGCCCAGGTCGACAGCATCGGTGGGCAGCGCGGGACGCCGCCGGAGTTCGGCGCCCGCCCGCGAGGCGGTGCCGCGCTCCCGTCCGAAGCGCGGCGCGTCGCGATGCGTGTCTCCACGGCGGCGGTGCTTGGCGATGGCTCGGGCGAACGGAACCAGCACCGTCGTGGTGCGCGGGCCACGAAGAACGGACATGCTTCGGAAGGGCTTCCGACGATCGTTGCCGATACACGGACCGTATCGGCGCACGAATCGCGCGCACCGGAGCGGCCGGCCATCGTCGCCGGTTTGCCGAGTGCGGTGGAGATGGCTGCAGCGCTGGTCCGGCCCGGGACAAGCGAGCGGATGGCAATGGGTGCACGAGGGCCGTCGCGGACCGCACGCGGCGCGGGGCATGCCGTTGCTGCAGGGCGTGAGACCGGCTGGCGTGCGGCGGCCATGACGACGGTGGGCGACCAACGGTATGGGCGGTTTCGCCGAGGCGATCCGCTCTACGACAACGTCATGGCGCCGGTGGCGGCCGCGCAGCATCGCAGCGTCACGGTCGACATGCCGCCGCAGCGCCCATACCGCGACGTCGCGACGAACGTTGTCCTGGCGTCGAGCGGGCCGTCCGTCGATGCCGAACAACAGCGCGCGGCGACGATCAGTCACGTGTTCTGATCCGCCCGCGCCGCGGGCGCGCGCCACCTGATACCGGCGTGGCGGCCGAACGCGGACGATCGACCGGCGGCGAAGCGGCGACTGCCGCGCAAGCCGCGCGTCGTTGCCGAGTGCTGATCGAGCATGCGTCGCTGCCCGCACGACGGGGCGCGCGTTTCGGCAGCGTCGGAACGCATGTACCGTCGAACGTGATCGCGCTCGGCCATCGACGGGCGAGTCATCCGTTTCCTGACAAATTACACAATTCACTCGGTCTTTTACGAGCGGCCAGCTCGTATTCCTTCGAGGTTTGAACTCGTCCTATATCCCCGATATTGGGGGATTGATAATATTTTTCGCGGGTTCGATTGAGCGAGATAACCGTGGTGCAGATGGGCGGCATGACGCCTCGTGAACCCGGTCGACCTGTTCGGCATATTTCTATTTAAGTAGGAGTGTTAAATGAAGAAGAAGGTATTGGGTGCTTCCGTAGCAATGCTGCTGGGTGCGCTGGCTGCATCGCCGGCATTCGCACAGGCCGTGACGCAAGGCAAGGTGACGTTCGACGGCGAACTGACGGCGAGCACGTGCTCGATCAAGGCAGGGGACGAAGACAAGAAGGTGCTGCTGCCGAAGGTTTCGACGGTTACTCTCGCGAAGAAGGGCGACACAGCTGGCTCGACTTCGTTCGATATCACCGCGGAGAAGTGCTCCGCTGACGTGAGCAAGGTCGCCGCTCACTTCGAGATGACCAACATGGACCCGGCTACCGGCTTCCTCAAGAACCTGCTGACGGATGCATCGACCGCGGCGACGAATGTCGTCGTCCAGTTGGTGAACTCCGACGGTACGGGGATTCGGGCCGGCTCGACGGGCGCGTACTTCGATGTGACGGGCGCGGGCGACGCACGCGGCGTGACGATGCTCTACGGCGGTCAGTACTACGCGACCGGCGCCACCAAGGCGGGTAAGGTCAACACCTTCGCTCGCTACACGCTCGCGTATCAGTGATCTTGAATCGCAAGTAGCCCGCAAGCGGGCTCCGGAGAATTCGTTGTTCGGCCTCCGGAGTTCGCTGCGGCGATGGATCAAGGAGGTATGCGTGCGGTTATGGAAATGGAAGGGCGTCGCCGCGGCTTTTGCGTTGGGCGTGATGGCGCTGTCGGCGCAGGCGGCGATCGTGATTACGGGTACGCGGGTCATCTATCCGGAACAAAATCGCGAAGTCAACGTGCGATTGAGCAACGTCGAGACGGCGCCCGTGCTGGTGCAGGCATGGATCGACGACGGGAATGCGGATGCCAATCCCGATCAGATCAAGGTGCCGTTCGTGCTGACGCCACCGGTGTTCCGCGTCGAGCCGAAAAAGGGGCAGACGTTGCGCATCATGTATACGGGCGCGAATCTGCCGGCGGATCGCGAGTCGGTGTTCTGGCTCAACGTGCAGGAGATTCCGCCGCAGCCCACCAACGCGGAAGAAACGAATCTGCTGCAACTGGCATTTCGCACTCGCATCAAGTTGTTTTTCAGGCCGGCCGCGCTTGAGGACGGGCCTTCGGGGCAATCGCTGACGTGGAAGGTCACGCATGACGACAAAGGGCGAAGCAGCCTGCGCGTCGACAATCCGTCGCCCTATTACGTGTCGTTCGGCCGTGTGGCGCTGAAGGCCGGCGACAAGGAAATTCAGTTTGATCCGGCTATGGTTCCGCCGTTCGACCATGTGTTGCTCACGCAACCGCAGGGGACGCATCGTACGTTCGAGCGAGGCACGGTCTCGTACAAACTGCTCAACGACTACGGTGCGGAGGTGGCGGGTTCGGCCACCGTCGAATAACCAGCCGACTGTTTCGGAAACGATGAGGATCGAAGAGTGGTTCAAGCAGCAAGAAATATCGCGCTTGGCAGTAGCCATGATGTCGATCTGAGCGTCTTTCGCCGGCGGCGCGTGGCTTTGGCGGTCGGCCTGGCGTTTGGCATCGGTTTTCCCGGCGATGAAGCGAGCGCGGCGGAATTCGGTGGGTCCGACGTCGGGCCGCAAGGCGGTGGCGAGCCGGTAATGATCGTGGCGGCTCGCACCATGTCCGATCCGGTGATGCAGATAGCGGCTCGTGCGACGACGGAGCCGGTGATGCAGATAGCGGCTCGCGCGACGACGGAGCCGGTGATGCAGGTAGCGGCTCGCGCGCCGTCGGAGCCGGCGGCGGTCGCATTCAACCCGCGACTGTTCGCTGGCGGTGGCGTCGATCTGTCTCGTTTCGCGAAAGGCAATCCGGTCGAGCCGGGCAATTACGCTGTCGAAGTAACGGTCAACGGCAAAGGGCGTGGACGTCACGACGTGCCGTTCGTCGCGGTGCCCGGCAGCGACGTTGCCGCGCCGTGCTTCACGCTCGCGATGCTCGAGCAATTCGGTGTCGACGGCGACAAGCTTGCGAGCCGACTTCGGCGATCGAAGCAGGACGACGATGGCGCGCCGGCCGCGCACGAATCAGCGCCCGACGCCTGCCTGGCACTTCGCGAGACGATACCCGATGCGACCTACACGTTCGACAGCGCGGATCTGAAGCTCGATCTGACGATCCCGCAGACGGCGATGAGCAAGACGGCGCACGGCTACGTCGATCCTTCGCGCTGGGACGAAGGGATCAACGTCGGGCTGCTGCAGTACAACGTCAACGGATACACGAGCGAGAGCAACTTTTTCGGGCACAACTTCAGCAGCTTGTATACCGGCCTGCAGTCGGGCGTGAATATCGGGCCGTGGCGCTTTCGTCATCGCTCGACGCTGAACTGGGCAAGCCGCAGTTCCGGCGTATCGTGGCGCAGCCTCGAAACCTTCGTTCAGCGGGACATCACGGCGTTACGCAGCCAGATCGTGCTCGGCGACAGCTTCACGAGCGGCGAGGTTTTCGATTCGTTCGGCGTACGCGGTGTCCAGTTGTCGAGTGACGATCGAATGCTGCCCAATTCGCTGCAGGCTTATGCACCGACCGTCCGTGGCGTAGCGGACACCAATGCGCGCGTGGTCGTGCGGCAGGGCGGCAATACGGTCTATGAGGAGACCGTGTCGCCGGGACCATTCGAGTTCAACGATCTGCCGGCGACCGGCTACGGCGGGGATCTCGACGTAACGGTCACCGAATCCGACGGGCGCGTGCGGCGCTTCTCTGTGCCGTTTGCCGCCGTTCCGCAACTGTTGCGGCCCGGTCAGCACCGCTTCAACGTGACGGTTGGCCAGTATCGGGACAATACGGTCGATACGAAGCCGTGGGTTGCCCAACTGGTTTATCAGCGAGGTCTCACGAATCTCGTGACCGCGTACGCCGGCGTACTGTCATCGGCCGGCTATGGTTCGGGCCTGTTCGGCATGGCGCTTAATACGTCGGTCGGTGCGTTCGCGTTCGACGTCACAACCGCACACGCGAGTGTGCCGGGCCGACGCACGTACCATGGCCTCAGTTCGCGTGTCACGTACAGCAAGATGGTGGTGCCGACCGGAACCAATTTTTCAGTGGCCGCGTACCGCTATTCGACGTCGAACTTCTTCAGTCTGCAGGACGCAGTCAACGCACGAAACGATTGGAATCGCTCGATCGATCAGTACAACTATCGGGCCAGGACACGTCTGCAGCTGAACGTCAACCAGCGCCTGGGCGATCGCAGTGCGATCTACGTCACCGGCAGTTCGCAGGACTATTGGGGCGGGGAGAGGGGGCGCGATCTGCAGTTTCAGGTCGGGTTCAACAGCACTTTCCGACGGATGTCATATTCCGTGTATGCGCAGCGCGCGCGTAACGGCGACGACCGAACGGTCACTCAGGTCGGGATCAACCTCACGATCCCGCTTGGCAAGCAGACGTACACGAAGAGCAGTCTCTTCAATTCGTTGACCACGTCGGCCTCGCGAGATTCGAGCGGGAACAGCGCCATTCAGATGGATATGTCCGGCAGCAAGGGAACCATCGCGCCGTTCAGCTACGGGATCACTGCATCGCGTATCGCCGGTGGCGATACCAATGCGCTGTCGTCGTTCGGCGGGTACGGTACCTATCGGTCGGCCGTCGGCACGTACAGTGCGAACGCGTCGCTCAGCAATCGGATGCGTCAGGCGTCGATGGGCGCCAACGGCGCGATGATCATCCATCGGGGTGGCGTCACGTTGAGCCCGCCGCTTGGTCAGGCGGCTGCGCTGATCGAGGCGAAGGGCGCAACCGGCGGGCAGATCGTCAACGGCCAGGGCGCGTCAATCGATCGATTCGGCTACGCGGTGATTCCGTCACTGATGCCGTATCGCGTCAACACGGTCGAGATCGACCCGGCCAAGCTCCCCGACGACGTAGAGCTCGGGAACACGAGCGAGGAGGTGGTGCCGCGCTACAACTCGGTCGTCTTCGTAAAGATGAGTACGGTGCGGGGGCGCCCCGTGTTCGCGACGATGGAGCGGAACGATGGCTCGCCGCTGCCGATGGGCACTCAATTGTTCGACGCGTCCGGCAAATCGGTCGGCGGTGTCGGTCAGGGCGGCATGGCATTCCTGCGCGGGCTGGAAGGTTCCGGCGAACTGACCGCGAAGTGGGGAATCAGCGCTGCCGATCGGTGCACCTTGCCCTATGCGGTTCCGGCGGCAACAGCGGATGCGGGGAAGGTCAAGATGGCGACGCGCGTGCGCTTGCGCTGCGACACGGCGGCGATGCAATGATGCGCCCGCATCAAGGTGAGGCACGGGACACGTGGACAAAATGATTCGCATACATGCTTCGAAATGGATCCGTTGCGTTGCATCGGGCGCCGCGGTCGCGATGAGCGTGGGGGCCGCAGGCACGGCCTGGGGGGCCGGCAATCCGACCGTCACGGTCAAGTTTCAGGGTTCCTACAATTCGGTGACGTGCACGATCGTCGGCGGCCAGGAAAATCAGACGGTCAAGCTGCCACGGATCTCGACGTCGTCGCTGACGTCGCCGGGGCAAACCGCGGGTTCCACTGCCTTCACCATTCCGTTGCGCTGCGACGGCAGCATCGATTCGGTGCGCATTTATTTTCAGCGGGGCGCCACGACGAACGCGAACGGCAATCTCGACGTCGAGACCCCAAACGATCCTGCGAGTGCCAAAAACGTCCAGGTTCAGTTGATGAACGGTGACGGGTCGCCGATTCAGATCGGCAATGCGGCGACGATGCAGACGGTGAACCTGGATGAGTCGACTACAACACTGGTGCCGTTCGGCGCGCAGTATTACGCGACCGGTGCGGCGCGCGCCGGCGCGGTTCGCACGTATGCGACGTTCGTGATTCAGATGCCTTGATGGCGTTCCATCGATAGTTTTTCTGCTATTTGCATGACATTTGACAGTTCAGGCGCCGCGTTGAGCGCATCGCTTCAAGAGACCGTACTGCATGTCGCACTGCTTTCGCAGGGCGCGTCGATACCGGAGGTCCATGCGTGGCGTGCGCGATGCATCGGCCTGGTCGAGCGGCTCGAGCAGGCGATGCGCGATGACGGACGAGCAAGCGACGTCGTCCGGGACGTCGGCATCGCGCAATGTGCGCTGCTGGACGAGGTGACGCTGCGCCATCTGCCGGCGACGAGGCGCGACGAATGGCTGCGCGAGACGCTGCTGTTCCGGTTTCATCGTTCGCACAGCATCGCGGCGCGGTCTGAAGCGCAAATCGGCGCGTTGCCGGACGGACAGTATTCGGAAGCGCCGCTGTTGAATATGTATACGGCGCTGCTCGGGCTTGGGCCATCACATCAGGCAGACGCTTTTCGGGCGTGCCTGGAAGCAGAGCGTCGCGTGACATCCGAGGTCGAGCCGCGCGCGGCCGACATGGAGAATGTGCGCACGCAGCGGCTGCCGTGGCCGGCGCGCTCCGTTGCGACTGTTGCGGCACGCGCATATGGGCCGCTTCGGCCGATCTTGCTTGCGACGGTGGCGCTGGCGGCCGTCTGGATCTTCTGCGACGTCTCGTTGCGGCGTGCGGTGGAGCGTCTGCCCGACTCCGGACCACGCTTGACGCAGAACAGCGACGGAGGACGCCAATGAGCATGCGATCAATCAAGAAGATCGGACTTGTCTGGATTGCAATGCCGATCGTCGTGTTCGGTGGTGCATGGGCACTCGCGGGGCTGCCGGATTGGCTGAGCGCGCTATGCATCGGATCGGCTGTCGCGCTGGCGATGTGGGTTGTCACGTGGTCCGAGCGTCGGCGTCCGGCGGCGGCTTCGGACGACTCCGCTGCACAGGAAATCGGCAACGCGGCGCGCGAACTCGAGGTGATCGTCGTCGTCGGGCCTTACGCGGCCGCGCTGTTTCCTCGCGATCGCGGGCGAGCAACGCTCACGCGCGACGATCAGGCGGTGTGGCTGCTGGCCGATACGCCGGCGCGGCTCAACGACGTGATGGCACAGGTCAAGGCGGCACGAGGCCGTTTCCCGGACGCCGCGCTGCTGCCCGTGGTACCGGAGGGGGACGACGAAAGCGTATTGCGCAAGGAGTTCGCGCAGTGGCGCATTGCGCTGCAGGCGGCGTACTGCCATCCCGAATGCGTACTGCCGTGTCATGTCGCGGTTTACGCATGTCTGGGCCCTGGCGAGGACGGCATGCCGCAAACGCGATGGTTTGGCGATTTGCTCGGATCCGACGCTCCGCGCCCCAAGGACGCGATCGGTCTTTCCGACCGGTTGCCGGTGATTCGTCGCCAACTTGCCGAGTCGCGGCATGCCGAGGCGGCGGTCCGAAGCGCACTCGGGCTTGCGGTATTCGAGTGGCTCGACGAAGCGGCGTTGCTATCGTCGATCTCCGCGTTGTCGAATACCGTGCCGTTTGCGCTGCAGGGTGCGTCGCTGGCGGACATCGACCATACGCCGGTTCGGCCGGGCGCGTGGACGCGCTGGCTGATCGCGAGAACGGGCTTGCAACCGTGCATGACGAAGCCGGTCGCGGGGCCGCTTCCGTTGCCGCGTATTCGCGCGTCGGCGTCCGCGTCCGCGTCGGCCGATACGGACCGGAGGCCGCCGGCTCCGTCGGCGGTCAGCTGGAGGACATGGCCGCTCGCGTCGCACGTGCTGCTGTCGAGCGTGACGACCGTCACCGCGGCCGTGGCGATATCGGGCGCGGTGAATTATCGGCTCGTCGAGCAGATCGCGGACGATCTGTCCGCCTATTGGAATACGCCGGCCGTCCGGATCACTGCATCGATCGACTCGTTCGAGCAGTTGCGCGCGGTACGTGACGAGGTGGCGCGCAACCTGCGCGACGGCGCGCCGTTCGGCGCGGGTTGGGGGCTATATCCGGGGCGTGGGCTGTTGCCTCGCGTCGACATGGCGCTGGCAACCTATCGGCCGCCGCTCACGACCGTGCAGATCGATAGCCTTTCGTTGTTTCCAAGCGGCAAGGCAACCTTTTCTCCCGCGCACGCGCATCGCGAACTGGCACATGTGCTTCGGTTGATTCGAGAGAATCCGGACCAGCGCGTGCTGATCGAAGGGCATGCGGACAGCGAGGGCTCGTCCGATGCGAATTTTCGGCTATCCGAGGCACGTGCGCGCGCGATCCGCGATTGGCTCGTCGTCGAGGGCGGGTTGCCGGTCACGCGTTTTGCGATTCAGGCAATGGGCGACATCCGCCCGATTGCGGACAACCGTAGTGAAGCGGGCCGAGCACTGAACCGGCGCGTCGAGATTTCGCTGATTCCGGACGGCTTGCGTCGCTGAAGGCGCCGGGATGCGCTCGACGCGGTAGCGCATCGCGTCATCGCCGAAGTGTTCCGCGCGGTTGCGGCGGCGCTCGCCTGCTGGATGACCTCGACCGCTCCAAGCCGGCCGCGCAGTCACGCCGGATATGAATCTATCTCGGCCGAAGGCCGCTTTTTTCAATTCGTCGATTTATTGAGATTAGCGTTTCTTCAAATATTTATTATATCTCCAATTATCGCCCATTAAGTTAGTACTGGTCCTATATAAGGGCGCCGACGAGTGTCTTAATATGCGCTGAGTTTACGCTGAAAGGGCGAAACGGACGAGCATTCGCTCATTGATTTTTTCCCAATCTGAATCCATCTGGAAAGTTTATGGCCATATCCAGCAGTGCACAGAAATTCATTGCGCGAAATCGTGCTCCGCGCGTCCAGATCGAGTACGACGTCGAGATCTACGGCTCAGAAAAGAAGGTGGAGCTGCCGTTCGTGATGGGCGTGCTCGCCGATCTGTCAGGCAAGCCCCTGGAGTCGTTGCCGCCCGTCGGCGATCGGAAGTTCTACAACATCGACATCGACAACTTCGACGAGCGGATGAAGGCGATGAAGCCCCGCGTCGCGTTTTCGGTCCCGAATACGTTGTCCGGCGACGGTCAGTTGATGGTCGACATCACGTTCGAAAGCATGGACGACTTTTCGCCGGCGGCGATTGCGAGAAATGTCGATGCGCTGTCGCAGTTGCTCGACGCGCGCACGCAGCTCGCCAATCTGCAGACCTACATGGACGGCAAGTCTGGCGCGGAAAACCTTGTCAGCAAGGTGCTGAAGGACCCGGCGCTGCTGAGCGCGCTCGCCAAGGCACCCAAGCCCGAAGCACGGAAGCCGGACGCTCAGGAACCGCAAGAGCAGTGACGCGGCCCTGGACGCTAAACCACGATCTAACACAGGTAAAGGTAAAAAATGGCTGTACGTGAATCGCAGGCGCGCGCTGCCGAGGCGCAGGTCGGAGCTCAATCGGATTTCAACGCACTGTTGTCGCGCGAGTTCAAGCCCAAGACGGAGCAAGCGCGCGAGGCGGTGGAATCCGCCGTCAAGACGCTCGCCGAGCAGGCGCTGGCCAATTCGGTGACGATGTCGGACGATGCCTACAAGAGCATCGAGGCGATCATCGGCGAGATCGATCGCAAGTTGTCGGAACAGATCAACCTGATCCTGCACCACGACGACTTCCAGAAGCTGGAAAGCGCGTGGCGCGGGCTGCATCACCTCGTGACGAACACCGAAACCGACGAGAAGCTGAAAATCCGCTTCATGGACGTGTCGAAGGAAGATCTGCGTCGCACGATGAAACGCTACAAGGGCGTGGCTTGGGATCAAAGCCCGTTCTTCAAGCAGATCTACGAAGAGGAGTACGGCCAGTTGGGCGGAGAGCCGTACGGCTGCCTCGTGGCCGACTATTACTTCGATCACACGCCTCCGGACGTCGATCTGCTGGCGTCGATCGGCAAGGTCGCGGCGGCTGCGCATGCGCCGTTCATCACGGGCGCGTCGCCGTCCGTGCTGCAGATGGATTCGTGGCAGGAACTCGCGAACCCGCGTGATCTGACCAAGATCTTCACGCAGAACCTCGAGTACGCACCGTGGAACTCGCTGCGCAATTCCGAAGACTCGCGCTACATCGGTCTCGCCATGCCGCGCTTCCTCGCGCGCCTGCCTTACGGCATCCGCACCAATCCGGTCGACGAGTTCGATTTCGAGGAGTCGACCGACGGATCGGACCACCGCAAATACGCGTGGGCGAACGCGGCTTACGCGATGGCGGTGAACATCAATCGCTCGTTCAAGCACTACGGCTGGTGCACGTTGATTCGCGGTGTCGAGAGCGGTGGCGTGGTCGAGAATCTGCCGTGCCATACGTTCCCGACCGACGACGGCGGCATCGACATGAAGTGCCCCACCGAGATCGCGATTTCCGATCGGCGCGAGGCGGAGCTGTCGAAGAACGGCTTCATTCCGCTGATTCACCGCAAGAATACCGATTACGCGGCGTTCATCGGTGCACAGTCGCTGCAGAAGCCTGCCGAGTACTACGATCCGGACGCGACGGCCAACGCGAACCTGTCCGCGCGTCTGCCGTATCTGTTTGCCTGCTCGCGTTTCGCCCACTACCTGAAGTGCATCGTGCGCGACAAGATCGGCTCGTTCAAGGAGCGAGACGAAATGCAGCAATGGCTCAACGAATGGATCATGTACTACGTTGACGCCGATCCGGCGAACTCGTCGCAGGAAACCAAGGCGCGTCGTCCGTTGGCTGCTGCCGAGGTGGTCGTGGAAGAAGTCGAAGGCAACCCCGGCTACTACCAGGCGAAGTTTTTCCTGCGCCCGCACTTCCAGCTGGAAGGTCTGACGGTGTCGCTGCGCCTTGTCGCAAAGCTTCCGTCGGTCAAGGCCGCCGCCTGATCCGGCGAGCGGTTGCCGCAGGGCCCGGTTGCTGAGCAGGAACCCGTTCAAGCGCGTTTGACTATCGCGTCGACGGAGGGCTTCGTCCGGGATATTCCAATGCGGTGTTCGACCCCGGGGAGTGGTGATCAGGCGCTCTGTAAATACACCTGATCACAAAGTTAGTTGTACAAAAAATTTAACCAAGACGTAAGGAGTGATGCCATGGCACACGACATTTTCCTCAAGATCAACGGAATCGACGGCGAATCCAAGGATGCTACTCACCATGACGAAATCGAGGTCTTGAGCTGGTCGTGGAACGTATCGCAGCAATCGAACATGCACCTGGGCTCGGGCGGCGGGGCGGGCCGGGCTACCGTCGACGATCTGCAGTTCGAACACTACATCGACCGTGCGAGCCCGAACCTGATTCAGTACTGTCTGCTGGGCAAGCACATCGATCAGGCGAAGCTCACGGTACGTAAGGCCGGCGGTAATCCGCTCGAATACATCATGTTGACGATGAACGACGTGCTGGTGACGCAGGTGAGCCCGGCTGGCGTCGCGGCTGACGAATCGCGTCCGCGCGAGATCGTTCGCCTGTCGTTCTCGCGCCTGAAGCAGGAATACGTCGTGCAGAACGCGCAAGGCGGCAGCGGCGGTGCGATCACGGCGACGTTCGACATCAAGCGGAACGCGGCCTAACCGTCAACGCCCGTAGTTCAGGGCGATGCCGCCTGCGTGCGCGGGCGGCATCGCAAGCCGTTGACCAAGGCGTCTTCGCGATGCGTGGGGGCCTCGGTCAACGGCTGCCCCGGGTACGACAGGATCTTCCATATGTTTTCTCGATTTCCGCCTGGTATGGCGACGCGCCGCAATGCGCTGAAACGCATCGCGGCCGGACTGACATTTCTGTCGCTTGCTGCGTGCGGAGGCGTGCCGAGCCGGAAGGAGCTGGCCGCGTCGCTGAATCTGAAGATCAAGGTGAGCGATGGCGTCAATCCGGACGAGCTTGGGCGGCCTGCGCCGATCATGGTGCGGATCTATGAATTGAAGTCGGCCTATACGTTCGACAACGCCGACTTCTTCTCGCTGCAGAACGACAGCAAGAAGGTGCTGGGCGAAGACGCGATCGCGATCGACGAGTTCGTGCTGCGTCCGGGCGACGTCCGGGATATTCGCCGGCGCGTGAATAGCGCGACGACGGCGATCGGCGTGCTGGCCGGATACCGCGACCTCGGCAAATCGGTGTGGCGCGGCACGTATCGCTTGCCGCCGCCACCGGAAGAGGCATGGCTTCGAGTGCTGACGGCACGTACAAAGATCAAATTGAACGCGGATATCGGCCAGCGGGCCGTTCTGGTAACTGAATTGGATTGACATGAGTTGGCATAACAAGGTCGTGTGGAGCGAGGGTCTTTTCCTGCTGCCGCAGCTGTTCCAGCAACAAGAGCGCTATTTCGAACATTTCGCGCACAAGCGTTCCGCGCCGCTCAGCCCGTTCTTCTGGGGCTTCAGTCAGTTCGAGATCGATCAGGAGTCGCTGGCGTTCGGCAAGCTGGTGTTCAAGAGCGGTGCGGGCGTGTTTCCCGACGGGACGCCGTTCGACGTGCCGGCGCATGCGCCGCCGCCGCCGCCGTTGACGATCGTGCCCGAGCATCAGAACCAGGTGATCTATCTGGCCGTCCCGTTGCGGCAGCCCAATACCGAGGAGACGGTGTTCCGCGACGAGACGGCGTCGCTGGCCCGCTATCTGGCGTTCGAAAACGAACTGCGGGACAGCAACACGATCGGGCAGGGGCCCAAGCCCGTGCAACTGGCGAACCTGCGCCTGCGGCTGCTGCCGGAGAAAGAGCTGACGCAGTCGTGGATCGGCATCGCGCTCACGCGCATCAAGACCTTGCACGCGGACGGATCGGTGTCGCTGCACGTCACCGATCACATTCCGCCGGTCAGCCGGTACGGCGCCGATCCGCTGCTGCGGGAATGGGCGACGCAACTGCATGGCCTCACGAAACTGCGAGCCGACGCACTGGCCACCCGTCTGTCCGGTAGCGACGGGCGTGCGGGCGCGGCGGCCGAGGTGGCCGATTATCTGCTTCTGCAGGTATTGAATCGCTATGAGCCGTTGCTCGAACATATCTGCCGGATTCGCGAGACGCCGCCGATGGTGCTCTATCGCGAACTTGCGATCATGGCGGGCGAGCTGTCGACGTTCGTGCGTCCGCAGACGCGACGTCCTCTCCCGACTCCCGGCTACGATCATGCACAACTGTACGCAAGCATCCGGCCGCTCGTGGAGGAGGTCCACTATCTGCTCAACCAGGTGCTGATCCGCGGTGCGCAGCCGATCCCGCTCACCGAGCAGCCGCACGGCATCCGCGTTGCCGCGGTGATGCCGGCCGAACTTTCGGGCTATTCGAGCCTCGTGCTGGCGGTTGGCGCGCAGATGTCGCCGGACGTGCTCCAGCAGCAATTCGCCGCGCAGACGAAGATCAGCCAGCCGCAGCGTTTGCCCGAGTTGATTCGTTCGCACCTTCCGGGGCTCACGATGGTGCCGCTGCCGGTGCCGCCGCGGCAGATTCCGTTCAATTCGAGCTACATCTACTACGAGTTGTCACGCAGCGGACCGTTCTGGGAGCAGATCGCGCAACAAGGCGGGCTCGCGATGCACATCGCCGGCCATTTCCCCGAGTTGAAACTTGAACTTTGGGGGGTGCGGCATAAATGAACTCCGGAACGTTCGATAAAGACGCGTTCGACTTTCTCGCGAGTGATTCCGGGACGGTACTCGATCCGCAGAAGGAACGCGTCGGAGATGACAGGCGCGCCGCAAGCGCGCCCGTCGATCCTGGCGAGTTCGATGCAGTCGTGGATATTCAGCAGCGTCTCGACGAGGTGCGGGCAGCCGCGAATCCGCTGCTCGAGGCGGCGCGCCCGTTGCTCAGAATGCTTGCCGACATGCCGGCGACGCTCGATACGTCCGAAGCAGTGGAAGGTCTGCGCACGCTGCTCGTGCGCGAAGTCAACCTGTTCCAGAAGGTATGCGACAAGGTCGATCTGCCGTGGAAGCACATGGCGGTCGTCCGCTACTGTCTGTGCACTGCGCTCGACGAGGCGGCCAACCGCACCAGCTGGGGCGGGAGCGGCGTATGGGCAGCGCGGAGCCTGCTTATCACGTTCGAGGGCGAAGTCGACGGCGGCGAAAAGTTCTTCCTGTTGATCGGTCGGATGGCGACCGATCCGCAGGAGTACGTCGACATCCTCGAAATCCTGTATCGCGTGCTGGGTCTCGGGTTCGAGGGGCGCTACAGCGTGATGGCCGACGGGCGCCGCTATCTGGAGCAGATTCGCCAGCGACTGTGGACACTGATCACCGGCGCGCGAGACGCGCTGCAGCCGGAGCTGTCGCCGCACTGGCGCGGTGCGCCGCCCGGGAAACTGCCGTTGCTGCGCAGCGTGCCGGTATGGGCGTCCGTCGCGTTTGCGGCGCTCCTGCTGTTCGCACTGTTCGTGTTCTACCAGTACCGCCTGTTGACCGAACGCCATCTGCTGGAGACGCGCATTCTCGCGATCGGCAAGGAGCGGCTGGCGTCCGCGCCGCAGCGTCTGCGCCTGTCGCAGCTGTTGAGGAACGAGATCGCGCGCGGCCTGCTGACCGTCGACGAAGACGACCGGCGCAGCATCGTCGTGTTCAAGGGCGATTCGATGTTCGCGTCGGCCCAGAGCGTGGTGTTGCCGGAGATCGAGCCGATCCTGAACAAGGTCGCGAGCGAAGTGGCGCGCGTCGGGGGCAACGTGCTCGTGAGCGGGCATACGGACAACCAGCCCATTCGTAGCGCGGCTTTCGCGAACAACCAGGTTCTGTCGGAAAAGCGCGCGGCGTTTGTCGCGCAAATCCTGCAACGAGACGGTACGCCCGCGGAGCGGATTCGCGCGATCGGCAAGGGTGACACGCAGCCGATCGGCGACAACGCGACGGCGGCCGGCAGAGCACTTAATCGTCGCGTCGAAATCATGGTCACCCTGTAGTACCGGAATTCAGCATGTCTTATTTGAAACGTCTTTTCAGATGGTTGGTCTCGTGGCGGATGCTGGCGTGCGTGGCGATTCTGCTGGCATGCGCGGTGGTCTGGTTTCTGGGGCCGCTGTTCGTGTTCGGCGAACTGCATCCGTTCGCCGGCGCGGTGATCCGCTCGATCGTGATCGCGCTGTTGATTGCCCTGCTCGTCCTGTGGCTGAGAAGGTGGCCGCTGAGTCCCATCTGGGTGATCGCGCTTTGCGTTGCGCTCTGGCACGTCGGCCCGCTGTTCGGGTTCGCGGAGCATCATCCGCTCGAGCCGATCTGGGTGCGCGTGCTGATCGTCGCGGCGATCGTGTTCTGCTACGCGCTCTACGGCCTGTACAGGCTGTGGCAGGCGCTGCGGTCGAATGACGCGCTACTGAAGCGCTTTCTCGAGCCGAAGGGGGACCAGCCGGCCGAAATCGGTCGCGACGAGGTGCGTGCGGTTGCGATGGTGGTGTCGAAGGCCATTGCACAGTTGAAGCGCTTGCGTGGCGGCACGTTGGGATGGCGTCGCCTGCTTGAGGTGGACCGTCATCTGTACGGGCTGCCGTGGTACATGATGCTCGGTACGCCGGGGGCCGGGAAGACGACCGCGATCCTCGGGTCGGGTCTGCAGTTTCCGTTGACCGACCAGATGGGCGCAGTGGCCGCACACGGGATCGAACACACCGCGAATTGCGAATGGTGGTTCGCGAACGAAGCGGTGCTGATCGATACCGCAGGTCGCTATGTCGAGCAGGATGACGCGCAGGACGAAACGGCTACGGCCGTCAACGCCGCGGAATGGAAGGAGTTGCTCGGCCAGTTGCGCAAGCATCGGCCGCGCGCGCCGCTCAACGGCGCGATCCTGAACGTGAGCGTCGCGGATCTGGTCAACCGTTCGGAGGTCGAGCGCACTGCGCTCGCAGCGAGCTTGCGGGCGCGGCTCGGCGAACTGCGCCAGCAACTCGGGATTCGATTCCCGGTGTACGTGTTCGTGACGAAGTTGGATCTGCTGCCGGGCTTTACCGAGTATTTCCAGTCGCTGACGGCGGACGGTCGCACGCAGATCTGGGGTTTCACGCTGCCGTGCGACGAGTCGGGCGCGGCGAGTGTCGACGGACTGCGACGTCACTGCATGCGCGAACTGGCGTTGCTCGAAGCTCGGGCCGACGCCGGCTTGAACAACCGCTTGCTCGAAGAATACGAGGGCGATCGCCGTAAGCGGTTGTATCCGCTGGCGCAGGAGTTCCGTAGTCTGTCGGCGCTCGTCGCGGATCTGGTTGAACTCGTGTTCCTCGATTCCCGTTACGACGATGCGCAGTTGCAGAGCATGCTGCGCGGCGTCTATTTCACGAGCGCGGAGCAGACGGATCAAGTGATGACCGTCGACCGCGACACGGTGCTGCAGCGCCTGAGGCGCAAGATGGCGCGCCTGCGGACCGCAAGCGACACGGCGGCGCAAGCGCGCGGCGACGACGCGATCGCCGGGCATCGCAGCTTCTTTCTGCGCAACGTGTTCCAGCACGTGATCGTGCCGGAGGCGCATCTGGTCCGCGCGGATCTGAAGTGGGAGATTCGCTTCAGAACGATGCGCTGGGCGGGCCATCTGCTGACCATGGCACTGTTCGTCTGGCTCGCGTTCTCGCTCACGGTGAGCTACGAAAACAACCGGAACTATCTGGCTGCGATCTCCGGCAAGACATCGGCGCTGGCTGCGCAGGCTGCGGCATACAGCAAGGCGCCGAAAGCGGCGGCGATCGGCGGTCTGCTGGACAGATCGAGGGACCTGCCGCGTCACGGCGATCTCGATCTCGACGCGCCTGGTCTTGCGTACCGTTACGGCCTTTACGTCGTCCCGGCCATCGTCTCGGCGTCGGATACGACCTATCTGAGCCTGCTGCAGCAAACGTTGCTGCCGCAGATCGTGGCGCGCGTCGAAGGCGACCTGAACACGCAGCTCGCGGCGCAAAACTCGGACGATGTATACCGGACGCTGGCTATTTACCTGATGTTGTACGACGCCGAGCGCTACGACGCGAAGGCAGTCCGGGCCTGGGTGCTGCGGGATTGGGAGCGCTCCGACAGCGCGGCGGCGATGGGCGGCCGCAATGCGATGACGCGACACCTGGACGCGCTGTTCGTCGACGATCGCCCTGTCAAGCCTTCCATGAAGCAGGATGCGGCGCTCGTGCAGCGCGCACGCCTCTTCCTGAGCCAGAATCCCGCGCCGAAGCGGCTGTACGAACGGGCGATCGGCGCGATGGAGAAGGAGGCGCCCGAAAACTTCACGCTCGCGCAGGCGCTCGGGTTGCAGGGCGCATCGCTCTTCAAGCTGGTGGATGGGTCGCGTTTCGAGCAAGGCGTGCCGGGGCTTTACACGTACGACGGTTATCACGCGTTGTTCAGCCAGCGTCTGCCTGAATTTCTCGCGCGCGCGCAGGACGATGACGATTGGGTCATGGGGCGGCCGTCGAAGCGCAACGATCTGGTGGCATCGATACAGGGCACGCGTATCGTGGCGGCCAGATCGTCGCTCGCCGACGAGATTCGCCGCCAGTATCTGATCGATTACGGGAACTACTGGCAGCAATTTCTCGCAGACATTCGGCCGGCCACGAGCGGCGAGAACGGGCGGGACGGCACGCTGGCGCTCGACCAGGCGACGCTGCGCGCACTCGCCGCGCCCGATTCGCCGCTGGTGAGGCTGGCGCGTGCGGTGGTCAGGGAAACGTCGCTGTCGGTCATCAATGCGCAGGACCCGTCGTCGCTGAACGACCTCGCGCTGGCAGCGGTTGGCCGGAGATCGTCGGCGGCACGAACTGCGGCGATCGAAGCCGGGAAGATCGCCGCGCAGCGTCCGGAAACGCGGCTCGAGAAGGAGTTCGTCGACAACCGCTTTGCCGCGCTGCGCGAGGTCACCACCGGCCAGGCCGATACCGGCAGCGGTCCGGCTATGACGGACAAGCCGATTTCGGTGGGCGGCAAGGCCTTGCAGCTCGACGCGATCCTGACGTTGATCAACGAGCAATACACGCGTCTCGTCGTTGCGAGCAACGCACTGTCGGCCAACAGCATGCCGCCGGCGCTGGATATCGGCACGACACTGCAGACGGAAGCCGAAAAGCTGCCAGCGCCATTGCGGCTCGTCCTGGGCGGTATCGCGACGCAGGTGGCGGACAAGGTCGGGCAGGAGGTCGGCGGGCTGCTCGCGATGCAGGTCGACACGAGCGTCGGGCAAAGCTGTCGGCGCACGATCGACGGCAAATACCCGTTCGTGCGCAGCAGTCAGGAAGTCGACGTGGAGGACTTCAACCGGATGTTCGCGAGCGGCGGCGTGTTCGACGAGTTCTTCCAGAAATCGCTGGCGAGCTATGTCGATACGAACGCGAAGCCGTGGCGCTACAAGTCGCTGAGCCCCGGCATGCCGCCGATCAAGGGGCCCAGCCTCGCGCCGTTCGAGCGCGCGGCCGCGATCCGCGAGGTGTTCTTCCGCGATCAAGGTGCGAAGCGGATGGCGTGGAAGATGGATGCGAAGGTGGCCGCGGTCGACCCGGAGATCACCGAATTGCTGATCGACGTCGACGGTCAGACGCAGCGCTATGTGCACGGCCCGGTTACACCGTTCGCGTTGAGTTGGCCCGGACCGCGCGGCGGTGCGATAGCGGAGATCTCGGCACGGCCGGCGATCCGCCCGGATACGTCGACGATCGTCGCGACGGGGCCGTGGGCGCTGTTCCGGTTGATCGAGCGCGGCCGGTTGACCGGCACGGCATCGGCCAGCCGTCTGACGCTCGCATTCGATTTCGACGGCCGGCATGCGGCGCTCGAGCTGATGACGAGCGGCCAGTCGAATCCTCTGACGAGCAATCTGCTGACGGGCTTTCATTGCCCAGGGGGGCTCGCGTGACGGTCGGCATACCGGCGTTGTGGGGGCGTCTCCCCGCGTCGGTCGAGCAGATCCGGCACCGCACGACCGTCGCGCAGGCTCTCCAATGGCAACACTGGCTCACGCGTCATCCCGAATGGATCGCGCATCTGTCCGGCGAACACGGCGCACATGCGTTGCCGTGGAGCTTCGTGCTGGCGCCCGCATGTTCGCCGTTCGGCGACGGGCGGCATGTCGTCGGCGTGATGGCCGCTTCGCGCGATCGGGCCGGACGGCCGCATCCATGCATCGTGTGCTGCACCGTGTCGCGCCGCTGGCTGGAACGCAGACTGCGCGAGCCGCGCGGTGTGCTGTTCCAGATGGCGCGCGTGCTGGCCGCGTACGTGCCGCCGCGTGCGCAACCGGCAGACCCGGACACCCTGGCGTCATCGTTGTACGCGCAACTTGATGCGGTATGGGATGCGGCGCACGCATTCGCGTGGCCGCGCATGGGCGGGCGCGGCCGAAAGGCGGCCGCACGCCCGGCGCGCCCGGAAATGCAACTGGCGAACCGCGGCGACGATCCTGCGCGCGTGCTGACCGGCGTGTCGAACGCGCCTTGGGCGGCTTGGCCGCGATGCACGACGCAGAGCGATGGCGGATGGTTCTGGCAACAAGACGATCGCGGCGGTTTCGTCGATCAGTGGTGGATCGCCAGTTCGCCGGCGCGCGACGCAGCTATCACGCGCGGTGCGGACGAACCGGAATCGAATTGCGCCGTCGATATCGAGCAAGAGCGGACTCATGAACATACGGAATGCTGATACATACACGTTCGATCAATTGCCGTGCGAGCACGAGCAGAGCACGCGCGCGCTCGAGCGGGCAATCGCTTCGAATTGCACGACCCTGCGCAGCCGGCATCGCGAATATCGAGAGATTGTCGCGTTTCGTCGCATGCCGCATATCAAGAAGCTCGAGCGCACGTTGTGGTTGGCTGCGTGGCAACTGCGCGACGTGGACGACGCGAAAGTCGCGGCGCTATGCGCGAACGGCAACTTGGCGACGATCGCGAGCATGCTGGCCGAATGGCTGGGTGTACATGCGGCGCCGGTCGAGTGGGTCGCTGGAATCGATCCCGGGGACGGCGCACCGTCGGTTCCGGACGTACGGGCGGTCTACTGCATGCGCCGCGTCGTTGCGTTCGGACGGAAAGTGGTCGATGCGCGCGAGCCGGGCGATCTCGACCTGGCTGCAAGCTATCTGGTCGATGCCGCGACGAGCATCGGCGCCGATTTGCTGATCGACGTGCTGCTGAAGCTGGCGGCGGTCCGTGTCCTGTATCCGGCGCGCGCGTCCAGCAGATGATGCAGGTGAATCGCATGACGACGGCGCCATACGGCGTGCATGCGGATATAGGCCAATGCGCGCGGGCGCATCTTTGTTTTGGGTGAGTGGGAGCGAATAGATCGCATGTCAATCAATTCTTCGGAAGGACTGATCAATCAGGAGCGCACGGTGGTGATTCGCAGCGATGCGATGCCACGGCTGCTTGGCAAGCCCGCGCTCCGATTCCTGTCGCTTCGCGGTGGAGAGCATCTCGGGAAACTTTACGCGTACGAGTTGCTGCTGCGCACGCCGGACGATTTCCACGTGCCGTTGTCGACCAGCGCGAATCTCGATTTGAAGGCGATGATCGGCACCGAGATGACCGTCAGTGTGCAACTGGAGGGCATCGGGACGGGCGTGGAAGGTGGTGTCGGCGCCGGCGGGCGGGAAATCAGCGGCCTCGTCGTGAAAGCGGGTTTCCTGCGCACGGAAGGGCGCTACAACGTTTACCGCATCGTGTTGCGGCCGTGGCTCTGGCTCGCCACGCTGACGAGCGACTACAAGATCTTTCAGGACAAGACGGTGGTCGAGATCATCGACACCGTGCTGAGCGATTACCCGTATCCGGTCGACAAGCGCCTCGACGTCGACAAGTACACGGTGCAGGGAGAGAGCACGCGCAATGAACCGCGGGCGTTCCAGGTGCAATACGGCGAGACGGATTTCGATTTCATCCAGCGCCTGATGGAAGAGTGGGGGATCTACTGGTTCTTCGAGCACTCCGACGGCAAGCACCGGCTCGTGCTGTGCGATCACATCGGCGCGCATCGCCGCTCGCCGAGTGCCGCCTATCACGAAATTCGGCATCACCCGGAAGGCGGCAAGATCGACATCGAGTATCTGAATTATTTCTCGACGGATGAATCGCTGCGGCCGGGGCGCGTGGTAGTCGACGATTTCGACTTCACGCGGCCGCGGGCGCTGCTCGTGACGTCGAACCATCAGCCGCGCGAGACGAATTGGGGCGAAGGCGAGTTGTTCGAGTGGCCGGGCGACTATACCGACAGCAAGCATGGCGACCTCATCAGTCGCGTCCGGATGGAAGAGCGCCGTGCTCCCGGCACGCGTGCGTTCGGCAAGGGCAATGTGCGCGGCGTCGCGTGCGGCCAGACCTTCACGCTGACCAAACACAAGCACGAAGAGGCCAACCGCGAGTATCTGATCATCGAAGCGGCGCTGATGCTGACCGAGATTGCCGACGAATCCGGGAGCGGTTACCGGTACGAATGCAATAACGAGCTGATCGTGCAGCCGACGAGCGAAGTGTTCCGGATGCCGCGCGAGACACCGAAGCCGACCACGAGTGGTCCTCAGTCGGCGATCGTCGTGGGTCCGCCGGGACACGAAGTGTGGACGGACGAGTTCGGCCGCGTGAAGGTACGCTTTCTGTGGGACCGATATGCGCGCAACGATGCGACGGATTCGTGCTGGGTCCGTGTCAGCCAGGCATGGGCGGGCGTGAATTTCGGTGGCATCTATATCCCGCGCATCGGGCAGGAAGTGATCGTCGGCTTCATGAACGGCGATCCGGATCGTCCGTTGATTCTCGGCAGCCTGTACAACACCGTGACGCCGCCGCCGTGGGACCTGCCTGCGGAAGCCACGAAAAGCGGCTTCAAGAGCAAGACGATTACGGGTGGCCGCGAAAACTACAGTGGCATCCGGTTCGAAGACAAGAAGGGGGCCGAGGAATTCCACATGCAGGCGGAGCGGGACATGAACCGCCTGACGAAGAACAACGAATCGCACACCGTCGGTGTGAATCTGTCGATCGGCGTAGGGTTGACGCACACGCGTGCGGTGGGCGGCATGTTCAGCAGCATCGTGGGCGGCGCCGCAAGCTACGCAGTGGGCGGCGCCGAGTCGACGATGATCGGCGGTGCTTGTGCGCTGAACGTCGGGGGGGCGTATGCGATTGCGGTGGGCGGTGCGATGTCGACGTCGGTGGGCGGCGCCTATGCGCTGAACGTCGGTGGTGCGCTTTCCATCGTGTGCGGTGCGTCGGCCATCAACATGACGGCTGACGGCACGATCAAGCTGGTCGGCACGAAGATCCGGATCGTTGGCAGTAACGAGGTCGTGGTTCAGGGTTCGCCGCTGCAACTGAATCCTGGATGCGGGGATGGTGGTGCCGGTGGCGGTGGCGGGGGCGGGGCGATTCCGCCGATTCCGTTCCCCACTTTCATGTTCAAGATCACCAAGCCGCTTCTGCCGCCGCCGCCGCCACCGCCGACGATTGTTCCGCCGCCGCCGCCGCCAAGCGTTGAGCCACCGCCGCCGAGCGAGCCACCTCCGCCGAGCGAGACGCCGCTGCCGAGCGAGACGCCGCCGCCAAGCGAAACGCCGCCGCCGAGCGAGACGCCGCCGCCGAGCGAAACGCCACCGCCAAGCGAAACGCCGCCGCTGAGCGAGACGCCACCGCCGAGCGAAACGCCTCCGCCGAGCGAAACGCCTCCGCCGAGCGAAACGCCTCCGCCGAGCGAAACGCCTCCGCCGAGCGAAACGCCTCCGCC
>NZ_CABVPL010000061.1 GCF_902499045.1 Burkholderia latens | reverse complement strand
GGCGACGCGCTGCCGTCCACGCGGCTGCTCGCGGCGGCGCTGCAGGTCGCACGCGGCACCGTCGTGGACGCGTATGCGCAGCTCGTCGCCGAAGGCTTTCTCGAAGCGCGCGGCGGCGCCGGCACGCGCGTCGCGAACGCGCTGGCCGAGCCGGCGCCCGCTGGCGACCCTCCTGCCGCGCGCCCAAGCAGCGCTCACGCCGCCCACGCCGCGCCCACCGGCCTTCCCGAGCCGGCCGCGACGTTCGCGCGGATCGCGCGCGAATTCCGGCCATTGCCGGCCGCGCCGTTCGCGATCTCGGTGCCGGCCGGACTCACCGCGCCCGACGACATCTGGCGCCGGCTCGGCAATCGCCTGCGCGCGCGCGGCGCCGGCGCGCCGTCCGGCTATGCGGATCCGCAAGGCGCATTGCCGCTGCGCGAAGCGATCGCCGATTACGTGCGCCGGTCGCGCTCGGTGCGTTGCAGCGCCGACCAGATCGTGATCACGAGCGGCACGCAGCAAGGGCTGCATCTCGCGAGCCAGGTGCTGCTCGGCGCGGGCGATCGCGCGTGGGTCGAGAATCCCGCCTATCGCGGCATCACCGCGCTGCTCGAGAGCACCGGGCGGCGCGATGCGATGGTGCGCGTGCCGGTGGACGCGGACGGCATCGACGTCGACGCCGGCATCCGCGCCGCGCCGGACGCGCGCGTGGCATTCGTCACGCCGTCGCATCAGTACCCGCTCGGCATGCCGATGAGCATGGCGCGGCGCAACGCGCTGCTCGGCTGGGCGCGCACGCATCGCGCGTGGGTCGTCGAAGACGATTACGACAGCGAGCTGCGTTACGAAGGCTATCCGTTTCCGTCGCTGCAAGGGCTCGATCCCGATCGCGTCGTCTATCTCGGCACGTTCAGCAAGATCCTGTTTCCGTCGCTGCGGCTCGGCTACGTGATCGCGCCCGACGATCTCGTGCCGGCGTTCTGCGGCGCGCGCGTGCTGATGGATCGCCACGCGCCGACCGCCGATCAGCACGTGCTCGCCGCGTTCATCGCCGAAGGTCATCTCGATCGCCACATTCGCCGCGTGCGCGGCGTCTACGCGGAACAGCGCGCGCTACTGATCGACACGCTGCATGCGCGATTGCCCCGCGAGCTCGCGTGGGTCCAGCCGGGCGACCAGGGCATGCACGTCGTGTTGTGGCTCGCGCAACGACTCGACGATCTCGACGTGGCGGCCCGCGCCGCGCAGGCCGGCGTCGCGGTGCGCGCGGTGTCGCCGATGTTCGCGCCGGGCACCGCACGACCGGGCCTCGTGCTCGGCTTCGGCGGGTTCGACCGCGCGCGAATGGAGGCGGCCGCGCAGCGGCTCGCCGATGTGGTCGGCGAAGCGGCCGGCGGCCATTGATCCGATGAATCGCACGCGGCGCGTGCGCGCAAAGATTGTCCGCGGGCAACAAACGTAATCGTCTGTAAATCCTGCAAGGAAACCGGCCTTTTAGTCACAGCCGACGCCGGCCGGTTTGCTAGGATCGCGCCTTTTCCGCTCCCGCTCTCGCCGCCGTGAATCGCTTCGTGCCGTTCGTCCGCAATCTGTGGCTTCGCTGCCGTGGCCGCGCTCGCGTGCTCGGCGCCGCCGCGTGGCAGCACGTGCGCCATCCGACGCGCCGCGGCGTCGTGCTGACGTTCGCCGCAATCCCGGTGCTCGGCCTGCTCGTGCTGCTCGCGTTCGTTCCGCTCACGCCGAGCATCGGCGACATCCGCAAGGCGCGCATCGATCGCCCCGCGCGCGTGCTGTCCGCCGACGGCCAGCTGATCGCCGAGTTCCGGCCGGTGAACCGCGAATGGGTGCCGCTCAAGCAGATTTCGCCGCACATGGTCGATGCGCTGATCGCGACCGAGGACCATCGCTTCTACGAGCATCACGGGCTCGACTGGAAGCGCACGGCGTCGGCCGCGCTCCATACGTTCTCGGGCGACCGCCAGGGCGGCTCGACGATCACGCAGCAGCTCGCGCGCAACCTGTACCCGGACGAAGTCGGCCGCGCGCCGACGCTCACTCGCAAGCTGAAGGAGGCGATCACCGCGCTGAAGATCGAGGCTGTCTACAGCAAGGACCAGATCCTCGAGACCTACCTGAACACGGTGCCGTTCCTGTACAACGCGTACGGCGTCGAGATGGCCGCGCGCACCTATTTCGGTAAATCGGCCGATCAGCTCGACATCGTCGAAAGCGCGACGCTCGTCGGGATGCTGAAGGGCAACAGCTACTACAACCCGGTACTGAACCCCGAGCGCGCAGTCCAGCGCCGCAACATCGTGCTCGGCCGGATGGCCGCGATGGGCATGCTGTCGCCGCGGCAGCTCGCGCAACTGCAGCGCCGGCCGCTGCGCGTCGATTTCGAGCCGCAGACCGCGCAGCCGGGCCCCGCGCCGCATTTCGCGGTGCAGCTGCGCAAGTGGCTGATCGCGTGGGCCGACCGCAACAACTACGATCTCTATTCCGACGGCCTCGTCGTGCGCACGACGCTCGACGCGCGGTTGCAGGACATGGCGACGCAAGCGCTCACGCAGCAGGCCGACCGCCTGCAGGCGATCGCCGACACCGCGTGGCGCGGCCCGTCCGGCTGCGGGCTGCGCAACGACCTGTTTCGCGGCTTCATCCGGCAGACGCCCGACTATCGCGCGGCGCGCGACGCGGGCCTCGCCGACGCGGCCGCGCTGAAGCAGCTCGGCGCGAATCGCACGTTCATGCGCGCGCTGTGCGAGCGCAAGACGCAGGTGCAGGCCGGCTTCGTCGCGATCGATCCGCGCAACGGCGCGATCCGCGCGTGGGTCGGCAGCCCGGACTTCGGCAGCGAGCCGTTCGATCACGTCGTGCAGGCGCGGCGGCAGCCGGGCTCGACATTCAAGCCGTTCGTCTATGGCGCCGCGTTCGCGGACGGGATGCGGCCAGGCGATACGTTCGTCGATCGCCCCGTCGCGATTCCGATCGGCGCACACGCGGTGTGGCGGCCGAGCGACGCCGAGCCGCCGACGGACGCGCCTATGACGCTGCGCGACGGGCTCGCGCTGTCGCGCAACCGCATCACCGCGCAGGTGATGCAGCGCGAAGGTGCGGCGAAGGTCGCGCAGCTCGCGCGCGCGATGGGCGTGCGCGACAGCCCGCTCGACGCGGTGCCGTCGCTCGCGCTCGGCACGAGTCCGGTCACGCTGAAGGAGATGGTGGCCGCGTACGGGACGATCGCGAACCGCGGCGTGTACGTCGCGCCGCAGATGATCACGCGCATCGAGGATCGCGACGGCAAGGTGCTCGCCGCGTTCGGCAGCGCGCCGCCCGAACGCGCGCTGCCGGAGGCCGCGGCGCAGACGCTCGCCGATACGATGCGCAGCGTCGTCGATTACGGGACGGGCGCCGACATCCGCGCGCGCTACGGAATCCGCATCGACGTCGCCGGCAAGACCGGCACGACGCAGGACAACACGGACGGCTGGTTCATCCTGATGCATCCGCAACTGGTGGCGGGCGCGTGGGTCGGCTTCGACGACGGCAGCGTGACGCTGCGCAGCGACTACTGGGGCGCGGGCGCGCACAGCGCGCTGCCGATCGTCGGGTCGTTCTACGAGGCGGCGCTGCGTGCGCGCGTGATCGATCCGCATGCGCAGTTCTCGCCGGACTTCCGGCCGCGCAGCGGGCCCGCGCCAGCGCCCAGGCGCCGTGCACAGCATTCGGGCTTGTTCGACTGGCTGAGGATTTTCCGCTGATTGCGCGCTCAGCTCGCAGCGAGCGTGGCGGCCAGCGCGTCGTATTCAGCCACCCACGCCGCACGCCATGCGGCCTTCGTCGCCTCATCGATCCACGCGCCGTCGATCCCGTTCAGCATGAATTGCTTCAGGTCGGCGATGCCGAAGCCGAAGTGGCTGAACATCAGCTCCCACGCCTCCGACGGATTCACCTTGTGCAGCGTCGGGTCGTCGGTGTTCGGATGGATCTTCAGCCCGAGGCCCGGCATCTTGCGCATCGGATGCAGTTCCGCCCATTGCTCCGGCGGCAGCGTGCGCAGGTAGTACGAATTCGTCGGCACGACGGTGAAGACGATCCCGCGCTCCGCGTAGCGTGTGCACAGCTCGGGGTTGTCGACGATCGTGTAGCCGTGATCGACGCGATCGACGTGCAGCAGGTCGACCACCGTCTCGACGTTGCGCCACGGCATCCCGAACTCGCCTGCATGTGCGGTCGTGCGGAACCCGGCCGCGCGTGCATCGCGATACGCCTTCCAGAACAGCTCCGGCGGACGATCGTTCTCGCGATAGTCGATCCCGAGCCCCGCGACTTCGTCCGCACGATTCGCCTTCATCCATTCGACGATCGCGACCGCTTCGTCCGGATCCTGCTCGCGGTCGATGCTCGGAATCAGGCGCGCACCGATCCCGAAATCGCGTGCCGCATCGCGAATCGCCGTCACGATCGCGGCCTGCGCATCCGCATACGGAATGCCCGACACGCGCACGGTTCCCGTCGGATTCCAGAAGAATTCCGCATGCCGGACGTTGTGCGCGGCCGCATCCTCGAGATACTCGTACGCGATCCGATGCAAATCGTCGGGCCGCGTGAGCAGATACCGGTCGAGCGCGCGCAGCACGTGCAGCACGCCGACCGGCTTCTCGCCGCGCGCATAGAACGCGTCGATCTCCGCGCGCCCGATCGGCGCGAGGCTGCGCTCCGCGAGCGCGACGAACGTGTCGTGCCGCACCGCGCCGAGCAGGTGGCAATGCAGCTCGACCTTCGGCAGCGCACGGAAGAAGGCCCGATGCGCGGGCGTGATGTCGATGCCCGTGCGCGCGGCCGGGACGTTGCCTGGTGTTCCGTTCATTTCAGTCTCTTTCTTTGCGGTGTTGCCGATGCGTCGTCGAGGCCGCCCGTCAGTGCGGCTTCACGACGGTCCAGAAGTAGTAGCCGAGCGGCAGCGCGAGCACGACGAGGCCCCACGACACGTCGCGCCGGCGGCCGGCCAGCAGCTTGACGAGCACGTAGCACAGTAGCCCGCCCGCGATGCCGGTGCCGAAGCTGTTCGACATCAGCGTGAGCAGCACCATCGACATCACGGGCAGTGCATCGGTGAAGTCGTCGAAATGCGTATGGCGGATGGTCGCGAACATGGACAGTCCGATCAGGATCAGCGCCGGCGCGGTCGCCTCCTTCGGGATCGCGAGCGCGACCGGCACGAACAGCAGCATCGCGGCAAACAGGACGGCCGCGGCCAGCGACGACAGCCCGCTGCGCCCGCCGGCTTCCACGCCCGCCGCCGATTCGATCAGCGCGGTCAATGCGGGAATGCCGAACACGGGGCCGAGCGTCGCGGCGAGCGAATCGACCAGGAACGGCCGGTTGATGTTCGGCAGGTTCCCCTGGCCGTCGAGCAGGTTCGCTTTCGCGCCGACCGCGAGCGCGGTGCCGAGCGTCGAGAAGAATTCCGCCGCGAAGAACGCGAACAGGTACGGCGCGGCGGCGACGGTCAACGCGCTGCCGATGTCGAGCTTGAACGCGATCGGCGCGATGCCGTGCGGCAGCGACACGAACGACGCCGGCAGGTGCGTGACGCCGAGCGGCACGCCGGCGGCGGCCGCGACGAGAATCGCGATCAGGATCGCGCCGGGCACCTTGCGCGCCTGCAGCGCGATCGCGACCGCGAGGCCGATCAGCGCGACCAGCGCGCCCGGCCGCGAGAAATCGCCGAGCGCGAACGCGTTGGTCTTCGCGTTCGCGACGACCATCCCCGCGTTGCGCAGCCCGAGCATCGTCACGAACAGGCCGATCGACGCGCCGAGGCCGAGCTTGATCTGCACCGGAATCAACCGCATCACGACGCCGCGCGCGCCGAAGATCGTCAGCAGGAAAAACAGCACGCCCGATACGCACGCGATGCCGAGGCCCGTCTGCCAGCCGACGTGCTCCGTCGTCGCGAGCGTCACGCCGATGATCACCGAGCCGCCGATGCCGGGGCCGACCAGGAACGGCAGGTTCGCGTAAAGCCCCATCAGCGTGGTGAACAGCACGAACACGACGATCGTCGCGGTCGTCGCCGCGCCGCGCTCCATCCCGCCCGTCGCGAGCAACGAAGGAATCACGACGAGCAGGTAGGCCGCCGCGAGAAACGACGTGACGCCGGCGATCGCCTCGGTGCGCACGCTCGTGCCGCGCGCGGCGAGCGCGAAGCGCCGTTCGAGCCAGTTGGCCGGCGTGCGCGCCGGCATCGTGTCAGTCGCTGACATGGTGGTTCTCCTGTGATTCCGAATATTGTCCTGTGCCGGTTCGCGCAACGCGGTCTTATACTGCCGCGTACCGCCTCCCGACCGTACCGTTCCGATGTCGTCCGATCGCTCGTCGCTGCTACCCGCACTCACGTTGCGGCAGGTCCAGCACTTCGTTGTCCTTGCGCATGCGCGCAGCTTCACGCAGGCCGCACAGGCGCTGTCGCTCACGCAGCCAGCGCTCACCGCGTCGATCCGCCAGATCGAGTTCCTGCTCGGCGGGCGCCTGTTCGCGCGCAGCGCGCACCGGCTCACGCTGACTTCCGCGGGCGAAGCCGTGCTGCCGCTCGCCGAGCGTCTGCTGAACCAGGCGCGCGGCACCTTCGACGACATGACGCGGCTCATCGGCGAACGCATCCAGACGGTGCGGATCGCGTTCATCCCGTCGGTCGCGGGTCGCCTGCTGCCTGCGCTCAACGCGCTGCGCGGCACGCATCCGGCGCTGCGCTTCACGCTGACGGACTTGCCGAACAGCGCACTCGTCGAAGCGGTGCGCGACGGCGTCGCGGATCTCGGCATCGGCGTGCGCGAACCAGACGGCGACGACGGCACGCTGCGCTACCGGCAACTCTTCGAGGACGAAATCGTGATCGTCGTGCGGCACGACGATCCGCTCGCGGGCGCGAAGAGCGTCACGTGGGCGAAGCTGGTCGATCGCGAGCTCGCCGTGTTCGTGCGCGGCAGCGTCAGCGAGTCGCTGCATCGCACGGGCGGCGCCGAGAAGCTGCGTCTGAACGTCGCGTACCGGATGGAATACACGGAGCCGCTGTACGCGCTCGCGCGCAACGGTCTTGCGACCGCCGTGCTGCCGAGCCTCTACACGATGCATCTGCACGATCCCGAACTCGTCGCGCTGCGCGTCGAGAAGCCGCGCGTCACGCGCGCGATTTCGCTGATTTCGCTCGCGGCCGACGACCGCGGCCCGCACGTGCGCACGTGCCGCGAATGGATCGCGAAGCGCATCTGATCCGGGCCGCCGCGCCGCGTGTCGCGCCGCACGCAGCTGCGCACGTCGCGCCGCTCACGGCAGCTTCGCGATACGCTCGGTGAGCGTCGCGTAGAAACGGTCCGCATCGACCTCGTTGATCCACGTCGCGTTCGCCATCCGGCCGCTGCGCCCGTTCCAGTCGACGACCGTCTCGCCGAGCGTCCACTGCCCGGCCGTCTCGACCATCACGTTGACCTTGCGTCCGTTGAACAGCGTCGGATCGACGAGATAGCCGACCACGGTCGGGTCGTACATCGGCGCGTCGTCGACGCCGCGCCGCTTCCTGTTGTACGCGAGCTCCGCTTCCATGATGTCCGCGACGATCGCGCCGCAGCGGTTGCCGAGCGCGCGCAACGGCGCGACGCGTGCCGGCGTGATCGGCGCCTTCACCGCGACGTCGCGCGGCAGCACGACGATCGGCACGCCGCTGCCGAACACGACTTCCGCCGCCTGCGGATCGACGTAGATGTTGAACTCGGCAGCCGGCGTGATGTTGCCGCGCTCGAAGAACGCGCCGCCCATCAGCACGATCTCGCGCAGCGCGCCGCGAACCTGCGGCGCTTCCACCAGCGCGGTCGCGACGTTCGTCAGCGGCCCGAGCGCGCACAGCGTCACGCTGTTCGGCGCGGCACGGCCCAGCGTATCGACGAGGTACGACACCGCATGACCGGCCGCGAGCGGCGCGCGCGGCTCGTGCAGCGTGACGCCTTCGAGGCCGGTCTTGCCGTGCACGTTCGCGGCCGTCACGAGCTCGCGCACGAGCGGACGCGGACAGCCCGCATGGACGGGCAACGTCGTCGTGCGGCCGGCCCAGTCGCGGATGATCCGCGCATTGCGCTCGGTCAGCTCGAGCGGCACGTTGCCGGCCACCGTGGTCAGCGCACGCACGTCGAGGCGGTCCTGCGCGCCCAGCGCGAACAGGATCGCGATCGCGTCGTCCTGGCCGGGGTCCGTATCGATGATGACGGTGCGGCGCGCGGCGTCGCCGCCGGCCGCGAACGCGCCCGTTTCGGGCAGCAGCGCGGTGCCGGCCAGCGCGGCGGACAGTTTCAGGAACGTGCGGCGGGAGGCGATCGGATGGGTCATGGTCGGGTTCTCAGAACACGTGGCGGATGCCGAGCGTCGCCATCATCTGGCGCGTGCCGGTCGAGCGCGCGTACGCGAAGATCTGCGCGTGGTCCGCGTCGCCGGCCGCCTGCTGCGCGATCACCGTCAGCGCGACGTCGGTGCGTTTCGACAGGAAATAGTCGGCCTGCAGGTTCACCTGGTGCCATTTCGGCCGCTTGTCGATCACGTCGTACCTGCCGTTCGTGAACGCATACGCGGCGCCGAGAAAGAGCTGCGGCGTCATCGTGTAGACGACGTTCACGCCGACGTTCTGCAGGTGCAGGTGCGAATGGTCGAGGTAATCGTAGCGCACGTCGGTGAACATCGCCGCGAACTGCGCGCGGCCGATCGTGTAGAAGCCGCCCGTGCCCGCGATCCGCTGCCGGCTCGCGAACACCGCCGGCGACGTCGCGCTCTTCGCGAAGATCAGCAGCGGCGACGCATAGTCGTTCGCGATCGCGCCGTCGGGATTCGTGCTGCTGTACGGATGGTTGTACTGCGCGTACACCGCGCTCCAGCGCAGCGGGCCGCGCTCGTAGCCGAGGCCGAAGCTGTACGCGCTGTTGTTCGCGAAGCCGGTCGCGTTGCTGAAGCCGTACAGCGCCGTGAACTTCAGGCCGTAGTAGACGGGGCTCACGTACTTCACCGAGTTCTGCACGCGGATGTCGTTGTAGCCGTTGTCGTTGTCGCCGATGTTCACGCCGTTGCTCGCGATGATCACCGGCCCGATGTAATCGTGGATCGCGTCGTATTGACGGCCGAACGTCAGCGAGCCATAGGTGCGATCGGCGAGCCCGACGTACGCCATGCGCCCGAACTCGCGGCCGTTCTGCGCGGCCGTGCCCGTCATCACGTTGAAGCCGTTTTCGAGCTGGAAGATCGCCGACAGTCCCTGGCCGAGATCCTCCTTGCCCTTCAGCCCCCAGCGCGGGTTCTGGTTCGTGCCGGACAGCGCCTGCCACGCGTTCTTGCCGCCCTGGTTGGTCGCGTACCCGACACCGGCCGAGATCAGACCGTACAGCGTGATGCTGCTTTGCGCGCAGGCATGGGTCGCGAAGGCGCCGAGCATCGCGAGCGGCGCGAGCTTGTGGAGAGTTTTCATGCGGTCGTATCGTCGGTGAGGATCCGGGCGCGGCAAGATTCCGCGAACTGGCCTCGACTATACGAACCGCGATCGGATAATAAAAGTTTGCTTTTCTTATGCGTCAATAAAACGGATTTATTCTCATCCGCCGGCCTTCCGAGGCGGCGGACCAGCCGTTCGTCAGTCCGCCGTGTCGCCGTTCTTCGGCAGTTTCGACCATGCGTTTCGGCCCGGCGCCGGCGACCATGCCGGACGCGTCTTGCGTTCGCTGTCGATCACGACCAGGTAGCGGCCGGCGATCGGTGTGATGTCGCGATCGTGGCGCAGCACCCACAGCGACTTGCCGGCCTCGACGCGCGCCTGGTAGTCGTCGTCGAGGATGCCGTGGCGGTCGAGGAACGTGTTCAGCGAAGCCGGGATGCGCACGCAGCCCTTCGAGTGCCGGATGCCGAGCAGCGGTTCGAGGTGGTCGGGATCGGTCGCGTGCATCTGGAAGCGCATCGGCGACTTGCCGCCCTTGCCCCAGCCGCGCTCGCCGTCCACCCAGCCGAAGTCGTAGATGCGCATGTCGCGCTGGCCGTAGCCGCGAATCCCGTTGTCGTTGGTCGTGCCTTCCGCGCGGAAGTCCATATGGTCGGGCGAATGGTGGAACACGCCGAGCGGCGTCAGGAAATGATCGTACTGGCCCGGCCAGCCGGTGGCGACCGGCGACGCGCCGATCATCAGCCACGCATTCTTCGGCGTCGCCCGGAAGTAGATGAACAGCGCCTGCACGTTCGGCGCGCGATCGACCATCACGACGTATTCGCCGGCGAGGTCGCCGAGGTTCGCGTCGTCGAGCGCCTTCTGAAGACGCTCGCCGTATGCGCGCTGTTCGCTCGCGGGCACGTTCAGGCGCCGCGTAACTTCCCGCGTGAAGCGCTCGCGCATGCCGATCGCGCGCGCGGTGGCGTCTTTCGCTTCGTCGGCCGACAGCGGCGGATGCCTGCGCGGCGGCGTCGGTGCGGCGGCTTCGGCTTCGCTCGCCGGCGTCCCGGAGGCCGCCGACGCAGGCGATGCGGGCGATGCTGCCGATGCCGCTGACGCCGGCGATGCAGCGGACGCCGCGGAAGCCGCCGATGCGTCGCTCACGGACGACGCATGATGCACGGCGGATGCTGCGGACGATGGTGTCGCTGCCGACGCATGCGCGGCCGAACCCGGACGCACGGCCGACGCAGTTGATGAGGATGGCGTAGCAACGGATGACGATGCGCCGGACGCGGCCAGCGCGGGCCGCTCGACGAGCATGAGAATCGGGAGGGCGGCAGCGAGCCACACGGAAGCGACTGCGAAGGTACGGCAACGCGGCTGGGACAACCGCCGCGCGAGGGCGGAAAGTATCATGCGATCGAGGCCATCGGCCGAACCGGCTGCCGCACGCGGCGACAGCACGCTTTCCGCGCGAGCCATCGACACGCCGGACCCATCCTGTGCATCCGGCGCCGACGCCTCTTCGCGGTGGAACCGTTCGCGCATGCAACGCGTCCGGCCCGATGGCGGCTAATGAGTCGTCAGGTCTTTCATTCTACCCGTGCGAACACGCGTCCGCAGGGGCGAACCCTCCGTTTTGCGCGGGTTTTGCGCTTGGTCACGCTTTGTTTCAATTCGTTGCCGGTTACGCCGCCGCATCGCACGCTGCTGCGTCCGCGATTGACGGCCACGCTCGTGCGCCACACGCGACATTCGAGCGCGCTAGCGTCCGCCGCCTACTTCGAAATGGTTTCGAGCGCGATGCCCTTCGTGCGCGGCCCCATGAACCCGATCGCTGCCATCACGACGACCATCGCGCCGGCGATGAACGCGAACACGCCCAACGTGCCGAAGCCTTTCAGCACGGCCGCGATCACGAACGACGAGAAGATCGCCGAGAAGCGGCTCCACGAATAGACGAAGCCCACCGCGCGCGCGCGGATCGACGTCGGGAACAGTTCGGCCTGGTACGCATGGAAGCTGTACGACATGATGTTGCTCGCGAGCGTGAGGCCGATGCCGAGCACGATCAGGAACGCGCCGATCGTCGTCTGGCTGAACGACAGCCCGCAGACGACGATCGCCGCCGCCATCGCGACGATCACCGACTTGCGCTCGAAGCGGTCGGCGATCACGAGGCCGATCAGCGGGCCGAGCGGCGCCGCGAGCGCGATCACGCTCGAATACATCAGGCTCGACGTGATCGTGATGCCCTGCTTGATCAGCAATGTCGGCACCCAGTTCGCGAAGCCGTAGAAGCCGACCGTCTGGAACACGTTGAAGATCGTCATCATGATCGTGCGGCTGCGATACGGCGGCACCCACATGTCGCGGAAGCTGCCGCGCGGCGGCACCGGTTCGGCCGGCGCGGGCGGCGGCAGCGGCTTGCCGTATTCGGCTTCGACCTTCGCCTCCAGCGCGCGCATGATGCGGTCCGCTTCGTCGACGCGGCCCTGCTGCGCGAGCCAGCGCGGGCTTTCCGGCAGCTCGCGGCGAATCCACCACACGAACAGCGCGCCGTGCGCGCCGATCAGCACGACCCAGCGCCAGCCGTCCAGGCCGAACGGCGCGTGCGGCACGAGCAGATATGCGAGGAACGCGACCACCGGCACCGCGACGAAGCCGACCGCCTGCTCGCACGCGAACGCGCGGCCGCGAATCTGCTTCGGCACGAGCTCGGAGATGTACGTGCCGATCGTGACCATCTCGACGCCGAGCCCGAGACCGACGACGAAGCGCCAGAAGTTCAGCCCGCCCGCCGTGTCCTGAAACGCCATCACGACGTTGGCGGCCGTGTACCACAGCAGCGACCACGTGAAGATCGCGCGGCGGCCGAAGCGGTCCGCGAGAAAGCCGCATGCGATCGTGCCGATGAAGAGGCCCGAGAACAGCGCGGCGATGAAGCTCGCGACGCCCGTGGTGCCGAACAGCCCGTGCGTCGTCGCCGACAGGATCCCGCCTTTCACGAGGCCGGGCGCGATGTAGCCGCTGTACAGCAGATCGTAGAGTTCGAAGAAGAAGCCGAGGCTCAGCAGCACGACGAGCTTCCAGACGCTGCGGGTCGGCGGCAGGCGGTCGAGGCGCGCCGAAATCGAGCCGGGGTCGATGGAAGAGGACGAGGCGGCTGTGTCGGGAAGGCTGTCCGTTGAGACCATCTTGGTCGTGTCTCCTGATCGTGTCGTGTGTCGTTGTGCGGCGGGTGAGCGGCCCGCCGTCGGATGATTCGCTGCATTGTACCGGCACGCCGCACCACCCGCGTGGCGTCGCGAACCGGTTCCGGCACCGCGTTTTCGCGTTGGACAATATGTAAATTGCGTAACCGTCTGTCGGTGTCGCAAGGAATGCCGGCGTCGTGAAATCGGGCTCAACGACCGTGCGCGGAACCGGCTCGGCCCCGCCGCCATGGGCGCGCGGCGGCCTTGCGGCACACAGAAAGCCCATCCGGCGCGCAACGCCCGCGCCCCCCGATCGGCACGACCGCCGGCGCCGCACCCCGGTAACATGCTACCGGGCCAACTCCCGGCTTCCGGGTGCCTTTCAGCATTCGGCATCGTCGGCAAAACGTAAGCATTCCATGTCCATACAACGACTCTCCACGTACGCACGCCGGATCGCGCTGTTCGCGCTGCTGCAGTTCGCGGCGGTCGCGACCGCGTCCGCGTTCCCTTCGGCAGCGTCCGCGCCGGGCGCGAGCGGCGTCGGCGTCCCGGTGCCGACCATTTCGCTGAGCGACGCGGTCGCGCAGCTCAAGCAGATGCAGGTGCAACAGGACCGCATCAAGCAGCAGACGTCGACCGCGACCAACAGCAAGGAGCTCGACGAACTCGGCGACGCGACGCAGGAACTGAGCGCCGACGTCGACAAGCTGCAGAGCCAGCTCGTGCCGCAGCGCACGCAGGTGCAGGCGCAGCTCGACGTGCTCGGGCCGCCGCCGGCGCCCGGCGCGTCGCCGGAAACGCCCGCGGTCGCGCAGCAGCGGGCGGCGCTGAACGCGCGCAAGGCGCAGATCGACGCGGCGCTGAAGCAGGCCGTCGACCAGAAGGCGAACCTCGCGAACCTGAACGACCAGTTCGCGAAATTGCACCGCAGCCTGCTCAGGAACCAGCTCGCATTCCGTTCGGGCAGCATCTTCGGCGCGCAGTTCTGGCTGCCGCTGTTCCATCTGTCGCCGGACGACGTCCAGCGGCTCGACGACTTCAACGACGAACTGCGCGACATGCTGCGCTCGTCGTGGACGCCCGGCCAGCGCGCGATCACCACGCTGCTGCTGATCGCCGCGCTCGCCGCGTGGCTCGGCGGCCGCCGCATCGTCGAACGCGGGCTCGCATGGGTGTGCCTGAACCGCCTGCCGCCGACCCGGCTGCGACGCAGCGCGCTTGCGCTGTCGACCGCGCTCGCGACGCTGCTGGCCACCGCGGTCGCCGTCCAGATCCTGTATCTCGCGCTGGCCCGCCACTACGAGCTCACGCCGTCGATGACCGACCTGTGGGACCAGTTCGCGAAGCTCGCGGTGACGTGCGCGCTGATCGCCGGTCTCGGCCGCGCGCTGCTCTGCACGAAGCATCCGTCGTGGCGGCTGCCCGCGCTCGCCGATCCCGTCGCGCTCGCGATGAAGCCGTTCCCCGGCGTGCTCGCGGCGCTGCTGCTGATGTCCGGCACGCTCGAATCGATCAACCGGATCGTCGACACCAGCCTGTCCGTCACGCTGTTCGGCCGCGGCATCGTGTCGCTCGTCGTCGCGCTGACCGTCGGCGCGTCGATCCTGCGCGCGAATCGCGTGCGCAGCGCGCTTGCCGCATCCGGCGAGGCGCCCGAGGACCGTTCGACGCTCGCGGGGCTGATCCACGCCGGCGTCACGCTCGCGATCGTCGTGTCGCTGGCCGCGCTGCTGATCGGCTACATCACGGTTGCGCGCTTCATCACGTACGAGCTCGTGTGGTTCGAAATCGTGCTGTGCAGCGTCTACATCCTGACGCAGCTGACGCGCGACGCGAGCGAGAGCCTGTTCTCCGCGAACCTGTCGACCGGCAAGCAGATCAAGCACCTGTTCGCGCTCGACGATCGGCATCTCGAGCAGGCGCACACCGTCGTGTCGGGCCTCGGCACGAGCCTGCTGATGCTGGTCGCGGCCATTGCGCTGCTGACGGGCGGTTTCGGCACGACGCCGAGCGACCTGCTCGACAGCGCGATCGCGATGATCGGCGGCCAGCGGCTGCAAAGCCTGAACATCATGCCCGACCGGATCCTG
The DNA here is from genome assembly GCF_902499045.1 of Burkholderia latens. GTDB lineage: Bacteria > Pseudomonadota > Gammaproteobacteria > Burkholderiales > Burkholderiaceae > Burkholderia > Burkholderia latens. The sequence goes on along the minus strand of NZ_CABVPL010000061.1, from coordinate 30,072 downwards.
AACGCGGTGATCGGGTTCGCGATCGGCTTCTACCTGCTGCGCTCGGTGCGCCGCTGGCTCGACGGCGAGTTCATGCCGGCGCTCGGCATGGACGCGGGCATGCGCGTGTCGCTGATCACGCTGTTCACCAACGTCGGCTACGTGCTGCTCGTGCTGATGACGCTGGGGTTGCTCGGCGTCAAGTGGAGCAACCTCGCGTGGATCGTCAGCGCGCTGTCGGTCGGTATCGGTTTCGGCCTGCAGGAGATCGTGAAGAACTTCGTGTCGGGGCTGATCCTGCTGACCGAGCGGCCGGTGAAGGTCGGCGACATGGTCAGCATCGCGGGCGTCGAAGGCGACATCCGCCGGATCAATGTGCGCGCGACCGAGATCCAGCTCAGCGACCGCTCGACCGTGATCGTGCCGAACTCGCAGCTGATCTCGCAGAACGTGCGCAACGTGACGATGGGCAACAGCACGCAGGGCGTCGCGACGCTGATGCTGACGTTCCCGCTGAATACCGACCCCGAGCAGGTGCGCGACCTGCTGCTCGACGCGTACCGCGAACATCCGGCGATTCTCGACAAGCCGGCGCCGTCGGTCACGTTCAGCCAGCTTGCGCCGGACGGGATCACGCTCAGCGTGACCGGCTACGTGTCGAGCCCGCGGATTGCAAGCTCGACGAAGAGCGATCTGCTGTTCGAGATCCTGAAGCAGTTGCGCGCGGCGAAGATCACGCTGTCGACGCCGCAGGTGCTGGTCGTGCAGAACATGCCGGCGGGCGACGGCGCAGCGCGGCACGAATCGTGAGCGCGTGATCAGCGGGCGCGCTTGCTATCCAGCGTCGCGTCGCGCCACCGCTCATTGCCGAAAACGACAAGGGCCGGTCACCGCTTCCGCGGCAACCGGCCCTGTTCATTCGACTGTCAAGCGCCCGCAGGGCGCGCGCACCATTACACGTCGAACTTCACCCCCTGCGCCAGCGGCAGCTGCCGGCTGTAGTTGATCGTATTCGTCGCACGGCGCATATACGCCTTCCACGCATCCGAACCCGACTCGCGACCGCCGCCCGTTTCCTTCTCGCCGCCGAACGCGCCGCCGATTTCCGCGCCGCTCGTGCCGATGTTCACGTTGACGATCCCGCAGTCGCTACCCGCCGCCGACATGAATTGCTCGGCCTCGCGCATGTCGTTCGTGAAGATCGCCGACGACAGGCCTTGCGGCACCGCGTTGTGCACCTCGATCGCATCGTCGAAGTTGTCGTAGACCATCACGTACAGGATCGGCGCGAACGTCTCGCGCTCGACCACCGCCGACTGCTTCGGCATCCGCACGATGGCCGGACGCACGTAGTACGCGTCCGCGTGACCGACGTCGACGCGCTCGCCGCCCTTCACTTCGCCGCCCTGCTCGCGCGCATCGGCCAGCGCCTTCTGCATCGCGTCGAACGACGCGCGATCGACCAGCGGGCCGACGAGCGTGCCTTCCTCGAGCGGGCTGCCGACCTTCACCGACGCATAGGCCTTCTCGATGCGCGGCAGCAGCTGATCGACGATGCTGCGATGCACGATGAGGCGGCGCAGCGTCGTGCAGCGCTGGCCGGCCGTGCCGACCGCCGCGAACGTGACGGCGCGCACGACGAGATCGAGGTCGGCGCTCGGCGCGACGATCATCCCGTTGTTGCCGCCGAGCTCGAGGATGCCGCGCGCGAGACGCTGGCTCAGCACCTTCGCGACTTCCTGGCCCATCCGCACGCTGCCCGTCGCGCTGACGACCGGCACCTTCTTCGACGACGTCAGCACCTCGCCGACGTCGCGCATGCCGAGCACCAGCTGATGCAGGCCTTCCGGCGCGACGCCCGGATGCGTGTTGTCGAATTCGCGCAACGCCTTGGCGAGCAACTGGTGGCATGCGATCGCGGTGAGCGGCGTCTTTTCCGACGGCTTCCACACGACCGGATCGCCGCACACGAACGCGAGCGCCGCGTTCCACGCCCACACCGCGACCGGGAAATTGAACGCCGAGATCACGCCGCACACGCCAATCGGGTGCCACGTCTCCATCATCCGGTGGCCCGGGCGCTCGGACGCGATCGTCAGGCCGTACAGCTGACGCGACAGGCCGACCGCGAAATCGCAGATGTCGATCATTTCCTGCACTTCGCCGAGGCCCTCCGACGTGATCTTGCCGGCTTCGAGCGTGACGAGGCGGCCGAGCTCGGCCTTGTGCTCGCGCAGCACGTTGCCGAACACGCGCACGAGTTCGCCGCGCACCGGCGCCGGCACCGTGCGCCACTTGAGGAACGCTTCGTGTGCGGCGTCGATCTTGCGCTCGGCGTCCGCGGGCGAATCGACCGCCAGCGTCGCGAGCGTCGCGCCGTCGAGCGGCGAACGCGCGGTCAGCGCATTGCCTTTCCACTGGGCGAGATCGATGTCGAGCGCAGCAAGAATGTCGTTGAATTGCATCACTTCCTCTTCAGGGACAGATTGATCGGTGCGGCGGCAGCGCCGCCCGCGTGATTCGATTGGAGCGCGTTCGCGCGCCCTGTGCAAGCGGATACACCGCGCGGCAGGCCTGGTGCGCCGCACGGCGCATCGCGCGGCGTCCCGCCGGAACCCCGGCCGGACGGCGCGCCCCAGCCTCGCGAGGGACGATCCATGAGACACATTGTCGGTGGCCACAAGCCCGGCCGCTATTGATATTAACTCACGACTTCATTCCGAAAACGCAACAACCGGGCAGGACAAACACGCCTGTTTCGGCATCGCCATATGACGCGTCTCAAGCCCGCAGCCGGGTGGCCCGGCCGCATGTGCGGCGCCGTCAGTTGATGACAAAGTTGCATCACCCTGTGCGGAAATATCGTTTGCCGCACGTGCGGCGCACACACACAATCGGGGCGGCGTCGAGGTGCACCGCACCCGGCGCGCCGACGGCCGCCGAACGGCGGCCGGACGACAGGCGAAGGCGACGCGCGTCGCGGCCCGGCCAGAGCAGGCGCGAGCCGGATCCAGCCCCGCGCCGCTGCGCGGCCGGCGGCCGGCGATGCGTCACCCTTCGCAGCCAAAAAACAATCCCGGAGACAGCGCCCAGCACCCGCCATGCATTCAGATGCCCGCCCCGACTCGCCCCGTCCGTCCGGCCCGCCGCCCGCGAAGCCGTCCCTCCACCGCAGCCTGCAGGCGCGCCATCTGCGGATGATCGCGATCGGCGGCTCGATCGGCACGGGCCTGTTCGTCGCGTCCGGCGCGTCGATCTCGCAGGCCGGCCCCGGCGGCGCGATGCTTGCGTACATGCTGATCGGCCTGATGGTGTACTTCCTGATGACGAGCCTCGGCGAAATGGCCGCGTTCATGCCGGTGTCGGGCTCGTTCGCGACCTACGGCGCAAAGTTCGTCGACGAAGGCTTCGGCTTCGCGCTCGGCTGGAACTACTGGTACAGCTGGGCCGTGACGCTCGCGGTCGAACTCGTCGCCGCGCAGCTCGTGATGCACTACTGGTTTCCGCACGTGCCGGGCGTCTGGTGGAGCGCGATCTTCCTCGTGCTGATCTTCGCGCTCAACGCGCTGTCGGTGCGCGGGTTCGGCGAAGCCGAATACTGGTTCGCGCTGATCAAGGTGCTGACGGTGCTCGCGTTCGTCGGCGTCGGCCTGCTGATGATCTTCGGGATCATGCAGGGCGGCCCGAGCGCGGGCTGGGGCAACTTCACGATCGGCGACGCGCCGTTCGCGGGCGGCTGGGCGACCATGCTCGGCGTCGCGATGATCGCGGGCTTCTCGTTCCAGGGCACCGAAATGATCGGCGTCGCAGCCGGCGAATCGGAAAATCCGCGCACGACGATCCCGCGCGCGGTGAGCCAGATCTTCTGGCGGATCCTGCTGTTCTACGTGCTCGCGATCTTCGTGATCGGCGTGCTGATTCCGTACACCGACCCGAGCCTGCTGAAGAGCGACGTGACCGATATCGGCGTGAGCCCGTTCACGCTCGTGTTCCGCCATGCGGGCCTCGCGTTCGCGGCCGGCGTGATGAACGCGGTGATCCTGACGGCCGTGCTGTCGGCGGGCAATTCGGGCATGTACGCGTCGACGCGGATGCTCTACAACCTCGCCGTCGAAGGCCGCGCGCCCAAACTGTTCGCGAAGCTGTCGCCGGGCGGCGTGCCGCGCAACGCGCTGTATGCGACGACCGCCGTCGGCGCGCTGTGCTTCCTCACGTCGCTGTACGGCGACAAGACGGTGTACCTGTGGCTGCTGAACACATCGGGGATGGCCGGCTTCATCACGTGGCTGGGCATCGCGATCAGCCACTACCGGTTCCGCAAGGGCTTCCTGAAGCAAGGCTACCGGCTCGACCAGTTGCCGTACCGTGCGAAGTGGTTCCCGTTCGGCCCGCTGTTCGCGTTTGCGCTGTGCGCGATCGTCGCGCTCGGCCAGGACTACCAGGCGTTCCTCGCGGACAAGATCGACTGGGCCGGCATCGCCGCGACCTACATCGGCCTGCCGTTCTTCGTCGCGATCTGGCTCGGCTACGCGCTGGTGCGCAAATGCCGGCTGGTGCGTTACGAGGACATGGAAATCGCGCCGTGGATCGAGCGCAATGCGACGCCCGGCACCACCGAACAGGCCGGCGCCGGCTATCCGGCCTACGTCGCGGCCCCTGTCAACCCGACGCCGGGCGCCTGACGCCCGGCGTGCGCCGGCCGCCGCTCGACGTCGGCGGCCGCTGCGCCGAATGCCCGATTCGACGCGGCGCGCGCGTTCAGGCAAGATCGACGCACGCCGCCCGTTTTCCGCCGTTACGAGTCACCGAACACGCATGCAGAACTTCTACGAAGCCACCGTTACCCGCCAACCTTATCCGCAACTGAGCGGCACGATCGACACGCAGGTCTGCATCGTCGGCGGCGGCCTCGCCGGCCTGTGCACGGCGCTCGGCCTGGTCGAGCGCGGCGTGCGTGACGTCGTCGTGCTCGACGGCGAGCGGGTCGGCTTCGGCGCGTCGGGCCGCAACGGCGGCTTCGTGTTCGGCGGCTACAGCCTCGACAACGCGGATCTGCTGCGCACGCTCGGCCGCGACGAAGGCCGGCGGCTGTACCGCCTGACGGTCGATGCGGTCGACCTGATCCGCGCGCGGATCGCCCGCTACGGAATCGACTGCGACATCGTCGACGAAGGCGTGATGCTCGCGAACTGGTTCGATGATCCGTCGCGGCTCGACGGCGTGCGCACGCTGATGAAGCAGGAATTCAACGTCGACTGGGAGCCGGTCGCGACGGACGCGCTGCGCGCCCGGCTGAAGACGCAGCGCTATTACGGCGGCCTGTTCGAGCCGAACGCGTTCCACTTTCATCCGCTGAAATACGTGCTCGGCGTCGCGGCCGCCGCGTCGCGCGGCGGCGCACGCGTGTACGAACGCTCGGCCGCGCTCGGCACCGCGCGCGAAGGCGCCGGCTACGTGGTGCGCACCGCGCACGGCACGGTACGCGCGAAGGACGTCGTGTTCGCCGGCGGCGGCTATGCGCGCGGCGTGTCGCCGCGCATCGAGCGCGCGGTGCTGCCGATCGCGACCTACGTGATCGCGACCGAGCCGCTCGGCACGCGGCTGCCCGACGCGATCGACGCGCCGTACGCGATCTACGACACGCGCTTCGCGTTCGACTACTACCGTCCGCTGAAGGACACGCGCATTCTGTGGGGCGGCCGGATCTCAGTGCTCGACCGCGGCCCCGACGCGATCGCGCGGCTGCTGCGGCGCGACCTGCTGCGCGTGTATCCGCAGCTCGACGGCGTGAACGTCGACTACGCATGGGGCGGGCTGATGAGCTATGCGCGGCACAAGATGCCGCAGATCGGCCGCGACGCGGACGGCGTGTGGCATGCGATCGCGTTCGGCGGCCACGGGATGGCGCCGACCACCGTCGCCGGCGAAGCGCTCGCGGCCGCGCTGGCCGGCGAACGGCCCGTGCCGCAAGGCTTCGCCGCGTTCGGGCTCACGCGCACGTTCGGGCTGGCGGGCCTCGCCGCCGCGCAGCTCACGTACACCGCGTACCAGGCCCGCGACGCGCTCGCGTCGTACCGGCGCTGAACGTCGGCGGCGACCGCGGAAATCGCGCGGCCGATTAGAGCGTCAGGTCGGCCGGGCGGCGATTTCCTGCATGCTAGAATGATTTCTCCATGCCGCCGCGAACCCACAACAAAGTCACATGAAAGCTGGAAGCAAGGCCGCCACGTCCGAAAGCCGCGCGCTTGCGACCGATGCGCGGCGCAAATACGATCCCGAGCAAACCAAGCGCAACATCCTCGACGTCGCCACGCAGGAATTTTCCGCGATGGGCCTCGCCGGCGCGCGCGTCGACGCGATCGCCGAGCGGACCAACACGACGAAGCGGATGCTCTACTACTACTTCGAAAGCAAGGAAGGCCTGTACGAGGCCGTGCTGGAGAAGGTGTACGGCGACATCCGCGAACTCGAGCAGGAACTGCACGTCGGCGACATGGAGCCGCGCGAAGGCATGCGCCGGCTCGTCGAGTTCACGTTCGACTATCACGACAAGCACCGCGACTTCGTCCGCCTCGTGTCGATCGAGAACATCCACGGCGCGAAGTATCTCGAACAGCTGAAGTCGTTCAAGAACCGCAACGTCAGCATCATCAAGACGCTCGAGGAACTGCTCGAGCGCGGCGCGGCGAGCGGCGCGTTCCGCAAGGACATCGACGCGTTCGACCTGCATCTGCTGATCAGCTCGTTCTGCTTCCACCGCGTGTCGAACCGCTATACGTTCGGCGCCGCGTTCGGCCGCGATCCGTCGGCGCCGCGGCTGCGCGCGCGGCATCGCGAGACGATCGCCGACACCGTGCTGCGCTACGTCGCCGCGTAAGCCCACCGCACCACTCCGCCCGAAGGCCCGCTGGCGAGCGACGAACTCGCCGTCAGCCACACGCCCCGGAACGACACCGTACTGCGTGCAACCGGCATGAGCCGCGCGCACGCCGCCCGTCCGTTCAAGCCACCCGGCGCCGGGCGGGCGCGGCCGTCGAATCCGCCGGCACGCTCGACGCCAGCGCGATCCGCGCCTTCTCTTCCGGACTTCCCGCCACGTAATACTTCTTCGCCCAGCGCGAATCCGGCGCAAGCGCAAGCTGCCGCGGCCCACCGGCGCCACGCCGCTTCGTTTCGATCGACAGCGCCCGCGCGCGATAGTGTTCGTAAAGCCGCAGGAATTCCGCGAGATAGATCGCCGCGATCCGCGTGTCGCGGATCTCGAGCAGGTTCTCGTCGTTGTACTGCTCCGAGTTGCGGCTCATGTTCGCCGAGCCCGTATAGACGATCGGGTTCGCGCCTTCCGCATCGATCACGATGAACTTGTGATGGATCACGACCGGCGGATACGCCGGCGCCGCTTCACCCGGAAACAGGCGCAGCTCGGGTTCGAAACCGTGCGGCACCGTCGCCGGCGAGAAATACGCGGCGTCGATCACATCGCGGCGGTCGCGCCGGCGATGGTAAAGCTCGAGGTTGGCGAGCGTCGCCGCATCGAGCGACTGGCCGTCGCGCTGCGCGGCATCGGCCTTCGTCGCGCTGCCGGCGTTGATGCGGTTCACGAGCCCGAACATCATCAGCCCGCGGTCGCCGGCGGCGAAGCACGCATCGCGCAACGCCGCATCGGTCGGCATGAACAGGCAGAACGACACCGAATGCCGCGCGGCCTCGATCGCGGCGACGATCGTATCGATCTCGGTGCGCTGCCCGGCCGGCTCCGGCGAAAACGCGACACGCACCTGCGCGCTCCCGATCGTCAGCGGCCCGGACCAGCCCGGCGACAGCTTCGCCGTCGCCGCGATCGGCGGATTCGCGGCCAGCGCATGGGCGCGCGCGTTGTACAACGCGGCAAGCGCGGGCGAATCGAACGCGTGCAGCACGTTCGCCTGCTCCGTCAGTCCTTCGGTCGTGAAGTTCGCGGAACCGGTCAGCACGCGCGCGGGCGTCGCCGCGGGTGCGCCGCTCGCCGGCGCGTCGGTCACGATGAACTTGTCGTGCATGATGTGCGTGCGATCGCGCGGCGCCAGCGTCGCGAGGCCTTGCAGCGCGTCGACCGCCGGCTGGTTCGGCGACGGCAGCGGCGGCTTGCCGTTGCGCGCCGTCGTGTGCGCGTCATAGACGATCGCGAGCGACGCCGCGCCATGCTTGCGCCCGAACGCTTCGAACGCCGGAAGCGCCCATAGCGTGTCCGTGAGGTGATAGACGGCCGACACCGCACGCGACGCGGGGCCGAGCATCTCGGCGAACACCTGCTCCATGTCGTTCGCAAGCCACGTACGCAGCTTCAGCGCCTGGTCCGCGCTCGGCGCCGCATCCGGCGCGAGGCCCAGCGCCGCGACCTGCTTCGCGAATGCCTGCGAGCTCACCACCGCCCGGTTGAACCACGTGCCGATGCCGTCGACGATATGCGCGGGCAACACGACGTCGCACGTGCCGGCTTCCGCGTCGAGCACGCGCAACTGCTCGGGCGTGCCGACGACGGGGAAAACGTCATAGCGGAACGACGCACCGCGATCCTGCGGATCGATGCGTGCGTCCCACCACATGAATTTCTGGATCGGCGCCTGATCGGTCGGCGCGTCGCCCTGCGTGTCGGCGGCCGGGCCGTCGAACGTGAGCCGGTTCGGCAGCCAGCTGTTCGGCGCGCGCGTCTTGCCATCGGCCGACCGGAAACCCGGCGTGCGCCGGATCGCAAAGCCGAGGAAGTCGCGGCGCGCCGCCGCGGCCGGCCAGTCGAAGGCCAGCAGGACGAGGGTCGGGGAAACGTAGCTGCGTACGCTGACGGTCATTCAGTGCTCCTGGCGCGTGGCCGATCGACGTGAATGGGTCAGTGTCGACAGCGGTTTTTCCCGCGCGATGACCGTTCGATGAACGTTGTGTGTCGGCTCGGCGTCAGTCGCACACCAGCAGCTCGATGCCGCGGGCCGTCAGCGCGCGGCGCACGGTCTTGTCCGGCGTGCGTTCGGTGACGAGATAGCGGGCCGCCGACGTGCCGTTGATCCGCACCGGCGTCACGCGGCCGAACTTCGAATGATCGGCGACGATGATCGCCGTGCCGGCCGCCGCGATCATCCGGCTGCGCACTTCGGCGGCGAGCCGCGAGTAGTCGGTGCAGTCGCCGTCGGCGGTGATGCCGCCCGCGCCGACGAACGCGAAATCGACGTGGTATTGCGCGAGCTGCTGGATCGTATCGAGCCCGAACGTCGCATCCTCGTCGTCGGACAGTTCGCCGCCGAGCAGCGTCACGCGATTGCCGTTGCGCCGCGCGAGCACGAACGCGGTGCGCCAGTCGTTCGTGTAGACCGACAGCCGGTGCCGGTCGGTCAGTGCGAGCGCGACCGCATGCGGCGTGCTGCCCGAGTCGATCAGCACCGACGCGTCGTCGGGGACGAATTCGGCCGCGCGCCGGCCGATCGCACGCTTCGCGTCGGCGTGCGCCGCTTCGCGCTCGGACAGGCTCGGCTCGCGGCGGTCGGCCGCCAGCGCGCCGCCGTGCGTCATCACGAGCAGGCCGCGCGCCGCGAGCGCGTTCAGGTCGCGCCGCACGGTCTCGCGCGACACGTCGAGCGAGCGCACGAGTTCGGCAACCGACAGCGCGCCCGATCGTCCGAGCTCCGACAGGATGTATTGATGACGTTGTTCCGCCAGCATCGCGATCCGCCCGAGGCGACTGTAATGGGTAAGCCGATCATTGTATTACGGGCGTTTGACCGCCATTTGACGGCCGCGCGGCCCACGGCCCGCGCGTTTCCCGAAAGCGAAATTCAGTATTGCCCGATGCGCGCGAATGGGTGCGGCGAGCGATTGCTAAACTTTGCGTTTCGCCGAACGACAGACCATCAAGGGGCGCGCAATGTATCGCAAAGGCAGTGTGATCGAAATCCAGTTTTCGCCGGAACGGCTCAACGACGGGGCCGGCGATCCGTACTGGATCGACCTGACGCTCGACGAGGCGCGCCGCTTGTACGAACAGCTCGCCGCACGCTTCGCGACCGACGCGCGCGCGAACCAGCCGCTCGACACGTTCTCGCTCGACTGAACTCCGGTTCGTTGCGCGCGCCACGGCATGCGTTGATGCGGCAGCGTGCGCGTCGGGCCGGCCTCCAGCCGCGCCGCGCGCACGCCAGCACGCCGTTGGCGCCGCACGTACGCACGCGCCGCTTGCAGCCAAACACGCACGCAAGCGTGGCGCGCGTCCGCCGCCCCAGCCGCGAGCTCGCAGCCAGCACCGGGCACCGCGCGGGCGTCGGGTACGTACCGCCCACGCCGCGAGCGAGTGCAGAATCCGACAAGACGGCCGCACCGCTTCGTCCGATACTCGTCGACTTCACGATTCGTCCGGCCGCATCGCGGCCCGCCCCTGCATGCTGACCTCGCTCGTCGCCGCGGCTTTCGTCGCGCTGTGGTCCACCGGCTTCATCGTCGCGCGGGCCATCAAGCCCTACGCCGATCCGAACCTGTTCCTGCTCGCGCGTTTCGCGGGCACGGCCGCGCTGTTCGGCCTGGTGGCACTCGCCGCGCGCGCGCCCTGGCCCGCCCGCCGGGAATGGCCGCGCCATCTGATCGCCGGCGCGCTGCTGCAAGGCATCTATCTCGGCGCCAGCTACTGGGCCGTCGCGCAAGGGCTGAACGCGGGCGTGATGGCGCTGCTCGGAGCGCTGCAACCGCTCGCGACCGCCGTGCTCGCCGTTCCGCTGTTCAACGAGCGGCTGCCCGCACGCGGCTGGCTCGGCATGGCGCTCGGGCTCGCCGGCGTCGCGCTCGTGCTCGCGCCGAAGGTCGCGGGCGGCGTCGCGGCGGCGCCCGGCGCCGCGCCCGCGTGGTTCGTCGTCGCGGTATCGGTGCTGTCGGTCGGCTCGATCACTGCGGGCTCGCTGTACCAGAAGGGCAGGCTCGCGCAGAACGACTTGCGCACGGCCGTCGCCGTGCAGAACCTCGGCGCGGCCATCGTTGCGGCCGTGTTCGTCGCGCTGCTGCACGAAACGCGGTGGATCGGCGCGCCGGCGCTGTGGATGTCGCTCGTGTGGGGCGTCGTGTTCCTGTCCGGCGGCGCGGTCACGATGCTGATGTGGATGCTGCGGCGCGGCAACGCGGCGCGCGCGACGTCGTTGCTGTTCCTCGCGCCGCCGCTCGCCGCGCTGCAGGGTTATTGGTTGTTCGGCGAAACGCTCGCGACCGTCCAGCTCGCCGGCTTCGCGCTCGCGCTGGCGGGCGTCGTGCTCGCGCGGCGCTGAGTTGACTCGCGCCACCGCGATCCCCCCGCCGCCGCCCGTTGCACCATGAAGATGCACCGCGTCTCGCCGATGCAACGCGCGGGCGCCCGATCGCATGCCGCGCGCGGCGCCGGGCCGCGATTGCGCTTATGATGGGCGCCTCGCATTTCGTTCCGGAACTCCCTCCATGACATCCGCCGATTACGCCAGCCGCCAACGCGCGATCATTGCCGAACTGCACGTCGCCCCGCAATTCGACGTCGATGCCGAAATCACGCGCCGCGTCGATTTCCTCGCGCAGTACCTTCGTTCGACCGGCCTGCGGACCTACGTGCTCGGCATCAGCGGCGGCGTCGATTCGTCGACGGCCGGGCGGCTCGCGCAACTCGCGGTCGAACAGCTGCGCGCCGACGGCTACGACGCGCGTTTCATCGCGATGCGTTTGCCGAACGGCGTGCAGAACGATGAAGCCGACGCGCAGCGTGCGCTCGCGTTCGTGCGCGCGGACGAGACGCTGACGGTCGACGTGAAGCCCGCCGCCGACGCGATGCTCGGATCGCTGATCGCGTCCGGCCACGCATTCGAGAACCCGGCGCAGCAGGACTTCGTGCACGGCAACATCAAGGCGCGCGAGCGCATGATCGCGCAGTACGCGGTGGCCGGCGCACGGCGCGGCATCGTGATCGGCACCGATCACGCGGCCGAATCGCTGATGGGCTTCTTCACGAAATTCGGCGACGGCGGCGCCGACGTGTTGCCGCTCGCCGGCCTGAGCAAGCGCCGCGTGCGTGCGGTCGCGCGCGCGCTCGGCGGCGACGAACTGATCGTGATGAAGGTGCCGACAGCCGACCTCGAGGAGCTGCGTCCGCTGCGCCCCGACGAGCACGCGTACGGCGTCACGTACGACGAGATCGACGACTTCCTCGAAGGCAAGACCGTCGCCGACAACGTGTACGAAACGGTGCTGCGCTTCTACGACGGCTCGCGCCACAAGCGCGCGCTGCCGTACACGCCGTTCGACTGGCCGGCCGCGTAAGCCGGCCGTGACGGGCGGCGCTACGCGTTCCCGCCCGTCTTCCTCGCCTGCAGCGCGCGAATCCGCATCCGCGCGCTCGTATCGCTGACCGTCGCGTCGTACATCGCCGCGAGATCGCGCTTCAGCGCGGTGCGCGAACCGCCGTCCAGATAGACCATGTGCCCCGACGGATAGAAGCGCGCGGACAGGTTCTGCCGCACCTTCTGGTCCTCGAGCGGCATCTGCTGCAAGTCGATCACGGTCTGGTAGAACGGCGTGACGAAATCGTAGAAGCCATTCGCCGACAACACCTTCAGGTCGACGTTCAGCGCCATCACCGCGGCAAGGTCGCCCGCGGTATAGAGAATCACGTTTCCCTTCGCGTCGATGCCCTGCTGCTCGCCGGTCGGGTCGATATGGCTGAAGTCCCAGTTCTGGAACGCCTGGTCGTTCAGGTCCGTGAACGCGGAGTTCGACGTGAACTTCAGCTGCTCGTTCAGGTAGCTGTTCCACATCGCCGTATAGACGCCCGTCACGGCGGTCATCGTCGGGTCGTTGCCGCCCGAGTTCGGATCGATCTTGCCGGCGATGCCCGACGAGATCCCGGTCACGCGGCCGTCGTACGAGCCGAGCGCGAGCCCCTGCGCATGCAGCAGCGTCGTCAGGAACAGCGAATTGCCGCGCGCGTTGTAGCCGGCGATGTCGAGCCCCCACGTTTGCAGCGTCGCCGTATCGATGCCCGTGTAGTCGGACAGCTTGCGCACGACGGCCGGATCCGCATGCGGCATGTTGCGCAACGCGCTGAGGTAATCGCTACGCGCGAACTGCGCGACTTCCTCGACGAACGCGCCGAGATTGGCAGGCGCCGGCTTGATGCCGAGCTTCTTGTGATACCAAGCGTCGGCGGCCGCGGTCGGCAGCGCGCCGACCGGGTTGCCGGCCTGCCGGTAGTCGAGGATCGACGACTGCAGCGTGATGCCGTTCAGCTCGACGCCGTCCTCGTGCAGCTTGTAGGCGAGCACGCAGCTGCGCGCGGTGCCGTACGACTCGCCGAACAGGTATTTCGGCGAATTCCACCGGTTGTTCTTCGTCAGGTAGCGCTTGATGAACTGCTTCAGCGAATTTGCATCCTGGTCGACGCCCCAGAAATCGCGGTTCTTGTTCGGCGCGACCGCGGCCGAGTAGCCGGTGCCGACCGGGTTGATGAACACCAGGTCGCTGTGGTCGATCATGCTGTCCGGGTTGTCTTCGATCTGGTACGGCGCAGGCGGCGTGAATCCCGGCATCGATGTCTTGATGCGCTTCGGCGCGAACGAGCCGAGCAGCACGAACACCGACGACGAACCGGGCCCGCCGTTGTAGAAGAACGTGACGGGCCGCGTCTCCTCCCGCGCGCCGTCGGCCGTGAACGCGACGTAGAAGATCTTCGCGGACGGCTGCGAACTGCTCGGATCGACCGTCACCAGATGGCCGACCGTCGCCGTGTACGCGATGCGCTTGCCGTCGATCAGGATCGTGTGGTGCGTGATCGCGGCCGCCTCGGTCGTATCGGTGACCGAGTCGTCGGGGCCGTTGCCGTACGCGACCGGATCGAAGAACGGCAGGTCGCGGCCGTGGCTCAGCGCGACCGGATTGATGGTCGGCGGCACGCCATGCGAATTGTGGTCGCCGTGATGCAGCGGATACACGCCGCCGGAAGATGCGGAATCGATGCCCATCGTGCTGCTCCTGGAGGTGAAAAAAGACGCGGGCAGGACACCCGCGTCGGACGTAAAGGCAGATACCGGCGCGTCAGCTCGACGGCTTGCGCGCGAGCAGGGCCGCGAGTTTCGCGCCGTCGGGGCTGCCGAGCCCCGTGCACGCATCCCAGCCGGCCGCGGCCGCATAGGTGCCGTTCGAGCCCTTCGTGATGTCGCGCAGCGCGCCGGGGTTCTTGTACAGCACCGGGTTGATCCAGCCCGCCGATGCGCCGGACGATGCGTTGATCCGCGCGATCAGCGCGGCCCACAACGGCGCGACCGCACTCGTGCCGCCCATCACCGCGGGCGTGCCGGCGATCGACACCTCGTAGCCGGTTTGCGGCGATGCGTCGCCGGCAACGTCGGGCACGCCGCGCTTCGCGAGCGGCGTGGTGCCGCCGCCGGCGAGCGCGACCTTCAGCCCGTGCTGCCAGGCCGGCACGTCGAACAGCGTGCTGACGCCGCCGCCGCCCGCACCGCCGCCCGACGCATCGTCGTTCCACGTGACCTCGCTGCGGATACCCTGCCCCGGCAGCGCGTCGAGCTGCGTGCCGCCGCAGCCGAGCACGTACGGGCTCGACGCCGGGAAGTCGACGTGATCGGCGCCATCCTGCAGCCCGTCACCCGAGCCGCTGTCGCCCGACGCCGCGCACACCGTGATCCCCTGCGCGGCCGCCGCCTGCAGCACGCGGTTGAACGCATGTGCCGACTGCGCCTGCCAGATCGCTTCCGGCCCGCCCCAGCTGATCGAGATCACGGACGGCCGGTTGGTCTTGTCGGTGACGGCCGCGTTGACGGCCTGGATGAAGCCCGCGTCGCTGTTCGGCGCGAAGTACACCGCGATTTTCGCGGCGGGCGCGATCGCGCCGGCGATCTCGATGTCGAGCGCGACTTCGCCGTCCGGGCCGTTCGCTTCGCCGGTCGGCGCGTTGCGGCCGGTGCCGACGTTCACGTCGACGAGCATCGGCGGCTTCGCGATGCCGAGCCCGCGGAAATACTGCTCGATATCGGCCGCGCGATAGCCGCCGCCGAGTTCGACGATCGCGATGCATTGCCCGGCGCCGTCGCCGGCCGGAAAGCCGTACAGCGAAGCGAGCTGCGGCGGCGTGAACGTGACGGCCGCCGCGCCGCGCGCCGGTTTGAACGGCGGACGCAACCGGAAGTGCGGCCGTGCCTGCGGCCGGCTGTCGAGGCCGAGCACGGCCGTCACCGCGTCGCCGAGTTCGTCCGGCAGCGCGATCGGACCCGAGCGGCCGCGATACTGGCCGATCGCGCGATGCTCGAAACGCTCGAGCTTCACGCTGAACGCGGCTTCGAACTGCGCGATCGTGCCGGACAGCACGACCACGCTCTCGACCGGATCGACACGATCGACCGTCAGCTGGTGACGGTGCGCGAAGTCCTCGGTCTTGCGGATGTCGTCGGGATTGGCGGAGAAACGCTGCGCGAAAGCGTCGCGCGACAGCGGCTTCGCGTTCGCGTCGCCGCTCGCGAGTTGGTGGACCAATGCATCGAGTTGCCCTTCTTCCTGCCGCCGCAACATGATCGTGACGTGGATGCGTTCTGCCGGATCGCACTGACCGAGACACCTGGACTCGGCGACGATTCGGGGTTCACGGTCGGCTTGAAGATGCCTTGCCATGTTCAGACCCTCCTTGGTACCGCGTTGCACGGAACAGCCAGGAATCGGACAGGGGCGGCGGGAGACGGTTCCGCTCGGTCAGTCGGTTCGCGACACCGCGTCCGCGACGGCGCGAAGTTAAAGGAAGTTTAGAACAGTCAGATGATTTGCGCGCGTGACGAGCGGCCCCCAGCCGTGCGCGAAGGCCGGCATCGCGCACGGCCGTCGTTCGATGGCACACCGCGCCATGCGGCCGGCCGGCCCGCACGGCAGCGATGCGATGACGCCGCGGCTCAGTCCATCGACAGGCGCAGCGCGAAGCCGATCAGCGCCGCCGAGAACGTCCAGCGCTGCACCGTCTGCGCGAGCGGATGCGCGCGCATCCATGCGGCGATGCGCGACGCGCCGAACACGCATGCCAGATCGAAACACACGCCGGCCGCGACGAGCATCGCGCCGAGCTCGAACATCTGCCATACGACAGGCCCGGCCTCGGGCCGCACGAATTGCGGCAGCAGCACCGAGCAGAACAGCAGCGCCTTCGGGTTCAGCAGGTTCGTCAGCAACCCCTTGAAGAACGACTGCCGCAATTCCCCGGCAGCCGCCGCGTCGCCGTCGCCGAGCGCGAACACGGGCGAGCGGAATACCTGGATCGCGACGTAAGCGAGATACAGCGCGCCGCCGTAGCGGATCGCCTCGTACAGCCACGGCGCACTGCGGATCAATGCCGCGACGCCGCATGCGGACAGCGTCACGTGCACCGTGCGCGACAGCGACAGCCCGGCCGCCGCGGCGATCCCGGGCCGCACGCCGCGGCCGATGCTGGTCTGCAGCACGAGCGCCATGTCGGGGCCGGGCACCGCGTAAATGGCCGCGAGCGCGGCGAGATAAATCAACAGCAAATGCGTGGAAATCATGGTCTGCCCCCGTCCTTCAATGACGATATGTTGCCGCTGAAGGAGGAGGGATTATTGGCCATCTGTGGCCCACGATTGCCGGTTCATAGCGGAATCCGCCACAATCTCGACATTCGACCAAGGAATCCGCCAACATGACCGAACTCGACAAGACGGATCGCGCGATCCTCGCCGCGGTGCAGCGCGACGGCCGCCTGCCGATCGCGCGCCTCGCCGAATCCGTCGGCCTGTCCGAAACGCCGTGCGCGCGGCGCCTGAAGCGTCTCGAAAACGACGGCTACATCGAGCGCTACCGCGCGCAGCTGTCGCGCCAGGCGCTCGGGTTCGGCGTCGTCGCGTTCGTGCTGGTGCGGTTCGCGACGCACGACCGCAAGGTCGCCGACCGGTTCGAACGGGAAGTGCTCGGCATCGAGCGGATCCTCGCGTGCCACAACGTCGCGGGCACGGCCGACTATCTGCTGCAGGTGGTCGCGCGCGATCTCGACGATTACGGCACGTTCCTGCGCGACTCGCTGCGGATGCTGCCGGGCGTCACGTCGATTGAATCGGCGCTGTCGTTGCGGGAAGTGAAGCACGACGCGGGGTTGCCGGTGCCGTGATGCGGGCCGCGCCCGGCTCCGGCATGACGCTCGTTCATATTGCCGGCTCGATCCGGCCTCGCCGGGGCCACCCACGGCCTCGCGCAGCGTCACACCACGTCGGGCGACTGATGCGCGCGCTCGAGATCCTCGAGAAACGCGTCGACGACCGGATCCCCGCGCCCGTCGCGCGCGACGACCATGTGGAACGTGACTTCATAGTGCAGCTGCTCGGCATTGAGCGGCGCGAGCAGCCCCTGGGCGACGTACGGCGCCGCGAAGTGCTGCGGCAGGTAGCCGAGGTGATGGCCTGACAGGATCAGCAGCGCGACGGCTTCCATGTTGTCGGCGGTCGCGGTCACGCGATCGGGCGTCGTCGACATCTGCGCCTCCGGCAGCGGATACGATCGCCACGCCCATTCGAAGCCCGCGACGTCGGCCGGCGTCAGCGCGCCGGCGCGTTCGAACAGCGGATGACCGCGGCCGCAATACGCGACCTGCCGCTCGATGAACAGCGGCGTGTAGTGCAGCGTCGGCACGCGGTGCCAGAAGTAGCCGACCGCGATCTGGATTTCGTTGCTCAGCAGCTTTTCCTCGAGATCGCCGGGCGCGCGCACCGAGATCGAGAAGCGCACGGCTTCGTCGCGCGTACGAAACGCGGCGATCGCCTCGGCGATCCGCGCATTCTGGCTGACCGGCGTATGGCCGATCAGGCCGATGTTCAGCGTGCCGACCAGCTGGCGATCCATGTGCCGCGCGGCCATGCCGAATTCGTCGAGCGCGGCGAGCAGCTTGCGGCTCATCGCGTGGAACCGCTCGCCCTTCGGCGTGAGCCGGAAGCCGCTGCGGCCGCGCTCGCAGAGCCGGTAGCCGAGCCGCGTCTCGAGCGACGAAAGCTGCGCGCTGATCGTCGACTGGCCGACGTTCAGCATCGCCTGCGCGGCCGACACGCCGCCCGCGTCCGTGACCGCGAGAAACACGCGGATCAACCGCAGATCGAGGGTCGACAGATTCCCGAGCACGCTATTCCCCTTCCATACATCGATGGAAATCGATGTTTACGTCGATATCTTCGCATTCTTCTTTCCGGCGCAACGCGTAAAACTATGCGCCAGACCGCGTCGCATGATACGGCAACCCCACATCGGAAGAGGCACCCCATGAACGACCACACCCATTTTCAGCCGCTCGGCGGCAATGAAATGCCGCGCAGCGGCGGCATCGCGACGATGATGCGCCTGCCGCACGTGGCGAGCGCTGCCGGGCTCGACGCGTGTTTCGTCGGCGTGCCGTTCGATCTCGGCACCTCCAACCGCACCGGCGCGCGCTTCGGCCCGCGCCAGATCCGCACCGAATCCGTGCTGCTGCGCCCGTACAACATGGCGACCCGCGCCGCGCCGTTCGATTCGCTGCAAGTCGCCGACATCGGCGACGTCGCGATCAACCCGTACAACCTGCACGACTCCATCGCGCGCATCGAAGCCGCGTACGACGCGATCCTCGAGCACGACTGCAAGCCGATCACGCTCGGCGGCGACCACACGATTGCGCTGCCGATCCTGCGCGCGATTCACCGCAAGCACGGCAAGGTTGCATTGATCCACGTCGATGCACACGCCGACGTCAACGATACGATGATGGGCGAAAAGATCGCGCACGGCACGCCGTTCCGCCGCGCGGTCGAGGAAGGCCTGCTGCACGGCGACAAGGTCACGCAGATCGGCCTGCGCGGCACCGGCTACGCCGCCGAGGATTTCGACTGGTGCCGCGAGCAGGGCTTCCGCGTGGTCCAGGCCGAGGAATGCTGGAACCAGTCGCTCGCGCCGCTGATGGATGAAGTGCGCGCGCGCATCGGCGACACGCCTGTCTACATCACGTTCGATATCGACGGCATCGACCCGGCCTACGCGCCGGGCACCGGCACGCCGGAAATCGCGGGGCTCACGGTGCCGCAAGCGCTGGAAATCATCCGCGGCGCGAAGGGGCTGAACATCGTCGGCTGCGATCTCGTCGAAGTCGCGCCGCCGTACGACCCGTTCGGCACCACGGCGCTGCTCGGCGCGAACCTCGCGTACGAGTTGCTGTGCGTGCTGCCGGGCGTTTCGTACCGCGACTGAGCCCGGCCACACGACTATTCCAAATCAGAGAATTCCAGAGGAGCACACAGTAGATGGGGACCTCCGTCAAACAGCCGAAGCGGGCGGCGCTCGCTTCGTTCGTCGGCACCACGATCGAGTGGTACGACTTCTATAGCTACGCGACCGCCGCCGCCATCGTATTCGGGCCGCTGTTCTTCCCGGGCGAAAGCCGCTTCATCAGCCTGCTCGCATCGTTCGGCTCGTTCGCGGTCGGCTTCTTCGCGCGGCCGCTCGGCGGCGTGATGTTCGGCTATCTCGGCGATCGCTTCGGTCGCAAGCGCTCGCTGCTCGCGACGCTGATGCTGATGGCCGTGTCGACCGTCGCGATCGGGCTGCTGCCGACCCACGCGCAGGCCGGCGTGATCGCACCGATCCTGCTCGTGCTGATGCGTGTGCTGCAAGGCATTGCGGTCGGCGGCGAATGGGGCGGCGCGGTGCTGCTCGCCGGCGAGCACGCGCCCGAGGGCAAACGCACGTTCTTCGCGTCGTTCGCGCAGCTCGGCAGCGCGAGCGGCCTGATCCTGTCGATGCTCGCGTTCGGCGCAATCAGCACGCTGTCGAAGGACGACATGATGAGCTGGGGCTGGCGCGTGCCGTTCCTCGCGAGCGCCGTGTTGTTGATCGTCGGGTTCGTGATCCGTGCGAACGTGTCCGAATCGCCCGAGTTCGAGGAAGTGAAGAAAAGCGGCAACACCGCGCAAAACCCCGTGCGGGAAGCGCTCAAGTACTGGCCGCTGCTGCTGCTCGCGATCGGCGCGAACGTGTACGGGATCGCCGGCGTGTACTTCAGCAACATCTTCATGATCAGCTATGCGACGCAGTTCCTGTCGCTCGACCGGTCGATGGTGCTGCACTGCATGACGATCGTCGCCGTGCTGCAGTTCGCCGTGCAGCTCGCCGCCGCGTTCCTCGCGCAGCGCTTCGGCACGACACGCGTGCTGCTGATCACCGGCGCGTGGGCCGCGATCGTGCCGTTCGTGATGCTGCCACTCGTGCACATGGGCACGCCAGTGTCGATCACGGTCGGAGTCGGCCTCGCGACGCTCGCGGAATCGGGCTACTACTCGGTCGTCGCCGGTTTCGTCAGCGGCATCTTCATCGCGCGTATCCGCTACACGGCGATCTCGATCGCGTATCAGGTGTGCGGCGCGATCGCAGGCGGCCTGACGCCGCTCGCCGCCACGCTGATCGCGCAGAACGCGGCGCCGCAATGGTGGCCGCTCGCGATCCAGTACACGAGCGCCGCCGTGCTGTCGTCGGTGTGCGTGTGGGTGATCTCGCGCCGCGTCGGCATCGACGATGCCGGCGCGCCGGGAGAGCAGGACGACGCGCTGCCGCGCGGTGCGCGCGTCGCGTAACGTCACGCAACTCGCGCAACGGGCAGGCGAAGTCGCCTGCCCGTTTGCATTGGGCGTCCGGCGCGGCCCCGCGACGTCCGGCCGATCGGCAAAGCGGCGTCGCGACAGGCGGTTCACGCGTGCAGCGCTGCAACTTTGCGCCGGCCGGTCATCGATCGTGACGGGCGACGCGCTCCGTCCGCGCGTTATTGCGCGTGGTTGCGCAGCGTCTTCGCGGCCGCGACCATGTTCGTCAGCGCCGGAATCACCTCGCCCCACTGGCGCGTCTTGAGCCCGCAGTCGGGATTCACCCACAGCCGTTCCGCCGGAATCCGCTCGGCCGCCTTCTTCATCAACCCGACGATGTGATCCTGCGTCGGGATGTTGGGCGAGTGGATGTCGTACACGCCCGGCCCGATCTCGTTCGGATACCGGAAGCTGTCGAACGCGTCGAGCAGTTCCATGTCCGAGCGCGACGTTTCGATCGTGATCACGTCCGCGTCCATGTCGGCGATCGACGCGATGATGTCGTTGAACTCCGAATAGCACATATGCGTGTGGATCTGCGTGTCGTCCCGCACGCCGTTCGCGGCAATCCGGAACGACTCGATCGCCCACTTCAGGTACGCGCTCCACTGCGCGCGGCGCAGCGGCAGCCCTTCGCGCAACGCGGCCTCGTCGATCTGGATCACGCGCACGCCCGCCTTCTCGAGATCGAGCACTTCTTCGCGGATCGCGAGCGCAAGCTGGTAGCAGGACACCGAGCGCGGCTGGTCGTCACGCACGAACGACCAGTTCAGGATCGTCACCGGGCCGGTCAGCATCCCCTTCATCGGCTTGCTCGTCAGCGACTGTGCATACGTGATCCATTCGACCGTCATCGCCTTCGGGCGGCTGATGTCGCCGAACAGGATCGGCGGCTTCACGCAGCGCGACCCGTACGATTGCACCCAGCCGAACTGGCTGAACGCGTAGCCGTCGAGTTGCTCGCCGAAGTATTCGACCATGTCGTTGCGTTCCGCTTCGCCGTGCACGAGCACGTCGAGCTCGAGCGACTCCTGTTCGCGCACGCTGCGTTCGATCTCGGCGTGCATCGCCGTGCGGTAGCCGGCTTCGTCCAGCGCACCGGCCTTGAACTGGCTGCGTGCGTGGCGAATCTCGGCGGTCTGCGGGAACGAACCGATCGTCGTCGTCGGAAAGAGCGGCAGGTTCAGTCGTGCCGACTGCTTCGGCGCCCGTTGCGGGTATGGGCTCGCACGGTTGCCGAGCTGCGTGTCGATACGCGCGATCGCCGCTTTCACCGCCGGATTGTTCACGCGCGGCGAGCGGCGGCGCGATTCGATCGCGGCCGCGTTCGCGGCGAGCGCGCCGGCAACCGCGGCGCGGCCTGCGTTCAGCGCGGTCGCGAGCACCTTCAGTTCATCGAGCTTCTGCAGCGCGAACGCGAGCCACGAGCGGATTTCGGCGTCGAGCTTCTCTTCGCTCGCGAGATCGACCGGCACGTGCAGCAGCGAGCACGACGGCGCGAGCCACAGCCGGTCGCCCAGTTGCTGCGCGAGCGGTTCGAGCCAGTCGAGCGCCGCGTTCAGGTCCGTCTTCCAGATGTTGCGCCCGTTGATCGCGCCCACCGACAGCACGCGGTCGACCGGCAGTTCGCGCACGAGCGCATCGACTTCGTCGCGCGCGTTGATCGCGTCGATATGCAGGCCGTCTACCGGCAGCGACGCCGCGAGCGTCAGGTTGTCCTGCAGCTGGCCGAAGTACGTGGCAAGCAGCACCTTGATGCGACGCGTTTCCAGCAGCGCATACGCGGTGCGGAATGCCTCGCGCCATTCGGCATCGAGCTCGGTGACGAGGATCGGTTCGTCGATCTGCACCCATTCGACGCCCTGCGCGGTCAGCGTGTCCAGCAGCGCCCCATATACCGGGAGCAGCTTCGGCAGCAGCGCGAGACGATCGGAATCGTCCTTCGTCTTGCCGAGCCACAGGTACGTGACCGGGCCGAGAATCACCGGTTTCGCATTCACGCCCTGCGCGTTCGCTTCGGCCAATTGCTGCAGCAGGCGCGACGGATCGAGCGAGAAGTTCGTGTCCGCGTGGAACTCCGGGACGATGTAGTGATAGTTCGTGTCGAACCACTTCGTCATTTCGCCGGCCGCGACACCGCCGCAGCACGCCCCATGCTGTTCCGCCGACTGTGTCGAACGGCCACGCGCGACACGGAAATAATTGTCGAGCGCGTCGCCATGGAAGTCCTGCACGCGCTTCGGCAGGTTGCCGAGCGTGAAGCTCATGTCGAGCACGTGGTCGTAGAACGCGAAATCGCCGAGCGGCGCGAGGTCGAGATCGCGCTGCTGGTGCCAATGACGCCGGCGCAGTTCGGCGCCGAGCGCCTTCAGCGCGTCGCGCGACGACTCGCCCTTCCAGTAGCGTTCGAGACCGAACTTGAGTTCGCGCTTCGCGCCGATGCGCGGAAAACCGAGGTTGTGTGTCGTCACCATGAAGCTGCCGTCCAGAAGAAATAGTGGATCCGGCAGCCATCATAGGGATTTCATCTCATGAAATAAAATGGCATTATTTCATTCATCCATTAAATTTGTTCATGTATATGTTGGGTAAGCGAGCGCCATGCTGGAACGATTCCATCTCGTCGTGATTCGTGAAGTCGAGCGCCTCGGCTCGCTGACCGCCGCCGCCAATGCGCTGCATCTCACGCAATCCGCGCTCAGTCATACGGTGCGCAAGCTCGAGCAGCAGCTCGGCACGCCGATCTGGGACCGCGAAGGCCGCGGCCTGCGGCTCACGCAGGGCGGCCAATATTTGCTGAAGCTCGCGAACCGGCTGCTGCCGCAGTTCGAGCTTGCCGAGGAGCGGATGAAGCAGTACGCGAAGGGCGAGCGCGGCACGCTGCGCATTGGGATGGAGTGCCATCCGTGCTACCAGTGGCTGCTGAAGGTCGTGTCGCCGTACCTGTCGCGCTGGCCCGACGTCGACGTCGACGTGAAGCAGCGCTTTCAGTTCGGCGGCATCGGCGCGCTGTTCGGCCATGACGTCGACGTGCTCGTCACGCCGGATCCGCTGAACCGGCCAGGGCTGCGCTTCGATCCCGTGTTCGATTACGAGCAGGTGCTGGTTGTCGCCGACGCGCACCGGTTCGCGAACGCCGAATACGTGACGCCCGAGCAATTGACCGACGAAGTGCTGATCACGTACCCGGTCGAGACCGACCGGCTCGACATCTACAACCAGTTCCTGACGCCGGCCGGCATCGTGCCGCGGCGCCACAAGTCGATCGAGACGACCGACATCATGCTGCAGATGGTCGCGAGCGGACGCGGCGTGGCTGCGCTGCCGCGCTGGCTCGCCGACGAATACGCGGACCGGATGCCGGTCGTGCCGGTCCGGCTCGGCAAGACGGGCATCGCGAAACAGATCTTTCTCGGCATCCGCGAGGCGGACGCGTCGATAGACTATGTGGCCGCGTTCGTCGCGCTGGCGCGCGAATCGACGGGCAGTGCGCCGCGCATGCTGCGCTAGGGATGTTCGCGTGCGTCGCGCGCGACGGGGTTTCCATGGGGGTACGTGCCCACTATATGGAGAATGGCATGCCCCTTTCTTTCATATCCGTAAGACGACGATTCGACGTCCGTACTGTCATCAAACTGACTGGTAACGAAAGCTAGGATCGGACGCGGTTCCCTTACGAGATACCGTCATGAATCAGCCCGCTCCGTCCGCCGCGCCCCATTCCGGCTCTACCGAACGCACCCGGCAGGTCGGCTACGCCGCCTTCCTGCTGGTGCTCACGGTCGGCGCCGTCTATATCACCACCCATCTGATCGCCGATCTGGCGCCCGTCCGCGAAGGCTCGCTGTTCCCGTACCTGATGCTCGGCGCGGCGTTGCTGATCGCACTTGGCTTCGAGTTCGTCAACGGCTTCCACGACACCGCGAATGCGGTCGCGACCGTGATCTACACGCACTCGCTGACGCCGAACGTCGCGGTGATCTGGTCCGGCATGTGGAACTTTCTCGGCGTGATGGTTTCGAGCGGCGCCGTCGCATTCGGCATCCTGCAGCTGCTGCCGGTCGAGCTGATCCTGCAGGTCGGTAGCGGGGCGGGGTTCGCGATGGTGTTCGCGCTGCTGATCGCCGCGATCGTCTGGAACCTCGCGACCTGGTATTTCGGATTGCCGTCGTCGAGCTCGCATACGCTGATCGGCTCGATCATCGGCGTCGGGCTGATGAACCAGCTGATGCACGGGCCGTCGGGCACGAGCGGCGTCGACTGGGCTCAGGCGCTCGGCGTCGGCAAGTCGCTGCTGTTCTCGCCGATCGTCGGTTTCCTGTGCGCATCGCTGCTGCTGCTCGTGCTGAAGGCCGCGGTGCGGATTCCGGAACTGTACAAGGAGCCGCCGAAGGATCAGCCGCCGCCGTTCTGGATTCGCTGTCTGCTGATTCTCACGTGCACCGGCGTGTCGTTCGCGCACGGGTCGAACGACGGACAGAAAGGGATGGGCCTGATCATGTTGATCCTGATTGGCACGGTGCCGACCGCGTATGCGCTGAACAAGGCCGTGACGCCGGCCGAGTCGCAGACGTTCGTCGCCGTCGCGAACCAGGCCGCCGCCACCTTCGCGAAATATGCGAACGGTGTCGCACCGTCCGCGAATCCGCGCGCCGACGTCGAGCGCTTCGTGCAGCACCGCGAGATGACGCCCGCCGTGCTGCCGGGCATCCAACAGCTGTCCACGTCGCTGGCAGCCGCGGTCGGCTCGTCGGGTTCGATGGCGGCCGTGCCGCAGGGCGACGTCGACAACGTGCGCAACACGATGTATCTGGTGTCCGAAGCGATTCGGCTGATCGAGAAATCGGGGCAACCCGCGTTCGCCGCCGACGACAGGCTCGCGATCGACAACTACCGCAAGCAGCTCGATCATGC
This sequence comes from Burkholderia latens, assembly GCF_902499045.1. Lineage (GTDB taxonomy): Bacteria > Pseudomonadota > Gammaproteobacteria > Burkholderiales > Burkholderiaceae > Burkholderia > Burkholderia latens. The sequence goes on along the minus strand of NZ_CABVPL010000061.1, from coordinate 4,555 downwards.
GACGAAGTTCATCCCGACCTGGGTGAAGGTGGCCGTCGCGATCGCGCTCGGTCTTGGCACGATGGTCGGCTGGAAGCGGATCGTCGTGACCGTCGGCGAGAAAATCGGCAAGCAGCATCTGACGTACGGACAGGGCGCGTCGGCCGAACTCGTCGCGATGCTGACGATCGGCGCGGCCGATGCGTACGGGCTGCCGGTGTCGACGACGCATGTGCTGTCGTCGGGTGTCGCCGGCACGATGGCGGCTAACGGGTCCGGACTGCAATGGAGCACGGTGCGCAGCCTCGTGCTGGCGTGGGTGTTGACCCTGCCGGCGTCGATCGCGCTGGCAGCGGGGCTTTACTGGTTGTTCCGGTCGGTGGCTTGATGCGGCGGGCGGCGGGCGGCCGGGGGAGCCGGTCCGCTTGCCGCGCGGAAGGGCGGCTGATCTCGACGAGCTCCGGATACAGGTTCAGGCCGTTGGCGGGTTCAAGCGTCACTTCTTCCTTGCATTGGCGTGGCATCAAGCGGGGCCGTGGCGATTGGTTTATGCCCCGCATGCCACGTTCCGAGTAGGTTCGTCGGTCAGCGCTTGTCGGTTTCTCGGCTTGCCGCGTACCGCTGTCACTCGTCGCAGTCGCCTCTCGCCTGTCCTGTCCTGTCCTGTCCTGTCCTGTCCTGTCCTGTCCTGTCCTGTCCTGTCCTGTCCTGTCCTGTCGCTTGCCCGCTTGCCCGCTTGCCCGCTTGCCCGCTTGCCCGCTTGCCCGCTTGCCCGCTCGCCGCTGCCGCTGCCGCTGCCGCTGCCGCTGTTCCTGTTCCTGTTCCTGTTCCTGTTGCTGTTGCTGTCGGCGTTGTTTGCCGTTTGCCGTTTGCCGTTTGCCGTTTGCCGTTTGCCGTTTGCCGTATGCCGTGTGCCGTATGCCGTATGCCGTATGCCGTATGCCGTATGCCGTATGCCGTATGCCGTATGCCGTGTGCCGGTTGCCATCACCGCTGGTTGCCACTCGTCACTCGCTTCCGGCCTTCCACGTTTCTCGGGCCTACCTCGTGCGGCGCATTCGCGCCGCACCGCAAACTGTCCCCCTTTCTTCGCCGAATTGGAGCGCAAGATCTGGAGCGCGCCGGCAGTCGCGCGCGATTAGACTGAATGCATCGACGCTCATCGCCGCTCCAATCGTGCGCGGAACGCTTCCGTATCGCCGCATGCGCGACCCCACAACACCATATCGCTGAAGAACCGAGGCACACCCGTGAACATCGCCGATCTGCAACCTGCCGCCGCATCGTCGGACATCGCACAGCGCGTCGACGCGATCGACTGGCCGGCCGTCGATGTCGAGCTCGACCGATACGGTTGCGCGCGCGCGCCCGGCCTGCTCTCGGCAAGCGAGTGCGAGACCCTTGCGTCGCTCTATCCTCGGGATACGCTATACCGTTCACGCGTCGTGATGGCACGGCACGGCTTCGGGCGCGGCGAATACAAGTATTTCGCGTATCCGTTGCCGGCGGTCATCGCCGAGCTACGCGCGACGATCTATCCACATCTGGCGCCGATCGCGAATCGCTGGAACCAGGCGCTCGGGATCGACGTCTGCTATCCGAAAGAGCACCGTGTGTTCCTCGATCGCTGTCATGCAGCGGGACAGACGCGACCAACGCCATTGATCCTGCAATACGGTCCTGACGACTACAACTGCCTCCACCAGGATCTCTATGGCGAGCACGTGTTCCCGCTCCAGGTGGCGATCCTGCTGTCGGCGCCCGGCCGCGATTTCACGGGCGGCGAGTTCGTGCTGACGGAACAGCGGCCGCGGATGCAGTCACGTGCGGAAGTGGTGCCGCTGACGCAAGGCGACGCGGTGATCTTCGCCGTACACGGCAGGCCCGTGCAGGGAACGCGCGGTGTCTATCGCGTCAACTTGCGCCATGGGGTGAGCAGGATTCGAAGCGGCCGCCGCCACACTGTCGGCATCATCTTCCACGATGCACAGTGATGGCAATCGGGACGAGCACGGCACCGGCCCGGCGTTCGGCGTTCGGCGCTTGGCGCTTGGCGCTTGGCGCTTGGCGCTTGGCGCTTGGCGCTTGGCGCTTGGCGCTTGGCGCTTGGCGTTTGGCGTTTGGCGTTTGGCGTTTGGCGTTTGGCGCTTGGCGCTTGGCGCTTGGCGCTTGGCGGTCAGCGGTCAGCGGTCAGCGGTCAGCGGTCAGCGGTCAGCGGTCAGCGTTCGACGGGATTCGTGCCGGAGGCGCCGGGCGTCATTGTCGGACGCGCGCTAAGCGATTCCCTCGTCCGCCTCCAGGACAGCGATCGTCGTCGCGTCCGTCCACGCCACAGCAGCGACGGCGAATCGGCGTTCCAAGGACGCAACAGATAACGTCGGCAATCACGTGTCGCAGGTTCGATGCACGTCGTGTGTCGCCCTAGCCTCGCGCCACATTCGCCCGCAAGCGGTCGCCCGCATCGGAGGCCAATCGCGCATAGCCGGGCAACGTCAGCAGCGCGAGCACGCCCGCCGCAACGAACGCCCAGCGGAAATCGTCGAGCACGTAGTGCATGCCCGCGGCATCGCCGCGCGCCAATGCCGCGAGCCGCAACGACAACGCACCGAACGCGATCCCCATCCCGATCGTCATCTGCTGTGCGGCGCTCCACAGCGTGCTCGCCGCGCTCGTCTGCTGGGCGGGGATGTCCGCATACGCGAGCGTCGCAAGCGTCGTGAACTGCATCGACCGCGTGAGTCCGTACACGAAAACGACGGACAACGTGATCGCGAGCGGCGTCGAAGCGGTCAACCAGCCGCATGCGATCGTAAAGAGGCCGACGATCGTCACGTCGACGAGGGCCACGCGGCGAAAGCCGAAGCGATCGAGGATCCACGACGTGCCCGCTTTCATCCCGAGATTGCCCAACGCGCTCGCGAGCAGCAACAGGCCCGACTGGAAAGGCGACAGCCCGAAGCCGATCTGGAACAGCAGCGGTAGCAGATACGGCACCGCATTGATCGCGATCCGCGTGACCGAGCCGGTGATGACGGTCACCGAGAACGTCGGCACCTTCAGTGTCGTGAAATCGAGCAGCGGATGCGCTGAGCGGCGCGCGTGCATCCACGCGGCGATGCCGAACAGCACGCTGGCACCGATCAATATGCCGGCGCGCGTGAAGTCGACGTCCTGCTGGCCGGCCGCTTCAGTACCGATCAGCAGACACGTCAGCGCTCCACCGGCCAGCACGAAGCCGATCCAGTCGAGCGGCCGCGGTTCGTCGGCCCGCGTGTTGCGGACGATCAGCCAGGTACACGCGAGCGCGGCAATGCCAAACGGGACGTTCAACAGGAAGATCCATCGCCATGACGCGTAGGTCGTGATGAAACCGCCGATCGGCGGCCCGACGACCGGCGCGACGATGCCAGGCCACGTGATCGTGGCGATCGCGCGCATCAGCTTTGCCTTGTCGGTGCTGCGAACGACGATCATCCGTCCGACCGGTACCATCATCGCCCCGCCGACACCTTGCAACAGGCGCGCAGCCGTGAACGTCACCACGCCGCCCGAGAGCCCGCACAACACCGACGCGCCGGTAAAGACGACGATGGCACTCGCGAACACCGTACGCGAACCATAACGGTCCGCAACCCAGCCGCTGATCGGGATGAAGACCGCGAGAGCGAGCATGTAGGCCGTCATCCCGAGACTCAAAGCGTTGGGCCCGACGCCGAACGAGCGCGCCATTTGCGGCAACGCAGTCGCGATCACGGTGGTATCGAGATACTCCATGAAGAACGTGGCGGCCACGAGATACGGCAAGAAGTCGGTCGTCCGACCACTTTCGGTAGAGCTGTCAGTCATGAACGGTACGGGAGACGGAATGCAAAAGACACCGAGCACCCGACAGACATAGACGGACGCCGGGAATCGGAACGAACGGCGATATTACCGTGAAGAGCACACGTTCCGCTTGGGCGGGCATATCGTCCGAATGGGCTTTATGCGCATGGATCTTTATGACGATATCGTTGGGCGACGCGTAGCCCCACCTCATCCGCTCGGCAAGATGTGCTGATGCGTTGGAAAATCAGAGCATGAAGATTGGCAATAAGACAAAAATAGCGCCTTTATCCGCCATCTGTCCCGAACGTCGGCCATCATCGCCGCTCACGGTGTGACGGCCCGATGTACCAACATCAAGCTGATGGTCGCTGGACGCAGATGGGGTGGTCCGCGGAATGAGGTATTGCAAATTTCTGCGTTGCAGGAAGTCGGCATGCTCGAGGGGTAGCTGCGTGACCTGACAAATCGGAGATCGGGGGCCGGCCGCGTTGCCCGCTCTACCGTGAAAGACCAATCGGATCCGAACTGGTCGGGACTGGGCCGGCACGCGGGTCTCGTCGACACAGGGCAATCGGGTCGCGCTACGCGCAGGGACCGGCGTCGTGCCAATGCGCTGCCGCACAACTGCACACGTCATTTCCGGCGCCACAAATGCAAAAACCCCCGCCTGTTCGGGCGGGGGTTTCTGGCTTGAGGGGAGCCTGACGATTACCTACTTTCACACGGGAATCCGCACTATCATCGGCGT
>NZ_CABVPL010000060.1 GCF_902499045.1 Burkholderia latens | reverse complement strand
CGGGCAGGGCCGCGGCCCGGCCGGCCGGTACGTCCGATTGCGGAGCCGGGGCCGGCGCCTGCGGTGCGGCAGCGGCGCCGTTCGCGGGTTGCGCGGCCGGCTTGCGCACACCGCCGCGGCCTTCCATGTTGCCCGTTGCGTACACGTCGGCTTCGTTCGGCTTCGAGAAGCTGTCCGTCGGCAACGCCACGTCGGCGGTCTGCAGCGGCTTCACCAGGTGCGGCGTAATGACGAAGATCAGCTCGGTGCGGTCCTGCTGGAACGACGTGCTGCGGAACAGCGCGCCCAGCACCGGCACCTCGCCGACGCCGGGGATCGCCTTCAGCGCGCCCGTCGCGTTGTCCTTGATCAGCCCGCCGATCGCGAACGATTCGCCGTCGCCCATCTGGACCGTCGTGGACGCGCGCCGCGTCGTGATCAGCGGCAGGATCGACGTGCCGCCGACGTTGGTCGCACTCAGCGTGACGCCCGTCTGCGACAGCTCCGACACTTCAGGCGCGACCTTCAGGCTGATCCGGCCGTTCGCGAGCACGGTCGGCGTGAACTTCAGCGCGACGCCGAACTCCTCTTCCTGCAACGTGATCGCCGACGTGCCGTTGCCGCTGCTCTGCGGGATCGGAATGAAGATCTTGCCGCCGGCGAGGAAGGTCGCTTCCTGGCCGCTGATCGTCACGAGATTCGGCTCCGCGAGGATCTTCACGAGGTTGTCGGTGTTCTGCGCGTCGGCCGCGATGCTGAACGGCTTGTTGTTCGCCTTGTTGAAGATCGCGCCGCTCGCGACGCCCGCGAGCAGGTTGCTGACGAGCGCGCCGCTCCACGAGCCGAAGCCGCCCTGGATGTTGAATGCGCTGCCCATCTGGTTGATCAGCGTCTTCGATACTTCGGCGACCTTCACTTCGAGCATCACCTGCTGCGGCGACGTGACGGCGAGCATGTTGAGCACGCCGCCGCCCTTGGCGGCGCCGCCGCCGTCACCGCCGCCCGCGCTGTCGCTGTACGCGCGGGCGATCTGCACGGCCTGTTGCGCGGCCTGCGAGTTCGATACGGTGCCCGCGAGAACGATCGTGCCGGCCGCGGTCGACACGTGGATGTCGCGCTCGTTCGGCATGAGCTGCATCAGCGATGCCTGCAGGCCGCCGGCGTCCGCGCCGACCGCGACGTCGATCACGCGGCATGCGCCGCTCCGGCCCTGCACGATCATGTTGGTCGTGCCGACGGCGAGCCCGAGGATGTACAGCGTCTGCGGCGACACCATCGTCGCCTGCGCGACGGCCGGGTTGCCGATGGTCCGGTTGCGGACCGGCTCCGGCATCGGCACGAGCAGCGACTTGCCGAGCGGCACGCTGACGCTGGTCGATTCGCGCACCGCGCCCACGCAGTTCGGCCCGCGCAGCGGTCCCGCCGACGCCGACGCCGCGGCGGCCGGCGCCGGCGCCATGCTGATCGTCATCTGCATCGGCCCCTTCGCGACGGCGGCCGGCGCGCTCGCGCCCCCCTTCGTCAGCGCGGCCGATTCCACGCCTTCCTGGGCCAGCGCGCTGTACACCGTCAGCCACCCCGTACAGAGGATCGCGGCCATCATCGTGCCCCGTGCGATGCGCGTGCGCACCGGGCCGGTACCTGAGTGTTGCGGATTGATCTTCATTTCGACTGATCCCCCGAGTGACCGGCGAGCCGCCGGTTGTCGCCTTCCAAGGCCGCCGTACCGTGACGGCGGCCGATCTGGTTAATCTGGTTATCTGGATGTGTCGTGCGGTTTCAGAAACATTCGACGCTGCCGTGCACGCCCGTCAGCACACCGACGCAATCGCGGCGCGCTTCCGGTGCCGCATGCGACGCGACACGCACGCGCACGGTCTTCACGGGCGCTGGTGCGGGCGCCGGCGTCGCGACCGGCGCCTTGCCGAGCAGCGTCAGCTTGGTCGCGCCGTCGGTCGTCAGCGTCTTCTGGTCGATCTGGTTGCGCAGCACGAGCGACAGCGTGCCGACGCTGCGTGCGAGGTCGAGGCGTTCGGCCTGTTCCGGCGTGACTTCGAGCGTCACCGCGTTCACGACCTTCGGTGCGGTGTCGTCGCGGCTGACCTGCTGCGCGACGGCCAGCACGAGAATGTGCTCGAGCACGATCTTCGAGATGCTCTGCCCGTCGGCCTTGCCCTGCTGTTCCTGCGTGTTGACGATCACGTCGACGTAGTTGCCCGGCAGCGCGAAGCCCGCGACGCCGACCACGTCGTTCACGCGCACGGTGATCGCCCGGCTGCCGTCGGCAATCACCGCGGACAGCCCGCCCTTCGTGCCAACCGGCGCGAGCTTCGACTCGATCACCGGCTCGCCGCGTGCGAGGCTCGTGCGCACGACGCGCCCTTCGAGTTCCTTCGTGTCGGTGAACGCGCCGGTCGGGACGCTCCCCGACGGCCAGCTGACCATGTGGATCTGGTTCGGCCCGAGCGGCTCGCCCAAGTTGAGGTCGGTGGTCGCGACCGCGACCGACGTGACCGAGCTGGTGGACGTCTGCATCAACCAGCGTGATGCGAACACGACCGCGGCAAGACCCGCGATCATCGCGACGACCAGCATCATGACTGCGCGACTGTTTTTCATGGCAATGCTCCTCGACGATTCGGAAAAAACGGTTCAACCGGTGACGAACGTACGACCACCACGCTCGGCGAGCGGCGGATAACCGCCGTCGCGATCGGGCGCTGCGCCGAAGTAGCTCGTCCACGCGTCGTACAGCGCGTCGTGCGTCACCTCGAGCGGATCGCCGCGGTAACGCGCGCCGGCGGCCACGAGGCGCAGCAGGTCCGCCGGAAAGCATGCGAGAAAGGCCTTGCCGGTCGGAAAGTGCAGCCGATGCAGCAGGAATTCGAATGCGTCGTTCGCCGACACGAGGCCCAGCGATGCGCAGGCCGCGTCGTACACGGCGCGGTAATCGTCGATCGACATCGGACCGACGTGGAGCTTCGAGCCGAGCCGGCGCAGGAATGCGTCGTCGGCGAACTGTTCGGGCGCGAGGTTGCTCGAGAACACCGGCCATACGTCGAACGGCAGCACGAAGCGGTTGCCGGATTCGAGCGTCAGGAAATCGACGCCGCGATCGAGCGGGCGCAGCCAGCGGTTGAGCAGATCGCGCGGCTCGACCCGCTGGCGGCCGAGATCGTCGACGACGTACATGCCCATGTTCGCCTTCATGTGCGGCGGCGCCTGGTAAAAGCCCGACGCTGCGTCGCGGCGCAAATCGAGCTCCTCGAGCGTCAGTTCGCCGCCGGACATCACGACCGGCCGCTCGCACAGGCGCCAGCGGCGATCGGCCGAGCGGCCGTCCGTTTGCGATTCCGCGTCGACGTGCACGAGCGGGTCGTAGATCTGGATCACTTCGCCCGCCACGCAGATCGCATGCGGCACCGGTACGCACCCGTGCATCAGCGCGCCGAGCCGCTCGGCCAGGAACGTCTTGCCGCTGCCGGCCGGGCCGTGGATCAGCAGCGGCCGCCCCGCATTCAGCGCCGCGGCCGCCGCATCGAGCACGGACGTGTCGATCACGATGCCTTCGAACGCGGCCCACACGTCGCGGCAGTTGATATGCAGCTTGCGCACCGAATGCGTGCTCACGCATTCCAGATACGCGTCGAGCGTCACCGGCGCCGGTCCGCTGTAGCCGCTGCGCGCTTTTTCCTCGAGCGCGGCCACGCGCCCCGCGTCGGTCAGCCGGAACGTCACGTCGAGATCGGTCGCGCCGCGATGGGTCAGTTCGACCAGATGCTCGCGCACCAGGAACGCAAAGACGTCGTCGAGCACGGCGAGCGGCAGGCAGTGCCGCTCGACCAGATCGGCGTACGACGGGCGGCCGAGGATCAGCGTCGACTTCAGCACGAGGCCGGCGACGAACGTCATGCTGAGCCCGGTGTCCTCGAGCGAGCGCGGCGCCGCCGGCAGCTGCGCGCCCATCTTCGTATGGGCCTCCCGCGACGGCAACGGATCCGGCAGGCGGGCAACCTGCGCGTCCTGTCTCGGTTCGGTATGGTTCGTGTTCATGTTGGGTCCATCCTCGTTGCGGATTCGTCGCGCTATGCGCACGACGCGAACAACATGCCGAGCGTGCCGGCCGCAATCGCCACGCCGTACGGCAGCGTGCCGACCGACACGAGTTCCGCGGGGCCGTCGGCTGCCCCGGCGTGCCCCCGTTGCGAACGGCGCGCGATCAGCACGCTGACGTTCGCCCACATCCGGCGCATCCGGCCGCGCAACAGCGCGAACGCGATGGCACCGACCCCGCCGGCGACGAACGTGGCCAGCACGATGTAGAACGTCATTTCCGCGCCGACCCACGCCCCGATCGCGAGCATCAGCTTCACGTCGCCCGCGGCCATGCCGCGCAGCAGATAGAACGGCAGCAGCAGGCCGAAGCCGGTCGCCGCGCCGGCGAGCCATGCGAGCGCGCCGGCCTGGACGCCGTGCAGCACGCACTGGGCGACCAGCGCGCCGACGAGTCCGGTCAGCACGAGCCGGTTCGGGATGCGCCGGCTCGCGATGTCGGTGCTGGCCGCGGCAACCGCGAGCAGCGTCACGCACAGCGGAACCGGGTAAGGCGGCGCAACGAGTAGCATGGCGAACCTCGCGAAGCGAATGAGCGGATCAGGGAAACAGCGCCAACGCTGCGGACACGGCGGACGTAACGGCGATTGCAACGGCCTCGTACGCGTTGGCCAGCGACCCTTTCAACGTGACGACGGTACCCAGCACGACACAGGCGAATATCGACGCGAGCAGTGCGTATTCGATCGACGTCACACCGCGCTCGTCAGCCAACCAGCCGCATGCGGCACGCAGAATGGTTTGCATGGTGTCTCCGGTTCCTGGCTGGTCGGAAGACCGGGACGGCTCGTGGACTGCACCAGCCGAGCCGTCCGCGGTACGGTCCATCAGATGCCTGCGACTGCCGAATCGAGATCCTTCGCGATCGTGCTGAAAACCAGCTTCAGATCCGTACCGATCGTCGACAGCGCGGCGATGATGCCGATCGCGATCAGCGCGGCGATCAGACCGTACTCGATGGCCGTCACGCCATCTTCATCACGAACGAAGCGGCCGATTTGTTGAGTGATCTTGAACATGATGAATCTCCTTGCATGGTTGCTTGAAAACCTGGCGTACCGGATGATCGTCAAACGATGCGGCGGTATGCCGAGGATTGCGTTCACTACCGTATGGCGGTGAGGAGCGATCCGGTTCGACCGGCCCTCACCCCCGACCGTCAGATGCCCGCTACGGCCGAATCCAGATCGGCGGCGATCGTGCTGAATACCGCCTTGAGGTCCGTGCCGATCGCCGACAACGCGGCGACGATGCCGATCGCGATAAGGGCGGCGATCAGACCGTACTCGATGGCCGTCACACCATCTTCGTTCCGGGCAAACCAGGCGATTTTGAGGATGATCTTCGACATCTGCGCTCTCCTTTCGGACTGCTACTAAATACCCGTTCGTCGGAATTGACGTTGGGAGGGGGGTACCGCCGGCACTACAGGAAAAATGGGAATGCGAAGCTCAACGACGCGAACCGTATGGTTCGTGCCTGTCGTCGATGCGAATGGGTGTCATGGAGACGGAACGTACGGGACGTACGTACGATGCGATCAGACGGAAGCATCGGTCGATTCGAACGGCGATACTGCCGTTCGACGCACGGGCTCCGGTTGCATGGAAGACGACCCCGCGGACATGCTTCAACACGTTGCTGCCGCGGCTTGCCAGCCACGATGTGCTCAGGTCTGTCATTTTTATTCCCCAATTACAGCGCTGTCGACTTCTTGTTGCCCGCAGATGCCGGGTCTCATCGGTCGATCGGCGACGGTTCTGGCGGGTGCGCGACCCGGAGCAGCGTGTTCCCCGACGTGCTCCGGCCGTCCATCCGCACGTGATTCCGAATCCGGCTCGTTTCTTCTGCTTCGAGAACCGGTCGGTCGTCACATCGTCGACTGCCGTGCCACCGCTAACGCAAAGAGCGGACCACCTCGGCGAAAATCCAGACGTATCAAGGGTTCCGGCGATTTCCGCCGGCCGGCCCCGGCGACCGGCGGGACGAAATGTTTCAAATTTGATATGGGTGCCGCGCGCCAGCGGCATGCGGCCGGCGCACGCCCACGCCGTCCACATGCGGCATCAAATTATTTTCTCGGGACTTTCCCGAATCCCGGCATCCGGCCGCGCGCCGCTATCGCGGCGGAGCGCCGCGACGCCGTCCGACGCGAAATGTTTCAACGCGGAAACACAACGGCCGCCAGCAGCGTTTGGTCATACGTAAAAACGCCGCTTCCGGCGCCGGAAGCGGCCGCCCGGCGAGCGACGCGCCGGGCCGCGGTTTGCGTCACGCGATTTTTTCTCCAACAATGCATTCACCGGACAACGCCATGCACGGCGATTCGATCCGGACGCACGACAACACGAAACAGCTGCGCGTGATCAAGCAGCCTTCACATCGAACGGGGCATCATGTACACAGCCAATCGCGGAACGCGCTATCGCGCAAGACATTGCGCTCGATGGCTGACGGCTGACCGGATCATTCCGTACAGCTGCATCATGCTGCTGCTGTTCGTCGCGCTGCTCATCACGTGGGCCGTCGTGACGGAAGGCTTCACGTCGGACGCGATCGCGCTGCCGGGCGTGGACTTCTCCGTCTTCTGGACCGCCTCCCATCTCGTGTTGCAAGGCCACGCCGCATCGGCCTACGACGCTTCGTCATTCCTGCAGGCCGAGCTCGCGCACTTCGGTGCGTATCTTCAGCATCGGTCGCTTCCCTGGCTCTATCCGCCGACGATGTTGCTGTTCATCGCGCCGGTTGCCCTTGTGCCTTTCCTGCCCGCTTACTTCCTCTTTTTCGCGGGCAGTCTTTTATGCTACGCGTACGCTGTCTCGCACCTGTCGGGACTGCGCGCGCATCTTCCCGCGCCGCGCGCCGCGGGCCTCGTCGTGGTCGCGTATTCGGCGGTGTGCTTGTCCGCACTGTTCGGCCAGAACAGCATTCTGACCGCCGGCGTCGCCGCGCTCGCGCTGCATCTGCTCGGCAAGCGGCCGATCGTCGCCGGTGTGCTGATCGGGCTGCTCGCGATCAAGCCGCAGCTGGCCGTGGTATTCCCGTTCGTGTTGATCGCGGCGCGCGCGTGGCGTACGTTCGCGGCGGCGGCGATCAGCGCGACGTCGTTCGCGGCGGCCGGGATCGCGCTGACCGGGCCCGCCGCGCTGCACGGCCTCGCCCATGCAATGTCGACCGTGCGCGACCAGCATTTCATGCTCGCGTCGTACTGGCTCGCGTCGCCGACGCCGTTCGCCGCATTGCGGCTCGTCGGCGCATCGGTGGCGGGCGCGCTGGCCGTGCAGGCGGCAATCGCGTTGCTCGCGATCGCGTCGGCCGTCTACGTGTGGCGCCGCACGCACGACATGCGCCTGCGCGCCGCGGTGCTGGCCGTCGCGACGCTGCTGACCACACCGTATCTGTGGAGCTACGAACTGACGTGGCTCGGCATCGCGCTGTTCTGCCTGATTGCGTACGGTCTCGACGAAGGCTGGCTGCCGGGCGACCAGCTCATTCTCGTACTCGCGTGGCTGCTGCCGATCTTCGAGATGCTGAACCGGCTGATGAAGCTGCCGCAGATCGGGCCGCTGGTGCTGCTGTCCGTGTTGTTCGTCGTCATGCGCCGTGCCGTGCGCGTAGCCGGGAGCGTGCGATGAAAACGCCGATCTTCGCGCGCCACGCGCATCCCGCTGTCGACGCGCATCCGGAACTCCCGATCGCGGGCCCGCGCCGCTACCCGCATTGGCTCAATCGCGATCGCGTACGCATCTACGCGGCCGGCGCGCTGCTGGCCGAGCTGCTGTTCGTCGTCATCTACGTGATACGCGTTTCGCTGTCGCACCACGGCGCGCTGCCACCGCTGTCCCAGGATTTCGCGCCGATCTGGAGCGCCGCGCGACTCGCCGCGCACGGCCATGCGATCGACGCGTGGCATTTCTCGGCGCTGTTCGCGGTCGAGAAGCTCGCGGTCCCGACGATGACGCTCGCGGACGGCACGCTGCCGTGGCTCTATCCGCCCACCATGCTGCTATGGGTGCTGCCGCTCGGCCATCTGCCGTACGTGCCGGCGCTCGTACTGTGGCTCGGCGTCACGTACGCACTGTTCGCGGTCGCGATTCGCGCAATCGTGCAGCGCGGCGACGCGTTGCTCTGCGCGCTGGCGTTTCCGGCCGCATTCCTGGCCGTGATCGCCGGGCAGACTAGCCTGTTCACCGCCACGCTCGCCGCAATCGGCCTGCTGTTGCTGAACCGCCGCCCCGTGCTTGCCGGGATCTGCTTTGGGATGCTGACGATGAAGCCGCAGCTTGCGATGCTGTTCCCGCTCGCGCTGTTGTGTGCCGGGCAATGGCGTGCGCTGGCCGCATGGGCGGCAACGATCGCCGGCACCGCCGCGCTCGCGACGCTCGCGTTCGGGACCGGCCCGTGGTTCGCGTTCACGCACGGCGTCCACGCGGCCTACCAGGTCGTCGGCGCCGGCGAGTCGAAGCTCGCACGGATGCCGACCCTGTTCGCGCTCGCGACGCTGGCCGGCTGGCCCGCGTACGTCGCCCGCGCACTGCAGCTGCTGTCGGCAACGGTCGCCGCGATCGCCGTCGTCTACGCCTGGCGCGGCGCGTGCTCGTACGCGCTGCGTGCCGCGACCATCGCTTGCGCGTGCCTGCTCGTGAGCCCCTACCTGTACGACTACGACCTCACCTGGTACGGGCTCGTGATCGCGTGGTACGCGCGCTACGCATGGACGCACGGCTGGCGTCGCTTCGATCGCGAATGGCTGCTGCTGATGTGGGTGATGCCGCTGGCCGGCCTGTTGCTGGTGCCGCGCCTGTCGTTCCAGTTCATGCCGCTCGTCACGCTTGCGTCGCTCGCGCTGCTCGTCAGCCGGATTGCACAGGAAAGACATGACGTGCCGTCGTTGCCTGACGCGCGCGACCGCTCCACCGAGACGGGCTTCACGCGTCCGGTCCGACCGCACCACCGCCCGGCGCACGGACTGCGCCGCATCGGCCGCCCGGCATTCGGCCGCGGCCGCTGAATCAGCATCACACAGGGGATCCATCATGCGCGAATCGCTCTATACACCGCTCGTGTCGCTCGTCGTGCCGTTCTACAACGAAGGCGAGGCCGTCGAACGCTTCTTCGACGTCGTGATTCCGCTGATGTCGGGCCTCGATACGATCCGTTTCGAGATCGTCTGCGTGAACGACGGCAGCCGCGACGACACGCTCGAACGCCTGATTCGCGTCAGCATGGGCGACCGCCGCGTGCGCGTGATCGATCTCACCCGTAATTTCGGCAAGGAAGCCGCGCTGACCGCCGGCCTCGACGAAGCCGCCGGCGATGCCGTGATCCCGCTCGACGCCGATCTGCAGGATCCGCCGAGCCTGATTCCGGTGATGCTCGAACACTGGCGCGACGGCGCGGAAGTCGTCGCCGCGAAACGCAGCAGCCGCGCATGCGATTCGTTCGCGAAGCGCACCGCCGCCGCGATCTACTATCGCGTGCACAACCTGCTGTCGGACGTGAAGCTGCCCGAGAACGTCGGCGACTTCCGGCTGATGGACCGCAAGGTCGTCAACGCATTGCGCAGCCTGCCCGAGCGGCATCGCTTCATGAAAGGGCTGTTCGCGTGGGTCGGCTACCGAGCCGTGATCGTCGAGTATCAGCGCGACGCGCGCAGCGCCGGGCACTCGAAATTCTCCGGATGGAAGCTGTGGAATTTCGCGCTCGAGGGCATCACGAGCTTCAGTACCGTGCCGCTGCGCAGCTGGACCTACATCGGCCTCGGCATCGCCGCGCTCGCGTTCCTGTACGGCACGTTCATCGTGGGCCGCACGCTGCTGTTCGGCAATCCGGTGCTCGGCTACTCGTCGCTGCTGTCGGTCGTGCTGTTCATCGGCGGCATCGAGCTCGTCGGCATCGGCGTGGTCGGCGAGTACATCGGGCGCATCTACGACGAGTCGAAGCAACGTCCCGTCTATCTGATTCGCCGCCGCTATCAGTCGCAAGGCAAGGTGGTGGAGCTGCCGGTCGCACGCGATGCGCGCCGCACGACCGCACGCCGCCGCGTACAGCCGGCCCGCGTGCGGGTCGGCGCGCGCTGAACCGCGGACGCGGCGATGTTCGCGCTGCTCTACGCGGAACGCGTGCGGCTGGTTCGGTTCGGCCTGTCGGGGCTATGCTCGACCGCACTGCACGCGCTGATCGCGTGCGCGATGTACGCGCTGTTCGATGCGACGCAGGTGCTCGCGAATGCGGTCGCGTTCATCGGCGCGACGGTGTTCTCGTATCTCGCGAACACGCTGTGGAGCTTTTCGTCGTCCGTGCGCTCGCGCAACCTGCGGCGCTTTCTGGTCGTCGCCGTGGCCGGCTTCACCGAAACGATGCTGCTCGCGCGCACCGCCGACCTGCTGAACGTGCCGCGCGGCTGGAGCATCGTCGCGATCGCCGTACTGATTCCGCCGACGACGTTCGCGATGCACCGGTTGTGGACGTATCGCTGACGCGGCGGCGGCGGCGGCGGCAACGGCGAGAATGACCATTCGGCCCCGCCGGGCCCGGTCGCAGGCGCCGCGCCAGCTCGGCGCGCATTCGACGCACGCGGGCCTCGCTCGAACGATGCTGCCGGATCGCTTTCACGCGTAGTGATCAGTACGCCGTCGTCATTCGCCCGGATCCCCTCTCCGCTTTGCCGGCCTGTCACCTGATCGCCGAAAGCC
This sequence comes from Burkholderia latens, assembly GCF_902499045.1. Taxonomy (GTDB): domain Bacteria; phylum Pseudomonadota; class Gammaproteobacteria; order Burkholderiales; family Burkholderiaceae; genus Burkholderia; species Burkholderia latens. The sequence continues at coordinate 34,211 of NZ_CABVPL010000060.1, read as the reverse complement.
GTCCGTGACGGCATTCCCGAGCGTCACTGCGTATGGACCCACGCCCGCGCCGCACGCTCGCACGATGCGATACAGTACCGGAGATGCGCGGGGTTCCGCGGACGCCGCGCGATACGCGGTATCCGGTACTCCGGCCGCCGCGGCGATTTCCTGCCGCGTCGCCGTCCGCCTCCCCGTTGCCGTTCCCGTCGCCCCTTTCCGCCTTCGACCCATGAACGCACCCGCTGACAACGCACCTTCCGCACCGTCCGTCCTCGGCGTCTATCGGCAGCTGGCGAATCCGTCGGCCGGACAATGGATCGTCAGCCGCTCCGAGCGCGCGCGCATGTACCGGATCCAGCACCGCCGGCCTGACGGCAGCACATCCGTCGATACGGTCGTCGATGCGGACAACCTCGATGCGAAGCTGCGCAAGTGGCATCGGGAGGGTTTCGCGCGGCGCGACGACGACGCCGGCGGTCGCCAACCGCCCGCGCGCCGCGAAGGGTTCATGCGGGATCTGCGGCGTGCACGTGCGGCGCGGCCCGCCGCCCGCGGCGACGCGGCGAAGACCGTATCGGTGGTGGGCGGCGTGCCGATGCCGCGCGGCGCCGGCGGCCCGCTCGTGCCGCCGCCCAACCCCGCATACCTGTTCACCGAGCGCGCAGCCAGCGTGCTGGAAGACATCGTCGAGAACCGCCGCATCCTGCTGATCGGCCACACGGGCACGGGCAAGACGAGCCTGATCGAACAGGCCGCCGCGCACACGGGCCACGGCGTGCTGCGCTCGAACATGAACGGCCAGACCACGGTCGGCGACTTCGTCGGCTTCTGGACGGTCAAGGGCGGCGAGACGATCTGGGTCGATGGCGTGCTGCCGACCGCGATGCGTGAAGGGCTGTGGCTGATCGTCGACGAGATCGACTTCGCGGAACCGGCGATCCTCGCGGTGCTGACCGCCGTGCTCGAACCGGCCGGACGGCTGCTGCTGAAGGAGAAAGGCAACGAGATCGTCGCGCCGCATCCGTCGTTCCGGCTGTTCGCGACCGCGAACGCGGTCGGCGCGATGGGCCAGTTCCGCCACCTGTACCAAGGCGCGAACCTGATGAACGACGCGTTCCTCGACCGTTGGCGCGTGTACCACCTCGACTATCTGCCACCGCACGACGAAGCGCAGGTGCTGCAACGCACGTTCGGCCCGCGCATGTCGGCCGCGATGGCCGACACGCTCGCGGCGATCGCCGCCGACTGCCGCGCCGCATTCGTCCGCGAGGATCTTGCGGGCGCGTTCTCGACGCGGCGTCTGCTCGACTGGGCCGAATTGATGCTGCGGACCGGCGATCCCGAATCGGCCGCGGGCCCGACGATCTATGCGAAGGTCGGCCCGGACGACGCAGCGTTGATCCGCGCCATCGTGCGCCATCACATCGATCTCGACGCGTAGCGCAATGGACCGGGACGACGACGCGCGCTCGGCGCACCTGACGCGTCTCGCGCGCACGCTCGCGCAACGGCACGGGATCGACGTGCGCTTCGCGCGTCACGGGCCGGTCGTGCAGCGCGACCGGCTGGTGCTACCCGACACGCTGCTCGCCGGCGCCATCGACGACGATGCGATCATCGGCTTCGTCGATCTCCATGCGGCCCGCATACGCTTCAGCGCGATCGACACGCTGACCGCGCTGCGTTCACCGGTCGTGCGCGACATCGCTCGGGCGATCGACGACCGGCGCGCGGCCGCACGGCTCGTCGCGCTTTATCCGGGCGCGCAGCGCTTTCTCGCGCGGATGCGTGCAACGTCGGCCGCCGACATGTTGCGGGCTTGGCCGCAAAACACATGGCGCGACAAACTGCTGTGGCGCATCGAGCGCGCGCTGTGGCGCGAACCGCTGACGAGCGTCGAACGTTCGCCATCGCTCGATGCGACCGTCGCGGCGGCCACCGAGCTCATCGACGAAGCGCTCGCGGCGGCGTCGACTGCCGACAGCATCCGCATCGCGCGCCGGATCGTCGCACGCGTTCGCGCGCTGGCGTCGGCCGGTGCGAACAACATGATGTTCACCGCCGATCCCGGCAGCACGCTCGATCGCGACACGATCGCCGCTGAATTCGACGCGGACGAGCCCGGCACATCGGACGACACGCGCGCGGCATCGACCGCCGAGTCCAGCGCCGCCGCGATCGCAGAAACGGCGTCGTCACCGGAAACACCGCCGCAAGGCGACGCGGCGCACGGCACGATTCGCCTGTCCGCGGACAACCGCCCGCTGTTGTCCATCCCGCTGACCACGGCGTTCGACACGGTGACCGACTTCACGGGCAACGGCGAACCGGCACGCTGGCATCGTCTGCGCAGCGCCGCGCGCGCACAGACGGAGCCGCTGCGGATGCGTCTCGAGCGCGCGTTGAAGGTCGACGAGCACACGCGCTGGAAACGCGAGCAGGAACGCGGACAGCTCGATCGCGCGTCACTCGTGCGCGTCGCGACCACGCCCGGCTATCGGACGCCGTTTCGCGTGACGCGCGCGGCGCCGGGACGCGACGCGGCGGTGAGCCTGCTGCTCGACTGCAGCGGCTCGATGGCGGGCAGGAAGATCGAACTCGCTGCGCTCTGCGCGGCCGCGTTGTGCGACGCACTGATGCAGCTCGGCTTCGCGTGCGAAGTGCTCGGCTACAGTTCGGTCGAGGATGCCGCGATGCGCGCGCACTACCAGCGCTGGATCGACGGCGGCAACGACACGTTCGGCTACAACCGCTTCGTCGAACGTCTCGACCTGCGCGTGTACAAGCGCTTCGATTCGGACAATCCGGTCGGCCTCGCCTGCATCGAATGCGGGCACGAGAACCCCGACGGCGAAGCGCTGAGCTGGGCCGCCGAACGGCTGCTGGCAAAGCGCGCGCGCCGCCGAATCCTGATGGTGCTGTCCGACGGGTATCCGGCCACCGGCGACGGCAATCCCGCGATCTTGCGCACCGACTTGCGCGCACGCATCGATGCGCTTCGCGAACGGCGCGTCGAATTGATCGGCGTCGGGATGCTCGACGATGCGGTCGAATCGTTTTATCCGGTCAGCAGCGTCGTCGAGCAACTGAACGAGTTACCGGGCGCAGCGTTCAGCGTGCTGAGCGACACGCTGCTCAATCGGTAGCCATGCGCCCGGATGGTGCGACCTGCCGCGCGCCCGTCGCGCGGGCCGGCGCCACATGCGCATCGATGGTATTGAGCGCGGCGAGCGCCGACGGTCCACGATAGGGTCAAAACGTTCATCGAGCCGTCACGGAACCATCGCACGCGATATCGATGACGACTGTTAGCATGCGGCGTAGCGCGCCCGAATTGCGACGCTGCTGTAACGACGTCGCGTCGAAAGGAATGGGATCGGCTTGCGCCCTCCGTGGGGACCCACGGCGCAGCGCTTCGGCGCGAACGTTCGCTCTCGCACGAATCCTGCTTCACCCGTATCCGACATCCACCCGACGGCGGCCCGGCCGCATGCCGTTACACGCGCCGCCGTCACGAGATTCGTCCATGCCCAGGAAAAAATCGAGCCTCTGGCTACGGCCGTTCGCGCTGTTGTCCGCCGCGGCGAGCCCGCGGCCGAAACGAAAGACGACCAAACCGGCCGCGACGGCAAAACGCCCCGCGACGCCAAGGCCGTCGCGCAGCAAGTCAGCCGCACCAGCGTCGGCCGCCCGCAGATCGCCGCGCCCGGCTGCGGGTGCGTGGCTACGCTCGTTTCACTCCGCCCGCCCGGCCGCCGGCCGCTTCGTCAATCATCTTGCCTACGCGCTGTATCTGCCCGCGACGCCGCTCGCAGCGGCGGACATGCCCGTCGTCGTGATGCTGCACGGCTGCAAGCAGACGGCCGAATCGTTCGCGGCGGGCACGCGCATCTGCCGCGTCGCGGACCGCGCCGGCTTCGCCGTGCTGTTTCCCGAGCAGGCGAAGACCGCCCATTCGCACCGCTGCTGGAACTGGCATGGCGACGCGTCGCAGTCGGAAGGCCCGGCGGTCGCGTCGCTGATCGATGCGATCGTGCGCGAGCGCGGATTCGATCGCGACCGCATCTATCTGGCCGGCATGTCGGCCGGCGCCGGACTGGCCGCGCAACTCGCCGTCGCGTATCCCGATCTGTTCGCGGCGGTCGGCCTGCATTCCGGGCCGGCCATCGCGCCGCCGTTGTCGACGATGGCCGCGATGAGCGTGATGCGGCGCGGCCTGCGCGACGATCCGATTCACGTCGTCGACGCGTGCGTCGACGTGCGCGCTTATCCCGGCATGCCGGCGCTGGTCGTGCATGGCGGGCTCGATACGGTCGTCGACGAACGAAACGCGCGGCAGCTCGGCATCGCGTTCGCACGGATCAACCGGCTCGTCGACGAACATGGCGAACTGCGCGTCGGCGAACAACACACGTACGCGCAAGACGGCGCCGACTATACGGACTATCTGCGCGGCGGCCGGCTGATCGTCAGGGTCTGCGTCGTTCGCCGGCTGGCGCACGCATGGAGCGGCGGCGATCCGCGCGAAGCGTTCCACTCGGCGACCGGGCCGGACGCGACCGCGATGTTCTGGAATTTCTTCCGCAGGCGGCGGCGCAGGCGCGCGATGTGACGATCGCAACCACTGCCGGCATTGCGACCGTCGCGATCATGCCCGCTGCGCGACCGCCGCCGCGCCGTCGTCCACGGTGCCGGCCGCGCGGCGGATCGGCAACCGGACGCAGAACGTCGTGCCGCGCCCCGGCTCGCTCGTCACGTCGATGGTGCCGCGATGGCGCTCGACGATGCCGTGCGACACCGACAATCCCAGCCCCGTGCCCTGTCCGACCGGCTTCGTCGTGAAGAACGGATCGAAGATCCGCCGCATGACGTCGGGCGTCATCCCGGTTCCGGTGTCGCTGATCGCGATCGACACGTGCTCGCCGTCGCTCGACGTGCGGATCGTGATCACGCCGCGTGCGGGAATCGCGTGCGCCGCGTTGACGAGCAGGTTCATGAACACCTGGTTCAATTGCGACGGAAGACATTCGACGCGCGGCACGTCGCCGTATTCGCGCACGACGTCGGCCTTGTACTTCAGTTCGTTATGGACGACGTTCAGCGTGCTGTCCAGACCCGCATGCACGTCGGCCACGCTCCACTCGCCGCTGCCCGGCCGCGAGAAATCGCGCAAGTCCTGCACGATGCGCCGTACGCGTACCGCGCCATCGATCGATTCGTCGATCAGCGTCACGATCTCGTCCCGCACGTAATCGAGATCGGCCGCACCGCGCATCGCGATCAGCGGGTCGCGCGTGCGCGAGTCGAGCTGCGGCAGCGCGGCCTCGTGCGCGGCGATCACGTCCAGCAGCGTTCGCACCCACGTTCCGAGCGTGTTGAGGTTCGCGCTGATGAAGCCGATCGGGTTGTTGATCTCGTGCGCGACGCCTGCCGCGAGCTGGCCGATCGATGCGAGTTTTTCCGATTGAAGCAGCTGGACGTGCGTTTCCTCGAGTTCCCGCAGCAGGCGCCGCTGCTCGTCCTTCTCCTGTTCGAGCCGGGCCTGCGCCGCCCGGCGTTCGTCGATCTCGGTCGCCATGTCTTCGCGCGTGCGCTGCAGCATCGCGGTCGTCTGCTCGTAGCGCCGCAACGCCGTTTCGAGTTCCGCGGTCCGCAAGCGCACGAGTCGTTCGAGCGTGTCCGTCATCCCGCGCAAAAAGGTTGTGCGCGCATCGAATCGGCACACGAGCAGCGTGACGATCAGCGTCGCTGTCGTGAAGAGTGCGATGGTCGTCGCGAGCCACGGCGCATCGATTCCGTTTGCGGCGCCGCATCGCGCATCCGGCGCGAAGTGCGCGGCGGCCATCGCCGTGTAGTGCATGCCGGTGATCGCGAGGCCCATGATCAGTGCCGCGCCGATGCGTTGCGCGCTCGCGTGCCGCGCGTGTCGCTCGCGCAGCGCCTGCGCCATCCACAGCGCGACGGTCGATGCGATCACGGCGACGCCGATCGACGCGGCGAACAGCGCGGGATCGTAGCGAATGCCGGGCGCCATGCGCATCGCGGCCATCCCCGTGTAATGCATGCCGACGATTCCGGCGCCCATCAGCGCGCCGCCGGCCAGCAGCCGCCGCCGGCTCAAGCGCGCACGCGTGACGACGTTCAGCGCGAAATACGACACGAGCACCGCGATCGCCAGCGATGCGCCGGTATCCGGCAACGCATAGCCGAGCGGGATCGGCAGCGACAGCGCGAGCATGCCGACGAAGTGCATCGACCAGATTCCCGTGCCCATCGCGGCCGCGCCGCCGGCAAGCCACGCGCGCTTGAGCCGCGGCTTGTCGAGCAACGAAATGAACGCGGCCAGGTCGAGCGCCGTGTAGGAAGCGAGCGTCGCGATGACGAGCGACAGCAGGACGAGCAGCGGGTTGTACGTGCCATGCATGATCGGGCATCCCGGTCGAGATGAACGCATTGCGGTGGCGGGCCGTCGATCTCGGACGCGACGGCCGCGTGACGTCGCACCGCGTCAGCCGGGCGGCGCGGCGGCGGCCGCCTGCGCCGTTGCAGCCGCACCGGTCAGCACGAAAATGTCGAACGGCATCCCTTCGCGCGCCTCGAAGCGGCGCACGAGTTCGATCTGGTGCGCCGACATCACGCTGCCCTTCGTCATCAGCAGTACGCCGCGGTGCGTGCGCAGATCGTCGGCAAGCTGCATTCCTTCGCGCAGCTGCGCGGACGAAATCTCCGCGATGGACGCGGCGATGCCGAGTCTCGCCGGATTCCGCATCAGTTCGACGAAGCGCGCGACGAGCAGCGGGTCGTAACGCACGCCGGCCTGCGAGCGCAGCACGTCGATGGCCTGCTCGACCGAATGCGGCGTACCGATCTCGCCGTTGCGCAACCCTTCGAAGTCGCGTGCGATCGCGACGATCCGCGAGCCGAGCGGGATCGCGTCGCCCGCGAGCCCGTCCGGCGTGCCGCGGCCGTTGAACCGCTCGTACTGATGCAGCACGATCGACGCGACCTTGTGCAGCTGCGCGACCGGCGTGAGCACCATCTGCGCGCGCAGCGGATGCTGCTGGAACAGGCTGTGTTCGTCCGTCGTCATCTTGACGATCGGCTTGTGCAACAGTTCGTCGGGCAGCGACAGCTTGCCGATCCCGTGCAACAGCCCCGCGTAATAGACGTCCTGCGCGTGCAGGCTGCTCATCCCGGCCGACAGCGCAAGCTGGCGCGCGATCTCGCCGACGCGCATCGCGTGGCCGCTCGCGGACCCGCAGCGCATCTCGATCATGCTCGCGCACACCTGGACCATCGCAGTGAAACTGCTTTTCAGGTCGTGCTGCGCCGCTTCGAGGAACATCACGGTTTGCCCGAGCTCCTCGGTGCGTGCGCGCACCTGCGTTTCGAGCTCGGTGTTGAAGCGGCGCAGCGTTTCATTCTGCGCTTCGGTCAACGCGGCGAGCCGCGCCGCTTCGCCGCGCAAGCGCCGCTGCTCGAGCGCCTGCTCGAGCGTCATCAGCAGGTCGTGATCGTCCCAGGGCTTGTTCAGGTAGCGATACACGCCGCCTTCGTTGACGGCCTCGACGATCGACGCGATGTCGGAATAGCCGGTCAGGAGAATCCGCATCGTGTCCGGGTACAGCGCACGTGCGCGGGAAAGGAACGCGGCGCCGCTCATGTTCGGCATGCGCATGTCGGACACGATCAGATCGACTTCGGTCGACGCCAGCAGGTCGAGCGCGGCTTCGCCGCTGTCGGCGGTCAGGATGTCGTAACGCGCGGGCCGCAGCACGCGCTTGAGGGCGGACAGCACGCTCGGCTCGTCGTCGACGAGCAGGATCGACGCAGGTGCGACGGGGGAGTCGGGTGCGGCTTCGGCGCTGGTTGCTGGCAGTGTCTCGTTCGTTCCGTTTATCGCGGATGTCGTCATGGCTGGCCTCGGATTGTCTTCGCCGCCTCTGTGTCATCGGCATGCGCCCGGCCATTCCACATAGGGGAAAACGTGGATTCGCGTGAGCGGCGCGGCGATTCGCGCGACGCAATTGGCCGCGGCGCTCGATCCCGACTTCCGGTATCTTTGCGGGACGCCGATCGCGGCGCGCGTCGCGTCACGATCATGTTCGCATCGTTCAAACCCTGGAGCAGCATTCATGATTCTGGAAATGGCATCGCTCGAAATCGATCCGTCGCAGGCCGAGCCGTTCGAGGCGGCGGTACGTCAGGCGCTTCCGCTGTTCGCCCGCGCGCACGGCTGCGGCGGCGCCGAGCTGCACCGCGTGATCGAGCGCAGTGGCGGCTACCTGCTCGTCGTCAAGTGGGACACCATCGACGACCACATGGTGCATTTCCGTCAATCGGACGACTTCCAGGAGTGGCGGCAGCTGGCCGGGCCGTTCTTCAAGAGCCCGCCGCAGGTCGTGCATACGGAAGTCGCGGTAAAGTAATCGCGGCGAAGAACGAACCGATATCCGAACGCAATCGCGTGACGCTGCTTGCGATTGCCTCTCGATGATCGGCGAAACGCCACGCTCGATCTTTCCGCGTCACACCTTGGCCGGCGAGTGCCAAGTTCACCGGCGCATTCGATATTCACGAGCCCTGCCATGCCCATCGACTCTTCCATCCTCTCCGCATTCACGCCGACCGGCACGCTGCGCGCGTCGATCAATCTCGGCAACCCGATCCTCGCGAATCGCGACGCTGCGACCGGCGAACCGTTCGGCGTGTCGATCGATCTCGCGCGTGCGTTCGCCGAACGGCTGTCGGCCGAGCTCGAGCTCGTCGTGTTCGATACGGCCGGCAAGTCCGTGCAGGCGCTGACCGACGAGCGCGCGGATTTCGGCTTCTTCGCGGTCGATCCGCTGCGCGGCGAAACGGTCGCGTTCACCGAGCCCTACGTGCTGATCGAAGGCTTCTATCTCGTGCGCGACGATTCGCCGATCCGGACCAATGCGGACGTCGATCAACCGCACAATCGCGTGGCCGTCGGCAACGGCAGTGCATACGACCTGTTCCTCACGCGCGAGCTGAAGGCCGCGCAGATCGTGCGCGCACCGACGTCGCAGGCGGTCGTGCCGACGTTCGTCGAACAGCAGCTCGAAGTCGCCGCGGGTGTCAAGCAGCAACTCGAAACCGATGCGGCGAACACGCCGGGCCTGCGCCTGCTCGGCGAGCGCTTCATGGTGATCCGTCAGGCGATGGGTGTGCCGAAGAGCCGCGGCGCGGCGGCGGCCGCGTTCCTCGGCGAATTTGTCGACGAGATGAAGGCGTCGGGCTTCGTTGCGGAGTCGCTGCGGCGGCACGGGATCACGGGCGCGTCGGTCGCGCCGCTGCGCTGATCGACGGGGCGCGCGACGAGCGGGATGCCGGCAAGCCGCACGCCGGCCGACCAGCGACGCCACCGGCGCAGTCCATGCGCCCGGCGTGGAGCACGCAGCCAAGCCGTCATGCGCGGAACGTGCCGCCGTGGCCATGTGCTTGCGGCACAGCGGCACGCGATACCGACGAGCACGACGCGTGCTGCTTCGCTCGACGTCGGTTCGGCCGTACCGAGCACGCACGGCCGCGCGCTCGATCAAGACGACGCGCCGTCGTCGCGCGCAGGCGCCGCCATCAGCACATCGGACAATTTCAGCACGGGACAATGCGCACCGGCGCCGGCAACGGCATCGCGGTACGTATCCGTGACGGCCGCCGCGATCGCATGGGCCGCGTCGACGCCTTCGGCCATCGCCGAGTAGTACGACAGATCCTTCAGCGCATTCGCCATATGGAACGGCAGCGCGGACGTGTCGCCGGTCTCCAGGAACGGACGCAGCCGGTTCAGCGCGGCGCCGCCGCCACCGCCGGTGGCGAGCACATCGGCGAGCACCGCGACGTCCACGCCTGAACGCTTCGCGCACGCGACGGCTTCCGACAGCAGCGCGATGGTGCCGAGCGAAACGTAGTTATGCAGAAGCTTCATGCTGTGGCCGGCCCCGACGTCGCCGACACGCGTGATGTTTTCCGCGAAGCACGCGAGAACCGGCCTGATCTCCGCGAACAACCCCGGCGTCGCGCCGACCAGCAGGTTCAGCCGGCCTTCGTGCGCCTCCCTCGCGCCGCGCGTCATCGGCGCGTCGACGAAGCGCCCGCCCGCCGCGTCGACAAGCCGCGCCATGCGGACGGTCGACTCGGGCACGGCGGTCGAACAATCGACGACGATCGCGTTGTCCTTCAGGCCGGCCAGCACGCCGTCGTCACCGGTGAGTACCGCTTCCACTTCGGGCGAACCCGTCACGCACAGGATCACGACGTCCGCTTGCGCGGCGAGCTCGCGCGCGGTCCGCACGGTCCGCACGCCGCCGCGCAGCAGTTCGTCGAGCGGCTGGTTGCCCGGATGCTCGACCACCGTGAGCGGATAGCCGTGCTTCAGCACGTTGCGCGCAATACCATGCCCCATCAAACCCACGCCGATCAGGCCAATCTGCTGTTTCATGTCATTCCCGTCAAAAGATGCCGCCGCGGCGCAGCGCCGCGACGAAATGGATTGCCGTTACCGGTCGACCCGCCGCGCCGGCAGCAGCATCGTCAGGACGATGCCGAGCAGCAGGCACGCGACCATCACGAATAGCGGCGCGGCGAGACTGCCCGACATCTGCTTCAGGTAGCCGACCGCGTACGGCCCGAAGAAGCCGCCGAGGTTGCCGAACGAGCTGATCACCGCGATGCCCATCGATACCGACGCGCTGCCGAGCGCTGCGGTCGGCATGCTCCAGAACAGCGGCGGAAACGAGATGAGCCCCGCGTTCGCGATGCACAACGCGAACATCCCGAGCCACAGCTGATCGTGCCAGACGACCGACAGCCCGAGCCCGGTCGCGCCCATCAGCAGCAGCGCGGCGACGTGCAGCCGCCGCGCACCGCGCCGGTCAGCGCTGCGTCCGAACAGGACCATCACGACCACGGCCACCGCGTTCGGCAGCGCGGCGAGCAAGCCGATGGCGAAGTCGCTGCCGATGCCCATCTGCTTGATCATCGTCGGCGCCCAGAATGTATAGCCGTAAATCGCGAACACGTCGAGGAAGTAGATCACGCAGAACGCCCATACGAGCCAGCTCGAGAACAGGCCGCGATGACCGACCGACTCGGTCGTCGCACGATCCTGCGCCAGCACGCGCGCCAGGATCGCGCGCTCCGCGTGCGAGAAGCGCTCGCTGCGCGTCACGTCGTCGTCGAGGCCCTTCCATACGTAGAACGCAGCCAGGAATGCCGGCAGCGCCTCGAGGATGAAGATCCATTTCCAGCCCGGGATCTGCATCGCGCCGTCGAAATACTGAAGGATGAAGCCGGTCAGCGGCGACCCGATCAACCCGGCCAGTGCGAGCGCCGCATAGAACATCGACAGGATCCGCGCGCGCCGCCGGCCAGGGAACGACTGCGCCATGTAGAGCACGATGGCCGGAATGAAGCCGGCCTCGGCGACGCCGAGCAGAAAGCGCATCACGTAGAACTGCATCGGCGTGGACACGAACGCCGTCAGTCCCGAAACGACGCCCCACGACACGACGATCCGCGTGATCCAGCGGCGCGGCCCGACGCGCACCAGCAGCATGTTGCTCGGCACCTCGAAGATCACGTAACCGAGAAAGAATATCCCGGCGCCGAAACCGAACACCGCATCCGAAAAGCCCAGATGCTGGCTCATCTGCAGTTTGGCGAAGCTGACGTTCACGCGGTCGATATACGACGTGACGTACGCGAACATCAGGATCGGCAGAATTTGCAACGCAAGCCGACGAAAGATCCGGTCCTCCTGTGCGAGGTCGTGCGCCGATGCCGGGGCTGCGAGGCCGCCCGGGTTGCAGGTCGCGTCGATTTCCACGTTTGTCTCCGAAAGTTCATGGATGGTCCCGCGTGCAGGCGTGCGTCGCCGTGCATGCAGCCGCTGTTCAGATAGGTGTGTGCGACGAGGGACGGTTCGAATCTACCGGCTGCCCTCCCCGCCCGATATGCGAAATCCTTCAAGCGGCACTTCGAATATGTCGAACGCATGCGCCGGCCGGCATCGCGCGGTGCAATGCACAAGTCGCCGGAAACCGGATTCCAGCCGCCGATCGTGCGCACGACGCCGGCCGTCGCGGTGTGCGGCGCACCATTCTCGGCCAGTCAGGGTTAGCACCACTTCGCCCGACACCTTCGAGCGCATCGATGGATGACATACTGGCCGCAGTTTCAATCGGAGCCCGCGCTTGTTCGATCTCACGTCCCTCGCCCTGTTCGTCCGTGCAGCCGAGCTCGGCAGCCTGTCGCGCGCCGCGCAGCAGTCCCACATGTCGCTTTCCACCGCGAGCCGCCGGATCGCGCTGCTCGAGCATCACTTTCGCGTGGTGCTGCTGAACCGCACGGTCGCCGGCGTCGAGCTCACGCCTGCCGGCGAAGCGCTGCTGCGCCACGCGACCGACCTGCTGCTGCGCACCGATGCAATCTACAGCGAGCTGTCAGACTATACGAAAGGCGCGGTCGGGCGCGTCCGCGTGTTCGCGAACATCTCGGCGATCAGCCAGGATCTTCCCGATCAGCTGCGCGCATTCTCGCAGCGCTATCGCGACATCAAGCTGCAGATCAGCGAGTTGCGAAGCGCCGACATCCTGCAGGCACTGCGCGAAGGCCGCGCGGACGTCGGCATCGTCACGTCGCGCACCGCGACCGAAGGCCTCCACCTCGCGCCTTACTGCATGGATCGGGCCAGCGTGGTCGTGCCCGACGACTATCCGCTCACCGGCGACTCGATCGATTTCAGCGCGTTGCTCGACCACGATCTGGTCGCGCTCGACGACCGCTCGGAACTCACGCGTTCGCTCGTCCGGGAAGCGGCGCTGCTCGGCAAGTCGGTCCGCTTCCGCGTGCAGGTGCAGAGCTTCGAAGCCATGTGCCGGCTGATCGCGGCAGGGCAAGGCATCGGCATCCTGCCAGAGCGCGCGGTCGCGCTGTTTCGCGAACCGATGCGCCTGCGCTTCATTCGCCTCGACGCGCCGTGGGCCAACCGCGTCATGTCGGTCGGCATTCGCGCGGGCGCCGTGCCGCTGCCGACGCGCAAGCTGTTCGAGTTCCTCGCGTCGTTCGCGCCGCCTTCGCTCGCCGCCGGTTCCGGTGAAGCCGGGCAGTCGAACGACTGACTGCGTCGCCGCACGTCCTCGCACGCCGGCGTGTTGCAGATTTTCGAAGGTCCCGTTCACGGATCCGCACTTCCTGCCGGCGCTTGCGACGCAGTAGATTCGACGGACAGATTCAACAGTCCGCCGGTTACCGCAACGGAAGAGACACGGGAGACATGCCGACGCGCTCCGGGGTGATCGGAGGCAGCGTCGCGTATCGAAGGCCGCCGCGCAGCAGTTCGATGCGGTCCGGTTCGCGCACCTCCCCGTGTCTGCCCCCTCCCGTGCGGGACGCCAGCTTCGTCATGGAGATGTCCCCCAATATGAAGAACCCGCACCGCATCGCGGTCATCGCCGGCGACGGCATCGGCAAGGAAGTGATGCCCGAAGGCCTGCGCGTGCTGCGCGCGGCCGCCGACCGCTTCGACATTCCGCTGGCGTTCGACGAATTCGGCGACTGGTGCACCGATCACTACGTTCGCCACGGCACGATGATGCCGGCCGACTGGGCGCGGCAGATCGGCGCGCACGACGCCATTTTCTTCGGGGCGGTCGGCGCGCCCGACATCGTGCCGGACCACGTCGCCGTGTGGGAATCGCTGATCAAGATCCGGCGCGAGTTCGATCAATACGTGAACCTGCGCCCGGTCCGCCTGATGCCGGGCGTGCCCGCGCCGCTCGCGGGGCGCCAGCCGGGCGACATCGATTTCATCGTCGTGCGCGAGAACACGGAAGGCGAGTATTCGTCGGTGGGCGGCCGGATGTTTACCGGGACCGACCGCGAGATCGCCGTTCAGCAGTCGGTTTTCTCGCGCGTCGGCGTCGACCGCGTGCTCAGGTTCGCGTTCGAACTCGCCCGCTCGCGCCCGCGCAAGCAGCTGACGGCGGCGACGAAATCCAACGGCATCTCGATCACGATGCCGTTCTGGGACGAGCGTCTCGCGGAGATCGCCCGGTCGTTCCCGGACATCGAAACGCGCAAATATCACATCGACATACTGTGCGCGCACTTCGTGCAGAATCCGGATCGCTTCGACGTCGTCGTCGCGTCGAACCTGTTCGGCGACATCCTGTCCGATCTCGGCCCCGCGTGCACCGGCACGATCGGCATCGCGCCGTCGGCGAACCTGAACCCGGAGCGACGCTTCCCGTCGCTGTTCGAGCCGGTGCACGGCTCCGCGCCCGACATCGCCGGCCGCGGGATCGCGAATCCGATCGGTCAGATCTGGTCGGCCGCGTTGTTGCTTCAACACCTCGGTCGCGGCGAATCGCGCTACGAAGCCGCGGCCGCCGAAATCGTCGGCGCGATCGAGTCCGTGCTCGCCGCCGGCCCGCGCACCCGCGACATGGGCGGCACGGCCACCACCGAAGAACTGGGCGCGGCGATAGCGCACACCGTCGCGAATCCCGCATCGATCGAGGAATGACCCATGCAATTTGATCACTACATCGACAACGCGCGCGTCGCGCCGAATACCGGCGAGCGGATCGACGTCATCGACCCGAGTACCGGCGAACCGTTCGCGACGATCGCGCGCGGCGATGCGACGGACGTGCAGCGCGCCGTTTCCGCGGCCCGGCGCGCGATGGGCGACACGCTGGACGGCCCGTGGGCGAAGCTGTCGCCGGTCGAGCGCAGCAACCTGCTGTTCGCGTACGCGGCGGCGGTCTCGCAACATGCGGACGAACTCGCGCAGCTCGAAGCGCGCGACACCGGCAAGGCGCTGAACACCGCGCGCACGGATGCGGCGGTGCTCGCACGCTACCTCCAGTACTACGCCGGGTGCGTGGACAAGCTCCACGGCGACACGCTGCCCTACACAGCCGGATTCACGGTATTGACGGTGCGCGAACCGATCGGCGTGACGGGCCACATCATTCCGTGGAATTACCCGATGCAGATCTACGGCCGCTCGGTCGGTGCGTCGCTCGCCGCCGGCAATGCGTGCGTGGTCAAGCCGGCGGAGGATGCGAGCCTGTCCATCCTGCGGCTGGCCGAAATCGCGGCCGACGTCGGCTTTCCGGCCGGCACGGTCAACGTCGTCACGGGCCTGGGCGGCGAAGCCGGCGCGGCATTGTCGGCCAATCCCGGCATTCGTCACATCTCGTTTACCGGATCGACCGGAACGGGCGCGCTGGTCGGCCGCGCGGCCGCCGAGCGTCACTGCCCGGCCGTGCTGGAGCTGGGCGGCAAGTCGCCGCAATTGCTGTTCGACGATGCCGATCTCGACCAGGCGCTGCCCGTCATCGTCAACGCGATCGTGCAGAACGCAGGGCAGACCTGCTCGGCCGGCAGCCGCCTGCTCGTCCAGCGCAGCGTCTACGAGCGTGTGCTCGATCGTCTTGCGCAGCAATTTGCGCGGCTGCGTTCGGGGCCGCCGTCGATGAATCTGGAGATGGGGCCGCTCGTCAATGCCACGCAGCATGCGCGCGTGCGCGCCATCGTCGAGCGCGCGCAGGCGGACGGCATTCGCGTGGCGGCGCGCGGCACCATCGCGGCCGGCGCATCGGCCGCCGGCTACTATCACGAAGCAGTGCTGTTCCGCGACGTGCCGCCCGACAGCGAACTCGCACAGGAGGAGGTGTTCGGCCCGGTGCTCGCGGCCATGCCGTTCGACGACGAAGACGCGGCGGTCGCGCTTGCGAACGGCACGCAGTACGGCCTCGTCGCGGGCGTCTGGACCCGCGACGGCGCCCGCGCGCTGCGGCTCGCGCGCAAGCTCCAGGCCGGACAGGTATTCATCAACAACTACGGCGCCGGCGGCGGCGTGGAGTTGCCGTTCGGCGGCGTGAAGGCAAGCGGATATGGCCGCGAGAAAGGCTTCGAGGCGTTACTCGGCTTTACCGCGCTGAAGACCATCGCGATCAAGCACGATTGAGGGCCGCTCGCGTCGCTGTCGAGCGAAAAACGGGGAGGTTCGCGCGTAAAAACCGGTGCGCACCATCGCGGTACGACCGGCGCGGCCGTGAAGACGCCCCGCCGTTTTGATCGTGCGCGCGCCGTGCCGCAGCGCGCGCACCGTCCCCGCCTTCAGCCGAACAGCTTCATCGCGGTCGTGAGCGTATTCACGACGCCCCACGCGAGCGGAACCAGCACGTACAGCCAGAACACGGCAAGCACCGCCTTGTTGGTCGAGCGAGTCGAAGCAACCGTTTCATTCATTTTCGCGTCTCCGGAATTTACTTGCCCGCATCGAGTTGCGCATCGGTCATGTGATGGCGCTCGTCGACGCGCTTGACGAACAGGTTGCAGACGAAACCGATCACGAGCAGCGACGCCATGATGTGAACCGTCATCGTGTACGCATCGGCCTTCACGACACCGTGCGCGACTTCATATGCGCGGATGTAGTTGACGAGCACGGGCCCGGCGATACCGGCCGCGGCCCACGCGGTCAGCAGCCGGCCGTGGATGCCGCCGACGTACGCGGTGCCGAACATGTCCGCGAGATACGCGGGCACCGTCGAAAATCCGCCGCCGTACATCGACAGGATCACGCAGAACGTCAGCACGAACAGCGCGATCTGCCCGGACGCCGCGAACAGCGGCACGCAGAAATACAGCACCGCGCCCATCGCGAAGAAGATGAAGTACGTGTTCTTGCGCCCGACCCAGTCCGACGCCGACGCCCACACGAAGCGCCCGCCCATGTTGAACAGCGACAGCAGCCCGACGAAGCCGGCCGCAGCCGCGGCGCTGACCGCGCCCTTGAAGCTCTCCTGAATCATCACCGACGCCTGCCCGATGATCCCGATCCCGGCGGTCACGTTGAGGAACAGCACGAGCCAGATCAGGTAGAACTGCGGCGTCTTCAGCGCCTGGTCGATGTGCACGTGATTCGACGTGATCATCTTGTGCTTCGTCACCGCGGGCGGCGTCCAACCTGCCGGCTTCCAGCCGGCGGGCGGCACGCGGATCGCGAGCGCGCCGATCGACATCGAGATGAAGTACGCGATGCCGAGCACGACGAACGTCTCGGCGACGCCGACGCTCGTCGCGCTCTTGAAATGATTCATCAGCGCGACCGACAGCGGCGCGGCGATCATCGCGCCGCCGCCGAAGCCCATGATCGCCATCCCGGTCGCCATCCCGCGGCGGTCGGGAAACCAGCGGATCAGCGTGGACACCGGCGATACGTAGCCGAGCCCGAGCCCGATGCCGCCGACCACGCCGTAGCCGATGTACAACAGCATGATCTGGTGCAGCTTCACGCCGAGCGCGGAGATCAGGAAGCCGCCGCCGAAGCAGCATGCGGCCGTGAACATCGTGCGGCGCGGGCCGACGCGTTCGAGCCACTTGCCGGCGAACGCCGCGGACAGCCCGAGGAAGAAAATCGACAGCGAGAAGATCCAGCCGAGCGTGGTGAGCGACCAGTCGTCGGGCGTGGATTCGGTGATGCCGATCACTTTCGTGAGCGGGCCGTTGAAGACCGAGAACGCATAGGCCTGGCCGATGCACAGATGCACGGCCAATGCGGCCGGCGGGACCAACCATCGCGAAAAACCGGGTTGGGCGATGGTCGCTTCCTTCGAAAAGAAAGACGCGGCGCCTGCGCGGGCGCCGGGATCGGTAACGCTGCTCATCAGTGGTGGCTCCGTTGGGGATCGTGGTCGATCCGTTTTGTATGTCGGCGTGTCGACGGGGCGTGGTCCTCGCCTGTCCGATCGGTGCCGGGCCATATGAAGTACGGGAGCATATGCAACGGCACGTCCGGGTCGATTTGCCAGCCGCTTTGGTATCGGCTTTGAGGAAATTAGTTCATGAGCATCGCGGATTCAATATGCTATTTTTTATCCTATTCAGGATGACGGGGTGACGACGCCCGTCGGGATTCGTCCATCGTCGCCGTCGGCCGGCCCGGACGCGGATCCGAAGCCGTGCGAAAAGGCCGAGGCCGCCTGCCCGCCTCCTGACGATCGATCATCCAGCCGGGATAGCTCGGCGGCAACGCACTCACGGCGTCCAGGCGCGCAAGCTCGTCGTCGGTCAGCACGACCTCCACTGCGCCGAGATTGTCTTCCAGCTGTTCGACCCGCTTGGCGCCGATGATGACGCTCGTGACATGCGGCTTCGCGAGCAACCACGCAAGCGCGATCTGCGCGACCGACACGCGTCGCGCGTCGGCGATGGCGCGCATCTCCGCCACGCATGGCCACGCACGCTCGAGGTCGACCGGCGGAAAGTCGAAATGGCTGCGCCGTGACCCTTCGTCGGCGGATGCGCCGGGGCCGAACTTGCCCGACAGCAATCCGCCGGCGAGCGGCGACCAGACGAGCATCCCCAGCCGCTCTTCCACCGCGAGCGGCACCAGTTCGCGCTCCACGTCGCGCCCCGCGATCGAGTAGTAGGCCTGCAGCGTCTCGAAGCGCGTCGCATGCAGCGCCTGGCTCAGCCCGAGCGCCTTGCCGATCTTGCCGGCGCGCCAGTTCGACACACCGACGTAGCGAACCAGCCCCTGACGCGTCAGGTCGTCGAGCGCGCGCAGCGTCTCTTCGATCGGCGTGACCGAATCGTTCGCGTGGATCTGATAGAGGTCGATGTGGTCAACCTGCAACCGTTCCAGGCTGCGCTGCACCGAATCCATGATGTGCCCGCGCGATGCGCCCTGGTCGTTGGGCCCCGGGCCCATCACGCCGGCCGTCTTCGTCGCCAGCACGATGTCGCCGCGCGGCACGCCGAGGTCGCGCAGCGCCTGTCCGACAAGCCGTTCGGATTCGCCGAACGAGTAGATGTCGGCGGTATCGATGAAGTTGATTCCCGCGGCCAGCGCGCGGGCGATGAGCCGGGTCGCATCGTCCTGGCCGACCGCACCGATCGCCGCCCACATGCCGGCGTCGGCATTGCCGCCCAAGGTCATCGTGCCGAGGCACAGTTCGGAGACGTACAGGCCGGTGCGGCCGAGTTGCTTGTATTTCATGATCGTGTCCACGAGGATCGGAGGGGAAGCATGCGGTGGCGTCCGCGCGGGTACGACGCGCACACGGGAATGTCAGTCGAGCCGGGCTTGCGCTGCATGAAACTGTCCGGCGATCGTCGCGACGCGTGCACCGTAGAGGCGGGCCGTCTCGAGATCGCCCGGCGACATCTCGTCGGGCGACGCATCGGCCGGCGTCTGCGCCATCGGCGCGAGATAGGAGCCCATGCGGTTCAGGTCGTCACGCAGCGACGCCCTCAGGTTTGCCGGCTTGATGTCCATGCTCACCCAGATGCCGCCGTGCTGCCCGGCGAGCAGCACGAAGTACTCGAGCGTGTTCAGCTTGTCGCCGTTGATGCTCGCGCTGTTCGTGAAGCCGCCGAAGATCTTGTTGCGCCACGCGCCTTCGAACCACGCCTTCGACGACGCATCGGCGAATTTCTTGAACTGCCAGCTCGGGCCGCCCATGTACGTCGGCGAGCCGAACAGGATCGCGTCGGCGCTCGCGAGCGTGTCCCACCCGTGTTCTGCAATGTTGCCGTCGGCATCGATCGCGACGAGCGCGGCGCCGGCGCCTTCGGCGACCGCCGTGGCCATCCGGGCGGTGTGCCCATAACCGGAGTGGTAGACGACGGCCGTTTTGGCCGGCGACGTGGGTTGCGTCATGGTTGCGTCCTTTTGCTCAGTTGGTCATCGGGCGACGACATCGACAGGCACTCTACTGAGTCGCAATTGAGTTATAAATGACGATCGATTGAACGTACTGTTACTCACAGAGTGAACAATGCAAAACCTCGATGCGCTGTTGATCTTTGCCCGTGTCGCCGAAATGTCGAGCTTCACGCGGGCAGCCGAAAGCCTCGGCATCCAGAAAGGCCGTGTGTCGATGGTGGTCCGCGCCCTCGAACGCGACGTGGGCGTTGCGCTGCTGCATCGGACGACGCGCAGCGTGCAGCTGACCGAAGACGGCCGCGCGTTCTATTCACGCGCTCGCGACCTGCTGGCCGAGGTGCAGGAACTGCAGTCGATGTTCTCCGGCGACGGCACGCGCCTGCGCGGACGATTGCGCGTCGACATGCCGACCGAGCTTGCGCGCAGCGTCGTGGTGCCGGCGCTGCCGGAACTGATGGCCGCGCATCCGGAGCTGGAACTGGAGCTGTCGAGCACCGATCGCCGTGTCGATCTCGTGCAGGAGGGATTCGATTGCGTGATCCGGCTGGGGCCGATCGTGGACGAGACGCTGATTGCGCGGCCGCTGGGCCGGCTGCGGATGATCAATGCGGCGAGCCCTGGCTATCTGGCGCGGTACGGCGTGCCGCACCGGCTCGACGATCTGCTCGCTCAGGGACACCGGATGGTCCACTACACGCTGACGCTCGGCGCGCGCCATCCCGGCTGGGAATATCCGACCGGCGACGGCTATGCGACGCTCGCGTTGCCGAGCGCGATGCAGGTCAACAACGTGCAGACCTATCATGCGGCCGGGCTCGCCGGGCTCGGACTGATCCAGGCCGGATATTCCGGGATCGCGAGCCACATCGAAAGCGGCGCGCTGGTGGAGGTGCTGCCCGATCTGCGCCCGGAGCCGCTCGCGGCGTCACTCGTCGTCGCCCATCGGCGCAACCTGTCGCCGCGGGTGCGGGCGTTCATGGACTGGATCGAGGGCGTGCTGCAACCGTATTTCGCTTAACTCGGCGCCTTTCAAAATCGAGCGTCACGGACCGCCGCGCGGCTACGCCGGCAAAAGACCGGCTTTGCGATAGTTGCCGATCAGTGCGTCATAGAGGGCGAGATCGGAACGACTGTGGGCGATCAGTTGGGCGCCGGCGATGGCGGCAAAGATGGCGCGCGCGCGCGGTTTGCTCTCCCGGGGCCCGACCACCGCCGCCGCCGACAACACCTTGCTCAGCCATGCCACGTTCACGTCGGCGAAGGTCCTGACTTCCTTCATCACGACTTCCGGCAGATCGTCGATCTCGGCGGCCATGAAGCTGCAAAGGCATATGCGGTTGCCGGTCTCGAGCGCCTTGCGGAACGTCTCCGGATAGCGACGCAGGCAGTGCAGCGGATCCTGCGAGCGGGTCAGCATGTCGTCCAGCGCCGCCGCGGATTCCTCCCAATAACGCCTCGCTACCGCCGCGCCGAGATCGGCCTTGCTCTCGAAGTGGTGGTAAATGCTCGCCGCCTTGATGCCGACTTCGTCGGCGAGATCACGATAATTCAACCCGCCATAGCCGTGCGTTTGCGCGAGCCTCGTCGCAGCGATCAGGATTCTCTCTCTCGAGTTCGGACTCGCATCGTTTCTCACTGCTTCGGCCTCCGCGAAGACGGGTGTTGACACCGCGGATTCTACCTCATATGGTAAACCTAACGAACGTTAGGTTTGTTCGTGGGTGACCCGTCTTTCGGGCCGCCCTATCCGATGCAACCGCCCCAGGAGCCCCCCAATGACTTCCAATACCGTCAGTTTCAACGCAGCGTCATTACCCGCGATGAAGGTCCACGACTTCCCGACCGGCCCCTATCCGACACGCGTTCGTATCGCGCTGGCCGAGAAAGGGCTGCAATCCTGCGTCGAATTCGTGATGGTCGATCTGTACAAGGGGGAGCATAAAAAGCCGGCGTTCATCGCCGACAAGAATTATTCGGGCACGCTGCCGGTGCTGGAACTCGATGACGGAACGTGTATTGCCGAGTGCACCGCCATCACGGAATACCTCGACGCACTCGATGGCGTACCCACGCTCACCGGCAGCACGCCGCGCGAAAAAGGCATCATCCACATGATGAGCAAGCGCGCCGAGCTGGAGCTGCTCGACGCCATCAGCGTCTACTTCCATCACGGCACGCCGGGGCTCGGCCCCGATGTCGAGACGTATCAAAACCCGGAGTGGGGATTCCGTCAGCGCGACAAGGCGCTGAGGGGCATGCATTACTTCGATGCGGTTCTGCGAAGACAACCGTATGTCGCGGGCGATACTTTCTCGATGGCCGACATCACCGTCATCGGCGGATTGATCTTCGCGATGCTCGTGAAGCTGCCGGTGCCGGACGAATGCAACGCGCTTCGCGCCTGGTACGCGCGCATGCGCGAGCGTCCGAGCGTCAGGAATCAGCCTGTGTTCGCGACGCGCTGAGCCACAGCGGAAGCCGGGTACATACGTCAAGTCGCGGCGCGTGGTTTCATCCCGGCGCCTGGCCGGCAGCCTCGCTCGCCACGCGTTCCATCCATCGCGTGAACACGGACACCGCGGCATCGTCGGCGCGATCGGCGTTCGCCACCAACGTGTAGTCGTCGGCGCGCCAGACGGGCGATGCGATCGGACATACGAGGCGCCCTTCCGCCAGATCGCGGCCGATCAGCGGCAACGATGCCAGCGCCACGCCGAGACCTTCGATGGCAGCGCCCAACTGAAGATTCACGTGATCGAACTCGACCTGGCGCGCGGGCCGCAGATCGGAAGCCCCCGCTTCCTTCAACCACTGCGCCCACGCGGAACGCGTCGTGGCCGAATGCAGCAGCGTGTGGTGGCGCAGGTCGGCCACGCTCTGTATCGGGTGCTTGCGCAGCAATGCAGGATTGCAGGCAGGCACGCGCAGGTCGGGCATCAACGGGCGCGACACGATACCCGCGCCTTGCTCCGCGCCGGACCGAACGCCGATATCGAACGCGTCGGCGACATAGCGCAGCTTGCGCGATGTCGTCGACACCCTCACGTCGATGTCCGGATAGCGCGAATGGAAATCGGCGAGCCGCGGCAGCAGCCAGCACAGCGCGAAGCTCATCGGCACGTTCACGCGCACGACGCCCGATATCCGGTGCGCGACCATGTTGTGGCGCAGCCGCCCCGCCGCGGCACCGAGGCGCTCGAATGCGTGACTGACGTCGTTCAGCAACGCGGCGCCTTCGTCGGTCAGCACGACACCGCGCGGACGACGGTCGAACAACGGCACGCCGAACCAGTCTTCCAGCAGCCGGATCTGCTTTCCGACGGCCCAATGCGTGACGTGCAGTTCCGCCGCCGCGCCCGCGAAGCTGCCGTGCCGCGCGACCGCGTCGAACGCGCGCAACGCATTGAGCGGGGGCAGCTCGTCCCGGTTCCTCGCACCTGGGCTTTCGTTCATGACGTGACTTTTTCTCTCCGTTGACGCGATTTTAGCTCAATTGAAATGGCCGTCACGTCGGCCATAGAATTGACCGGCCCAGCCCGAAAACCCCCACCACGAGCGGCTTGCGCCGGCGCTCGTGCGGAGAGAACGACGATGCCCTTGCCGGCTTTTTCCCCTCCTGCGATGCCGGAGACTGCGCAATCACGACCGCGCGTGCTGTGGCTGTCCTGCGTTGCGCACGCGATCCACGACGGCTATACGGACATGATTTACGCGTTGCTCCCCGTGTGGCAGTCGGAGTTCGGGCTCGACTTTGCGGCGCTGGCAATCCTGCGCGGCGTATACGCCGGCACGATGGCGGCGCTGCAGCTGCCGGCAGGACGTCTCGCGCAACGTCTGGGCAGTCGCGTGCCGCTCGCCGGCGGCACGCTGCTCGCAGCGCTCGGCTATGCGCTCGCCGGCGTGTCGGGCGGCTTGCTCGGGTTGTGTATCGCGCTGGCGATTTCGGGCGCCGGGTCCAGCACGCAGCATCCGATCGCATCGGGCGCGATCTCGCGCACCTATGGCCGCGACGCGAGAGGTCCGCTCGGCATCTACAACTTTTCCGGCGATCTCGGCAAATCCGCGCTGCCGGCCGCCATCTCGCTGCTCGTGACCATGATGCCGTGGCGGCACGCGCTGTGGATCGTCGCCGGAGCGGGCTGCGTCATTGCCGCGATCATCGCATTCCGGTTTCCGGCTGTGCCGCGGGGCCCCGCGAAGACGACGAAGAACGGGCACGCGTCCATTGCACGCAAACGCACCGGAGGAAGCGGATTCTCCGCGCTGTTTTCCATCGGCGTGCTCGATACGGCCGTACGCATGGGACTGCTCACCTTTCTGCCTTTCCTGCTCGGCGCGAAGGGCGTTTCGCCTCAGCTGGTGGGCACGGCCCTCGCGCTGGTGTTCATCGGCGGCGCGGCCGGCAAATTCGTGTGCGGATGGCTCGGCGCGCGCATGGGCGTGGT
Organism: Burkholderia latens; assembly: GCF_902499045.1. Classification (GTDB taxonomy): domain Bacteria; phylum Pseudomonadota; class Gammaproteobacteria; order Burkholderiales; family Burkholderiaceae; genus Burkholderia; species Burkholderia latens. Next base: position 10,076 of record NZ_CABVPL010000060.1, on the reverse strand, counting down.
GGCGACGGTGCTGCTCACGGAGGGCGGGACGGCCGCGTGCATCATCGCGGTGATGTATCTTCCGCTGCCGCTGACGATGGCGCTGCTGCCGATCCTGGGCATGATGCTCAACGGCACGTCGTCGGTGCTGTACGGCACCGTTCCGGAGATGTCCGCGCCCGATCGCACCGAGCGCGCATTCGCTATTTTCTATACGGGGACGATCGCGTCGGGCGCGATATCGCCCGTCCTCTACGGTTTGCTCGGCGACCGGATCGGCGTGCATGGCGCCACGTACGCCACCGCGTTGACCGCGCTGGCGATCTTTCCGCTCACCCTCGCACTGCGCCCGCATCTGCGGACGATCGAACAGGATGAACACCATGGCCGAGTCTGACTACCCGACCGTTGCCATCGTCGGCCCGGGCGCAATCGGCACGACCGTGGCCGCGGCCCTTCATGAAGCCGGCCGCACACCGGTGATCTGCGGCCGCTCGGCGCACGATCGGCTCACGTTGCGCGCCGATGGCGGCGAGATCGTCGTGCCCGGGCCCGTGCACACCGATCCGCATGCGGTCAAAGAACGGTTCGATCTCGTATTCGTCGCGGTCAAGTCGACGCAGGTCGCGAGCGCCGCACCGTGGCTCGCAGCGCTGGGCGATGCGAACGCCGTTGTCTGCGTGCTGCAAAACGGCGTCGAGCAAAAGGCCGCCTTCGCACCCTATTCGGCCGGCGCAGCGGTCGTGCCATCGATCGTCTGGTTTCCTGCGCAACGCGAATCGGGCGCGTCGGTGTGGCTGCGCGGCGAGCCGCGCGTCACCGTGCCCGACACGCCGGCGAGCAACGTGGTGGTCTCGGCGTTGCGCGGCACGCGATGCGTAGTCGAGGTTGCGGAGGATTTCGTCTCGCTCGCGTGGCGCAAGCTCTTGCAGAACGCCGTGGCGGGCCTCATGGTGCTGACCGGCCGCCGCGCCGGCATGTTCTCGCGAAGCGACATCACCGAGTTATCGCTTGCGTATCTGCGGGAGTGTCTCGAGGTCGCCCGCGCGGAGGGAGCGAAGCTGGGCGATGAAGTGCCGCAGGAGATCGTCGACGGATTCCATCGCTACCCGCCCGACCTGGGCACGTCCATTCTGGCCGACCGGCAGCACAATCGCCCGCTCGAATGGGACTGCCGGAACGGGGTCGTGCAGCGGTATGGACGATCTCACGGGATTCCAACGCCGATCAGCGACCTGATCGTGCCGCTACTCGCGGCCGCCAGCGATGGTCCGGGCTGACTGCACGAGGCCCGTACTCGAGCCGACCGGCGCGAACCTCGGTGCTCGGCGTGTTTGCAGCGCCCGGATATCTCGCGCTGGCGGGCACGACGGCGCATCCGTCGGAACTCGAAAACCCGCATCACCGGATCGCCGGATTCTCGTGGCGACGCGCGGGCCGTCTCCATCCGCTCGCGCTGCATCGCGGCGACGAGACGGTGAAGGTGCAAAGCGGCTACGCGCTTGCGGTGGACGACGGCAATGCCTATCTGGCGGCCGGCGTCGCAGGCGTCGGCATCATGTGGCTGCCCCTCTATATGGGGAAAGCGCATCTGGCGCGCGGCGAGTTCGTCCCGCTGTTCGAGGGCTGGCGGATCGACCCGATGCCGCTCTACATCGCGTATCCGCCGAACCGCCATGTGAGCGCAAAACTGCGCGTGTTCATGGACTGTGCAGCCGAACTGATGAACGAAGCCCGGCCCGCCCGGGCGCGCGCTTGACCCGAATCAACCGCCCGGGCCGCCGCCGTCGAACGTGAGCCGGCCGGCGTGAACGTCTGTCGCCATCACGTCGCGCGAACGTCTGTCGTCGCATGACAAACCCCTATCCTTGTGCGAGAATCCGCCGAACATTTTGCTTACCAATTGTTAAAGCGGCAGCGGACCGTCGGATCGGAAAAATTTGCGCACCACGTTTCCGAAAGAGATAACCGATATTCGCCGCGGGTAACGTCCGCGCGACGCGGCCGAACCGTTGAAACGCCATCGATATACCTGCAGCCTGACGAGGGCATGGCAACCATGAGCATCGCGATGCCGAGAGCCCGGCAGAACGCCCTTAAACATGCACGATCCTTACCTGAATTTGCGCCCCGACGCGCTCCCTGCCCCGGCGTCGCCCGCCACACGGTCCCGAGCGCGAAGGTCCGCCGCGCGTGGCTTGAGCGCGCGGCACCTTCGACGCGCGTGCGTGCTCGATCCGTGCGTGCGTCGTTTCCCGCGGTTTGATATTTCCCGATAGGGCACGGAATCAGGCGCCGCACGCCTGTGCCTCTGTCGGGCCCGGTTGACGCAGACGTCGCGTCCATCGGCCCGGCAACGTACGCGCGATCCGTTCGCGCGGCGAGGAACGGCTCGTGCATCGCCCGCGCACCGCGCGATCGCGTGCCCGACGGCGGCGTGACGACGCGACCGTGTCGCTCCGTGCCGATGACAAGGATGTCCCCAGATGCGTGTGCTGATAGTCGAAGATGATCCCGTCCATGCGAAAGCCGCGGCGCGGGTCGTGGAACCGCTCGGACATGAAGTGGTTGAAGTGCGTGACGGCGCGTCGGCGCAGGAACTGTTGCGCGCGGAGCCGTTCGATCTCGTGATGCTGGACTGGCTGCTGCCTGGAATGAGCGGTTTCGAAGTGCTGTACTGGATTCGCCGCACGCTCGGCACGTCGCCGGCCGTGCTGTTCGTGACGAGCAAGACACTGGAAGACGACATCGTGCTCGCGATGGACGCCGGCGCCGACGACTACATCGCGAAGCCGTTTCGCGTCGCCGAACTCGCGAGCCGCGTGAACGCGCTGTTGAAGCGCTCGACGCGCGATACCGACCGCTTCGGCGTGATCCGCGCGGGCGACTATGTGCTGAATCCGCGCGAGCGCACGATCCTGCTGCGCGGCGCGCCGATCAAGCTCACGCCGAAGGAATTCGACCTCGCCGAGCTCTTCTTCGCCAACCTCGGCAAGCTGCTGTCGCGCAAGCTCGTCTGCATGAGCACGTGGGGACGCGAGCTCGATCCGGAATCCCGCACGCTCGATACCCACATCTACCGGATACGGCAGAAGCTCGAACTCGGGCCCGACAACGGGTTGCGCCTGAGTTCCGTCTACACGCACGGCTATCGCCTCGAAGCGGTGCCGTCGGCTCGCGATCGCGCAGGCGCGTCGCCGCACCACGTGCCGCTCGTGCAGCCTGCGTCGCCGCCTCCGCTGACGCCCGCCGGGTTCGAGTGCGAGTGAGGCCGCCGTCACCGGACACGCTCCGCGATGAGTTACCTGTGATGCTTGCCGACGATGCGCGCATACCCGGTGGTTTCATGCGCGAATGCATCGTGACGGGTGCGCTCGTGCTGCTGCTGTGCGCAGCGCTGACGGCGTCCGGCGCGCTGCGTCGCGCGGACCTGTTCTTCTTCGACGTCGTGCAGCCGCTGCTGCAGCGGCCGTCGCCGCACAAGATCGTGCTGATCGCGATCGACGCCGCGAGCGCGAAGGCGCTCGGCGGATGGCCCGTCAAGCGCGCCGATTACGCGACGCTGATCGACCGGCTGACCGCGGCGGGTGCGGCCGCCATCGGGCTCGACGTCGCGTTGACGCATCCGGGCAGAATCCTGCCCGCCGGCGACGCGTGGCTGGCGAGCGCGATCGAACGCAATGGCCGCGTCGTGCTGCCGGCCGTCGTGGCCGACGACGACGGCGACGGGTTGCCGAACGTGGCGCCGCCGCTCGAGCCGATCGCGCGCGGCGCGTTCGCGATCGCGCACGTGAACGCCGCGCCGGACGCGGATGGCGTGTCGCGCAGCTTCTATCTGCGCGAAGGGCCCCCGAACATCGACTACGAGCACATGAGCGCATCGCTGCTCCGTGCGAGCGGCGTGCCGTTCGACGAGTGCGACGAGGCGCCGGTACGGCGCGACGTTCGCTGGACCGGCGCATGCCGCCGCTACGTGCCGCTCGGTTCGGCGCCGTCGTATCACACGATTCCCTTCGTCGACGCACTCGAAGGCCGCGTCGATCCCGGCCTGCTCAATGACGCGATCGTGCTCGTCGGCCCGACCGCGGGCACCGCCGATACGCACTTCGTCACGCCGGGCTGGGAGCCGCCGTCGCGCGCCGGCGTCGAGTTCGTCGCGCAAGCCACCTACGCGCTCGCGAGCGGCTCGCTCGTGCGCAGCGCATCGTGGGTCGCCCAGTTTCTGTTCAGCGTATCCGTGTTGCCGTGGCTTTGCGCGGCGCTGTGCGCGCTCGGCCCGCGCGCCGCGCTGCTCGCGTGCGCGGCGATCGCAGCCGCCGCATGCACCGTGTCGCTGCTGATGCTGAAGACTGCGCATCTGTTCTGCTTTCCGGCCACCGCGGTCGCCGCGTGCTTGCTTGCGTACGCGCTCAGCGCGTGGCGGCGGCAGGAAACGTTGCTGCGCTATCTGACTCGTGAAGCCGAACGCGCGATCGCGGACCCGTATCTGCCCGGCGACGCGCCCGCGCCCACGGACGCGATCGATCCGTTCCGCCGGCGCGTGATCGTGATGACCGCGATGATCGCGCGCCTGCGGCGCTCCGCGCACCTGATTTCCGAATGGATCAACAGCCTGCCCGAAGCCACGCTCGTCGCGTCCGGTTCGGGCGCGGTGATGCTTGCGAACCGCCGCGCGCTGACGCTGTACGAGACGGAAGCAGCGCAGCGCGGTTCGCCGCCGCCCGCCACCGGCCGCCATGCGGCGCACGTGCTGCGCGAGATGACCGCGTCGAACGACGCGGCGCAATACGTGCAGCGCGCGCTGCGAACGCTGGCCGAACACAACGGCGTCGCGCCGGCGAGCGAATCTTCCGCGCGGATGGACGGCATCGAGATCGTCGACGCGAAACAGCGCTCGTTGCTGGTGAAATGCGCGATCGTGCCCGCGCACGAAGGAAGCGCCGCGATGCTGATCTTTCACGTGGCGGACGTCACGCCGATGCGCGCCGCGGAACGCCAGCGCGATACCGCGTTGCGCTTTCTGTCGCACGACATGCGTTCGCCGCAGGCCGCGATACTCGCGCTGATCGACCAGCGTCGCGAAGCGCCGGCTTCGCTGCCGGAAGCACGGTTCACCGATCTCGTCGGCCACTACGCGCGCACGACGCTCACTCTCGCCGACCAGTTCCTGCTGCTCGCGCGCGCGCAAGCACGCTCGGCGAAAGCGACGGAAGTCGATCTCGCGCCACTGCTCGGCGACGCCACCGACGATATGTGGGCGCATGCAAACACGAAGCGGATCAAGATCCGGTTGATCGCGGAACCGGGGATGCTCGTCGTCGCCGATGCGCTGCTGCTGCGTCGCGCATTCGCGAATCTGATCGACAACGCGATCCGGTTCAGCCCGGAGGGCTCGACAGTGACCGTCGAGGCCGGCGAAAACGATGAACGCTGGCGCGTGACGGTTGCCGATACGGGTATCGGTATCCCGGAACATCAATTGCCGAACCTGTTCACCGAGTTTTTCCGCGTCGACGCGAGCGGCGCGACCGCCGGGCATGGCCTCGGGCTCGCGTTCGTCAAGCAGGTGGTCGACGCGCTCGGTGGTGAAATTCGCGTCGAAAGCGCGGTTGGACGCGGGTCGGTATTCACACTGCTGCTCCCTCGAAACGGCGCTCGCCGCGACGATTGAAAATCGGGCGTGCGGCGCTCGCTGTAATTTTTTCCTATTCGCCATTGACCTGAAAGCGCCCGCGCAAGCTCACGCCGCCGCACGGCGATATCGCCATTTCCTCGCTTTAAAAGTCTTACGGCTTTTCCTTGCATATCGACGGTTATCCGCCCCGGTCGAAATTACGGTCTTTTTGTTGTTAAAAACCATCGCGGATGACCGAAATCGGCGCGTTAGACGGGTAATCGACATGCCGTCCGGCCGCACCATCAGCGGCTCGCGGGCGTTCGTTTTCTTTGTTCACATTTCATTCACAATTATTCAGATTTGCGCCCTCTCGCGCCGGTATACGTTTCCCTTATTCTACGGATCAGCGGGTTCTTGCCCGTTTCGATTAATTGAATTTGCACTTGAAAAGGCATAAAAAATTCGATTGGCTTAATCGCGTTTTTCACCTGTCGACGGTAATCGATTGATCGAAATCGGCTTTTCGCAAGACCCCGTTTCCCGATAAATACAGTTTTCACACGGCTCGACGGACATTCCGCGCACCCGGCATTCCTGGCTGGCCCGGTGCGTGGATGGCGCGCGCCGCTTACCGGCAGAAATCCATGAATAAAACTTACCGCACTGTGTGGAATGCGGCACGCGGCGCAATCGTCGCGGTATCCGAACTCGATCGGGCCAACGGCAAGGGCAAGGCCGGTGCCGGAGCCCGAGCCGTCGCGCGTGGCACCGGCACGTCGGCCGCGCTCAAGTCCGTGTCGCTCGCCGTGCTCGGCAGCATGGCGATGTGGTCGGGCGGCGCGGCGGCTCAGGTGGCGGTTTCCGGCACGAACTGCCCGGGGACGGCAACAGCGACGACGAGCAACGGCATTGCGATCGGGTGTACGACAACAGCGAGCGGCATCAATTCGGTCGCGGTTGGCGTGAGCGCAGTCGCGAATAATACGGGCGCAATGGCGTTGGGGGCCCTCGCGCAGGCGACGAGTACCGGTACGGTTGCATTAGGCAGTAACTCAACCGCTTCGAGTGGCAATGCGGTCGCGGTCGGCTATCAGTCGACCGCGTCGGGCACGAACTCGATGGCTTTGATGGCGAACGCCAGGGCAAGCGGTACGCAATCGATCTCGATCGGCACGAACAGCGGCTCGTCCGGCGTGACGTCGGTTGCGCTCGGCGCAGGAGCCACGGCATCGGCCGACAATGCGGCGGCGCTCGGCAGTTTCGCGAACTCGGTGAGCGCGGGCTCGGTCGCCGTCGGCGCGGCGACGGCCGGCTCGACCTCGAGCAACGACACAAACAACATCGCAATCGGCCCGAGTGCCTTTGCGACAGGTGGCGCGGGGGCCGCCACGCACGGCTCGGGGCAGGCTATTGCGATCGGTGACTCGTCGTCCGCCACCGCGCTGCAGGCGATCGCATTGGGCGGGAACGCGATGGCTTCGGCGCAGGACACGTTCGCAGCCGGCGCAGGCGCGACGGCTGCCCAGCAAGGTGCGATCGCGCTGGGCACGGCGGCCAGTGCGGGCAACCAGTACGCGATTGCGCTCGGTTGGCAATCCATCGCGACCGGGTTTTACGGTGTTGCGATGGGTATCGGTTCGCAAGCTACGGCAGCCAACACCGTTGCCCTCGGCCCAAATGCGCAGGCAACGAACGCAGCTGCTACCGCGGTCGGCAACGGCGCGAAAGCGAGCGGCAACACGTCCCTCGCGATCGGCGGCCAGGCGCTCGCGATCGGCGACGGCACCGTCGCTGCGGGCCAGGGCGCCGGCGCAGGCTCGACGACCGCCAACACCGGCTCGGTCGCCGTCGGTATCGCGACCGGCACGCTCGTAAGCGGCGCGCAGAACACCGCGATCGGCGGCGGCATCGCGAGCGCGATGCGCGGCGCGGGGTCGGGCGTGACCGGCACGCGTAACGTTGCAATGGGCAGCGGCGACGGCACCGTCGCGTACGACGGCACGCTTTCGGCGTCCGCGGGCAGCCTCGTATCCGGCAACGACAACATCGCGATCGGCACCAATGCGGGGATCGGTGTTACCGCGAACGGCACCACGTCGATCGGCCTGAACGCAAAAGCCCTGGGCTCGGACGGCATCGCGGTCGGCCGGGGCGCGCAAGCCATCGGCTCCGAAGCGCTGAGCATCGGCACGGGCGCAGGCTTCGGCTCGACCACGGCCAACACGAGTTCGGTCGCTGTGGGGATCGCGGCGGGCGCGCTCGTCAGCGGCGCGCAAAACACCGCGATCGGCGGCGGCATTTCTAGCGTCATGCGCGGCGCGGGCGCCGGCGTGTCGGGTACGCGCAACGTCGCGCTGGGCAGCGGCGACGGCACCGTCGCGTACGACGGCACGCTCGCGGCTTCCACGGGCAGCCTCGTATCCGGCAACGACAACATCGCGATCGGCACCAATGCGGGGATCGGTGTCACGGCAAGCGGAACCACGTCGGTCGGCCTCAATGCGAAGGCTTCGGGCACGAACGCCATCGCGATGGGCGCGGGCGCGCAGGCAACCGGCGCGAACACGCTGAGCATCGGCACGGGCAACGTCGTCAGCGGCGCGAACTCGGGCGCGATCGGCGATCCCAGCACCATCACCGGTTCGGGCTCCTATTCGCTCGGCAACAACAACACGATCAATTCGAACAACGCGTTCGTCGTCGGCAACGGCGTGTCCGTGCCGACCGGTCTCGACGGTTCGGTCGTGCTCGGGAATGCTTCCACCGTCTCGGCTGCGGTGGCCGTCCCGAACACCGCGATTCGCGGCACGACCTACACCTTCGCGGGCGGCGCGCCCGCCGCGGGTGACGTCGTCAGCGTTGGGTCGGCCAGCGCACCCCGCCAGATCCAGAACGTCGCGGCGGGGCGGATCAGCGGTTCGTCGACCGACGCCGTCAACGGCTCACAACTTTATGCGACCAACCAGGCAATCACCGCGCTCGGCGCCAGCATCTCGGGTGCGACACCCCATTACTGGAGCGTCAACGACAACGGCATCCATGTCGGTAACTACAACAACGATGGCGCTACGGGACAGAGCGCCGTCGCCGCCGGCCCCGATGCGTTGGCGGGCGGCGCGAACGCGGTTGCCCTGGGCCGCACGTCCAACGCGTCGGGATTGTCCGCGATAGCGTTGGGGCAGCGAACCGCGTCCAGCAACCAGAACACAATTGCTATCGGTACGGATGCGGCCGCAAGCGGCGTTTCCTCGGTGGCCATCGGCGCGCTGACCAGTGCGATAGCGGACGCGAGCGTCGCGGTCGGCATCAATACTCATGCGACGGGAAACCGATCGTCCGCTTTTGGCCGGGCGTCCAATGCGAAGGGCGACGACTCCGCGGTCGTTGGCGCTTTTGCCCTCGCCACCGGCCTGGGCTCGTCCGCACTGGCTTCGCTCGCCCAGGCCACGGCCGACGGCGCGACCGCGGTCGGCTATCAAGCAACGGCATCGGGGACCAACGCGTCGGCGATCGGCATCAGCGCCGTGGCCGGCGGGGCGAACGCGTTTGCCGCCGGTCAACAAGCCAACGCCAGCGGCGACGGGGGCATCGCCGTAGGCAGTGCGGCGGTGGCTAGCGGCGCAAACGCGGTGGCAATGGGCACCGGCGCGCAGGCGTCCGGCGCGAACTCCATCAGCATCGGCACGGGCAACGTCGTCAGCGGCGCGAACTCGGCGGCGATCGGCGATCCGAGCACGATCACCGGCTCCGGCTCGTATTCGCTCGGCAACAACAACACGATCAATTCGAACAACGCGTTCGTCGTCGGCAGCGGCGTGTCCGTGCCGACCGGCCTCGACGGTTCGGTCGTGCTCGGCAACGCGTCGACGGTGTCGGCCGCGGTGCAGACGCCCAGCGCCGTCATCGGCGGGACCACGTACAACTTCGCCGGCGGTACGCCGGCGGCCGGCGACGTGGTGAGCGTCGGCTCGGCCTCAGCGCCGCGGCAGATCCAGAACGTCGCCGCCGGCCGGATCAGCGCGACTTCGACGGACGCGATCAACGGCAGCCAGCTCTACGGGACGAATCTGGCAATCGACTCGTTGTCGACGTCGACGGCATCGAGCATCACGTCGCTGTCCACGTCGACTTCGACGGGCATCGGCTCGCTGTCCACCGGTTTGAGCTCGACCAACAGCGCGATCACGTCGCTGTCGACGTCGACGTCGACGGTCGTCGGCTCGCTGTCCACCGGCATCGGTTCGTTGTCGACGGGCCTGAGCACGACGACCAGCACGATCACGTCGCTATCGACCGCGACGTCGACCAGCATCGGTTCGTTGTCCACCGGCCTGAGTTCGACCAACAGCTCGATCACGTCGCTGTCAACCGGACTGTCCAGCACCGACAGCAACCTGGCTTCACTGTCCACCGCGACGTCCACCGGGATCAGTTCGCTGTCCACCGGCCTGAGCTCGATCACGAACAACAACACGAACCT
>NZ_CABVPL010000059.1 GCF_902499045.1 Burkholderia latens | reverse complement strand
GGCCGTCGCAAGCATCGACCACGCGCGTGCGGCGCGCGTGCGCGTCACCGCGCGAGCGGCACGACGGCCGCGTCGGCACGAACGGGCGCCGCATGCCGCAGCGGCGGCGCGATTTGCCGCGCGCAATCGATCAGGTCCGCGTAGGCGGCTTCGATCGCGTCGAGCGTCCCGTCGCCACGTTCTTCCTTGCCGCGCGCGCACGCGCGCGCGAGCCGGAACTCCAGCACCATCGCTTCGGATGCGATGCGATCGCACGCCGCGCGAATCTCGGCGAACGGCCCGACGCAGCCGCTTGCCTGCAGCCAGCGAGCGTAGTGACCGAACAGCTCGAAGTTCGCGCCGAGTTGCCGTACCGAATTGAACGAGTACGCATGAAAGCGTTCGAGCGGCGAATCGGCGAGCACTTGCGCATCGATTTGCAGCTGGCGCCGGAACGCCGTGACCGGATTGACGATCGGCACGCGGCGCAAATGCCGCTGCAGCGACGCGAGCGACGCTTCGCACAACGCGCGCTCGTCGAGCGGCGCAAAGCGCCGCTTCGCGCATTCCACGTAAGGCGGCAGCGGCATCGGGGAACTGTCGCCGACGAGCCCGCTGTAGTCGAAATCGTCGGCCACGTAATAGCCGCTGTTGTGGAAGTAGCCGATCTGGCGGTGCGCGCGATCGATCGAGTCGATCCCGATCGTGGTCTTCGTATGCTGCGTGCGGTAGCTGCTGCCGCGTGTGTCGGGCAGGAACCACGCGTCGACCTCGACGATCATCAGGTGACCGCGCGCGACTTGCGTCTCGATGTGCTGGTCGAGCGGTTCGTAGATCGAGTGCTCCTGCACGACGATCCCGTAGAGCCGCTCCAGTTCGTCGTGCGGAAACTTGAAGAACGTGAACTGGTCGCCCTCGAAATCGAGCGCGATCGTAAACGGCAGCGCCGCGTACGGATTGAGGCCCCACCAGCGGAGCACCTCGAGCCACATGTCGACGTAGCAGTTGGTCTGTTTCCAGACCATCTCCTGACTGTGCAGCGGGTGCGGCCGGTAGTGGCGTGCGCGATGGCGCACGTCTTCGAACGACGCATCGTCGCCGTCGCGGGACACGAATCTCATCGCGCGCCCCACAGCACGTCGCGCACGTCCGCCGGCCATGCGTCGATGTCGAAGCCGTGGTGGCGGAACAGCGCGAGCGTCAGCCGCTCGAGGCCGAAACCGACACAGCCGGTGTGCGCGACGTCGCCCGCCGCGGTGCGGATGTCCCACAGCAGCCCGAAGTGATCCATGTGGTAGTTGAAGCTGAGGCACGCGGTCTGGCGGCCGTCGTGCTCGATCGGAATCAGCAGTTCGAACTTGAGGTTCTGCTCGCGCTGGCTGTTCGCGACGATCTTGCCGCCGCGCCCGAAGAACGGATCGTTCGCGAGATCGATCGCATTGGGCAGGCGCAGCGCATCGATCATCCGCGTGCCGCGCTCGATCCACGTCTGGCGGAATTCGACGATCTGCTCGGGCGTGCCGATGCGCACGTACTCGCGCATCCGGAACAGCTGCATGCGGGTCGGGTCGAGCGACGGCTCGTGGCGGAAGCAGTACGAGAACACGTCGACGATGCGGCCGTCGCCCGGCAACGCACCTGCGCGAGCAACTACCGGATAGACGGGGTAGCACGCGGCGGGCGTCATCACGACGTAGGTCGGCTTCTGGCTTTCGGTCCAGTCCTCGCCGCGGTCGAGGCACTGCAGCACGCGCTGGTGCCGCTGTTCGTCGCCACAGAATGCATGCACGCTGCCGGCGAGCTGCGGAAAGCTCTTCATGTATTCGCTGCGCTCGAACTCGGTGCGGCTCATCGCCGGCGGAAAGCGCAGCACTTCGGCCTGCTGATCGGCGCCGGCGCGCGTGACGAACGCGTCGAGCGCTTCGACGACGCGCTCGAACCGTTCGCTGCGGCCGAACAGGCCCTGGATGCCGGTCGACACCAGCAGGCCCGCGTCGATGAGTTCGTCGCGCAGCGGATTGACGCCCGCGCGGTCGAGCGGTGCATCGGACGGCACAGCGGCGGGGGCGGGGGAAGGCACGGAGAGGCGATCGTTCACGAGTGTTTCTCCAGCGTCGCGGGACGCAGTGCGAGCAACAGGTTGGAGGTGTTGGCGGCGATGCGGTCGTTGCTGATCATCAGCGGCGCTGCGTGCAGGTCGCGAAGGTGGCGGCCGATGCTGAACGGCGTGCCGTGCTTGTAACCAGCCATCCCGCAGATCATCAGCGCCTGCTGGACGACCTCGAGCGCCGTCGACGACACGTAGGTCTTCAACGTGTTGATCTCGGCGGCCCACGCCATGCCGGCCGACCACGAACGCGTCGTCGCGCCGGCATGCAGGCGCAGCACGTTGTCGACGCGCGCCTGCATCGCCTGCATCAGCGCGAGCGATTCGGCGATGCGGCGCGACGCGGGCGACGGCGCGCCGTCGGTCTGACGCGCCTGCGAACGGAAGAACTGGTGCGCGCGATGGAACGCGTCGCCGGCCACGCCGATCCACACCGCGGCCCACAGAATGTGCGACACCGGCACCATCGTCTGTTCGGCGATCTGCGCGAACGGCACCGGCAGGCATTGCACGGTCGCGCCCTGCGCGTCGAGCACGAAGCCGTTGCTGCACGTGCCGCGCATGCCGAGCGTGTCCCAGTCGCCACGCCGCGTGAGCGTATAGCCGTCGCGCAGCAGCGTGACGAGCACCTGTTCCGACGGCGGAGCGTCCGCATCGCGCCGCGCGGTCGCGAGGATGCCGTCCGCGTAGTCGCCGTACGAGATCGTCGGCGCGGATTTGCGCAGCCGGAACTCGCCGCCGTTGGTCTCGAGCGCGCACTGGCTCGCGCGCAGGTTGCCGCCGACGCCGTCCTCGGACGTCGCCGACGCGAGCAGCCACTGATGGCGCACGAGCTGCTGCAGGAACAGCTTGTGCCAGCCCTGGTCGGCGGCGTGGTCGACGATGCACGCGACCTGGATCTGGTGCATTGCGAACACCATCGCCGACGACGCACACGCCTGGCCGAGGATCGAGCATGCCGATGCGATGTCGGCGAGCGACGCGCCGGCGCCGCCGAGGTGCGTCGGAACCATCGCGCTCAGCAGGCGCCGGGCGCGCATCGCCTCGATCGCCTCGACGGGGCAGCGTGCGTCGCGATCGACCGCGTCCGCATGCTGGGCGGCGATTTGCGCGACCGCGCGTGCGGCCTCGTCGAGGCGGCGCGTTTCGCCGCCGGCCGCGAGTTCGGGAAGTAGCGCGCTCATGCGGAATGCTCGGCGCGTTGGAGGGTGGCGATCGTGTCCGCGAGCGCGTCGATGCTGCGGAACAGGTTGCGGTTCAGCATCTCGTCGGGAATCTCGATGTTGAACTGCTTCTCGATCGCGAGCATCAACTGGATCGTGTCGAGCGACGAGAGGCCCGCTTCGTAGAGATCGTCCCCGTCACCGATCGAATCGATCGCGGCTTCGAGATGGGCGACGTGCTTGAGGATGGTTCTGATGTCGTTTTTCACGTGCTGCTCCGGCGTGCGTGGTGTCGTCCGCACGGGCGGACGCGCGCATCGCGCTGACATCCCCCGGCAGTCCGGCATCAGTAGACCATTCGCACGCGCGGCGATCTGTTCGCCACCCTACAATCCGCTGACTTGGCCCGCGCGCGCGCCGTAACGCCGTGCGGATCAAGCGCGTGCGGCGGCAGCCACGCCCGAATCGGCCGACAGGATGCGCTTCATCTCGTCGCGCACGATCGCGCGGCAGCCGCACGACAGTTTTTCGAGCCCGCCGAGATCGCCGAGCACGATCGAGCTGCGGTACTGGCGGATCAATCCGAGCTTCTGGATTTCCCCGGCGGCGTCCGTAACCGTTTCGCGGCGCACGCCGAGCATCTGCGCGAGCATGCTGTGAGTCACCTGGATCTCGATGCTCCGCGAGCGGTCGTACGCGAGCAGGAACCATCTGCATAACTGATGTTTGAGCACGTGATGGCGGCTGCAGAACGTGATCTGCGAAACCTGGGCCATCAGCAGCCGCACGCAGACGAACACCAGATGGCGAATCACCGGCGACGCATCGAACGCGGCGGCGAAGATGCGGCGGTCGAGCCGGTAGACGAAGCCGTCGCGGCACGCGACGGCGCGGCACGGCATCCGGCCGCTGCCGCCGATCACGTCGTCGCACACGATGCTTTCGCTGCCGATCTCGGCCACCTCCAGCGTCATGCCGCCCGACGACACGTACTGCAGCGAAATCGCGGTCGTGACGGGCAGGTAGACCGCGGCGAGCATTTCACCGGGCTCGCACAGCACCTGCCCGGACTTCAAATGAACGAGCTGCAGGTTCGCAATCAGCGCCGCGCGTTCGTCGCGGTCGAGGGCCGCGAGAAACCGGTTGGTGTCGAAGCTATGGGAAAAGTCGATCATGCCGCTCGGGTGGGCGGCGGCGTCATTGGCCTGGTGGGTCACGGCGCATCCTCGCAGAGGGCGATTGCACGGCATGCGCCGGTTTCCTCGCGGAATCCGGCACGCTCGTGCGGATTATGGGTTCGTCGGAATTCGAATGCCGACGGCTGAAAAGGCTAGCACGCAACTTAATTCAATAAATTCCGCACTCCGTCACTTCACAAAGTTTGACGATCCGGACGCAATTGCAGAATGTTATATGGACTTGAACTTCAAGTTTTCATGAATTAATCGTCTTGAAATGGATTGGCGAATATCCGGGCAATTCCGTGCCGCTCGGGAATCAATCGGGCAGCGCCCCGATCGTACAAGAAAAAAATCTCGATGGCATTGAACATTATTTGACAATCGAGATGCGGACTCAGAATTCCATAATGAAATCATGGCCTTGGGCGACGTATGTGCGCTCGATTACAAATTCGATAATGAATGGCGCGATTCATTTTTGAGACAGTTTCAAACGACCAATCGGCGTGCGGGCGGCTGCACCGGGTACCGTGAGACATCACGGAAACGATTGAAAAGGGCCTGTAAGTATTTGAACGGAAAGCCCCGCGCCGTGCTGTCGGCGCCGCTGCGGGCCGCGCGCCTATTGATCAGTCGAATCGAGCGAGCTGTCCGCCGCGGCGCGAGGGTGTCCGGAAATGAGACATTTTTGGCGGTTCGGCGCCGGTTATTCGCGCGTTCTAAATCGGCTGCCATTCATATATTAAGGATGCGCCGGTATTGGCACGCAAATCGCTTATTCAGCCGGGCGTGTCGAAACGGGACTGTCGAATCGATCCGGCGGCGAGAAGCCGGCGGCCGATTGGAGCGAGGGTTGTGGGCCGCAACCTGGGCCGTCGTTCGTACGCGCATTGCGATAACGAATTCCGCCGACGCGTGTGGATGCGGCGCGGAACAATAAAGGGATACAGCCATGCTTCATCTTTACTCGAGCTTCTCGGCGAATGCCATTCTCGATGCCCTCCCGGAGGACAGCATCCGGGCCATCGCACCGCACCTCGAGCTGGTCCGGATCAAGGCCGGCATGCTCGACCGGGTCGGCGAGCCGATGCGCCACCTGCTTTTCCCGACGACCGCCATGATGTCGGTGCAGCATCTGATGGAGGACGGTGCGATGGTGGAGGTCGCGGTGGTCGGCCGCGAAGGGGTGGTGGGGCTGGCGACGCTCGTCGGCGGCATCGCGGTGTCGAACCGCATCGAAGTCCGCATCGGCGGGATGGCCTACCGTGTACCGACCTGCGTGATGCGGTCGGAATTCGAACGTTCGCCGGCCACCTACCGGCTGCTGCTGAACTACTGCCAGGCGACGATGGCGCAGATTTCGCGCAGCGCGCTGTGCAACCGGCATCATTCGGTAAGCGAACAGTTGAGCCGCTGGCTGCTGCTCGCGCACGACCGGATCGACGGCGACGAACTGGCCGTCACGCAACAGACGATCGCGAACATGCTCGGCGTGCGCCGCGAAGGCGTGACGGAAGCGGCCGGCAACCTGCAGGAAGCCGGGCTGATCCGGCAAAGGCGCGGCCGCATCACCGTGATCGATCGCGAGGGCCTCGAGCGCCAGGCGTGCGAATGCTACGAGCTGATTCGGGCGGACTATCGGCGCCTGCTCGGCACGCGGGCCGGTGCGAGGCCGATGCCGGTGCGCCCGCGGCTGCCCGAGATCCACGGCGGTTTCCCGGCGCACGGTGCGTGACGATGCATTCGATGTCGGGTGGAACGACTGCGATGCGGCGCGCAGCGATTGCCGCGGCCGACGTCGCACTCGTGCTGGCGGGCGTACTGGCGGCGCAGGCCGCGATGCGGCTCGCGTGGCATGACCTGTCGGATGCGCAGCGCGGTGCGATTGCATTGTTGTGCGTGCTGACCGTCGCGTTGTTGCCGCGTGCCGTGCGCGTGCCGCGCGGCGGCGCGGCGGTGCCGCGCGGCAGCTCGATGCTGACGCGCACGGTGGTGGCGCTCGCGTGCGTGAGCACGCTGACGGTGGCCGGCTCGATGGGGATCATGAATCGCGGCGGCACGGTCACGACCCGCTGGATCGCACGGACGGTGCTGTCCGGCGACGCGGCGCTGCTGCTCGGCAGGCTCGCGATGTGCGCGCTTGCGCTCAAGCGCGGCCATCCGCGCGCGCGGCAGCGGCGCGTCGCGATCGTCGGTGCGACCGCGTACGGACGCGTGGTGATCGACAGAATGCAGCTGGAGCCGGACGGACCGTTCGCGGCGGCCTGCGTGTTCGACGACGACGGATCGGCCGCCGCGGCGGCGGACGGAATCGGCCGCGCGCCGGTGATCGGCGACTGGGGCGTGCTGAAGAGCATGATCCGCAGCGGCGCGATCGACGAAGTGTGGCTTACGCTGCCGATGTCGCAGGAGTCCCGCATCCGCCGCATCGTGCGCGAACTGCGCGACGAATTCGTCGAGCTGCGGCTGTTGCCCGACGTGCGGCAGATGGCGGTCGTCGAGCGCTCCGCGACCGACGTGCTCGGCATGCCGGCGATCAACCTCGCGACCACGCCGCGCTCGGCGCCGGAATTGTGGGCGAAATTCGCGTTCGACAGGCTGTTCGCGGTCGCTGTGCTGATCCCGCTGCTGCCGTTGCTCGCGGTGCTGGCGGTAGCGGTGAAGCTGTCGTCGCCGGGGCCCGTGTTGTTCAGGCAGCGCCGCAAGGGTGCCGACGGCCGCGAGTTCCACATCCTCAAGTTCAGGACGATGCGCGCGCATCGCGCGCAGCCCGGCGTCGTGCGGCAGGCATCGCGCAACGATGCGCGCGTCACGCCGGTCGGCGCGTTCCTGCGGCGTACGTCACTCGACGAGCTTCCGCAGTTCTTCAACGTGCTGTTCGGCCAGATGTCGGTGGTCGGCCCGCGCCCGCACGCGATCGAGCACGACGACTTCTACCGGCAATTGATCGACTGCTACATGTACCGCTATCGCGTGCGGCCGGGGATCACGGGATGGGCGCAGGTGAACGGCTATCGCGGCGAGACGCGCAAGGTCGAGGCGATGGCCGCGCGCGTGAAGTTCGATCTGTTCTACATGCAGAACTGGAGCTTCTGGTTCGACATGAAGATCATCCTGCTGACGGTCGTGCGCGGCTTCATCGGACGCAACGCGTTTTGACGGAGAGGAATGCAAAGTATCGGATGGACGGTTCCGGTCTGAACCCGATGCCCGCTGCGATCGCACGCGTCCGGCCGCGCTTCAGCCGTTCGCCGGCGGCTGCCCGGCCGCCGGCAGCGCGGCGGGCGAGACGGCGGGGCGCGCGTCGGGCGCGGCCTGCGCGCTCGATGGCTGAATGGCGTGCTGGATCGTCGGCACGACCATCGTCGGGAACAGAGCCGCAAGGGCTACCCAGATGACGACGCCGAACAGCATCACGTTCTCCTGAAAGCGAAAAGGCCGCGGATTCGCCGCGCATGCGTTCAATCTATGACGCAACTTTGTACAGGGGATTGATCGATCTCAACCGCCCGTGCGTCAGACGAATGGGTGCGCGGTGTATTCGCGTCCGTCCCCCGTTTCCGCGTGCTGCGTCCGTCCGCCGCTGCCGATACCGGTCAACACATGCGTGTTCATTGGGTTTATGCTGCGTCGAAGCGTTCGCCGCGTCGTGCGGCCGGACGCGCATCCGGGCGCGGCGGGGCGTGCATGTCTGCCCGTCGCGCACCGGCGCGACAACCGCGCGCCGCATGTCTGACCGCGCGGAACCGGGAAAAGGAGAGACGGCAATGGCGCTCGATCGACAACAACGGCAGACGCTGCAGCAGCGGCTGACCGACAGCGAGCAGGCGTTGCGGGCGGACATCCGCACGAGCGAGGATCAGCGTGCGCTCGAGTCCTATGCCGAACTCGCCGGCGCGGCGCCGGACGAGGGCGACGAAGCGAACGCCGATCTGTTCGTCGACACCGATCACGCATTGATCGGGATGAAACTCGCCGAATTGCGCGCGATCGCGCGCGCGCAGCAGCGCATGCGCGACGGCAGCTACGGCGAGTGCATCGATTGCGATGCGCCGGTGGGCTACGAACGTCTGCTCGCGCGGCCCACCGCCGAACGGTGCACGCATTGCCAGTCGCTGTACGAGCGTCGCTACGCGACGACACCGCGCGCATCGCTTTGACGCCGGTGCCGGGACCGCGCACGCGCGCCCCGAGCAGCACGATGCGGGCCGCCGGCGTACGGGCAGCCGGCGCACGGGCGCCCGGCGCAGGACGACCACCAGGCGCCCGCCGCCGTCGACGTGCGGCGACGGGCGGATCGACGCCGTCGCGCCGGCGCACGGCGCCATCCATGTGGAACGGGAGCCACGCCGATCATGCCGATCCGCAATGCCGAGTGTGCGGCCGTATTCGCCGAAATCGCCGACATGCTCGAAATCCAGGGCGCGAATCCGTTCCGGGTGCGCGCGTATCGCAACGCGGCGCGCACGATTGCCGACTACGGGCGCGACATTCCGGCGATGATCGCGAACGGCGGCGATCTCGCGCAGATCCCGTCGATCGGCGCCGACCTCGCGGCGAAGCTGCGCGAGATCGCCGCGACCGGTACCTGCGAACTGCAGCAGACGCTGCGTCACGCGTTGCCGCACGCGATCGTCGAACTGCTCGACGTGCCGGGGCTCGGGGCGAAACGCGTGAAGGCGCTGCATGATGCGCTGCACGTCGACTCGCTCGAACAGCTGCGCGCCGAAGCGAAGTGCGGGCACGTGCGCGCGCTGCCGGGCTTCGGCGCGAAGATCGAGGCCCATCTTCTCGATGCGCTCGCCGAGCGCCTGCAGCGCGAGCCGCAACGCTTCCTGCTGCCGGACGCCACGCATGCGCTGATGCCGCTGCTCGCGCACCTGCGCACGGTGGCCGGCGTCGGCGAAGCGCTGCCGGCCGGCAGCTTTCGCCGCTGCCGCGAGACGGTCGGCGATCTCGACATCCTCGTGACCGCGCGCGATCCGGCCGCGGTGGCCGGCGCATTCGTTCATTACGGCGACGTCGCGCGCGTGCTCGCGAACGGCAGGACGCGCTCGAGCGTCGTGCTCGCCAACGGCTTGCAGGTCGACCTGCGCGTCGTCGATGCGGACGCGTTCGGCGCGGCGCTCGTCTATTTCACCGGGTCGAAGGCGCACAACATCGCGTTGCGCCGGATCGCGCAGGCCGGCGGGCTGAAGATCAACGAATATGGCGTATTCCGCGGCGACGACCGGATCGCGGGCGCGACCGAGGCATCCGTGTACGACGCGATCGGCCTGCATTGGGTGCCGCCCGAACTGCGCGAGGCGCGCGGCGAGATCGATGCGTCGCGCGTCGGCGCGTTGCCGGCGCTGGTCGAACGCAAGCACCTTCATGGCGACCTGCACGCGCATACCGACGCGTCGGCCGGTCGCGACGGGCTGCGCGCGATGGCGGACGCGGCGCGCGCACGCGGGCTCCAGTACCTGGCCGTCACCGATCGCGTGCCGGGCGACGGCCGCGGCCGCACGGATTGCGCGTGGCTCGAACGGCAGATCGACGAGATCGACCGCCTGAACGCGTCGTTCGACGGCTTTGTGCTGCTCAAAGGCGTCGAGGCCCGCATTCGCGAGGACGGCAGCCTCGATGTGCCCGACGCCGTGCTCGGCCGGCTGGACCTCGTCGTTGGCGCGGTGCGCGACGGTTTCGACCTGCCGGGCGCCGCGCAAACCGAGCGGCTGCTGCGCGCGATGGATCATCCGCATTTCACGATCCTCGCGCATCCGACCGGCCGGCTGCTCGGCGAGCGCGACGCGTGCGAAATCGACGTGCCGCGCGTGCTTGCGGCGGCCGCCTCGCGTCGCTGCTTCGTCGAACTCGATGGCGACCCGCGCAGGCTCGATCTGCCGGACGTATGGTGCCGCGAGGCAGCGAAGGCCGGCGTCGTAGTGGCGATCGGCTCCGACGCGTCGTGTGCAGGCGATCTCGACAACCTCGGCTACGGTATCGGCCACGCGCGACGCGGCTGGCTCACGCGGCAGGACGTGCTCAACACGCGCACGCTCGCACAACTGCGGCCGCTGCTGGCGCGCACGATGGGCACGACGGGCACGACGGGCGGCACGACCACGCGCGGGCGCGCGAAAGGTGCATGACGACGCGCGCACGCCGTCATGCACGCCACACTCAGGCGAGCACGTCTTCCGCCGGCACGTACGGCAGCCCGAGCGCCAGCGCGACGGCTTCGTACGTGATGTGTCCGTCGCATACGTTCAGCCCCGCGCGCAGATGCGGATCGTCGGCCATCGCCCGTTTCCATCCTTTGTCGGCGAGTGCGAGCGCATGGCCGAGCGTCGCGTTGTTCAATGCGAACGTCGACGTGCGCGCGACCGCGCCCGGCATGTTCGCCACGCAGTAGTGGACGACGCCGTCGACGACGAAGGTCGGATCGGCATGCGTCGTCGGATGCGACGTCTCGAAACAGCCGCCCTGGTCGATCGCGACGTCGACGACGACGGCGCCCGTGCGCATCGTCGCGATCATGTCGCGCGTGACGAGTCGCGGCGCCGATGCGCCCGGCACGAGCACCGCGCCGATCACGACGTCCGCGTCGCGCACGGCCTCGTCGATCGTGTGCGCGTTCGAGCAGACGGTCGCGATCCGGTTCGCGAAGATCAGGTCGAGCTGGCGCAGCCGGCTCACGTTCGTGTCGAGCACGGTGACGCGCGCGCCGAGACCGACCGCCATCTGCAACGCACCGGTGCCGACGACGCCCGCGCCGAGGATCACCACGTGCGCAGCCGGCACGCCGGGCACGCCGGCCATCAGCACACCGCGGCCGCCGCGCGGGCTTTCGAGGTGGATCGCCGCGACCTGGATCGACATGCGTCCCGCGACTTCGCTCATCGGCGCGAGCAACGGCAGCCCGCCACCGGGCCCCGTCACGGTCTCGTACGCAATGCAGACCGCGCCGGACTTCACGAGCGCCGCCGCCTGCTCCGGATCGGGCGCGAGATGCAGATACGTATAAAGGATTTGCCCGCGCCGCAGCATCGCGCATTCGGCCGGTTGCGGCTCCTTGACCTTGATGATCATGTCGGCGCGCGCGAAGATGTCGCGCGCGTCGTCAGCCAGCGTGGCGCCGGCCGCCGTGTAGTCGTCGTCGAGCAGGCCGATCGCCGTGCCCGCGCCGCGCTGAACGAGCACGCGATGCCCATGCCGCGTGAGTTCGCGCGCGCCGGCAGGGGTGAGGCCGACACGGTATTCATGGTTCTTGATCTCTTTCGGCACGCCGATCAGCATGTGTCGTCTCCATGGGTATGCGTTGTTGTCGTCGTGCGTGCGCGGAACGGCGAACTGCATGGACGGAGCCGTTGCGCATGCATCGTTCGATTGCCGTATCGAAATAAAAGGGTAGTGGTGGCCGGAGGGAAGTCAAGCGGCGGCCCGATGGCGCCGGTGCACGCGCGCCGCGGCGCCGCGCGCGATGCGGCGGATGGCGATCCAACGTCGCCAGGCGCCGGCCGAGCGCCGCGCGGCGCACGACGTATCGATTCGGCAGGCGAATGCGGCGAGGCGATAAGAGCGCTCCATAAGCCGGTTTGCGCTGACGATAAGGAGGGCGCGTGGCGTTGCGTGCGCGACGCGTCGATCCCGAAAACCGGCCGGTTCCGCGTGGCGCATCGGCTGACCAACGCGCCATCCGTGCGTGTCCCGACGTCCGGATTTTTCAATTATTGCGAATTTCGATGAAATGAATTTCATCGAACCCTTTGGCAATGGAACCGGTTCCATTTATAATTCGCCGCACTCGCCGCCGGGTCCGGAAAGAAGGCCGCGCAGTGGTGCTTGCCGTCGGCTGGCGCGGCGTCTAAGTTGAAACAGGACCATGGCGATGACGGGCAGAGCGGGCGATAGCCGCGTATTTGTCCGACGATGAAACCCGGGAAGAGGGCAACGCCGCGCAGGCGCCGGTACGGCGGGCGCGCGGCTGCATGACGGCGCCGCCGCGCAACGGGCGGCCGGCGCCCGTACCGAGGTTGTGCGCATCACCGCAAGAACAGGACGGCCGGCCGCGCGCGGCATGGCTGCCGTGCCGGGCATGCCGCATGCGAATGCGCGTGCCTGAACCACGCTCCCCAACGATCAACATCCGACCATGTCCACGCCACCCGACAAACCCAATTCGCGTCGCCGCTTTCTGCGCACGTCGGTCGCCCTCGTGCCGATCGCGTCGGTCGCCGGTTGCGACCTGCGCTCGTCGTCATCGACCGCGACCACGGCCGGCAATGCGTCAGCCGCATCCGCCGGCGCCGAGCGTGCGCCGTACAAGCCGACTTTCTTCGATGCGAAGGAGTGGGCGTTCGTGCAGGCCGCCGTCGACCGGCTGATCCCGGCTGACGCCGAGGGCCCCGGTGCGCTCGAAACCGGCGTGCCCGAATTCATCGACCGCCAGCTCGAAACCCCGTATGCGCACGGCGCGACGTGGTACATGCACGGGCCGTTCCAGCAGGGCGTGCCCGAGCTCGGCTACCAGCTGAAGCTCGTGCCGCGCGACATCTACCGGCTCGGCATCGCGGCGGTCAACCGCTATTGCGAAAAGGCCCACGGCAAGGCGTTCGCCGATCTCGACGCGCAGACCCGCGACACCGTGCTCGGCGCACTGGAAAAAGGCGACGCGCCGATCGACGACGTGCCGTCCGCCGTGTTCTTCGGCCAGTTGCTGCAGAACACGCGCGAAGGCTACTTCTGCGACCCGGTGCACGGCGGCAATCGCGACATGGCCGCGTGGAAGATGATCGGTTTTCCGGGCGCACGCGCCGACTTCATGGATTTCGTCAACCAGAACGGCAAGCCGTATCCGTACGGCCCGGTTTCGATCAACGGGGAGCGCACCTGATGGCCGCAGAAAAGAAGCCGCACGTCGATGCGGTGATCGTCGGCTTCGGCTGGACCGGCGCGATTCTCGCGAAGGAACTGACCGAAGCGGGCCTGAACGTCGTCGCGCTCGAGCGCGGCGAGTATCGCGACACCTATCCGGACGGCGCGTATCCGAACACGATCGACGAGCTGACGTACAACGTCCGCAAGAAGCTGTTCCTCGACCTGTCGAAGACGACCGTGTCGATCCGCCACGGCGTGCACGACACCGCGCTGCCGTACCGGCAGCTCGCGGCGTTCCTGCCGGGCGAGGGCGTCGGCGGCGCGGGGCTGCACTGGTCGGGCGTGCATTTCCGGATCACGCCGGAAGAGCTGCGCCTGCGCAGCCACTATGAAGAGCGCTACGGCAAGAAATTCATCCCCGAAGGGATGACGATCCAGGACACCGGCGTCAGCTACGACGAGCTCGAGCCGTATTTCGATTTCGCCGAGAAGGTGTTCGGCACGTCGGGGCAGGCGTACAAGGTCGGCGGCAAGGTGGTCGGCGACGGCAACGCGTTCGAGGCGAACCGCAGCGATCACTTTCCGCTGCCCGCGCAGCTCAACACGTATTCCGCGCAACGCTTCTTCGATGCCGCGAAGTCGCTCGGGCTGCATCCGTACCGGCTGCCGTCGGCGAACACGTCGGGGCCGTACACGAACCCGTACGGCGTGCAGATGGGGCCGTGCAACTTCTGCGGCTACTGCAGCGGCTATGCGTGCTACATGTACTCGAAGGCGTCGCCGAACCTGAACATCCTGCCCGCGCTGAAGCAGGTGCCGAACTTCGAGCTGCGCTCGAAGTGCCACGTGCTGCGCGTGGATCTCGACGACACGAAGAAGCGCGCGACGGGCGTCACGTACGTCGACCCGGCCGGCCGTGAAGTGCACCAGCCGGCCGATCTGGTGATCGTCGCCGCGTTCCAGTATCACAACGTGCACCTGCTGCTGCTGTCGGGAATCGGCAAGCCGTACGATCCGATCTCCGGCGAAGGCGTCGTCGGCCGCAATTTCGCGTACCAGAACCTGTCGACGATCAAGGCGTTCTTCGACAAGGACACGTACACGAACCCGTTCATCGGCGCGGGCGGCAACGGCGTCGCGGTGGACGACTTCAACGCGGACAACTTCGACCACGGGCCGCTCGGCTTCGTCGGCGGCTCGCCGCTGTGGGTGAACCAGGCCGGCGTGAAGCCGATCAGCGGCATCGCGACGCCGCCGGGCACGCCGCAATGGGGCTCCGCGTGGAAGAAGGCCGTGAAGGACAACTACGCGCACACGATCTCGATGGACGCGCACGGCACGAACATGTCGTACCGCGACGTGTATCTCGACCTCGATCCGACCTATCGCGACTCGTATGGCCAGCCGCTGTTGCGGATGACCTTCGACTGGAAGGACAACGACATCAAGATGGCGCAGTACGTGACCGGCCAGATGAAGAAGATCGCGGAGGCGATGGGACCGAAGGCGATCGGCGTGTCGACGCGCGAGTTCGGCAAGCACTTCGACAGCCGTGCGTACCAGACGACGCACCTGGTCGGCGGCGCGATCATGGGCACCGATCCGAAGACGAGCGTGCTGAACCGCTACCTGCAGTGCTGGGACGTGCACAACGTGTTCGTGATGGGCGCATCGGCGCTGCCGCAGGGCATCGGCTACAACCCGACCGGAATCATCGCGGCGCTGGCCTACTGGTCCGCACGCGCGATCCGCGAGCAATACCTGAAAAATCCCGCCCCGCTGGTGAGCGCATGAAGATGACGATGAATCATCACCACGCCGCGCGTTGCGCGGCTCCGCTGCGGCGCGCACTGGCGATTGGCGCGGCATGGGCGGCGTTCGGTCTCGCCGGCGGCGCGGTCTTCGCGCAACCGTCGGCGCCCGCGGCGGCTTCCGGCCCGGCGGCTGCGCCGGCAGCACAGTCCGCCGACGCGGGCCTGATCAAGCGCGGCGAATATCTCGCGCGCGCGGGCGACTGCGTCGCATGCCACACCGCGACCGGCGGCAAGCCGTTCGCGGGCGGGCTGAAGTTCGACACGCCGATCGGCGCGATCTATTCGACGAACATCACGCCCGATTCGAAGACGGGGCTCGGCGGCTGGACGCTCGACGATTTCAGCCGCGCGGTGCGCGAAGGCGTGCGCAAGAACGGCGACACGATGTATCCGGCGATGCCGTATCCGTCGTACGCGCGCCTGACCGACGACGACGTGAAGGCGCTGTATGCGTACTTCATGCACGGCGTCGCGCCGGTCGAGCGCGAGAATCGCGACGTCGACATCGTGTGGCCGCTGTCGATGCGCTGGCCGCTGGCGTTCTGGCGCAAGATGTTCGCGCCGGCGCCGAAGCCGTTCGATGCGACGCCGTATACCGATCCGGTCGTCGCGCGCGGCGCGTATCTCGTGCAGGGGCTCGGCCACTGCGGCGCATGCCATACGCCGCGCGCGGCGACGATGCAGGAGCGCGCGCTGACCGACGCGGGCGGCCTCGATTTCCTCGCGGGCGGCGCGGCGATCGACGGCTGGGTGCCGACGAGCCTGCGCGGCGAGCCGCGCACCGGGCTCGGCGCGTGGAACGAAGCCGAGATCGTGCAGTTCCTGAAGACGGGCCGCACGCTGCGCACGGCCGCGTTCGGCGGGATGACGGACGTGGTCGGCCACAGCATGCAGCACATGACCGACGGCGACCTGACCGCGATCGCGCGCTACCTGAAGACGCTGCCGCCGCGCGTGCAGGGCGAGCAGCCGCACGTGTACGACGCGGCCGCCGCGAAGGCGCTGCAGACCGGCGATGCGAGCAAGCCGGGCGCGGCCGTGTATCGCGACAACTGCATGGCGTGCCACCGCAGCGACGGCCATGGCTACACGCGCGTGTTCCCCGCGCTTGCGGGCAACCCGGTCGTGCAGGGCGGCGATCCGACGTCGCTGATCCACGTCGTGCTCGAAGGCAGTGCGCTGGTCGGCACGCGCACCGCGCCGTCGACGTTCACGATGCCGCCGTTCGGCTGGCGTCTGTCCGACCAGGAAGTCGCGGACGTGTCGAACTTCGTGCGCACCAGCTGGGGCAATACCGGTGCGCCGGTCACCGCCGCGCAGGTCGCGAAGGTGCGCAAGAGCGTGCCGTCGACGCGGCCCGAGCCGCCGCCGGGCGCGCGGTACCCGCAAGCGTCGCGCTGACGCGCGGCGGCGGGCCGTTCGGCCCGTCGGCCCGTCCGTTCGATGTGCCGTGCGGCGTCTCCGCTCGCGCAGGGGTTGCACCCCGCAATGGCGCGCCCGCCCGTGAATTTTTCGCGGCGGCGCGCCATTTTTCCGTCTCATCCCTTATCCTTTGATTCTTGAACCTTACTAAATAGTTACAAGACCTTGGGAGGGGGGATGCCTCATGACGTCAGCCTGATTGCGTTGCTCGCGGCCGGTTTCGGCCTCGCGATGATCTTCGGTTACTTCGCGTCGCTGCTGAAAATGCCGCCGCTCGTCGGCTATCTGCTCGCCGGGATCGTGATCGGCCCCGGCACGCCCGGCTTCGTCGGCGACCTGTCGCTCGCGCAGCAGCTCGCCGAAGTCGGCGTGATGCTGCTGATGTTCGGCGTCGGTCTTCATTTCTCGCTCGGCGATCTGCTCGCGGTGCGCAAGATCGCGCTGCCGGGGGCCATCGTCCAGATCACCGTCGCGACGCTGCTCGGCGGCGGCCTCGCGCTCACGTGGGGCTGGAGTATCGGCGCCGCGCTGGTGTTCGGGCTCGCGCTGTCGGTCGCGAGCACGGTCGTGCTGTTGCGCGCGCTCGAGGGGCGCGGGCTCGTCGAGACGGTGAACGGGCGCATCGCGGTCGGCTGGCTCGTCGTCGAGGATCTCGTGATGGTGCTCGTGCTGGTGCTGCTGCCGCCCGTGGCGGGGCTGCTCGGCGGCACGCCGCCCGGCGATGCGCATGCGGCGGGAGGCAGCGTATGGAGCACGCTCGGCGTCACGATGCTGAAGGTCGCCGCGTTCATCGCGCTGATGCTCGTCGTCGGCAAGCGCGTGTTCCCGCGCATCCTATGGCTCGTCGCGCGCACCGGCTCGCGCGAGCTGTTCACGCTTTGCATGATCGCCGCGGCGGTCGGCATCGCGTTCGGCGCCGCGAAGCTGTTCGACGTGTCGTTCGCGCTCGGCGCGTTCTTCGCCGGGATGATGATGCGCGAGTCGGAGTTCAGCCGGCGCGCGGCGGACGAGACGCTGCCGCTGCGCGACGCGTTTTCCGTGCTGTTCTTCATTTCGGTCGGGATGCTGTTCGACCCGAAGGTGCTGCTCGAGGAGCCGCTCCACGTGATCGAGGTCGCGGCGATCGTGTTGATCGGCAAAACGCTCGCCGCGGTCGCGCTCGTGATCGCGTTCCGGTATCCGTTGAACACCGCGCTCACCGTCGGCGCGGGCCTCGCGCAGATCGGCGAGTTCTCGTTCATCCTCGCGGGGCTCGGCCGGGCGCTCGGGTTGCTGTCGGCCGAAGGGCAGAGCCTGATACTCGCGGTCGCGCTGATCTCGATCGCAATGAACACGCTGCTGTTCGCGATGATCGAACCGGCGCTTGCGTGGATCCGCAAGCATTCGGCCTTCGCGCGCAAGCTCGAGGCGCGCGACGACCCGCTCGCCGCGCTGCCGATGTCGACGCCGCAGACGCACCTGACCGGGCAGGTCGTGATCGTCGGCTACGGCAAGGTCGGCACGCGGATCGCGCATGCGCTGGACGAGCGCGGGATCGCCTATGTCGTCGTCGAGCAGAACCGCGAACTCGTGGAGAAGCTGCGTGCGGACGGCGTCGCGGCCGTGTCGGGCGACGCGATCGAGCCGGTCGTGCTCGTGCAGGCGCATATCGCGCGCGCCGGGATGCTGGTCGTCACGTTGCCGGATGTGTTCGACGTGCGGCAGATCGTCGAGATCTCGCGCACGCTGAACCCGGCGCTGGAGGTCGTGCTGTGCACGAACAGCAGCGACGAAGCCGATTTGCTGTCGAGCGAGGGCGTCGGCACCGTGTTCATGGGCGAAAGCGAGCTCGCGCGCGGGATGACCGAGCACGTGCTCGGCAGGATGGCGAAGCCGGTGGCGGCCGCGCATTGAGCCGCGTCGATCGCGCCGCGCGGGATTGCGTCGCGCGAATCGCGTCGCCGGATAGAGAGGCCGCGCGGCGCGGCGGAAAGCGCGCGAAGGTCGACGTCGGCGGCCAGCGGCGTATTGGTCGGCAGCCGCGCCCGGCATAGCGCGGCTGGTATCAGCCAGCCTCTGCCTTCGTCGGCACGGCCGCCGCCTTCTGCGGGGCTGCCGTGTTCGCTTGCGTCGCGGCCTTCGGCGCCGCGACCGTCTTCTGCGGTGCGGTCTTGCCTGGTGCGTTCGGCGCCGGCTCGACCGGTGCATCGGGCGGCACGCCGAGCAACTGCAGCGAGCCGCTCGTGATCGACGAGAACACGGGGCCGGCCACCGTACCGCCGTAGTAGCCCTTGCCGCGCGGCTCGTCGATCATCACCGCGACGATCAGGCGCGGATTGCTCATCGGCGCCATGCCGGCGAACAGTGCACGGTACTTCCCCTTCGCATAGGTCGCGCCGACCTGCTTGCGCGCGGTGCCGGTCTTGCCGCCGATCCGGTAGCCGTCGACGCGCGCACGGCGCCCCGTACCGCCTTCACCGACCGCCGCCTCGAGCATCGCGCGGATTGCCGCCGCCGTTTGCGGCGACGTCACGCGGTGGCCGCGATGCGCATCGACCGTCTGCGGATCGGTGCCGTTCTTCAGCAGCGACACCGGGTGCAGCGTGCCGTCGCCCGCATACGCGGTGTAGGTCTGCGCGATCTGCAGCAGCGACATCGACAGCCCGTAGCCGTATGCCATCGTCGCCTGCTCGATCGGCCGCCAGCGCTTGTAGCCGCGCACGCGGCCCGACGCGACGCCCGGGAACGTCAGCTCCGGCGCGCGGCCGATCCCGTATTCCTGGTACTTGTTCCAGATCGTTTCGGCCGGCAGGTTCAGCGCGAGCTTCGCGAGCGCGACATTGCTCGACTTCTGCAGCGCCTGCGACACCGTCAGCGAGCCGTGATTGGACGTGTCGTGGATCACGGCCGGGCCGATCTTGTAGGTGCCCGGCGACGTGTTGATGATCGTGTTCGGCGTGACCTTGCGCTCGTCGATCGACAGCGCGACGACGAGCGGCTTGATCGTCGAGCCCGGCTCGAACGTGTCGATCACCGCGCGGTTGCGCAACTGCTGGCCCGTGAGGCGCGCGCGGTCGTTCGGATCGAAGGTCGGATAGTTCGCGAGCGCGAGGATCTCGCCGTTCTGCGCGTCGAGCACGACGACGCTGCCCGCCACCGCGTTGTTTTCGAGCACCGCGGCCTTGAGCTGGCTGAACGCGAGCTGCTGGATGCGCCGGTCGATCGTCAGCTCGATCGTCGCGCCGTGCTGCGCGGGGACGAGCGGCCGCGTGTCCGACACGATGCGGCCGAGCCGGTCGCGGATCACCTCGCGCTGGCCGGACGTGCCCGACAGCCGCGCGTTCGCCGCGAGCTCGACGCCTTCCTGGCCCTTGTCCTCCACGTTCGTGAAGCCGACCACGTGCGCGGCCGATTCGCCTTCCGGGTAGAAGCGCTTCGAATCGGCGATCTGCGTGATGCCGTCGATCCCCAGCTTGTCGAGCCGGCTCGCGGTGTCGGCGTCGAGCTGCCGCTTGAGCAGCACGAACGTCCGGTCGTTGCGCAGGCGCCGCTTCACTTCCGCGAGCGGCATGTCGAGCAGTTTCGCGATCTGCGGATAGTCGACTTCCGCGACCTGTTTCGGGTTCGCCCAGATCTCGTACGTCGACAGGCTGACCGCGAGCATCGCTCCGTTGCGGTCGACGATGCGCCCGCGCATCGCGTCGAGTTCGATCGTGCGCTGATAGCGCTTCTGGCCTTGGCCGACATAGAAATCCTGGTTCGCGATCTGCACCCAGAACGCGCGGCCGATCAGCGCGGCGAAACCGACGGACACCATGATCACGACCAGCTTCGAGCGCCACATCGGCAAGCGCGACGCCAGCATCGGATGCTTGGTCGCCGCGGCGTACGGATCGGCGGGGTGGGTCTTCTTTTTCACGCTCATGCAAGGGCCGGGTCGGGCCGCCGGACGGCGGCGGGTCAGTCGAAATAATGGGATTGTAATAAAGGAGTAAACATCATGTGGGGAAACTGCGATTCGGGGCCCCGAAAAATGGCCGCCTTTTCGGAGCGGGAGGGGCGCGAGCGTGCAGACGCGGAGCGGAGGTCGGATCGGGATGTGGTGATGCACTGTAGCCGGCGGCATCGGCAGTGGCGACCGATCGTAATCGTTTGCGCGAGTAATCGTTTTCCGCAGCGCGATTAACCCGGCCCCGATTGATAGCGGGTGCGGAAAATAAAAAGCGCCCCTGCCGAGGCGCCGTTATTGCTGAATATCGAAATGAATATCGTGGAAACCGGAATAAACCCCGAAACCGCTGACGAATGCCGTCAAAAATACCTATCGGGCGACGGAAATAAATTCCTGGTATTCGGGTTTTACCGTGGAACGATCGACCGCCTGAAGCCGCCACGCGCCGACGGGATGCTCGCCGGACAGCACCGCCGGGCCCTGTTCGCGCTGTGTCGCGCTGAACGACAGCCCCTTCAGCTGGCATACGGCGTTGCCGCCGTCGGCAGCGCAGAGCGCCATCGCGCCTTCCACGTCGCGGACCTTGCCCCAGCTCGGAAGATCGATGCCCTGGTGTGCCTCGCGCGACCACAGCCCCTCGTCAGTATCGACCCACAGCACAGCGAAGGAATGCCGGGTTGCCGATTCGCTGCCATTAATTCGAATGGTGAGGCGCATTGGATCGTCTCCTGAAAGTGAAAATGACACGTTCGACCGATTGGGTTTGAACAGTCTAGATAGACTGCTGTGAAACGCAAGTGATAATCCGCAATAAATCCGTATTCAGCCCATTCGCGGTTTCAGATGAAAGGACGTCTGACGATCGGCGTCGAGTTCGGCCGCACGGGCAAACGCATGCGGCACGGCGATTTGCGCATTAAGACGCGGAGGGCGTTGCGGGCGGGAGATGCGATGACTAGCCCGGGCGCGTCGAAGTGTCGCGCCGTGACGCCGCTTCACGGCCGCTGCGGTTCAGTCACGTCCCGGTGGAGCGGCGCCGGACCGGACGCAGCGGCCGCTTCCTGCTCCAACCGGCCCGACACACTCCAACATTCGCATACAAATCCGCACACTTTCACAAAACTTTCAGGACAGACTTGCCGGCGATCGGGCCCCACACTTTGACTTTCCCGATCCTGGGCCGCGGACGCCCGTCCGTGGCGGGCTGCTGCTTCGTACCAGAGACGCGATCGACGCGATCGTGCGCCGCCGCCGGATCGGGATCGGCCGGGGCGAGCATCGGCCCCGGCCCGGCCGACAGCCGTGCGCGGCTCCGCGATCCGGGGCCGTCGCCGCCGTCAGGCCGATTCTTCGAAGGAGACTATCGTGCTGATCTGGAAAACCGCGTTGTCGCTGAACTGGCGCACGAGCCTCGTGTCGCCGGCCTGCGCACCGGTCGCGGCGGCCAACGTCGGCCGGCTGGTGCTTACCGGCGCCACCGGCTTCATCGGCAGTACCGTGCTGACCGCGCTCGTGAATGCGGGGCTGCTCGAACGCGTCGTATGCGTCGTGCGTGCCGAGAGTCGCGGCCACGCGGTCGCGCGCGTGCGCGAAGCGGCGCTGCGCGCGGGGCTCGCGCCGTACTGGGCGTCGCGTCTGAGCGAAGCGAACGTGATCGTCGGCGCGCTCGGCGACGTGTGGGAGCGCGCCGACGCGACGCGCCTGGCCGGCGCGACGCACGTGATCCACTGCGCTGGCCATGCGTCGCCGGCCGACGGCGCGCATCTGCGCGCCGACGTCGCCGATTCGCTGAGCTTCGCCGCGCGCTTCGCGCACGCGCCGCGGCTGCAGCGTTTCGTGTACGTCGGCACCGCGTATGCGCATGCGGGCCGCGGCGGCATCGTGCACGAGGAGGCGGAGCGCGACGCAGCGCCGCGCCGCGACGGCCTGCCCGGCGCAGTGCTCGCGGCGGACTACCTGCACGCGAAGGCGGAAACGGAGCACCGGCTGCGCGGCCTCGGGCTGCCGCTCGTCGTCGTCCGACCGTCGCACGTCGTCGGCCATACCGTGCTCGGTACGCGCCCCGGGCCGAATTCGTTCTGGATGTTCCGCGTCGCGCATGCGGCGCGCCGTTTCACGGCGCGGCCGATGACGCGCATCGACATCGTGTCGGTCGACGACGTCGCGCGCGCGACGATGCTGCTCGCCGTGAAGCCGACGCTGATGCACGACGTGTATCACGTGTCGGCCGGCGACGAAGCGCCGCAGGTCGCGCAGATCGTCCGCGCGATGGACGAGGCGGCCGGGATGACGGGGGCGCCGCGCTACGCGGCGTGCGCGCCGGCCGAACTGCCGCTCGTGGTGCGCGACGTGCTCGGGCGGGCCGACCCCGCGCTCGAGCGCGTGATCGGCCGCGCGCTGCAGCGTTGCGCGGAGTTCGCGACCGTCGATCGCGTGTTCGACAACCGCCGCGTGCGCGACGAAATCGATTTCGAGCCGCTGCCGTTCATCGATTACGTCGAGGAGTGCATGCGCACGTCGCGCGGCGTCGCAGTCACCGAGCTGATGCGCGGCGCGCTGCACTGACCGGCCGCGCGATGCGCGGCCGGCCGCTTCGGACTCGCGGCCGCTCGAGCGTTCGCTGCGGCCGCCGGACCGCCGGCCGCAGCGCCTACGACGCGCTGCCGAGCTCGATCAGCCGATCGAGCGCACGATAGATCTCGTCGAGGCCGTCCTCGCCGAAACGGGCTTCGAGCTGACGGTACTGCTCGTCGATGCGCGGCCCGATTTCGCTCACCAGCTTCCTGCTTTGCGGCGTCAGGCTCACCAGCAGTCGGCGCTGATCCTCCTGCGCGCGCGTGCGCGTGATCAGCCCGTCGCGTTCCATCCGTTCCAGCACGCCGGTGAGGCTCGGGCTCAGAATGCAGCAGCGGCGCGCGATCTGCCCGGCTTCGAGCGCGTGCGCCGGTTCGCCGTCGAGCACGCGGATGATCCGCCATTGCTGTTCGGTCAGCGCGAATTCCTTGAGAATGGGGCGGAACAGGCCCATCAGCGTTTCGCGGGCCTCGAGCAGCAGCATGGCCAGGTTGCGATGGTCGAGCGTACGGTTCATCGGGGTGGGGAGTGGACGGGGACGCATCAATCTTAACAGCCGACGGTGACGAATTTCGCGTCTCAGGGTAATCGCGGTTGCCAGCGCTCGATTGTTTACTTAAGATATTAAGTATTGACGATGCGCCGCGACGCGCGGCAGGGGAATGACGCATGGAGCTGTCTTGCACGACCGCCGCGGCGCCGCCGTTGCCGGTCGCCATCGGCACCGTCTACGGTGCGCTGCTCAACGAGCGCGCGGCGCTCGACGCGCTCGGCGATGCCGTGCACGCGCCGCCTTACGGCCGTCCGCCGCAGGCGCCGATCCTTTACATCAAGCCGGCCAACACGCATGCGGCTGACGGTGCCGCCGTCGTCGTGCCGGCGGGCGTCGATTCGCTCGAGATCGGCGCGTCGGTGGCCGTGGTGTTCTCGCGGCGCGCGACGCGCGTGCCGGCCGCGCGCACACTCGACTACGTGCACGGCTTCACGCTCGCGAGCGACGTGTCGGTCCCGCATCCCGACTACTACCGTCCGGCCGTGCGCTTCAAGTGCCGCGACGGCTTCTGCCCGCTGGGTCCGGCGATCGTGCCGGCGGCCGCGTTCGCCGATGTCGATGCGCTCGCGCTGACCGTGCGCATCGACGGACAGGCGGTCGCGTCCGCATCGACCGCCACGCTGATTCGTCCGGTGCGCGAACTGATCGCCGACGTGACGGCGTTCATGTCGTTCGACGCGGGCGACGTGCTGCTGCTCGGCGTCGCGGGCGGCGCGCCGCGTGCGCGCGCGGGCAGCACGATCGAGATCGCCGCGCCCGGCATCGGCACGTTGCGGCATACGCTGATTGCGGAGGAAGCCCGATGAAGACGGCGCGCGTGATCTACAACGGCGCACTGCATGCGGCCGAACCGGCCGGCGACGGCGCGATCCGGCTCGACACGGGGCGCGTGCTCGCCGAGGACGCGGTGACGTGGCTGCCGCCCGTCGCGCCGCGCACGACGTTCGCGCTCGGCCTCAACTACGCGGACCACGCGAAGGAACTCGCGTTCAACGCGCCGGGCGAGCCGCTGATCTTCCTGAAGGGGCCGAACACGTTCATCGGCCACCGGTCGTACACGGTGCGCCCGGCGGACGCGACGCACATGCACTACGAATGCGAACTCGCGGTGGTGATCGGCCGCCCGGCGCGCAACGTGAGCCGCGCGCACGCGATCGATCACGTGGCCGGCTACACGGTCGCGAACGACTACGCGATCCGCGACTACCTCGAAAACTACTACCGCCCGAACCTGCGCGTGAAGAACCGCGACACCTGCACGCCGCTCGGCCCATGGTTCGTCAGCCGCGACGAAATCGGCGACGCGGGCGACCTGATGCTGCGCACGACGGTAAACGGCCGGGAGACGCAGCGCGGCAGCACGCGCGACATGATTTTCGACGTGCCCGCGCTGATCGAGCACATCAGCAGCTTCATGACGCTCTCGCCGGGCGACCTGATCCTGACCGGCACGCCCGAAGGGCTGGCCGACACGAAGCCGGGCGACGAAGTCGTGACAGAAATCGACGGAATCGGCCGGCTCGTGAACACGATCGTCGGCGAAGCGGACTACTATCGGGCCGGCTGAGCCGGTCGCCCAAGGAGAGCACATGACCATCAAGCACTGGATCGACGGCCGCGAAGTCGAGAGCCGCGAGACTTTCACGACGCTGAATCCCGCCACGGGCGACGTGATCACCGACGTCGCGTCGGCCGGCGAAGCCGAGGTCGACGCGGCCGTGCGCGCAGCCAGGGAAGCGTTTCCGAAATGGGCGAACACACCCGCGAAGGAGCGCGCGAAGCTGATGCGCAAGCTCGGCGAGCTGATCGAGAAGAACGTGCCGATGCTCGCCGCGCTCGAGACGCAGGACACCGGCCTGCCGATCGCGCAGACGAGCAAGCAGCTGATCCCCCGCGCGTCCGAGAACTTCAACTTCTTTGCGCAAGTGTGCGTGCAGATGAACGGCCGCACGTATCCGGTCGACGACCAGATGCTCAACTACACGCTGTACCAGCCGGTCGGCGTATGCGCGCTGGTGTCGCCGTGGAACGTGCCGTTCATGACCGCGACGTGGAAGACGGCGCCGTGTCTCGCGCTCGGCAACACGGCCGTGCTGAAGATGTCGGAGCTGTCGCCGCTGACGGCCGACCAGCTCGGCCGGCTCGCGCTCGAAGCCGGCATTCCGCCGGGCGTGCTGAACGTCGTGCACGGTTACGGCGCGACGGCCGGCGACGCGCTCGTGCGCCATCCCGACGTGCGTGCGGTGTCGTTTACGGGCGGCACGGTCACGGGCAAGCGGATCATGGAGCGCGCGGGCCTGAAGAAGTACTCGATGGAGCTCGGCGGCAAGTCGCCGGTGCTGATCTTCGACGATGCGGATTTCGACCGCGCGCTCGATGCGTCGCTGTTCACGATCTTCTCGATCAACGGCGAGCGCTGTACCGCGGGCTCGCGGATCTTCGTGCAGCGCACGATCTACGATCGTTTCGTGCACGAATTCGCGCGCCGCGCGAACAACCTGGTGGTCGGCGATCCGTCCGATCCGGCGACGCAACTCGGCGCGATGATCACGCGCCAGCACTGGGAAAAGGTGACCGGCTACATCCGGATCGGCGAGCAGGAAGGCGCACGCGTGGTCGCGGGCGGCGCGGACAAGCCGGCGGGGCTCGCCGAGCATCTGCGCAACGGCAACTTCGTGCGCCCGACCGTGTTCGCCGACGTCGACAACCGGATGCGCATCGCGCAGGAAGAGATCTTCGGGCCGGTCGCGTGCCTGATCCCGTTCGACGACGAGGAAGACGGGCTGCGGCTCGCGAACGACACGTCGTACGGGCTCGCGTCGTACATCTGGACGCAGGACGTCGGCAAGGTGCATCGCCTCGCGCGCGGCATCGAGGCCGGGATGGTGTTCGTGAACAGCCAGAACGTGCGCGACCTGCGCCAGCCGTTCGGCGGCGTGAAGGAGTCCGGCACCGGGCGCGAGGGCGGCGAATACAGCTTCGAGGTGTTCGCGGAGATCAAGAACGTGTGCATCTCGATGGGCTCGCATCACATTCCGCGCTGGGGCGTGTGACGGGCGCGGGCCGTTGCGCCGCGAGAAAGGCGCAACGATGCCGCAAGAACGCCGCAACATCGATACGGAGACTCACGATGGGCAAACTGTCCCTCGCCGCGAAGATCACGCACGTGCCGTCGATGTACCTGTCGGAACTGCCCGGCAGGCATCACGGTTGCCGCGAAGCGGCGATCCGCGGCCATCGGCTGATCGGCGAGCGCTGCCGCGCGCTCGGCGTCGACACGATCGTCGTGTCGGACGTGCACTGGCTCGTGAACGCCGGCTATCACGTGAACTGCAACGCGCGGTTTTCGGGCACCTACACGAGCAACGAACTGCCGCATTTCATCCGCGACATGCAGTACGCGTATCCGGGCAACCCGGCGCTCGGCCGGCTGATCGCGGAAACGGCCACCGAACGCGGTATCGCGACGCGTGCGCACGAGATCGACAGCCTCGAACTCGAATACGGCACGCTCGTGCCGATGCGCTACATGAACGGCGACCAGCACTTCAAGGTCGTGTCGATCGCCGGCTGGTGCATGTGGCATCAACTCGACGAGAGCCGCCGCTTCGGCGAGGCGCTGCTCGAAGCGATCGAAAAGAGCGATTCGAACGTCGCGTTCCTCGCGAGCGGCTCGCTGTCGCACCGCTTCAACGACAACGGCAGCCCCGAGGAATCGATTCACGAGATCAGCCGCGAATTCTTCCGGCAGGTCGACCTGCGCGTGGTCGAGCTGTGGAAGCAGGGCGATTTCAAGACCTTCTGCGCGATGCTGCCCGACTACAACACGCATTGTCACGGCGAAGGCGGCATGCACGACACGGCGATGCTGCTCGGCCTGCTCGGCTGGGATCGCTACGACAAGCCGGTCGAGATCGTCACCGACTATTTCGCGAGTTCGGGCACCGGCCAGATCAACGCGATCTTCCCGCTCGCCTGAGCGCCGCATCACCTGTCCGGAGCATTGTCATGCCACACATCATCGTCGAATACACCGCGAACATCCGCGACGACGCGCGCATTCCCGCGCTGCTGCGCACGATCAACGCGACGCTGATCGCGCAGGGCGGCGTGTTCCCGACCGGCGGCATCCGGTCGCGCGCGATCGAGCTGCACGATTACTGCGTCGCCGACGGCACCGAGGACGACGCGTTCGTCCACGTGACGCTGAAGATAGGCGCGGGCCGCAGCGACGAAACGAAGCGAGCCGCGTGCGACGCGCTGTTCGACGCGATCGACGCGCATTTCGCCGAGTTGTACGCGAAGCGCTATCTCGCGCTGTCGATGGAGCTGACCGAGTTCAGCGAAAGCGGCTCGTACAAGCACAACAACATTCACGCCCGCTACAAGCGGGCCGGCTGACCCCATTCCCGACCGATCATGCTCGAATCCGCCCTCATCGACCAGCTCGCGCGGCGCCTGCACGACGCCGAGCGCGCACGCACGCAGATCCGCCAGATCTCGCTCGACCATCCCGACATCACGATCGACGACGCGTATGCGATCCAGCGCGCGTGGGTCGCGCTGAAGCTCGCCGAAGGCCGCACGCTGAAGGGGCACAAGATCGGCCTCACGTCGAAGGCGATGCAGAACACGTCGCAGATCGACGAGCCCGATTACGGCGCGCTGCTCGACGACATGTTCTTCGACGACGGCGGCACGATTCCGACCGCACGCTTCATCGTGCCGCGCGTCGAGGTCGAACTCGCGTTCGTGCTCGGCAAGCGGCTCACGGGCCCGAACTGCACGATCTTCGACGTGTACGATGCGGTCGACTACGTGGTGCCCGCGCTCGAGATCATCGATGCGCGCAGCCAGTCGATCGACCCCGACACGAAACGGCCGCGCAAGGTGTTCGACACGATCGCCGACAACGCGGCGAACGCGGGCGTCGTGATCGGCGGACGCCCGGTGCGGCCGCAGGACGTCGACCTGCGCTGGGTCGCGGCGATCATGTCGCGCAACGGCGTGGTCGAGGAGACGGGCGTCGCGGCCGGCGTGCTGAATCATCCGGCCAACGGTGTCGCATGGCTCGCGAACCGGCTGTCGCGCTTCGACGTCGCGCTGGAGCCCGGGCAGATCGTGCTCGGCGGCTCGTTCACGCGACCGTGCGCGGCGCGGCCGGGCGACACGTTCAGCGTCGATTACGGCCCGCTCGGGACGATCCAGTGCCATTTCGAATGAGGTAAGCAGGCGATGCAGATTTCGTCGAATGTCTTCAAGGCCGCGCTCGCGCGCGGCGATGCGCAGATCGGGCTGTGGCTTGGGCTCGCGAATCCGTACAGCGCCGAAGTGGTCGCCGGCGCCGGCTTCGACTGGTTGCTCATCGACGGCGAACATGCGCCGAACACGGTGCCGACGATCCTCGCGCAATTGCAGGCGATCGCGCCGTATCCGTCGCATCCGGTCGTGCGCGTGCCGTGGAACGATCCGGTGATCGTCAAGCAGGTGCTCGATCTCGGCGCGCAGACGCTGCTCGTGCCGATGGTGCAGAGTGCCGACGAAGCGCGCGCGGCGGTGGCTGCGACGCGTTATCCGCCGCACGGGATTCGCGGCGTCGGCAGCGCGCTGGCGCGCGCGTCGCGGTGGAACCGCGTCGGCGAGTACCTGCATCGCGCGAACGACGAGATGGCCGTGCTCGTGCAGGTGGAGACCCGCGCGGGGCTCGATGCGATCGACGCGATTGCACGGGTCGACGGCGTCGACGGCGTGTTCATCGGCCCGGCCGATCTGGCCGCCGATCTCGGGCATCTCGGCTATCCCGGGCATCCGGACGTGCAGGCCGCGATCGATGGCGCGATCCGCGCGATCAACGCGGCCGGTAAGGCGCCGGGCATCCTGAGCGCGGACGAAGCGACGGCGAGACGGTATCTGGAAGCGGGGGCGCTGTTCGTCGCGGTCGGCGTCGATACGACGCTGCTGGCACGGAGCGCGGAGCGGCTCGCCGCGCAGTTCAGGCGGACGGGCGCGGCGGCGAAGAACGGCGACGGAACGTATTGACGAAGAAGCGCGAACGGGCGGGTGCCGCATCCGGTGCGGACCACGCGCGCACGCGGCCCGCTATCCGTCGCGCTGCCGCACCGCCATGCCCAGGTATTTCCCCGGCGTCGTTCCGGTCGCCCGCCGGAACATGTCGATGAACGCGCTGACGTTGTCGTACCCGAGATCGAGTGCGATCGTCGTGACCGGCACGCCGTCGGCGATCTTCTCCAGCGCACGCAACAGCCGCGCCTGCTGACGCCACTGCGCAAACGTGAGCCCGGTTTCGGCGACGAAGCGGCGGCTCATCGTCCGCGCGCTGATGCCGGCCCATTCCGCCCATTCCTCCAGCCGGCGGTTGTCCGCGAGATTCGTGGCCAGCGCGTCGGTGATGCGCACGAGCCGCGCGTCGCGCGGCCGAGCGAGCGCCAGCGATTCCACTTCGGACGACGCGATCTCGTCGAGGATCACATCGGCAATCCTGGTCTGCGCCGCGTCGAGCGCCGAGCCGTCCCAGCTTGCCGCGCGCTGCACGGCTTCGCGCAGCAACGGCGACGTGCGGATCGCGCGCGGCGTGGCCGGCAGCGTCGCGCAGCGCGCTTCGGCGACGAACGCCGACCATCCGGAAATCGGCCCGAACGAGCGCAGCGAATGCCGGCAATGCGGCGGAATCCAGATCGCGTGAATTGCCGGCACGACCCAGTCCTGGTCGTCGAGACCGATCGTCAGCAAGCCGCTCGACGCACCGACGAGCTGACCGCGCGCATGTGCGTGCGGCGGCGTCACGCGCGGATCGCGTTGCGACAGGACGGCGGCGACCACGAACGGGCCGTCGTCGGATGTCACGAATCGGGCGGGCAGGAGCGGGTCGGACATGGCTGGATTGCGGTATCGAATGGCCGTTATACCGGAGATCGGCCGGCGTTGCACGCCTACACTGCGCCCATCGATGACAACCGGAGTGCGACGAGATGCGAGCCGAACAGATGCTTTCCGACGATGCCGACCAAGTCGCGGTCGGTGGAACGACGATCCGCAAGGGCACTGTGGGCGCGTTCATCGCGAACGCGCGCGTGCTGGCCGATCCGGGCGCGCCGGCGGCCGAGCGCGCGACAGCCGAGGCCGACGTGATCGACGCATTGCCCGCGCTGCGGGCGCTCGGATTGTTCGAAGTGCTCGAAGTGCGCGATGCGGCGCTGCGCGCATGGCTGGACGCGCGTTGAGCACGGCCGCCGAGTGCGGTAGCGAGACGAGAACCCAAACTGCAAGGAACCAGCATGAAAGCAGCCGTCGTGGAGCGTGCCGGACAGCGTCCGGTTTATACGGAGTTCGAAGCGCCGCGCGCGTTGCCAGGTCACCGTCTGGTCGACGTGACGGCATCCGCGCTGAGCCGGCTGGCGCAAGGGCGCGCGGCCGGCACGCATTACTCGTCCGGCGGCAGCTATCCGTTCGTCGTCGGCGTCGATGGGGTGGGGCGCGGCGACGGCGGTGAGCGCGTGTACTTCCTCGGCGCCCCCGCGCCGTTCGGCGCGATGGCGGAACGCACGATCGTGCCCGATACGCAGTGCGTGCCACTGCCGGATCACGTCGACGACGTGACGGCAGCGGCGATCGCGATTCCCGGGATGTCGTCGTGGGCGGCGTTGATCGAACGTGCCCGGTTCGCCGCGGGCGAGACGGTGCTGGTCAATGGCGCGACGGGCACGTCTGGCCGGTTGGCCGTGCGGATCGCGAAGCATCTGGGTGCCGCGAAAGTGATCGCGACGGGCCGCAATACGGCTGCGCTGGATGCGTTGCTGAATGCCGGTGCGGACGCCGTCGTGCCGCTGCAGCAGGACGATGTCGAACTGGCCCGCGCGCTGGATCCGCATTTCCGGGCGGGTGTCGACGTCGTGCTCGATTATGTATGGGGCGCTAGCG
Organism: Burkholderia latens; assembly: GCF_902499045.1. Taxonomy (GTDB): domain Bacteria; phylum Pseudomonadota; class Gammaproteobacteria; order Burkholderiales; family Burkholderiaceae; genus Burkholderia; species Burkholderia latens. The sequence goes on along the minus strand of NZ_CABVPL010000059.1, from coordinate 13,655 downwards.
CACAGGCGGTGCTCGTTGCGGCGGCGAAGGCGACACCTGAAGGCCGTCGGCTGCGTTTCGTGCAGATCGGCTCGATCGGCGGCGCGGACGTGCTGCTGCCGGGGGCCGTGCTGCGCGCGACGGCGATCGAGTTGATGGGCAGCGGCCTGGGCAGCGTGCCGCTGCCGCGCTTGCTGTCCGCGATCCGCGGCGTGTTCGATGCGGCTTCGTCCGCCCGCCTTGCGATCGATACGCGCGTCGTGCCGCTGTCGGCGGTCGCGGAGCATTGGGGCGATGCGGACGGCCGCGTTCGCACGGTGTTCGCGATGCGCGGCGAGTGAACGGCGAGCGGTGGGCGGTCGTATAAGGGCGTGACGTATTTTCGTTTATTGCGAACAAGATGGCGCCTTCCAGAACCCGTTCGGGAGGGCGCGATGCCCCCTACCTCGATGTCCGATACGATTTGCCGGTGGAGCGCCGATCTGCTCAATGTGTCGCGTCCGTATCGGGTCAAGCTGCTTGAATCGAAGGCGCTGCCATATCACAAGAGCGGCAAGCATCGTCGTGTGCGGTTTTCCGATTTGATGCGCTACAAGGCCGAACGCGATCAGGCGAGCGCCAATGCGATGGAAGCCCCGCACCGCTACGCGATTTTCTGATGTGGCTCGCGTTGAGCGGATGTTGCAGGGCTCGCTGGCGTGCCGATATTCACGACGAATGGAAACGGAATCTATTGCGCAAGCGCCCGGACCTCAGCGCCGCGCAACTCGACCGTACTGCGAGTCTGATGGATCGGGCGAACCTGATGCGCTCGTGACCGGGTACGACGCATTGATCGACGGATTGAGGCTGCCGGATGCCGATGACCGCCATGTACTAGCCGCCGCGATCCGCTGCAACGCCAGTGTGATCGTGGCGTTCAACCGGAAGGACTTTCCCGACGCAGTCCTGTCGGCGTATGGGATTGAAGCGCAGCATCCCGACGTGTTCGTCGACAATCTCTTCGATCTCGAGCCGTCATGGCGTTCGCGCGAGCGGCGAATCGCCGGTACGTCGTTCGCGCGGCTCGTCACACGCGTTTCTTCGTTTCCCCGTGCCGGTCACGATATCCGCCAAAGCGCCGGACGACGCACCGCAAAACGCGTGCACCGTCCGTCGCCCGCCGTCACGTCGCAATGATCAGAACCGCTGCTGAATCCCCGCCGTCACCCCGACCTGCGTCGTGCCATACCCGGCGAAATCGCGCGACACGCCGACTTTCTGGTCGTGCTTCGCGATCGCGAACGCGCCGGCCGCGTACAGCACCGTGCGCTTCGACAGCGCGTATTGCGCACGCACCGACACCAGCGTCGGATCGGCATCGCTGCCGCCCTTGATGTTCTGGTGATAGACGGCCGCGATCAGCGAGAACGTCGGCGTGAACTGGTACGACCCGCCGAGCCAGTACATGTCGCTCAACTGGTTCGCGGCCGTGGTGCGGAACGTGCGCTTGTAATTGCGATAGCCGGCCATCGTCTTCAGGTTGCCGAAGTCGTAGCTCAGCCCCGCGTGGATGCCCTGGATGTAGTTGACGGTATCGGCCGGCGTCACGCTGTCGGCCGCGCCGTTCTGCCGGTCGAACGTGACGACCGCCGCGAACGGGCCCGTCTCGTAGCCGAGCGCGAAGTCGTACTTGGAACTGGTCTTCACGCTGCCGGGCACGTTGCCGAAGCCGTACAGCGCGCCGAACTTGAAGCCGCCGAATTCGCCGTCGTAACGCACCGCGTTCGACGAACGCGTGAAGAGGCCGTCCTTGCGGCCGCCGGTCGCCATCGACGACGTCGCCCACGAGTAGTTCTGCGCGTAGCCCATCGGGTCGAACGGCAGCATGTAGTCGTACGTGACGGTGAAGTTGCGGCCGAGCGACAGTTCACCCCATTTGCCTTTCAGGCCGACCGTCGCGCGCCGCGCGAAGATCGAGTCGGGGCCGTCGTCGGACGCGCCGTTCGCGAGGTCGATCCCGCTTTCGAGGCGGAACACGGCCTTCAGCCCGCCGCCGAGATCCTCGACGCCGCGCAAGCCCCAGCGCGACGTGTTCTTGTTGCCCGATTTCAGCTTGAACGAATTGCCGCCATCCGGCGCCGCGTGGTTCGTGTACTCGATGCCGGCATCCATGATTCCGTACATCGTGACCGACGACTGCGCGTGCGCGGCCGGCGCGGCGAGACAGGCTGCCGCGGCCGAGCCGGTGAGGACTACTGTTCGAAGCGAACGTTCTGCGCGTGACTTCATTGACGGTGTCTCCTTGGTTGTTGTGGGTTGGTGAAACGGATACGCGGCGCGCAGCCGCCCGCGGCGGACGCCGGTAAGCGTCCGCCGGATCTCGATGCAAACGGGGTGCGCGCGCGAGGCCGCCGCGCGCGGGTCAGCCGGCTTTCGCGAACGCCCAGCAGTCGTTGGTCGGGAATTCGATCCAGTGCTTGCCGGCCGCGCGCGGCACGTGGCCGAACGCGCGCAGTCGCATGTCGCCGCAATGGAACAGGTATTCCCAGCGATCGCCGAGATACATCGAAGTAACGAGGTCGGCCTGCAGCCGGTTCGCGCCCGGACCGTCGGCGACCTGCACGCGCTCGAGGCGGATCACGGCCTGCGCGTCCTGGCCCGGCGCGAGCGTGTCGCGGGCAAGCGCCTGCAACTCCCACCCGTCGCCGGCGAGCGTTACGCGTTCGCCGTCGATGGACGCGACGCGCGCGTCGATCCGGTTGTTGCTGCCCATGAATTCGGCCGTGTACAGCGAGCGCGGCGCGCCGTACAGTTCGGCCGGCGTTCCCTCCTGCTCGATGCGGCCGTTGCGCAGCAGCAGGATGCGATCGGACATCGCCATCGCCTCGGTCTGGTCGTGCGTCACGCACAGCGCGGACAGCCCGAGCGACACGATCAGCTCGCGCAGCCACGCGCGCGCTTCCTCGCGCAGCTTCGCGTCGAGGTTCGACAACGGCTCGTCGAGCAGGATCACCGGCGGGTTGTAGACGAGCGCCCGCGCGATCGCGACGCGCTGCTGCTGGCCGCCCGACAGCTGATGCGGAAAGCGTTCGGCGAGATGGCCGAGGCCGAGCTGGTCGAGCGCGGTCTGCACGCGGCGCTTCTGTTCGGCAGGCGCGACGCGGCGCAGCTTGAGCCCGTAGCCGACGTTGTCGGCGACGGTGCGGTGCGGCCACAGCGCATACGACTGGAACACGAGGCCGAGCGAGCGCTGCTCGACCGGCAGGTCGATGCGTTGCGCGCCGTCGAAGAACACGCGGTCGTCGAGCTGGATGCGCCCGTCGGACGGCTGTTCGAGCCCGGCCACCGCGCGCAGCAGCGTGGTCTTGCCGCTGCCCGACGCGCCGAGCAGGCACACGACTTCGCCGGCCTTCAGTTCGAACGACACGCCCTTGAGAATCGGGTTCGCGCCATAGCTGAGGTGCAGATCGTCGACGATGAGCTTATCCATGAAGTTTCACTCCGAAGCGCAGGGCCACGCCGAGACCGGCGCCGACCATCGCGATGTTGATGACAGAGAGCGCGGCGACCTGGTCGACGGCGCCGGTCGCCCAAAGCGACACGAGCAGCGCGCCGATCACTTCGGTGCCGGGCGACAGCAGATAGACGGCGGTCGAGTATTCGCGCTCGAAGATCATGAAGATCAGGAGCCACGCGGCGAGCAGCCCGAAGCGCACGAGCGGCAGCGTCACGTCGAGCGACACGCGGCTGCGCGTCGCGCCGACGCTGCGGCCGGCTTCCTCGAGCTCCGGCCCGACCTGCAGCAGCGCGCTCTGGATGAGCCGCATTCCGTACGCGAGCCACACGACGGTGTACGCGATCCAGATGCTCCACATCGAATTCTTCAGCTCGCGCAGGCCGGGCACGAACAGGAAGATCCACAGGAACGCGAGACCGGCGAGCAGGCCCGGCACCGCGCGCGGCAGCAGCACGAGATAGTCGAGCAGCTTCGTCGCCCAGTCGTGGCGGCGGTGGCCGGCGAACGCGACGAGCGAGTAGAAGCCGATCGCGATCGCGCCGCCGATCACGCCGATCCCGAGCGTGTTCACGATCGCGCGCACGAGGTTGTCCTGCTCGAACAGCTCGACGAAGTTCGCCAGCGTCAGCACTTCGGTGAGCGGCACGCCTTCGCCCCAGTTCGTCACGAACGCGCGCAGCACGATGCCCGAGATCGGCACGATCACGGTCAGCACCAGCCACAGCGCGACGATCGCGAGCGCGACCCAGCGCCACACGCCGAGCGGCAGCACCGTCGCGCGGCCGGCCTTGCCCTTCACGGTGACGAAGCGGTTCGCGGTCTTCAGCAGGCGGCGCTGCAGCAGCACGAGCGGAAACGTGATCGCGACGATGCATACGGCGACCGCCGCCATCAGGTGATACGACGGCACGCCGAGCTTGTTGGTCAGCTTGTACAGGTAGGTCGCGAGCACGAGATGGCCTTCCGGATCGCCGAGCACGAGCGGCAGCCCGAACACCTCGAAGCCGAGGAAGAACACGAGTACGCCGGCGAACAGCAGCGCGGGCATCGTCATCGGCAGGCTCACGTCGAGCGCGACGCGGAACGGACGCGCGCCCGTCACGCGAGCGGCTTCCTCGACGTCCGAGCCGAGGTTGCGCAGCGCGGCCGACGAGTACAGGTACACGTGCGGCACGTGCGTGAGCCCGACGATCAACGTGATCGCGAAGATCGAGTAGACGTTCCACGGCACGTTCTGCACCCCGAACAGTTCCTTGAACCACACGGAGTAGAAGCCGACGGGGCCCGCCGCGACCACGTAGCCGAACGCGAGCACCATCGGCGACACGAACACGGGCGTGAGCAGCAGCGGCTCGAGCCAGCGGCGGCCGGGCAGGTCGGTGCGCACCATCAGGAACGCGAGGACGCCGCCGAGCGGGATCGAGATGAACAGCATCCCGCCGGCGATGATGAACGAGTTCTTCACGGCGGACCAGAAGTCCGGATCGGTGAAGATGAAGCGGAAGCCTTCGATGCCGAGCGTCTTGTTCGCGTCGAAGAACGGCGCGGACAGCAGACTCTGGAACAGGATGAAGCCGAGCGGCAGTGCGACCGCGACGGTGAGCACCGCGACGACGATCCAGCGCAGCATGCCGGCAAGCGGCTGCAGGTTGCTGACCGGCAGCGCGGGAATCGCGCCGGCCTGGCCTGTGGTGGGCGGAACGGCCGGCGCCGCCCCGCGTGTGCTGGTTGAAAGCATGAGTTCGCCCCTGCGGCCATCCGGATGGCCGCCTGTAGGAAGTCGGTAAGGGGAAGGGGGCCGCCCGCGCGGTGCGCGGCGAGCGGCCGTTGGCCGGCCGAAGCCGGTCAGCGGATCAGCTCTTGATCGCCTGCTGCCATTGCTTCAGGAACGCGAGCCGCTTCGACTGGTCGAGATAGACGAGCAGGCCGGTGCCGATCGGAATCGGCTTCAGCGAATCGCCGAGTTCCTTCGTGAGGCTCGCGGCCGACGTTTCGCCGGTCACGTCCGTGCGGATCGCGTACAGATTCGCCTGGTTCGCGATCAGCGTCTGGCCGCGCTTCGACAGCAGGTAGTCGACCCACAGCTTCGCCGCGTTCGGGTTCTTCGCCTTCTTCGAGATCGTGGCGAGGCGGCTCACCACCTGCGTGTAGTCCTTCGGGAACACGTAACCGATCGACTTGTCCTTCTTCGCCTTCGCGTACGCATACGAGCCGATGATGTTGTAGCCGATCAGGTTCTCGCCCGACGAGATGCGCTCCATCATCGCGCCGGTGCTCGACTGCAGCTTCGGACCGGTCGCGCCGATCGCCTTCACCAGTTCCCACGTGACCTTCTCGTTCAGGTGCGCGTCCTGCGTCAGCGCGTTGAAGCCGACGCCGGACTTCTCGACGTCGTACGTCGTCAGCTTGCCCTTGAACTTGTCGGGTTGCGACGCGAGCAGCTTGATCAGGTCGGTGCGCGTCTTCGGCACCTCGTTCTCGGGGATCAGCCGCTTGTTGTAGACGATCGCGAGCGGCTCGAACGTCGTGCCGTAAGCCTGCTTCTGGTATTGCGCCCATTGCGGCACGTTCGCGCTTTCCGGCGAATCGTACGACGACATCAGGCCGTCGTTGACGAGCTTGACCTGCAGGTCCATCGCCGAGCTCCACAGCACGTCGGCGCTGGTGCTGCTCGCCGCGTTCTCGCTGATGTAGCGGTTGTACAGCTCGGTGCTGTTCATGTCGTTGTACTCGACCTTCACGCCGTACAGGCTTTCGAAGTCCTTGATCAGCGGGCGCACGAGGCCCGTGTCGGTCGTCGAGTAGACGATCAGCTTGCCTTCCTTTTTCGCGGCGTCGATGACGCCTTGGTAGTTACCCGGATATCCGGCCGGAACCTGTGCGGCGGCGCCGCCGGCGGCGGTGCCCAGGACGATCGCCAGCGTGGCGGCGAGCTGCTTCGGTGCAAACGGCATGTCTTCCTCCAGTTACGCGTGTGTGTTGTTCGAGTGACGCGGATGGTAATTGGGGCGCACTTTCAGCCTGCTTTCATTTCGGTTCACAATAGCGTCCTTTGTGTCATGGATTTCCCGAGGTCCCCATGCGTGTGCTGCTCGTCGAAGACAACCCGAACCTGGCGCAGTCGTTGAACGACGCGCTGAGCGCCGCGCGTTTCGCGGTCGATCACATGGCGGACGGGGAGGCGGCGGATCACGTGCTGCGCACGCAGGACTATGCGCTGGTGATCCTCGATCTCGGGCTGCCGAAGCTCGACGGGCTCGAGGTGCTGCGGCGGCTGCGCGCGCGCCGCAATCCGGTGCCGGTGCTGATCCTCACCGCGCACGGCTCGGTCGAGGACCGCGTGAAGGGGCTCGATCTCGGGGCCGACGATTATCTCGCGAAACCGTTCGAGCTGACCGAGCTGGAAGCGCGCGCCCGCGCGCTGATCCGGCGCAGCCTCGGCCACGAGCATTCGCGCGTCGAGTGCGGGCCGCTTTCGTATGACAGTATCGACCGCAGCTTCCACCTGGCCGGCGAACCCGTGTCGCTCACGCCGCGCGAGCGCTCGGTGCTCGAGGTGCTGATCCTGCGCAACGGCCGCGCGATCAACAAGGAGACGCTGTCGGAGAAGATCTTCGGGCTCGACGAATCGGTCAACGCGGACGCGATCGAGATCTACGTGTACCGGCTGCGCAAGAAGCTCGAGAACACCGGCGTCGCGATCGTCACGTTGCGCGGGCTCGGCTACCTGCTCGAAGCGAAGGGCGTCGAATGACCGTGCGTCCGAACCTGCGCACGCAGGTCGCGCTGTGGCTGCTGCTGCCGTTGCTCGGGCTGCTCGCGCTGGACTCGTGGCTCACGTACCAGCGCGCGATGAGCGCCGCGCACGTCGCGTTCGACCGCACGCTGTCGTCGTCGCTGAAATCGATCCGCGAAGGCGTGCGGCTCAACGACGGCGAGATCGAGGTCGACCTGCCGTATCTCGCGCTCGAAATGTTCGAGTCGGGCGACGGCGGCAAGATCTACTACCTGATTCGCGAGGACAACGGCCGCACGATCACCGGCTATCCGGACCTGCCGCTGCCGGACGGCGGCGGCACGCTGTTCGCGACGCGCTACTACGACGTCGTCTATCGCGGCGAGCGGCTGCGCATGGCCGCGCTGCGCGTGCCGGTGCACGACGTGCCGACCGCGCAGACGCGCATCGTGTGGGTGATGGTCGGCGAGACGATCGAGGCGCGCCAGGCGCTCGCGCGCGAGATCCTGATGGGCTCGCTGCTGCAGGAAGGGCTGCTCGTCGTGCTCGCGCTCGGCATCGTGTGGCTCGGCGTCGGGCGCGGGCTGCGGCCGCTGAACCGGCTGTCGGCGACGGTCGCCGCGCGCAGCGACGGCGATCCGACGCCGCTCGACACCGGCGGGATGCCGAGCGAGCTCGCGCCGCTCGTCGATTCGATCAATCAGTACATCGGCCGCACGCAGCGGATGCAGGTCGCGCGGCGGCGCTTCTTCGCGGACGCGGCCCATCAGCTGAAGACGCCGCTCGCGGCCGTGCAGGCCGGCGTCGAGCTGGCGCTGCGGCCCGACGAGCAGCCGCGCGTGAACGTGCATCTGCGGCGCGTGAACGGCGCGGTGCGGCAGGCCGCGAAGATCGTCCAGCAGCTGCTGTCGTTGTCGCGGCTCGATTCGGACAGCGGCCATGCGGTCGCGCATCAACCGGTCGTGCTGCACCGGCTCGCGCGCAGCGTGACGCTCGACTGGTCGCCCGTTGCGCGCGCGCGCGACATCGACCTCGGGTTCGAGCACGAGGCCGACGTCGCGGTGTTCGGGCAGCCGGACCTGCTCGGCGAGATGATCGGCAACCTGATCGACAACGCGATCCGTTACTCGGGCGACCGCGCGGTGATCACGGTGCGCGTGTCGCGCGACGGCGAGCTTGCGCGGCTCGACGTGATCGACAACGGGCCGGGCATTCCGGCCGGCGAGCGCGACGCGGTGTTCGAGCGCTTCCATCGCGGCAGCAAGACGCAGACGGTCGAAGGCACCGGCCTCGGGCTGTCGATCGTGCGGGAGATCGCGCGGGTGCATCAGGGCAGCGTGACACTCGCCGATGCGGCCGGCGGCGGGTTGATCGTGACGGTGGTGCTGCCGGCGGTGGCGCAGTAGCGCGGCCGCTTCGATCGGGCGCGGAAACTGCCGTGAGCGGTGGTAGGGCGGCGACGCAAACGACGCGCCGCCCGCCGTCATGCTCAGTCGCCGAAGCCGATTTCCGCTTCGACGGACTGCCCGACCTCGAGCCACGCACCCGCACCTTCGACGACGATCGCATTGATGCCGAACGTCAGCGCATTGTCGTAGTTCGGGTTCGCGCGATAGGTCTGCATCGTGTCGGTCGGCTCGTGCGGCCATTCGGGATTCGGCGCGCCGGTGGCCTGATCGATCGTCGGCACCGGACAGCGCGTGCACAGCTTCACGAGACGCAGCCGCACGGGCGTCGCGCCGTCGGCGTCGAGATGTTCGACGAAATCCTCTTCATACGCGTCCAGATCCGACACGACGATGTTCGGACGGAAGCGGTTCATCGGAATCGCCGGCGCGCCCTTCGCGACGAGCCTCGCGTTCAGGTCGTCGAGCGACGCCTGGCCGATCACGAGAAGCGGATAGCCGTCCGCGAACTGCGTGTGCGTATCGATGTCGCCGGTCCATTTGCGGTTGCAGCCGCGGCGCGCGTCGGCACTGAAGCGCGCGAGCTTCAACGGCGTGCCGACGAATTCAGTGAACCACGCGGCCGTCTCGGCACCCGTGTCGATCGCGTCGACGGTGTCGCGCCACACGGTCGCGGCCATCTTCGGCGTGGCAGCGCTTGCGTCGCCGTCGAGCGGCGTGCGGATCTCCGGCATGCCCGGCGCGTTCAGCACGAGCGCATCGCCGTCGAGCGTCGGGCGGATCAGCGCGAGCCGCGGGTGCGTGCGCTGCGTGATCATCATCCCGTCCGGGGTCGTGATCAACCAGTGGCGGTCGTACGCGAGGCCGGTTTCGAGCAGTTGCGCGCGCGACAGCGCGATGCCGGCGCAGGATTTGATCGGGTAGACGAAGAGTTCGGAGATGGCTGGCATGACGCTGGCTGACAAAGGCGGGATGATCGAAGCGCGATTGTGCCAGATCGTGCGAAAGCCGTTTGGGCGGTTGCGTGCCGTGTGCCAGTGTGCCGCGGGCCGGCGCAGGCGTGCCGGGTGGCCGGCTGCGCGTCACGCGAGCGGAAAGCCCAGGTCGAACGTCGTGCGCACGTCGAGCGGCTGGCGCAGCAGGCCGGCCTTCAGGTAGAAGTCGGCGGTGCGCTGCTGCTCGGCGATCACCGTCGCGTCGATCGGCTGCCAGCGCGTGTGGCGGCGCTCGAACTGCAGCTTCGCGGCCGCCGGCGGGATGCCGATGATGCGTGCGAGCGCCGCGGAATACGCATCGACGTGCCGGTACGACCACACCTGCGCGCGCACGACGCGCTGCACGAAGTCGCGCAGCACGTCGCGCTTCGACGCGACCGCCGCGTCGGTCGCCGCGACGTAGCTGAGGCCCGACCACAGCCCGCGGCCGTTGACGAGCACGCGCGCGCGGCCGCTCGTTTCGGCGAGCGCGGTATAGGGTTCCCACGTCGCCCATGCGTCGATCGAACCGGTTGCGAGCGCAAGCATCGTGTCGGCTGGCGGGAGGAAGCGGAACGATACGGCGTCGGGCGGCAGGCCGGCCGCGTCGAGCGCCTTGAGCGTGACGAAATGGCCGATCGAGCCGCGCGTGGTGCCGATGCGCTTGCCTTTCAGATCCGCGGCGTCCTTCAGCGCCGCGTCCGGCCGCACGAGGAGCGCGGTGCCGAACGGGTCGGACCGGTTCGCGCCGATCACCTTGATGCGCGCGCCCGATGCGAGCGCGAAGATCACCGGCGCGTCGCCGATCGGCCCGCAGTCGACGGCCGCCGCGTTCAGCGCTTCGGCAAGCGGCGCGGCGGCCGGAAATTCGGTCCACGCGATGTCGTATGGAAGGCCGTTCAGTTCGCCGGCTGCTTCGAGCAGCGCGCGCAGCCCGCCTTTCTGGTCGCCGGCACGCAGCAGCGCGCGCGGGCCGGATTGCGCATGCAGCGCGGCCGGCGCGGCGCCGGCGGCGGCAACGGCGGCGAGCACGCCGGCTTGTGCGAGGAAGTGACGTCGGATTGGATTCATCGTGTCGTTCGATCGGTCGGGAATACGGTTCAGAGAGTCAATGCGGCAGTCCGGCTTGCACGTCGCGCACGGGTTCGGCGTCCGCGCGCAGCAGCAGCGCGGTCAGCGGATCGGCGTTCGCGGCGGCTGCCGAGGGGCGAGCGGCGGCGTCGGAGCGGCACAGCAGGTCGCCGGCCGACCACCCCGTGCTGCCCGGCAGCGCGCGCGCCCGCAGCCAGCCGCGCCGGTCGGCGAGCAATTGCGTGCCGCCGAACGCGTCGGGCTGCACGCCCGCGATCGTCGCGAACGCTTGCCATGCGCCGGGCGTCGCTGCGACGCAGTTCGCGCGCGTGCCGGATGGTGACGGCGGCGCAGGCGTATCGCCGGCGATGACGAGCAGCGTCTGCCAGCGCGGGTCTTCCTGCGGCGGCGTGCCGCCCGGCGCGAGCGCGACGATGCGCACGCGCTGGCCTTCGCGCCAGCGCTCGAGCGGTTGCGGCGCGGCGGCGCCGCAGCGCACGTCGAGCGCCGGCAGCGGCACGGGCACCGGCCACGCGCGTTCCGCCTGCGCGCCGCTGCCGGCGGACAGCGCTTTCAGGTAATCGAGCACGGCCCACGTGCCGGCCGGGCCGAGCGTCGCGGCAAAGCCCGGCATCGACGCCGCGCCGCGTGCGTCGCGCATACCGTGCTGCACACGCCAGTACAGTTCGCCGTCGAGCCGGCGCGCGAGCAGTGCGCCCGCGAAGGTCGGCGGCCAGTGCGCGAGCGTGGCCGCGAGCGGCCCGTCGCCGCGGCCGTCCGCGCCGTGGCAGGCCGCGCAATGCTGCGCATACAGGTGCGCGCCGCGCACCACGTTCGCGACGGAAAACGGCGCGGGATTGCGCTGGAAACTCGTCGGGACGGCCGATGTGAGCCATAACGACGCCGGCGGCCACGGCGCGAACCATGCAACGGCCAGCGCGGAGATTGCCGATGCCGCGCGCCACCTGCGCGACGCGAGCGCAACGCAGCCGAGCGCCACGGCGAGCGCGGTCGTCGCGATCGCGAACGCGAGCTGGCGCGTGAGGCCGGCGTCGATGCGCAGCGTTTCGAGCGCGATCCGGTGCGCCCACGGCCATGCGGCCTGTCCGTCGGCGCCGCCGGTCAGCCCGGTCGCATGCAGCGCCCGGGCGGCCGCGATCTGCGCGCGATACAGCAGTTGCAGGAACAGCAACGCCCAGTCGGCGACCGGCGGCGCGTTCATCGGTGCAGCCTTTGCCGCGCACCGGCAACCGTACGGACGACACCGCTCATCTACCAGCTCGCATCGAGTCCGAGATGCCGCAGCGCTTCGTGGCGCAGCTCGGCGAGACGCGGATCGCCGCGATGGCGCGGATAGGGCAGGCCGACGTGCAACTCCGCGACGATGCGCGCAGGCCGCGGCCCGAATACGATCACGCGCTGCGCGAGAAACAGCGCTTCCTCGACGTCGTGCGTGACGAGCAGCGCGGAAAACCCGTCGCGTTGCCACAGCGCGGTGAGCTCGGCCTGCATCGTCAGCCGCGTCAGCGAATCGAGCTTGCCGAGCGGCTCGTCGAGGATCAGCAGGCGCGGATCGTTGACGAGCGCGCGGGCAAGCGCGACACGCTGCGCCATCCCGCCCGACAGCTGATGCGGAAACACGTTCGAGAATTCCTGCAGCCCGACGCGCGCGAGCGCATCGTCGACGCGATGCTGTTCGGCACGCGCGACGCCGCGCGCTTCGAGTCCGAGCGCGACGTTCGCGCGCACGCGGCGCCACGGATAGAGCGTCGGATCCTGGAACACGGCGATGCGCGACGGATCGGGCCGCTCGATCGGCGCGCCGTCCTGCGCGATCGTGCCTTGCCGCGCGGCGTCGAGGCCCGCGACGAGCCGCAGCAGCGTCGATTTCCCGCAACCGCTCGGACCGAGCAGCGCGACGAATTCGCCGGCCGCGACGGACAGCGTGACGTCGTCGAGCACCGGCAGCGGGCCGGCAGGGCCGTCGAACGCGTGGCTCACGCGACGGATGTCGATTCGCGCGCCGCGGGCGGCGCGTGGCGCCGACACGGGCGGTTCGAGTACGGCGGCGCTTACCATTTGACGGTTCCTTTCTGCCACGCGAGCACACGGTCGCGCACCGCGAACAGCAGCGCGATCAGCCCGGAAAACAGCAGCGCCATCACGAGCAGCGCCGCATACATGTTCACGTACGATGCCCAGCCTTGCGCCCAGCTCAGATACCAGCCGAGCCCCGACTTGACACCCATCATCTCGGCGACGACGAGCACCGTAAACGACGCGCTCAACCCCATGAAGATGCCGACGAACACGTGCGGCAGCGCGGCCGGAATTGCGACGCGCAGCACGAGGAAGCGCGCATTCGCGCCGAGCGTGCGCGCGACGTCGTAGTACTGGCGGTTCACGCTCGCGACGCCGGACCACGTCAGCACCGCGACCGGGAAGCCCGTCGACAGCGCGATCAGGAACGCGGCGGCCGAGTAGCTCGTCGGAAAGAAGTAGAACGTGAGCGGCAGCAGCGCGGTGGCCGGCACCGGGCCGAGCACGCGCAGCACCGGATGCACCCAGTAGCCGATGCGGCGCGACCAGCCGATCGACACGCCGACCGCGAACCCGGCCGACACGCCGTACGCGAACCCGAGCGCGAGCAGCTTCAGCGTATTGGCGGCGCTGCCGGCGAGGCGCGGCCAGTCGTCGACGTAGACCTCGATCAGCGCTTGCGGCGGCGCGAAGAACGGCGTCGGCAGCCAGCCGGTCTTCGCGGTGACGATTTCCCACGCGGCGAGCACGAGCGGCAGCGCGACGAGCCACGGGCCGGCCGGGCGCACGCGGGCGAGCCGCGCGCGCGTGGCCGGCACGCGATGACCGACGCTCGCGGCAACCAGCAGCAGCGCGGCGACGGCCCACGCGGCGATGCCGAACGTGTCGGTGTACGCCCAGTCGGTGAAGCCGACGATGCGGTTCGGCCACAGATACGCGATCGCGCCGAG
>NZ_CABVPL010000058.1 GCF_902499045.1 Burkholderia latens | reverse complement strand
TTCAGGCCCGAGCCGCACACCTTGTTGATCGTCATGCCCGGCACCGCGTTCGGCAGGCCGGCCTTGATCAGCGACTGCCGCGCCGGGTTCTGCCCCGAGCCCGCCGTCAGCACCTGGCCCATGATCACTTCGCTCACCTGCTCGGGCTTCACGCCCGAACGCTCCAGCACCGCGCGAATCACCGTCGCGCCCAGCTCCGGTGCCGCGACCTTCGCGAGCGAGCCGCCGAATTTGCCGACCGCGGTCCGCGCGGCCGATACGATCACTACGTCCGTCATGTTGTGTTCCTGCATTGAAGTCAGTGGGTCGATCCGTGTGCGTGCCCAGGCCCGAACGGCGCATACGCGCCGCGCGGCCGGGAATGCGGTCCAACGGCCGCACGCTTCGCGCGCGCGACGCCTCCGCACGATCGGCCGGAGCCGGTCACGCTGTGGCGGGCAGGCGATTCGTCGATCGCCGCGTGGCACCCGCGGCAACCGGCGCTCGCCCGCGCCGCTCTCGTTCGTATGTGTCGCGCGTGCGCGCGACCCGCTCAGGCGGCCGTGTCGCGCGAGGCTGCTTCCTTGCGCGACACGGCGGCCGTCTGCTTGGCACCGCGCGCCGTCGTTTCGCTGACCGCGTCGAAACCGCTTTGCGCGGCCTCGATCGCCTGCCCCGTCGCGGCGCGCACGGAGTCGGCCGCCGCAGTCGCCGCGGACAGTGCCGAGTTGAATGCGGCGACCACGGCGCCGGAACCGGCCGGCACATGCTTCGTCAGTTCGATGACCACATCCTTCACGCGCTTGTCGGTCTGCTCGTACTGAGCCTGCGCGACCTTTGCCCATTCGGCCTGCGTGGACACCGCGATGTCGAACAGATGGCGGCCGTACGCGACCGCCTTGCCGGCGGCTTCCTGCGGCGCCGCCACCTGCTGCGCGAAACCCGCGACCGGGTTGTTCGCATCGAACGCGTTCTTCAGTTTGTCCTCGTATTCCTCGAGCGCCGTCTTGGCCGCTTGCAGGTTGAGCTCAACCACGGCTTCGAAGCCATTGATTGCCGGACGGGCGATCGCGAACCACGCGGCGACTCCGGACTGGTAATCGGCGGCGAATTTTTCGGGGGCAAAGACGGACATCGGGCACGCTCCTGTTAGCAATGCGAGAGATAACGTAAGAAAAAATGGAAGTCAGATCGGGGCCTGCTCCCTTATTCACGACCCGCAAATCGATTGAATGCGAGATGTCGAGGAAGGCCATTCTAGAGGCATTGATTGCGAATTAAATGTCATTAATGCTAGGTGAAAACCCTTATCGGTAATTTTGACTGAAAGGTAGCGAGTCACAATGCGCCTTAAACCGTGCCGCAAATCCTTATGCCAAAAGGGTTTTTACCTTTTTACAGCATGACGCACATGCTGCAACCGCAAGCTTTACCTCGTCATTATTTCTACTATTAGGAATCGGCGTGTATTGGTTCGCGATGAATTCTTATATGAAATCGTTTTTTCCGCGATTTACTTTGAAATCGTTACCGGGATTATTAATACCAAATTTAATTATCGTATGAATACCGGTTGCACCGATGAAATGCTCAGCCGGCCAACTCGCGATGCAGCGCGAGAAACTCCTGCGCGAGCTTGTGCGCCGGCTCCAGATGAATGAGCGGCTTCGACTGCTGATGCGACTCGCGAATCTTCACCGACGCCGACAGCCGTGACGCGAGCACCGGCAACCCCTCGCCGACGAGTTCGTCGACCAGCCGCTGCGGCAGGCTCGCGCGCGGCTGGAACTGGTTGATGACGATCCCTTCGACTTCGAGCGCTGCGTTGTGGTCCTGCTGGATCTCCTTCACGTTCTCGAGCAGCGTGTACAGCGCACGGCGCGAGAAGTCGTCGCAGTCGAACGGAATCAGGCAGCGCTCGACCGCGATCAGCGCCGAGCGCGTGTAGAAGTTCAGCGCGGGCGGCGTGTCGATGTAGACGGCATCGTATGCGTCGAGCTCGTTCAGCGCGTCGCGCAGCTTGTAGATCTTGTAGCGCGATTCGAGCTTGCCGTGCAGCGTGTCGAGGTCCGGATGCGCGGGCATCACGTCGAGGCCGTCGAACGGCGTCGGATGGATGAACGATGCGACGTCCACCGGCCGGAAGTTGAACGTCAGTGCCGTCTCGAAGAAGTCGGTGGCGCCAGGGTGCGCGGCGGCCGCGCGGTCGCCGAGCAGGTAGCGCGTGGAATTCGCCTGCGCGTCGAGGTCGATCACGAGCGTGCGCAGTCCTTCATTCGCGCTGATCGCCGCCAGGTTGCAGACGATGGTCGACTTGCCCACGCCGCCCTTCTGGTTGAATACGACCCGCCGCATCGTGTCTCCTTCGCTCGAAACGTCGAAGGAACCAGCTTAGCCGGTCAACCGTGGCGGCCGCATGACATCCGTCAGATGCGCGCCGCATGCGGAAGGTCCGGGGCGGCGCGGCGGGTGGACCGGAAATGTCGTCGGCGTACCCGCGCACGGGGAGCGGAAAGAGACGGCGATGTTGCGACGCAACATTCGAACTGCTAAACTACGGGAAAACCCTTATTCAAGCTTGTGAAGGAGTTGTTGTGTACCCCGTATTTTCGTTTCTGATGGATCTGCTGCCGGGCCGCCGCGCCGGTTCGTTTTCGCCGTCGGCAAAAGTGAACCGCGTCACGTTTTCGGGCGCCGTGGACCGCAGCGACGGCGTGATCCTGTCGATTCACGGCGGCGATGCGCTGGTCCGTTGGCCGAAGGGCGGCAAGTCGGTCGAGCGCGTCAGCAATCTGGTCGCGATCGTGACGGAAGCGTAACGAGCTTCGTTTTGGCGCGCGGGGCGCCAGTCGTGCGCGCGGACGCATCAGGCCCGGTCCGGGAAATTCCTTGAGGCCTTTGCCGCCCGGCGGCTTCTCCCCGCGTCGCGCGACGCTTGGGTCGCTCGAATCGCACACGTTCCGCCCGGATCGAAAAAGCCGTAAACGGAAAAAGACCCGAAGATCCAGGCTGAACCGCTGATTCAGCACGGACATTCGGGCCTGTCGTTACGTCGGGAACCGACGTTCGGCTTAGAACGGAATATCGTCGTCCATCTCGTCGAAGCCGCCGCCCGCCGGCGCGCTCGGACGGCTCTGGCCGCCGCCTGCACCGCCGCGCGGCGCACCGCCGGCGCGACCGCCGCCACCGCCGCGTTCCATCTGCTCGCCGCCACGGCCGCCGCCACCACCGTAGCCGCCGCCGTAACCGCCTTCGTCACCGCCGCCACCGCCGCCGCCCGAACCGCCGCGGCCGCCCAGCATCTGCATCTGGTCGGCGACGATTTCGGTCGAGTAGCGATCCTGGCCGTCCTGGCCCTGCCACTTGCGCGTGCGGATGCGGCCTTCGATATAGACCGACGAACCCTTCTTCAGGTATTCGCTGACGATCTCGGCCAGACGGCCGAAGAACGCGACGCGGTGCCACTCGGTCATTTCCTTGAAATCGCCGCTCGCCTTGTCCTTGTAGCGATCGGTCGTCGCGAGACGGATGTTCGCAACCGCGTCGCCGCTCGGCAGGTAACGGACTTCAGGATCGGCGCCGAGGTTGCCGACGAGGATGACCTTGTTGACGGATGCCATGTGTTTCTCCAGTAAATTCGGTGCCGGGCCGCCCGCGCATGTCGTCGGAGCAGCCCGCCGGGCAAGCCGGCAAGCGCTGCCGCTGCGTGCCCGAAAGTAGGTTCAGGCCTTGCGCGGCGGCGCTTTCATGCTGGCCGCGATTATAAGCCACGCCGCCACGAGCCCGGAGCATGCATAGAAGACGGTATTCGCGCCGCCGTGCTTCAGCAGCCAGCCGCCCACGATGCCGCCGAGCGCGAGCCCGATCGATTGCGTGGTGTTGTAGACGCCCGTGGCCGCACCCTTGCGCGAACCGGGCGCGAGCTTCGACACGAGCGACGGCTGCGACGCTTCCAGGATGTTGAAGCCCAGGAAGTACACGAACAGGATCGCCGCCACAATCAGGATGGTATGCGGTGCGCTGCCGAGCAACAATTGGCCGATCAGGATAGCCAGGATGCCGCCGAGCAGCACCGGCTTCATCTTGCCCCGTTTCTCCGCGACGATGATTGCCGGGACCATCATCACGAACGCGAGACCCATCACCGGCAGGTACACCTTCCAGTGCGCGGCGACCGGCAGCCCGCCGTCGACCAGCAGGCGCGGCACGACGAGGAACAGCGCGGTCTGCGTCGCGTGCAGCACGAGCACGCCGAAGTTCAGGCGCAGCAGTTCGCCGTTGTGCAGCACTTCGGCGAACGGCGCCGGCACGTGCACGGGCTTCGCCGCGTCGGGCACGACCCACATGACGACGCCGATCGCGACGATCGACAGCACGCCGACGATCGCGAACAGCCCGCTCATCCCGACCCAGTGGAACACGATCGGCGCGCCGACGATCGCGACCGCGAACGACACGCCGATCGACCCGCCGACCATCGCCATCGCCTTCGTGCGGTTCTGCTCGGAGGTCAGGTCCGCGATGAACGCGAGCACCGCCGACGACACGGCGCCCATCCCCTGGATCACGCGGCCGACGATGATCCACGTGATGTCGTGCGCGAACGCGGCGACGAAGCTGCCGAGCGCGAAGATCAGCAGCCCCGTGGCGATCACGGGCTTGCGGCCGAACCGGTCCGACGCCCAACCGTAGAAGATGTACAGCAGCGATTGCGTGACGCCGTACGCCCCGAGCGCGATCCCGACGAGCAGCACGTTGTCGCCGCCCGGGATGGTTTTCGCGTAGACCGAGAACACCGGCATGATCATGAACAGGCCGAGCATGCGCAGCGCGAAGATCGCCGCGAGCGACGTGGTCGCGCGCAGCTCGGGCGCAGTCATGCGGGAAGACGTGGCGGACGGATTGGACATCGGGAATGAATTTCGAATGATCGGAATGTCCGCCCGGCGGCGGGCGGCGAAGATCAGGGCCACCGGCCCGGCGGACGCGCTCCGGGGTGCTTTCCGGCACGCCGTGCAGGCAGCCTGCGGGCCGCCTCGAGCCGGGCGGCGCGGGCCGCTTTCACCGGCGTGGGCACCGCCTTGCTGCCAGCTGCTGCAAAGGCTGGGGGCCCCCAACGACGGCCTCGAAAAGCCGTTATAGTAGCAGGTTTGGTTCCCTCCATTTTCGCCAGGTTCATGGAACAGATCCGTATCCGTGGGGCACGCACCCACAACCTGAAAAACGTCAATCTCGACCTGCCGCGCCACAAGCTGATCGTGATTACCGGGTTGTCCGGGTCGGGCAAGTCGTCGCTCGCGTTCGACACCCTTTATGCCGAGGGCCAGCGCCGCTACGTCGAAAGCCTGTCCGCGTACGCCCGCCAGTTCCTGCAGCTGATGGAGAAACCCGACGTCGACCTGATCGAAGGCCTGTCGCCGGCGATCTCGATCGAGCAGAAGGCGACGTCCCACAACCCGCGTTCGACCGTCGGCACCGTCACCGAAATCCACGACTACCTGCGACTTTTGTTCGCACGCGTCGGCACGCCGTATTGCCCGGACCACGACATCCCGCTCGAGGCGCAGAGCGTGTCGCAGATGGTCGACGCGGCGCTCGCGCTGCCCGAGGAAACCAAGCTGATGATCCTCGCGCCCGTCGTCGCGAACCGCAAGGGCGAGCACGCGGAGCTGTTCGAGGACATGCAGGCGCAGGGTTTCGTGCGCTTTCGCGTACGCTCGGGCGGCGGCACCGCGAACGAAGGCGTCGCGAAGATCTACGAGGTCGAGTCGCTGCCGAAGCTGAAGAAGAACGACAAGCACACGATCGACGTCGTCGTCGATCGCCTGAAGGTGCGCCCGGACATGAAGCAGCGCCTCGCGGAATCGTTCGAGACGGCCCTGCGCCTCGCCGACGGCCGCGCGATCGCGCTCGAGATGGACACCGACCGCGAGCACCTGTTCAGTTCGAAGTTCGCGTGCCCGATCTGCTCGTACTCGCTGCAGGAGCTCGAGCCGCGGCTGTTCTCGTTCAACAACCCGATGGGCGCGTGCCCGGAATGCGACGGCCTCGGCCAGATCACGTTCTTCGACCCGAAGCGGGTCGTCGCGCATCCGTCGCTGTCGCTTGCCGCGGGCGCCGTGAAGGGCTGGGACCGCCGCAACCAGTTCTACTTCCAGATGCTGCAGAGCCTCGCGGCGTTCTACGAATTCGACATCGACGCGGCGTTCGAGGATCTGCCCGAAAAGATCCGCAAGGTGCTGCTGTACGGTTCCGGCAAGCAGACGATCCCGTTCTCGTACATCAACGAGCGCGGCCGCACGACGATCCGCGAGCACGTGTTCGAAGGGATCATCCCGAACCTCGAGCGCCGCTACCGCGAGACCGATTCGGTCGCGGTGCGCGAAGAGCTTGCGAAATACCAGAACAACCAGCCGTGCCCGTCGTGCGACGGCACGCGGCTGCGCCGCGAGGCGCGCCACGTGCGCGTCGGCACCGGCGACTACGCGCGCGGCATCTACGAAATCAGCGGCTGGCCGCTGCGCGACGCGCTCGGCTATTTCGACGGGCTCACGCTCGACGGCGCGAAGCGCGAGATCGCCGACAAGGTGATCAAGGAAATCGTCGCGCGCCTGACCTTCCTGAACAACGTCGGGCTCGACTACCTGTCGCTCGAGCGCAGCGCGGAGACGCTGTCCGGCGGCGAGGCGCAGCGCATCCGGCTCGCGTCGCAGATCGGCTCGGGCCTCACCGGCGTGATGTACGTGCTCGACGAGCCGTCGATCGGCCTGCACCAGCGCGACAACGACCGGCTGATCGCGACGCTCAAGCACCTGCGCGACCTCGGCAACTCGGTGATCGTCGTCGAGCACGACGAGGACATGATCCGCACCGCCGACTACGTCGTCGACATGGGCCCCGGCGCGGGCGAGCACGGCGGCGTCGTGGTCGCCGAAGGCACGCCGAAGCAGGTGCAGTCGAACCCGCAATCGCTGACGGGCCAGTACCTCGTCGGCAAGCGCACGATCGAGTATCCGGACGAGCGGATCGCGCCGGATCCCGACCGGATGCTGCGCATCGTCGACGCGCACGGCAACAACCTGAAGCACGTCGATCTCGAGCTGCCGGTCGGCCTCTTGACCTGCATCACCGGCGTATCTGGCTCCGGCAAGTCGACGCTGATCAACGACACGCTGTATCACGCGGTCGCGCGCCACCTGTACGGCTCGTCGGCCGAACCGGCGCCGCACGAGGCGATCGAGGGCCTCGAGCACTTCGACAAGGTGATCAACGTCGACCAGTCGCCGATCGGCCGCACGCCGCGCTCGAACCCGGCCACCTACACGGGCCTGTTCACGCCGATCCGCGAGCTGTTCTCGGGCGTGCCGACCGCGAAGGAGCGCGGCTACGATCCGGGCCGCTTCTCGTTCAACGTGAAGGGCGGCCGCTGCGAGTCGTGCCAGGGCGACGGCGTGCTGAAGGTCGAGATGCACTTCCTGCCGGACGTCTACGTGCCGTGCGACGTGTGCCACGGCAAGCGCTACAACCGCGAAACGCTCGAAGTGCAGTACAAGGGCAAGAACATCAGCGAAGTGCTCGACATGACGGTCGAGCATGCGTACGAGTTCTTCAGCGCGGTGCCGGTCATCGCGCGCAAGCTGAAGACGCTGCTCGACGTCGGCCTCGGCTACATCCGCCTCGGCCAGTCGGCCACGACGCTGTCGGGCGGCGAGGCGCAACGCGTGAAGCTGTCGCTGGAGCTGTCGAAGCGCGACACGGGCCGCACGCTGTACATCCTCGACGAGCCGACCACCGGCCTGCACTTCCACGACATCGCGCTGCTGCTCGAGGTGATCCACCGGCTGCGCGACCAGGGCAACACGGTCGTGATCATCGAGCACAACCTCGACGTGATCAAGACGGCCGACTGGGTGATCGACCTCGGCCCCGAAGGCGGCGCCGGCGGCGGCCAGATCATCGCGCAGGGCACGCCCGAGCAGGTCGCGAAGACCAAGGCGAGCTTCACCGGCAAGTACCTCGCGCCGCTGCTCAAGCGCCCGACCCGCAAGGCGGCGGCCGGCTGACGGCGGCCGTTCCCGCGCGCGGCTGCCCGGGCCGCGCGCGTCCGGCGCCCGCAGCGGCGCCGGTGTCATCGTTTTCCCTTCCGCGGTTTTCCCCCTCTGCGTTTACACCACGAGCCAAACTGTCCCGTGGCGGACGATAATGGCAGCTATACTTTACGGTCGTAAGGTTCGCCATCCGCACCAATCCGGTGCGGCGCCGGCCGACCGCCGTCCTGCCGCCTACCGCGCGTCACGACACTCGAACGACAGGAATCCACGATGGAGAAGCAACAAGAGTCGCGCGACGCCCAGAGCCGCGAGCCGCACCTGCGCAGCGTGCGGCTGACGAGCGACTTCAGCCTGCCGAAGCTGTCGGCGATCGAGATCGGCAGCTATCTGCTCGCCGTCGTCGCGATGGTGCTGGTCATCGAGCTCAAGCTGCTCGGCGGGCTGCTGGCCGGCATGCTGGTCTATCAGCTGATCCACACGATCGCGCCGGTCATCGAGCGCCACACCACCAGCATGCGCGCCCGCTGGGTCGCGGTCGTGCTGCTGTCGATCGCGATCGTCGGCGGGCTCACGGGCCTGACGATCGGCATCATCGAGCATTTCGAGCACACGGTGCCGAACCTGCAGAGCCTTCTTGGCCAGCTGATGCAGATAGTCGAGCAGACACGCGCGCGCACGCCGGCCTGGATCGCGAACCTGCTGCCGGTGGACGTCGAGCAGATGAAGGCGAAGGCGGCGCTGCTGATGCACTCGCACATGGATCAGCTGCAGCAAGGCGGCAAGAGCGTCGCGCGCGGCTTCGGCCACGTGCTGTTCGGGATGATCATCGGCGCGATGATCGCGATCGGCGTCGAGCACGGCAAGGTGCGCCGGCCGCTGTCGACCGCGCTCGTCACGCGCGTGTCGCGTTTCGCCGAATCGTTCCGCCGGATCGTGTTCGCGCAGATCAAGATCTCGGCGATCAACGCGGCGTTCACCGCGATCTACCTGCTCATCGCACTGCCGGTCTTCCATCAGCGGCTGCCGCTGTCGAAGACGCTCGTGCTCGTCACGTTCATCGTCGGGCTGCTGCCGGTGATCGGCAACCTGATCTCGAACACGCTGATCGTCGCGGTGTCGTTGTCGGTCAGCATGGGCACCGCGATCGCATCGCTCGCGTTCCTCGTGATCATCCACAAGCTCGAATACTTCCTGAACGCGAAGATCATCGGCGGGCAGATCGAGTCGCGCGCGTGGGAGCTGCTGCTCGCGATGCTGATCATGGAAGCCGCGTTCGGGCTGCCGGGCGTGATCGCCGCGCCGATCTTCTATGCGTACCTGAAGCGCGAGCTGTACATGCTGCGGCTGATCTGACGCGCCGCCGCCAGCGCGCCGCTCGTCACGCGATAAAAAAAACGCCGCGCACCGTAAAGTGCGCGGCGTTTTCGCTTGCGGCCGCGAGCGGCCGGCACCGGCTGCCGCCCGGCCCGAAGCGCCGATCAGCGGAACACGACCGTCTTCGTCCCGTTCAGCACGATCCGGTGCTCGACGTGCCACTTCACCGCGCGCGCGAGCGTCACGCACTCGACGTCGCGGCCGATCGCGGTGAGCTGGTCCGGCGTCATGCTGTGATCGACGCGTTCGACTTCCTGCTCGATGATCGGGCCTTCGTCGAGATCGGTGGTCACGTAGTGCGCAGTCGCGCCGATCAGCTTCACGCCGCGGTCGAACGCCTGATAGTACGGCTTCGCGCCCTTGAAGCTCGGCAGGAACGAATGATGGATGTTGATCGCGCGGCCGGCGAGCTGCTCGCACATGTTCGGCGACAGGATCTGCATGTAGCGCGCGAGCACGACGAGATCGGCCTGGTGTTCGTCGATCACCTCCAGCACGCGCGCTTCCTGCGCGGCCTTCGCCGCATCGGACGAGCCGCCGGCGAGCGGGAAGTGATGGAACGGAATGTTGTAGCTCGCGGCGAGCTGGTAGAACTCCTTGTGGTTCGACACGATCGCCGGAATCTCGATCGGCAGCTGGCCGGTGCGATAGCGGAACAGCAGGTCGTTCAGGCAATGGCCGATCTTCGACACCATGATCACGACACGCGGTTTCACCGACGCGTCGTGCAGTTCCCAGCGCATCGCGAACTGCTCGGCGAGCGGCGCGAATTCGTTGCGAAGCGTGTCGAGCGCCGACGCGGCATCCGTGCCGTTGGCGTCCTGCTCGAAGTGCACGCGCATGAAGAACTCGCCGGTGCGGCTGTCGCCGAACTGCGCGGAATCGAGGATGTTGTTGTTGCGCTCGAACAGGAAGCCCGAGACCGCGTGGACGATGCCGTGCCGGTCGGGGCACGACAATTTCAAGATAAAGCTGTGATCGGTCGACATGACCGCTACTCCCTTCGTTTCGGTATTCGTCAAATAGGCGCCCGCTCGGCCGCACCGGCGCACAAAGCGCGGGCCGGCTCCGCATGCGGCGCGGCGCTACGCGGCCGGCGCGAACAGCGCGTCGATGCCTGCGGCATCGGCCGCCGCAAGCCAGCGATGGCG
The DNA here is from genome assembly GCF_902499045.1 of Burkholderia latens. GTDB lineage: Bacteria > Pseudomonadota > Gammaproteobacteria > Burkholderiales > Burkholderiaceae > Burkholderia > Burkholderia latens. Next base: position 37,065 of record NZ_CABVPL010000058.1, on the reverse strand, counting down.
CAGCAGCGTGTCGAGCATCGCGAGGCTCGCATCCATCGTCGCGCGGCCTTCGCGCAGCCACGTGATCACTTCGGGCACGCCGGCCAGCAGATGTTCGGCCACTTCGCCGTCCTGGTTGTGCGGCGCGAAGTCGCGCGGCAACGGCAGGTCGTACACGAAGATCAATTCGGACTGCGTGCCTTCCGGCAGCGAGCACAACACCTGCACCGCCCGGCCCGCGATCGCGCGCGCCGCGAGTTCGGCCGGCATGCCGGCCTCTTCCCAGCACTCCTTGATGAGCGTCTCGTGAACGCCCAGGCCCCAGCCGATGCCGCCCGCGACGACGTTGTCGAGCATGCCGGGGTCGGTGGCCTTGGTCGCGCTGCGGCGGCCGAGCCACATCTGCGGCGCGGCGGGCGAACCCGGCGCAACCGCATATTCTACGATGCCGTTCAGATGCACCGCATAAGTCTGCGTCCCGAAGAAGCGCGACGCGGCGCGCTCGATATACGCGAGCGGCGGATCGTCGAAGCGGTTGCGGATCGCATAGATCTCGTCGCGCCAGCCGGGAATCGCGCCTTCGGCGGCCAGCGCGCCGATCGCGCTCGCGAGCGCCATGCTGCGCGCATCGACCGTGTCGTAGCGCGCCGACAGCACGACGCGCTCGTCCGTCAGCTCGAACACGTCGGGCCAGCGCACGAGCTTCGCGACGTCGCTGCGCCGCACCCAGCCGACCTGCCGGCCGCCGATCTCGAAACGCAGATGCGCGGCCGGATCGAAGCGGCGCGCGGCCGCGATGCACGGAAACGTCATCGGCTTCAATCCTTCAGGGCGACGCGAATGCCGATCGCGATGAACGTCGCGCCGGCGATCCGGTCGAGCCACACGCCGGCCTTCGGGCGACGCTTCAGCCATGCGCCGATCACGCCCGCGCCGATGCCGAACAGCGAGAAGATCGCGGCCGTCTGCAGCATGAACAGCGCGCCGAGCTCGAACATCTGCAGCGTGACGCCCTGCACGCCGTGCGGATCGACGAACTGCGGCAGGAACACGACGAAGAACAGCGTGACCTTCGGGTTCATCAGGTTGCCGATCACGCTCTGCCGGAAGATCGCACCGAGCGGCTGCGGCGGGCGCGCGTGCGCATTCGAGAGGCCCTGGCTGCGCAGCGCCTTGATGCCGATCCATACGAGATACGCGGCGCCCGCCAGCTTCAGCGCCTGGAACGCGACCGGCGACGAACGCAGCACGGCCGCGACGCCCAGCGCCGCGAGCGTCGTATGGAACAGGATGCCGGCGGTGAAGCCGAGCGCCGCGACGAAGCCGGCCGCGCGGCCCTGCGAGATCCCGCGCGCCAGCACCTGCAGGTTGTCGGGACCGGGCGCGAACGTGATCGCGATCGACGTGGCGAGAAACAGCATGAAATTGGGCATCGTGACCTCTCGGCGTGGGCCGGCGTTCAGTGGCTCACTGGCTCAGTGGCCGGCGAATTCGGTGACGGTGTAGACGGGCAGCCCGGCATTGCGCAGCAGCGTCGAGCCGCCGAGATCGGGCAGGTCGATGATCGCCGCGCCCTCGACGACCACCGCGCCGAGCCGCTGCAGCAGGTTGCGCCCCGCCATCATCGTGCCGCCGGTCGCGATCAGGTCGTCCATGATGATCACGCGATCGCCGGGGCGGCACGCGTCTTCGTGGATCTCGACCGTCGCGCTGCCGTATTCGAGGTCGTACGACTCCGAGCGCGTCTTGTACGGCAGCTTGCCGACCTTGCGGATCGGCACGAAGCCGACGCTCAGCTCGTACGCGACGATCGGCGCGATGATGAAACCGCGCGCGTCGAGCCCCGCGACGTAGTCGAGCTTCGCATCGACATAGCGCTCGACGAACAGGTCGACGAGGATGCGCAGCGCCTTCGGGCTCTGCAGCAGCGTCGTAATGTCGCGGAACTGCACGCCCGGCTGCGGCCAGTCGGGCACCGTGCGGATCTGGCTGTGGATGAAGGCGACCGGATCGAGCGGTGCGCCCGACGACGAATGCGGCATGAAACTCTCCGAAAAAAACGGTGCGCGAAGATCGGGCACCGTTTCGAACAAATACGGGTCAGGTTATGGCATCGACTCGCTGAATCGACACACGCGTGGCGTCGCGGCTCATGCGACCGCGGCCGGCGGTTCGCGCCGATGCCGCGACAGCCGCTCCTCCGCGAGCGCGAGCGCTTCGGGCAATCCGCGCAGCACGACGATGTCGCTCGCGCGCAGCTTGGTCTGCGGATCGGGTTCGACGCCGCGGATCCCGTGCCGGCGGATCGCCGTGACTTCGAGCCCGAGCGCGTACAGCCCGAGCTCCTCCAGCGAGCGCCCGACCGCGTCCGCGCGCGCATCGACCGGCACCGATTGTAGCCGCACCTGCTCGTGATCGTCGTCGTCCGCGTCGTCCGCGCCGTGGAAATAGCCGCGCAGCAGACTGTAGCGTTCGTCGCGCATCTCCTCGACGCGCCGCACGACCTTGCGCATCGGCACGCCGACCAGCACCAGCGTGTGCGACGCGAGCATCAGGCTGCCCTCGACGATCTCCGGAATCACTTCCGTCGCGCCGGCCGCGAGCAGTTTCTCGAGGTCGGCGTCGTCGACCGTGCGCACGATCGCGGGCAGCGTCGGCTCGAGCTCGTGCACGTGATGCAGCACGCGCAGCGCGGACGGCGTGTTCGCATACGTGATCGCGACGGCCGCCGCGCGATGGATACCGGCCGCGAGCAGCGACTCGCGGCGCGCCGCGTCGCCGAACACGACCGATTCGCCGGCCGTCGCCGCCGCGCTCACGCGATCGGGGTCGAGGTCGAGCGCGACGTACGAGATGCCTTCCTGCTCGAGCATCCGCGCGAGGTTCTGGCCCGCACGGCCGTAGCCGCAGATGATCACGTGGCCGCGCTGCTTGAGGCTTTGCGTCGCGATCCGCGTCATCTGCAGCGACTGCTGCATCCATTCCGTCGACGACAGCCGCATCACGATCCGGTCGGCGTTCTGGATCAGGAACGGCGCGGCGAGCATCGACAACAGCATCGACGCGAGGATCGCCTGCAACAGCGTCGAATCGACCAGATGCCGGTCGAGGATCAGGTTCAGCAGCACGAAGCCGAATTCACCGGCCTGCGCGAGCCCGATGCCGGTGCGCATCGCGACGCCCGGCGTCGCGCCGAACAGCCTCGCGAGCCCCGCGATCATCGTCGCCTTGAACAGGATCTGCCCGACGAAGAAGCCGAGCACGATCAGCGGATGCTCCCAGATCACGCGCGGATCGAGCAGCATCCCCGTCGTCACGAAGAACAGCCCGAGCAGCACGTCGCGGAACGGCTTGATGTCTTCTTCCACCTGATGGCGGAACGGTGTCTCGGAGATCAGCATCCCCGCGATGAACGCGCCGAGCGCGAGCGACAAGCCGAAGCGGTCGGTGATGAACGCGGCGCCGAGCGTGACGAGCAGCAGGTTCAGCACGAACAGCTCCTGCGAGCGGCGCCGCGCGACCACGTTGAGCCAGCGCGTCATGAACCGCTGGCCGATGACGAGCAGCAGCGCGAGCGCGATCACGATCTTGACCGCCGCGAAGCCGAGCGTGAGCGCGAGATCCTTCGACGATTCGGCGCCGAACGCGGCGATCACGATCAGCAGCGGCACCACCGCGAGATCCTGGAACAGCAGCACGCCGAAGATGTTGCGGCCGTGCTCGGTCTCGATCTCGAGCCGCTCGGCGAGCATCTTCGACACGATCGCCGTCGACGACATCGCGAGCGCGCCGCCGAGCGCGACGCTGCCCTGCCACGTGATGTGCATCCAGCGCTCGAACAGCGCGCCGAGCACGACCGCGACCGCAAGCGTCACGACCACCTGCAGCAGCCCGAGCCCGAACACGAGCCGCTGCATCGCCCGCAGCTTCGCGAGCGAGAATTCGAGGCCGATCGAGAACATCAGGAACACCACGCCGAATTCCGCGAGATGCTCGGCCCGCTCGAGGTCCGCGGCGACGCCGAACGCGTGCGGGCCGACCAGGATGCCGACGGTCAGATAGCCGAGCATCGGCGGCAGATTCAGCGAGCGAAACACGACGACGCCCACCACCGAGGCCAGCAGCAGCAGCAGGGTCATTTCGAGCGGGGAAATCACGGGCGAAGCGTCCTCGTTCGTCGGGGCCACGGCAATGCGGGCGCGGGTGGTGGCGGTGGACCGGCAACCTCGGACAAGTCCGAAGGCGCGGCGCGGCGAACAAACGCCTTTGCTATACTCCGCGCATGATAGCGAAAATCAATGATGATCGGGCGCTCGCGCTCGCCCGCGACGTGCTCGACATCGAGGCGGACGCCGTGCGCGCGCTGCGCGACCAGCTCGACGGCGACTTCGTCCATGCCGTTGCGCTGCTGCTCGGCTGCCGCGGGCGCGTCGTGGTATCCGGCATCGGCAAATCGGGGCATATCGCCCGCAAGATCGCAGCCACGCTGGCGAGCACCGGCACGCCGGCCTTCTTCGTCCATCCGGCCGAGGCCAGCCATGGCGACCTCGGGATGGTCACCTCCGACGACGTCTTCATCGGCATCTCCTATTCGGGCGAGTCGGAAGAACTCGTCGCGATCCTGCCGCTCGTCAAGCGGATCGGCGCGAAGCTGATCGCGATCACGGGCCGCGCGGAATCGAGCCTCGGCACGCTCGCCGACGTGAACCTGAACGCGGCCGTCTCGAAGGAAGCGTGCCCGCTGAACCTCGCGCCCACCGCGAGCACGACCGCCGCGCTCGCGCTCGGCGACGCGCTCGCCGTCGCGGTGCTCGACGCGCGCGGTTTCGGTTCCGAGGACTTCGCGCGCTCGCATCCGGGCGGCGCGCTCGGCCGCCGCCTGCTCACGCACGTGCGCGACGTGATGCGCTCGGGCGACGACGTGCCGCGCGTCGGGCTCGACGCGACGCTGTCGGATGCACTGTTCCAGATCACCGCGAAACGGATGGGCATGACGGCCGTGATCGGCGACGACGGCCGCGTGGCCGGCATCTTCACCGACGGCGATCTGCGCCGCGTGCTTGCGCGCGACGGCGATTTCCGCACGCTGCCGATCGCCGACGTGATGACGCGCGCACCGCGCACGATCGGCCCCGATCAACTCGCGGTCGAAGCCGTGGAACTGATGGAGCGCCACCGGATCAACCAGATGCTCGTGGTCGATGCGGACGGCGCGCTGATCGGCGCGCTGAACATGCACGACCTGTTTTCGAAGAAGGTGATCTGATGAGCGCAGCGCTGACTGCGGCGGAACGCGCGAGCCGCGTGAAGCTGATGATTTTCGACGTCGACGGCGTGCTGACCGACGGCGGCCTGCTGTTTACCGCGGCCGGCGACGCGATGAAGTCGTTCAATTCGCTCGACGGCCATGGCGTGAAGCTGCTCGGCGAGGCCGGCATCGCGACCGCGATCATCACCGGCCGCCGCTCGGACATCGTCGCGGCGCGCGCGAAGGAAATGAAGATCGCGCACCTGTTCCAGGGCGTCGAGAACAAGCTCGCCGTGTTCGCCGACCTGACCGCATCGCTCGGCATCGGCGCCGACGCGTGCGGCTACATGGGCGACGACTGGCCCGACCTGCCGGTGATGCTGCGTTGCGGCTTCGCGGCCGCGCCGGCCAACGCGCACCCCGAGGTGATCGCCCGCGCGCACTGGGTGGCCGAGGCCCGCGGCGGCCACGGCGCGGTGCGCGAAGTGTGCGACGCGATCCTGCGCGCGCAGCGCCGCTACGACGCGCTGCTCGCGGCCGCCTGCGGAGCCTGACGGATGAACACGCATTTCCGCTGGACCCAGTTGCTGCCGCTCGTCGCGGTCGCCGCGCTCGCGGGCGTCACGTGGTGGCTGCTGCAAGCGACGCTGCCGCCGCCCGGCGAGGGCGCCGCGCAGCCGAAGCGCCACACGCCCGACTATTTCGCGGACAACTTCTCGGTCACCGAGCTCGACCAGACCGGCACGACGCAGTACCGGCTGACGGCCGCGAAGCTGATCCATTACGAAGACACGGAGAACAGCGACCTGACCGATCCGGCCATGCGCGCGTTCCAGCCCGGCAAGCCGGTCGTGACGACCACCGCGAAGCGCGGCACGGTCAACGGCGACGTGTCGATCGTCGACCTGTACGACGACGCGCGCATCCGGCGCGTGGCCGGCGGCGGCGATCCGCAGATGCAGGCCGATTCCCAGCATTTCCGGATCTTCGTCAATGACGATGTGATCCAGACCGAAAAGCCGGTTAAACTTCAGCGCGGCCTGTCGCTCGTCAACGCGACCGACGGCATGAAGTACAACAACGTCACCCGGGTCATCGAGCTTTACGGCAACGTGCGCGGCACGATCGCCGCCGCGGACACGTCCGGCGGCTCGAAAGGTCAACCCAAGTGACGCATCCCTCACGTGACTGCATGAACGAACCGTTCCCTCGACAGAATTCCGGCGGCGCTGCGCGCGCCGTCCGCGCCGCGCTCGCCGCGACGCTCGTGGCGCTCCCGCTCGTCGGGCTGGCGCCGCTCGCCCATGCCGAGAAGGCCGACCAGAACAAGCCGATCAACGTCGAGGCCGACAATCTGACCTATGACGACCTGAAGCAGGTGACGGTCGCGACCGGCAACGTCGTGATCACGAAGGGCACGATCATCATCAAGGGCGACCGCGTCGAAGTGCGCCAGGACCCGGAAGGCTATCAGTACGCGACGTCGTTCGGCAGCGGCAAGAAGCATGCGACGTTCCGCCAGAAGCGCGAAGGTCTCGACGAATACATCGACGGCGACGCCGAGCGCATCGACTACGACGGCAAGCAGGACCTGACGACGCTGACGACGGCCGCGACCGTGCGCCGCCTGCAGGGCACGTCGACGATCGCCGACACCGTGCACGGCAGCGTGATCACGTACGACGGCCAGCACGACTTCTACACCGCGAAGGGCGGCAAGGACGTCGCGGCGCCGGGCAACCCGAACGGCCGCGTGCGCGCGATGCTGTCGCCGAAGAACGGCGGCGCCGGGCCGCTGAACGGCGCGCCGGCGAAGCTGTCGCCGTCGACCACGATCCAGGGAGCGCCGGGCCAATGAACGCGCTCCCGAACCGCCAGCCGGCCGGCACGACGAGCTCGCTCGTCGTCCGCAACCTGAAGAAGCGCTACGGCTCGCGCACGGTCGTCAAGGACGTGTCGCTCGACGTGAAGAGCGGCGAAGTCGTCGGTCTGCTCGGCCCGAACGGCGCCGGCAAGACGACGTCGTTCTACATGATCGTCGGCCTCGTGCCGCTGGATGCGGGCGAGATCTCGTTGAACGGCAGCTCGATCAGCCTGCTGCCGATCCACAAGCGCGCGTCGCTCGGCCTGTCGTACCTGCCGCAGGAAGCATCGGTGTTCCGCAAGCTGACCGTCGAGGAGAACATCCGCGCGGTGCTCGAGCTGCAGCACGGCGAAGACGGCAAGCGGCTGTCGAAGGATGCGATCGCGTCGCGCACCGAGGCGCTGCTGGACGAGCTGCAGATCGGCCATTTGCGCGAGAACCCGGCGCTGTCGCTGTCCGGCGGCGAACGCCGCCGCGTGGAAATCGCGCGCGCGCTCGCGACCAATCCGAGCTTCATCCTGCTCGACGAACCGTTCGCCGGCGTCGACCCGATCGCGGTGCTCGAGATCCAGAAGATCGTCAAGTTCCTGAAGCAGCGCAATATCGGCGTGTTGATTACCGATCACAACGTCCGCGAAACGCTCGGCATCTGCGACCACGCGTACATCATCAGCGACGGTTCGGTGCTCGCCGCCGGCGCGCCGAGCGAAATCATCGAAAACGAAAGCGTGCGCCGCGTCTACCTCGGCGAACACTTCCGCATGTAACTCCCCCTGGCTGGCTGCACCCTGCCCGGCATCGCCGCGCAGGGCCGCGCCCGCACGCCCCCGCGCAGCGGCCTGCGCGCCCGGGCGCCGCGCCGCGCGTAATCGCGGATGGCTCAATGCGCCTGGGTCGTGGCAAACTGCCGGTATGACTCCCTCTTTGCCATGAAAGCCAGCCTTCAACTCCGCCTGTCGCAACATCTAGCGCTGACCCCGCAACTTCAGCAGTCGATCCGGCTGCTGCAGCTGTCGACGCTCGAACTGCAGCAGGAAGTCGCGATGGCCGTCGCGCAGAATCCGCTGCTCGAAAACGATGACGAATGGATCGCGAGTCCGCTGCGCGTCGCGGCGGACGGATCGCTGATCGCGCAGACACCGCCCGGCCAGAATGCCGAACCGAGCGTATCGAACGGCAGCAGCCAGTCCGGCGACCGTGCCGAACGCGACGAGCCGGCCGGTGCCGACGAATACGACGGCTACGCGTCCGGCGACGCCAGCGACGGCCCGCAGTGGAATCTCGACGAATTCGGTCGTTCGAGCGGCGCATCGGACGATGACGACCTCCCGCCGCTGCAGGTCCAGGAAGCCGCGACGTCGCTGCGCGACCATCTGTCCGCGCAACTGCGCGTCACGCAGGCGAGCCCGCGCGACCGCGCGCTCGTGATGTTCCTGATCGAATCGCTCGACGACGACGGCTACCTGACCGCGTCGCTCGACGAGGTGCTCGCCGACTTGCCGCCCGAACTCGAAATCGACTGCGACGAACTGAATGCGGCGCTCGCGCTGCTGCACAGCTTCGATCCGCCGGGAGTCGGGGCCCGCTCGGCGTCCGAATGCCTGAAGCTGCAATTGCTGCGCCTCGATCCGTCCCCCACGCGCACGCTCGCGCTGGAAATCGTGTCGCAGCACCTGGAACTGCTCGCCGCGCGCGATTTCACGCGGCTGCGCAAGCACCTGAAGGCGACCGACGACGCGCTGCGCGACGCGCATGCGCTGATCCGCTCGCTGGAGCCGTTCCCGGGCGCCGCGTACGGCAAGGCCGAGGCCGACTACGTCGTGCCCGACATCATCGTGAAGAAGGCCGGCCAGGGCTGGCTCGCGGAACTCAATCCGGAAGTGATGCCGCGCCTGCGGATCAACAACCTGTACGCGAACATCCTGCGCAACAGCCGCGGCGATCCGGCGGCCGGTTCGCTGAAACAGCAGCTGCAGGAAGCGCGCTGGCTGATCAAGAATATCCAGCAGCGCTTCGACACGATCCTGCGTGTCGCGCAGGCCATTGTCGAGCGTCAGAAGAATTTCTTTGCGCACGGTGAAATTGCCATGCGCCCCTTGGTTTTGCGGGAAATAGCTGATACGCTGGGCCTACACGAGTCGACTGTCAGCCGTGTGACAACCGGCAAGTACATGCTGACCCCGTTCGGGACGCTTGAATTTAAGTACTTCTTCGGATCACACGTTTCGACCGACACCGGAGGCGCCGCATCGTCGACCGCCATCCGAGCCCTGATCAAGCAACTGATAGGAGCTGAAGACCCAAAATCGCCACTTTCGGACAGCCGCATTGCCGAGCTGCTGGCAGAACAGGGTTTCGTGGTCGCGCGCCGCACGGTTGCCAAATATCGCGAAGCCCTCAAGATCCCGGCAGTGAATCTGCGCAAGTCTCTTTAAGCCTGCTGCCTGCCCGGCGGCAGGCGTGTTCCGGCCACCGCGCATACGGGGAACAGGCCGGGCGACCTGTCCGCGATTCCGCTGCCACGTGCGGCGGGGGCAAGTCGACCGGAGCGCCGCCTCGATGCGGCCGGGTGGTCACTCGCTTGGAGAAGCACTATGAACCTGAAGATCAGTGGACATCATCTGGAAGTCACGCCTGCAATTCGCGAATACGTGATCACCAAGCTGGACAGGGTGCTACGCCATAGCGATCAGGTGATCGATGGCACTGTGATCCTCTCGGTCGACAACCACAAGGAAAAGGACAAGCAGCAGCGTGCGGAAATCAATCTGCACCTGAAGGGCAAGGACATCTTCGTCGAAAGCGCGAACGGCAACCTGTACGCTGCGATCGATCTGCTGATCGACAAGCTGGATCGCCAGGTCGTCAAGCACATGGAGCGTCTGCAGACCCATGCGCACGACCCGATCAAGCTCCAGCCGTCGATCGACCAGATCGAACTGCCGCCGCAATAACGGTCAACGCAACACGCACGCCGCCCGGTTCGCCGGGCGTTTTTTTTGTGTCCGTGCGGTCGTGGTGCGACCGGTCCGTCCATGCTGCGCCACGCGCGCGGCTGTGCTCTATAATGTCCCGGTTATCGCCGGGGGGCATCGGGTGCGATCACTGCGTTGCAGGGCACCCGTGCCGAACGCCTTGATATCGCCGAACATGGAAGATCAGTCTGCCGCCGCAAGGAGACCCCAGGCCGCCCAATCGCCTGCCAACATGAATCGCCTAGCCAAAATCCTGCCCATAGAGAACGTCGTCATCGACCTCTCCGTCACCAGCAAGAAACGCGTCTTCGAACAAGCCGGATTGATCTTCGAGAATCAGAACGGCATCGCGCGCAGCACCGTCACGGACAACCTGTTCGCGCGCGAGCGCCTCGGCTCGACCGGGCTGGGCGAAGGCGTGGCGATTCCGCACGGGCGCATCAAGGGCCTCAAGCACCCGCTCGCCGCGTTCGTGCGGCTGGCGGACGTGATCCCGTTCGAAGCGCCCGACGGCCAACCGGTCGGTCTCCTGATTTTCCTGCTCGTCCCCGAGCAAGCCACCCAGCAGCACCTCGAGATCCTGTCGGAAATCGCGCAACTGCTGTCCGATCGCGACGCGCGCGAGCGTCTGCACAACGAAACGGATATCGCCGAGTTGCATCGCCTGCTCACTCAGTGGCAACCTTGAGTTGATCCGGGCGGAATATTTTCCCGAACGAGGCGGCACGCGCCGCCGTCCAGGGCCGCCCGGCGCCGGCCCGGCATGGCGACGCCCGTCGCCGCGCGCATGCACCGGCTCATTGGAGTGACGAGAGTCATGGATACGTCCAGCATCAACGCCCAGAGCATCTTCGACGACAACGCGGCCACGCTGAAGCTGAGCTGGCTGACGGGGCATGAAGGCTGGGAGCGCGGTTTCTCGGCCGACACGGTCGGCAACGCAACGTCGAGCGCCGACCTCGTCGGCCACCTGAACCTGATCCACCCGAACCGGATCCAGGTGCTCGGCGAAGCCGAAATCGACTACTACCAGCGGCAGACCGACGAAGACCGTTCGCGCCACATGGCCGAGCTGATCGCGCTCGAGCCGCCGTTTCTCGTCGTCGCCGGCGGCGCCGCGGCGCCGCCGGAACTCGTGCTGCGCTGCACGCGCTCGTCCACGCCGCTGTTCACGACGCCGATGTCGGCCGCCGCGGTGATCGACAGCCTGCGGCTCTACATGTCGCGCATCCTCGCGCCCCGCGCGACGCTGCACGGCGTGTTCCTCGACATCCTCGGGATGGGCGTGCTGCTCACCGGCGACTCCGGGCTCGGCAAGAGCGAGCTCGGCCTCGAACTGATCAGCCGCGGCCACGGCCTCGTCGCCGACGACGCCGTCGACTTCGTTCGACTTGGCCCCGATTTCGTCGAAGGCCGCTGCCCGCCGCTGCTGCAAAACCTGCTCGAAGTGCGCGGCCTCGGCCTGCTCGACATCAAGACGATCTTCGGCGAAACCGCGGTGCGCCGGAAAATGAAGCTGAAGCTGATCGTCCAGCTGGTGCGCCGCCCGGACGGCGAATTCCAGCGGCTGCCGCTCGAAAGCCAGACCGTCGACGTGCTCGGTCTGCCGATCAGCAAGGTGACGATCCAGGTGGCGGCCGGCCGCAACCTCGCGGTGCTGGTCGAGGCCGCCGTGCGAAACACGATCCTGCAGTTGCGCGGCATCGACACGTTGCGCGACTTCATGGATCGGCAACGGCTCGCGATGCAGGATCCCGACAGTCAGTTCCCCGGCAAGCTCGTGTAACCTCCTCGCGCCGGCCTCGCAGCGCCGACGCGTCGAGCCGGTGCTATGATGAAACGTCAGGATTCTCAGCTTCCCATGCGCATCGTCCTCATCACCGGCATCTCCGGCTCAGGCAAGTCCGTCGCGCTGAACGCGCTCGAGGACGCAGGCTACTACTGCGTCGACAACCTGCCGCCGCACGTGCTGCCCGAACTCGCCCGTTATCTTGCCGAGGGCGGCCAGCATCGGCTCGCGGTGGCGATCGATGCGCGCTCCAGCGCGTCGCTCGACGAAATGCCCGGCCTGATCCGCTCGCTGTCGCTCGAGCACGACGTCCGCGTGCTGTTCCTCAACGCGAGCACGCAGGCGCTGATCCAACGCTTCTCCGAAACGCGCCGGCGTCACCCGCTGTCCGGCTCGCCGTCGCACGACGCGAACGTCGGGCTGCTGTCGTCGCTCGAGGAAGCGATCGAGCGCGAACGCGAACTCGTCGCGCCGCTCGCCGAATTCGGACACCAGATCGACACGAGCACGCTGCGCGCGAACGTGCTGCGCACGTGGGTCAAGCGCTTCATCGAGCAGAAGAACAACGACCTGATGGTGATGTTCGAGTCGTTCGGCTTCAAGCGCGGCGTGCCGCTCGACGCCGACCTGATGTTCGACGTGCGCGCGCTGCCGAATCCGTACTACGACCATGAGCTGCGCCCGCTCACCGGGCTCGACCAGCCGGTCATCGCGTTTCTGGACGCACTGCCGATCGTCCACCAGATGATCGACGACATCCATGCGTTCCTGATGAAATGGCTGCCGCACTTTCGCGAAGACAACCGCAGCTACCTGACCGTCGCCATCGGCTGCACGGGCGGTCAGCATCGCTCGGTGTTCATCGCGGAAACGCTCGCCGCGCGCCTCGCGCACGATGCGAACGTGATCGTGCGGCATCGTGACGCGCCCGTGGATGTCGACGCGTCGTCGCGGCTCGTCACCGAGGTCGACCGACCTTAGCGACACCCGCCCTCTCGCCGGCGCGCCATGTCTACCCTATCGACCACCCTGATCGACTTGCCGCTGTTTCCGCTGCACACGGTGCTGTTTCCCGGTGGCTGGCTGCCGCTCAAGGTGTTCGAGGCGCGCTATCTCGACATGTGCCGCGCATGCCTGCGCGACGACGCGCCGTTCGGCGTGTGCCTGCTCAAGAGCGGCCCCGAAGTCGCACAGGACGGCGCCGTGTCGGTGCCCGAGACCATCGGCTGCATGGCGCGCATCACCGAATGCGACACCGGCGAATTCGGGATGCTGTATCTGCAGGCAGTCGGCACGCAGCGTTTCGAACTGCTGTCGTATCGCGTCGAGGCGAACGGGCTGCTGGTCGGCATCGCGGAACCGCTGCCAGACGACATTCCGCTCGAAGGCGAACAGGCGCTCGCGCAATTCGGCTCGTGCGCCGAGGTGCTCGAGCGAATCATCGAAGCGCTGAAGAAGACCGAGCCGGACAAGATGCCGTTCGCCGAACCGTTCCGCCTCGACGATCCGAGCTGGGTGTCGAACCGCCTTGCCGAACTGCTGCCGCTCGACCTGCGCGCGCGGCAGAAGCTGATGGAGTTTCCAGACGTCGGCGCGCGGATCGATGCCGTGCACCACGTGCTCGACCGGCACGGTTGGCTGTAGGCGCCCGCCGACTTGTCGCGGCGCACCGGCGCCGCGCCGTCAATCCCGCGATTACTCCGTCCGATCGACAAGCCGCCCTTGGGCGACGCTGCGCTTCCGCGAGCGCACGCGCCGCTTCCCGTTTCGTTACAGCAGCGGCCCGCTAAGCGCATCGAGCAGCTTGCGCACGGGCGCCGGCACGCCATACGCGTCGAGCGCGGCGAGCGGCACCCACGCCGTCTCGGCATCCTGCGCGTGCGGCGGGCCGCCGTTCGTCACGTCGCTGAGCCGCGGCTCGATCTCGAGCCGGAAATGCGTGAACGTGTGCGTAAACGGCGCGAGCGGCACCGGGCCGGCGCCGCCGAAGCCGCGCGCGAGCTCGGCCAGCGCGGCATCGCCGTCGGCTTGCGGCAGACACCACAACCCGCCCCAGATGCCGGACGGCGGGCGCCGCTCGAGCAGCACCGCGTCGCCGTCGCGCAGCACCAGCATCCACGTCTTGCGCGTCGGCACGGCCTTCTTCGGTCGCGCGGCCGGCAGTTCGCGCTGCCGGCCCGTCGACTGCGCGACGCAGTCGCCCGCGAACGGGCAGCGCGCACAATCCGGCTTGCCGCGCACGCACAGCGTCGCACCGAGGTCCATCAGCCCCTGCGTATACGCGCTCACGTCGGCCGCGTTCGCGGCATCCGGCAGCAGCGACTCGGCCAGCGCCCACATGTCGTTCTCGACCCGCTTCTCGCCCGGAAAGCCCTCGACGCCGAACACGCGCGCGAGCACGCGCTTCACGTTGCCGTCGAGGATCGTCGCGCGCGCACCGTATGCGAACGACGCGATCGCCGCGGCCGTCGAGCGGCCGATGCCGGGCAGCTCCGCGAGCGCGTCCGGTGTCGCCGGGAATACGCCGCCATGCTCGGCGGCCACCACCTGCGCGCAGCGGTGCAGGTTGCGCGCGCGCGAGTAATAGCCGAGGCCGGCCCACAGCGCCATCACGTCGTCGGCGGGCGCGGCCGCGAGCGCGCCGACGTCGGGAAAGCGCTCGAGAAAGCGCGCGTAATACGGGATGACGGTCGACACCTGCGTCTGCTGCAGCATGATTTCCGACAGCCAGATCCGGTACGGATCGCGGGTGTTCTGCCACGGCAGGTCGTGGCGGCCGTGCTCGCGCTGCCACGCGATCAGGCGCGTGGCGAACGTGCGGTGCAGCGGCGTGACGGGAAACGGAGCGGGGGCGATACGGGGCGGCTTCAAGTGTTCGAATCTTCGGAAAAGGTTGCAGCGCGGCGTTCAACGCTGGCAGGTCGGGCAGAAATAGGTCGAGCGCTGGCCCTGCACGATCTGGCGGATCGGCGTGCCGCACACGCGGCAAGGCAGCCCCGCGCGGTCGTAGACGAAGCAGTCGAGCTGGAAGTAGCCGCTTTCGCCGTTGCTGCCGACGAAATCGCGCAGCGTGCTGCCGCCGCGCTCGATCGCGTCGGCGAGCGTCGCGCGCACCGCGTCGGCGAGCCGCTCGTAGCGCGGCAGCGAGACCTTGCCGGCGGCGGTCGTCGGCCGGATGCCCGCGCGGAACAGGCTCTCCGATGCATAGATGTTGCCGACGCCGACGACCATGTCGCCCGCGAGCAGCGCCTGCTTGACCGACACCGTGCGACCGCGCGTGCGCGCGTGCAGCAGCGCGCCGCTGAACGCGGGCGAGAACGGCTCGACGCCGAGGCTCGCGAGCAGCGGATGCGCATGCACGTCGCCCGCTTCGCGCGGGTGCCACAGCACGGCGCCGAAACGGCGCGGATCGCGGAACCGCAGCACGAATTCGTCGAAGATCCAGTCGATGTGGTCGTGTTTCGCGGCGACGGGCACGCCGGCTGCGGGCAGCACGCGCAGCGTGCCCGTCATCCCGAGATGGACGATGAACCAGCCCGCGTCGACCTCGAACAGCAGGTATTTGCCGCGACGCTCGACGGCGAGCACCTCGCGTGCGCGCAATTGCTCCGCGAGCCCGGCCGGCACGGGCCAGCGCAGCATCGCGGTACGGACGTCGACACGCTCGACGCGGCGGCCCGCGACAAAGGGCGCGATGCCCCGGCGCGTGACTTCGACTTCTGGCAACTCTGGCATGTTTTGCGGGTCTGAGGCGGGATTCACGATCGTGCGTGTATTGTAGCGAGCGCGTTACAATCGGTTGAAACATCGAACGGATTTCCATGACCTTGCCCTCGAAGATGCCCCTGAAGCGCCCCGCCGCCGCGTGCGGCGCGCGTGCCTTCCCGGTCCGCCGTGCGCTCGGCGCCGCGCTGTTCGCCGCCTGGACCCTCACCGCCTTCCCGGCTCACGCGCAGGGTCCGGCATCGGACGACGCGGAGCCGCAGGGCGCGTTCGAGCACGTGATGCCGGACGAGAAAAAGGATCTCCCGGGCGTCCCGCTGACGAGCCAGATCGTCTACCAGGTGCTCGCCGCGGAGGTCGCGCTCCAGCGCAACCAGCCGGCACCGGCCTACCAGACCTATCTCGCGCTTGCCCGCGACACGCGCGATCCGCGCATGGCGCAGCGTGCGACCGAGATCGCGCTCGGCGCGCAAAGCCCGGCCGACGCGCTGTCGGCGGCCAATCTGTGGCGCCAGTACGCACCCGATTCGAACCGCGCGTCGCAAGTCGACGCCGCGCTGCTCGTACTCGCCGGCAAGCCGGCCGATGCGCAGCCGATGCTCGCGCGCGAGCTGGCGCGCGCGACCGGCGAAACGCGCGGCCCCGCGATCCTCGCGCTGCAGGCGCTGCTGGTGCGCGGCTCCGACCGCGTCGGCGGCCTCGCGGTGCTGAAGGACATGCTGAAGAACGACATGAACCGCCCCGAGGCGCACCTCGCGATCGCGCGGCAGCAGCTCGCGGTCGACGACAAGGAAGGCGCCGCGCAGTCGCTGAAGCAGGCGCTGCAGATTCGCCCCGACTACCTGCCGGCAGCGCTGATGCTGTCGCAGATGGGCCCCGCGGAGCGCGCGGCCGGCATCGCGTCGTTCGAGAAATATGTTCAGCAGAATCCGAAGTCGCGCGACGCGCGGCTCGCGCTGTCGCAGCTCTATCTCGCCGACGATCGCCTCGACGACGCGCAGAAGCAGTTCGAGACGATGCGCAAGCTCGACGCGAAGGATCCGACGCCGCTGATGGCGCTCGCGCTGATCAAGATCCAGCAGAAGAAGCTCGACGACGCGACCGCGTACCTGAAACAGTACGTGCAGCTCGGCGACAAGCAGCCGAACCTCGACGTCGGCCAGGGGTACATCTACCTCGCGCAGATCGCGATCGAGCAGGGCAACGACGCGCAGGCGTCGCAGTGGCTCGACAAGGTCGACCAGACGAGTCAGCACTACCTCCCCGCGCAGATCACCCGTGCGCAGCTGCTGCAGAAACAAGGCAAGATCGACGAGGCGCGCAAGGTGCTCGACGATCTGCCGATCAGCGATCCGCGCGATGCGGCCGTCGTCGCGCGCACCGATGCGTCGATCCTGTTCACCGCGAAGCGCTATCCGGAGGCCGAGGCGCGGCTCGGGCGCGCAGTCGAGGACTTCCCGGACGATCCGGACCTGCGCTACGACTACGCGATGGCGGCCGAAAAAACCGGCCACTACGCGACGATGGAAAAGCAGCTGCGCGAGCTGATCCGCACGCAGCCCGACAATCCGCAGGCGTACAACGCGCTCGGCTATTCGCTCGCCGATCGCAACCAGCGCCTGCCGGAGGCCAGCAAGCTGATCGACAAGGCGCTGTCGCTCGCGCCGAACGACGCGTACATCATGGACAGCCTCGGCTGGGTGAAGTACAGGATGGGCGACACGGCCGGCGCGGCGAAGGTGCTGCGACGCGCATACGAACTGCAGCCGAACGCCGAGATCGGCGCACACCTCGGCGAGGTGCTGTGGAAGAGCGGCGCGCAGGATGACGCGCGCACCGCGTGGCGTGCCGCGCAGAAGCTCGAGCCCGACAACGAAACGCTTGTGCAGACGCTGAAGCGCTTGCAGATCAACGGCCTCTGATGCGGATGTTCCCGATGCCTTTCCTGTCTTCCCGCGCGCAGCGCACGCTGGCCGCGGCCGCCGCGGCGTTCGCGCTCGCGGGCTGCGCGAGCACGCCGCCTTCGGCGAATGCGCCGGCGGGCGCCGGGCTGCAGACGGCTGCGACGCATGCCTATCACGGCCGCTTCGCCGTGCAGTACAACGACCGCCTCGGCCGGCAACAGAACGTGTACGGCAACTTCGACTGGCAGGAGCACGGCGACGACGTGTCGCTCGAACTGCGCAGCCCGCTCGGGCAAACGCTCGCGATCGTCAAGTCGACGCCGCGGGCCGCGTCGCTCGAACTGCCGAACCGCCAGCCGCAATACGCGACGGACGTCGGCGAACTGATGCAGAACACGCTCGGCTTCTCGCTGCCGCTGGCCGGCCTGCGCTACTGGCTGCTGCCGACGCCCGCACCCGCGACGCCCGCGCAAACGGTACGCGATCCTGCCGACGCCGCGCGGCTGAAGCAGATCCGCCAGGACGGCTGGACGATCGACTACCTCGCCTACGCGGACGCACCGGCCACCGGTGTCAAACGCGTGAACCTCGTGCGCGCGACGCCGCCGCTCGACATCAAGCTCGTGCTCGACCAGTAAGCACGCGAACCTAGCCCCGACATACGCATGACCGATTCGATCCGCTCGCTGCGCAACTGCCTCGCGCCCGCGAAACTCAACCTGTTCCTGCACATCACCGGCCGTCGTCCGAACGGCTATCACGATCTGCAGAGCGTGTTCCAGCTGCTGAACTGGGGCGACACGCTCCATTTCACGCTGCGCGACGACGGTCGCGTCGCACGCGTCACCGACGTGCCGGGCGTGCCCGAGGAAAGCGATCTCGTCGTGCGCGCGGCCAACCTGCTGAAAGCGCATACGGGCACCGCGGCCGGCGTCGACATCGAGATCGACAAGTGCCTGCCGATGGGCGCGGGCCTCGGCGGCGGCAGTTCCGACGCGGCCACGACGCTGCTCGCGCTGAACCGCCTGTGGCAACTCGACCTGCCGCGCGCGGAATTGCAGTCGCTCGCGGTAAAACTCGGCGCCGACGTTCCGTTTTTCGTTTTTGGAAAAAATGCGTTCGCAGAGGGTATCGGAGAAGAATTAGCTGAGGTAGAATTGCCGACTCGCTGGTTCCTGGTTGTGACGCCGCGAGTGCATGTCCCCACCGCTGAAATTTTTTCAGACGAGTTGTTGACAAGGGACACAAAGCCAGTCACAATTGCTGACTTTCTTGCACGGCAAAACAGCGATGCGGGATGGCCAGACAGTTTCGGCCGGAACGATATGCAGCAAGTTGTGACAAGTAAGTACGCGGAAGTTGCACAGGTGGTCAAATGGTTGTATAATGTGACCCCCGCGAGGATGACCGGCTCCGGAGCTAGCGTGTTTGCAGCATTTCCCAGCAAGCACGAGGCAGAAGCGGCGAAAGCCAAGCTGCCCACCGGTTGGAACGGTGCAGTTGCCGAGAGTCTGAACGAGCATCCGCTCTTCGCTTTCGCGTCATGAAGTTTTGCTTTGCCGGATGGCCTACAAGTCCGGTGAAGTTATCAGTTGAGTGTAGGGGAGTCGCCAAGTTGGTCAAGGCACCGGATTTTGATTCCGGCATGCGAGGGTTCGAGTCCTTCCTCCCCTGCCAAAAATTTTCCCGCATTTCCCGCCTAAGCCTGAAGCAGGTGCACGATGAGCAGCCACAGCCATGATGGCCTGATGGTCTTTACTGGCAACGCGAATCCCGCGCTGGCCCAGGAAGTCGTCAATATCCTTGGAATTCCCCTCGGCAAAGCAATGGTCAGCCGTTTCTCCGACGGCGAAATCCAGGTCGAGATCCAGGAAAACGTGCGCGGCAAGGACGTCTTCGTCCTGCAATCCACGTGCGCGCCGACGAACGACAACCTGATGGAACTGATGATCATGGTCGACGCGCTCAAGCGTGCGTCCGCCGGCCGGATCACCGCCGCCATCCCCTACTTCGGCTATGCCCGCCAGGACCGTCGCCCGCGCTCGGCGCGAGTCGCGATCTCGGCGAAGGTCATCGCGAACATGCTGGAAATCGCCGGCGTCGAGCGGATCATCACGATGGATCTGCACGCCGACCAGATTCAAGGCTTCTTCGACATCCCGGTCGACAACATCTACGCAACGCCGATCCTGCTGGGCGACCTGCGCAAGCAGAACTACTCGGATCTGCTCGTCGTGTCGCCGGACGTCGGCGGCGTGGTCCGCGCCCGCGCACTCGCGAAGCAGCTGAACTGCGATCTCGCGATCATCGACAAGCGTCGCCCGAAGGCGAACGTCGCCGAAGTGATGAACATCATCGGTGAAGTCGAAGGCCGCACCTGCGTGATCATGGACGACATGGTCGATACGGCCGGCACGCTGTGCAAGGCCGCGCAAGTTCTCAAGGATCGTGGCGCGAAGCAGGTATTCGCGTACGCGACGCACCCGGTTCTGTCGGGCGGCGCCGCCGAGCGTATCGCCGCATCGGCACTCGACGAGCTGGTCGTCACCGATACGATTCCGCTGTCGGCCGAATCGCTGGCCTGCTCGAAGATCCGCTCGCTGACGAGCGCGAGCCTGCTGGCAGAAACGTTCTCGCGGATTCGCCGCGGCGACTCGGTGATGTCGCTGTTCGCGGAATCCTGATCGCGGAACGACACGATTTAGCATGCGCAGAAAGCGAAGCGGCAACGCTTCGCTTTTTGCACAATCGGACGGGATAGACGAAACCCCGTCCGTTTCATCGGGGGCCGCCATTTCGCCGGCCCCGTTTTACTGCCTGGTCGCGGGCAGCAATTGGAGAATCACATGAAAGTCGTCGCTTTCGAGCGCCAACAGCAAGGTACGGGTGCGAGCCGCCGCCTGCGCAACGCCGGTAAGACCACGGGTATCGTCTACGGTGGCGAAGCAGCCCCGCAAAAGATCGAACTGGATCACAACGCGCTGTGGCACGCACTGAAGAAGGAAGCCTTCCACTCGTCGATCCTCGACCTGGAAATCGCTGGCCAGTCGCAACAGGTTCTGCTGCGCGACGTGCAATACCACCCGTTCAAGCAACTCGTGCTGCACGTTGACTTCCAGCGCATCGACGCGAAGAAGAAGCTGCACACGAAGGTGCCGCTGCACTTCCTGAACGCTGAAATCAGCCCGGCAGTGAAGCTGTCGAGCGCAGTCGTCTCGCACGTCGCGACGGAAATCGAAGTCGAGTGCCTGCCGTCGGCGCTGCCGGAATTCCTCGAAGTCGATCTGTCGAAGATCGAAGCAGGTCAGTCGCTGCACGCGAAGGACATCGCACTGCCGAAGGGCGTCGCGCTGGTCGCGCACGTCGACGCGGAAAACCCGGTTGTCGCATCGGCGACGGTCCCGGCTGGCGCCGTGTCGGACGCAGCAGGCGAAGGCGAAACGCCGGCTGCCTAAGCGGCTGCCTACACGCCATTCGATCCGTTTCGCGAAACGGTCGACGCAACCCGCCGCGGCTTGCCCGGCGGGTTTTTCTTTTTCTGCGCCCAGGCGGCCGCTGCCGCCTACGAAACGTCATGATCAAACTGATCGTCGGCCTCGGCAATCCCGGGGCGGAATACACCGCGACGCGCCACAACGCCGGCTTCTGGCTGATCGACCAGCTCGCCCGCGAAGCCGGCGCGACGCTGCGCGACGAGCGCCGCTTCCACGGCTTCTACGCGAAAGCCCGGCTCCACGGCGAGGAAGTTCATTTGCTCGAGCCGCAGACCTACATGAACCGCTCCGGCCAGTCGGTCGTCGCGCTGGCGAGTTTCTTCAAGATCCTGCCCGACCAGATCCTCGTCGCGCACGACGAGCTCGACCTGCCGCCCGGCACCGTGAAGCTGAAGCTCGGCGGCGGCAGCGGCGGCCACAACGGCCTGAAGGACATCTCCGCGCACCTGTCGTCGCAGCAGTACTGGCGGCTGCGCATCGGCATCGGCCATCCGCGCGATCTGATTCCCGAAGGCGCGCGCGCCGGCGCGAAGCCGGACGTCGCGAACTTCGTGCTGAAGCCGCCGCGCCGCGACGAGCAGGAGGTGATCGACGCGTCGATCGAACGCGCGCTCGCCGTGATGCCGATGGTCGTCAAGGGCGAACTCGACCGCGCGACGATGCAGCTGCATCGCAGCTGACGCCCGCTGCACCGGCACGGTGCAGCTTGCCGTCGGGTCGCGCCGCACGGCGGCGCCCTTCCCCGCAATTGCGCACTGCAACGCGCACATGCGGTACTCTGGTCGTTTTTGCCCGTCAGGAGCCAAGCGGTGAGCCGTTACTGGAGCGACGTCGTTCAGCAACTCGTGCCTTACGTGCCGGGCGAACAGCCCGCGCTCGCACACCCCGTCAAGCTGAACACCAACGAGAATCCCTATCCGCCTTCGCCGCGCGTCGTCGCGGCGATCGCGCGCGAACTCGGCGATACCGGCGACACGCTGCGCCGCTACCCCGACCCGCTCGCGCGCGCACTGCGCGAGACGGTTGCGGCCCATCACCGGATCAACCCCGACCAGGTCTTCGTCGGCAACGGCTCCGACGAGGTGCTCGCGCACGCGTTCCAGGCGCTGCTCAAGCACGACCGGCCGCTGCGCTTTCCCGACATCTCGTACAGCTTCTACCCGACCTACGCGCGCCTGTACGGCGTCGAGACGACGATCGTGCCGCTGGCCGGCGACTTCTCGATCCGCGTCGAAGACTATCTCGACGACGCCGGCGGCGTGCTGTTCCCGAACCCGAATGCGCCGACCGGCCGCGCGCTGCCGCTCGCGGACATCGAGCGGATCGCGGCCGCGAACCCGTCGTCGGTCGTGCTGATCGACGAAGCGTACGTCGATTTCGGCGCGGAATCTGCGATCACGCTGATCGACCGCCATCCGAACCTGCTCGTCGTGCACACGACGTCGAAGGCGCGCTCGCTCGCGGGCATGCGCGTCGGGTTCGCGTTCGGCGATGCGGCGTTGATCGACGCGCTCAACCGCGTGAAGGACAGCTTCAACTCGTACCCGCTCGACCGGCTCGCGCAGGCCGCCGCGCAGGCGGCGTACGAAGACACCGACTACTTCAACGCGACCTGCCGGCGCGTGATCGACAGCCGCGCGCGGCTCACGCACGCGCTCGAGACGCTCGGTTTCGACGTCGTGCCGTCGGCCGCGAATTTCGTGTTCGCGCGCCACCCCGCGCACGATGCGGGCGCGATCGCGGCGAAGCTGAAGGATCGGGAAATTTTCGTGCGGCACTTCCGCGCGCCGCGCATCGACCAGCACTTGCGCATCACCGTCGGCACCGACGCCGAATGCGACGCGCTCGTCGCGGCCTTGCGCGACGTGCTCGGCTGAAACGGCAGCGGAAGCGGAGGCGGCAACTGCAGGAGGCTGCAGCCAAAGCCGAAGCTGAAGCGAAACCGGCGCCGAACGGCGCCGGCCGAGGAAACCGTGGCGTCGTGACGCCCGAGGCGTCACCGCAAGATTACTGCGCGTCGTCGCCTTTCGCGGCGATCAACGCGTGATACTTCTCCATCAACTGCGCGTGCGATTCGTCATGCTGCGGATCGCGCGGAATGCATTCGACCGGGCACACCTGCTGGCACTGCGGCTCGTCGAAATGGCCGACGCACTCGGTGCATTTCTTCGGGTCGATCACATAGATATCCGGGCCCATCGAAATCGCGCCGTTCGGGCACTCGGGCTCGCACACGTCGCAATTGATGCACTCGTCGGTAATCATCAAAGACATACTGATCTCACTTCTTCAGGCCGGCGGCCGGCTTCGGATCGAAACCGGCCGGCGCCGCGTCACGCGGCCGGGCCTCCCATCGCAGCGACCTTCTCGGTCAGCCACTTCTCGACGGACGGAAACACGAACTTGCTGACATCGCCGCCCAACTGCGCGATTTCGCGCACGATCGTCCCCGAGATGAACTGGTACTGATCGGACGGCGTCATGAACATCGTCTCGACGTCGGGCAGCAGATAGCGGTTCATCCCAGCCATCTGGAACTCATATTCGAAATCGGACACGGCGCGCAGGCCGCGCACGATCACGCGCGCGTTGTTGGTGCGGACGAAGTCCTTCAGCAGGCCCTTGAAGCCCATCACCTTCACGTTCGGATAATGGCCGAGCACCTCGTTCGCAATCTTCAGACGTTCTTCGAGCGAGAAGAACGGCTTCTTCGCGCGGCTGTCGGCGACGCCGACCACCAGCGTATCAAAAATGCTCGACGCACGCCGCACGAGGTCTTCGTGCCCGCGCGTCAGCGGATCGAACGTACCGGGATACACGGCGACTACCATGTCGCTCCTCCTGTCATCACGCAATCGGGGTGGCAGCCGTGCGACGCGCACGCCGCTGCCGAGATGGGCGTGCGTCGCCGTTGCAGCGCGCCGCCTCGTATGGAACGCGCATTATTCATCATTTTCGCGCCGCAGCAAATGATAGTGGACCGCACCGGCCTTGCCGTGCTTCACCACCTGCCAGCCCGCGAGCGCGTCGTGCGAAGCCGGTTCGAGCTCGGCGCCCGTCTCGACGTACAGCGCGCCATCCGGCGCGACGAGCGGAGCCGCGAGCGCGATCGCGCGATCGAGCACGGCCGGCTCGCCGAACGGCGGATCGAGGAACACGACGTCGAACGCGCCCGGCGTCAGCCCGGCCGCGAGCCGCAGCGCATCGGCTTCCGCGACTTCCACCGAGCGCGCGCCGAGCTTGTCCTTGATCGCGCGCAGCTGCTGTGCGGCGCGCGGATGGCGTTCGACCATCACGACGCTCGCCGCGCCGCGCGACGCGGCTTCGAAACCGAGCGCGCCGGTGCCGGCGAACAGGTCGAGGCAGCGCTGCCCGTCGAGGTCCTGGCCGAGCCAGTTGAACAGCGTCTCGCGCACGCGATCGGGGGTCGGGCGCAGGCCGTCGAGGTCGAGCACGGCGAGCGGCGTGCGTTTCCAGTCACCGCCGATGATGCGGATCGTGTGCGGCTTGCCGCGGCTGGCGGAGGCCGCCGGGCGGCCGGAAGAGGAACGGGACATACGGAATATCGACGACGGAGGGACCGGGTGCGCACGACGGCGCACCGCCAAACACGCGCACGTTACCACAGCGGCGGCGCCGGCTGACGCGAGTGCCGCGCCGCACTGATAAAATGCACGGTTTCGGCCGCCGCGCGCACACGCGGCGGCCCGTCCGGCGCTCCGCTGCCGCGGCGCCCCGCCCTCTTCCCGACGTCAGACCATGTTCAGCTTCTTCAAACGATTCAAGAAAACGCAGGAGTCCGACTCCGCGGAATCGCAATCGGCCGACGCGCAGCAGCCGGACGCGCCGTCCGACGCGCCCGTTGCCGAGCCCGGCCCGGCAGCCGCCGCGCCGCAAGCGCCCGCGCCAGCCCAACCGGCCGCGCCGGCCGTCGTGATGACGGTCACGCCCGCCAACGACGGCAGCGACGACGTCGTCGAAGCGGTGGAGATCGTACCGCCGCCGACCCAGGACGCATCGGCGAAGAAATCGTGGCTCGCGCGCCTGAAGTCCGGGCTCGCGAAGACGGGCTCGAGCATCACCGGCGTGTTCGTCAACACGAAGATCGACGAGGATCTGTATGAAGAACTCGAGGCCGCGCTGCTGATGTCGGACGCCGGCGTCGACGCGACCGAGTACCTGCTCGGCGCGCTGCGCGAGAAGGTGCGCACGGGCCGGCTGACCGATCCGCAGCAGGTGAAGGATGCGCTGCACGACCTGCTCGTCGAACTGCTGAAGCCGCTCGAGAAGTCGCTGATGCTCGGCCGCGCGCAGCCGCTCGTGATGATGATCACGGGCGTGAACGGCGCCGGCAAGACCACCAGCATCGGCAAGCTCGCGAAGCACCTGCAGAGCTTCGACCAGTCGGTGCTGCTGGCCGCGGGCGACACGTTCCGCGCGGCCGCGCGCGAGCAGCTGGCGGTCTGGGGCGAGCGCAACAACGTGACGGTGGTCCAGCAGGAAAGCGGCGACCCGGCCGCGGTGATCTTCGATGCGGTCAGCGCCGCGCGCGCGCGCAAGATCGACGTGATGATGGCCGACACGGCCGGCCGCCTGCCCACGCAGCTGCACCTGATGGAAGAGCTGAAGAAGGTGAAGCGCGTGATCTCGAAGGCGCACGACGGCGCGCCGCACGAGGTGCTCCTCGTGATCGACGCGAACACGGGACAGAACGCGCTCACGCAGGTGAAGGCGTTCGACGATGCGCTCGGCCTCACCGGCCTGATCGTCACGAAGCTCGACGGCACCGCGAAGGGCGGGATCCTCGCCGCGATCGCGCGGCAGCGCCCGGTGCCGGTCTACTTCATCGGCGTCGGCGAGAAGGTCGAGGATCTGCAGCCGTTCAACGCCGTCGAATTCGCGGACGCGCTGCTCGGCTGAACGCTGCCGGCCGCATCGTCATGGGCGCCTTCGGGCGCCCTTTTTCATGCGCGGCCGCACACCGTCGGCCGGCGGCCGCGGCGTTACTCGGCGTCGGGCTGCACGCCGGGCTCGGCAGCCTTGAACGCGTCGAGCGTCGACGCGTGATCGGCGATCCGCTGGATCGTCGGAAAGCGCGTCGTGTCGATCGAGAAGCGGTTCGCGTTGAACACCTGCGGCACGATGCAGATATCGGCGAGCGTCGGCGTGTCGCCGAAGCTCAGCTTGCCGGTGCGCGGATCGTTCGCGAGGCGCGTCTCCAGCGACGCGAAACCCGCTTCGATCCAGTGCCGGTACCACGCGTTCTTCGCTTCCTCCGGCACCTTCAGCGTGTGCTTCAGGTACTTCAGCACGCGCAGGTTGTTCAGCGGATGGATCTCGCATGCGACCTGCAGCGCGATCGCGCGCACGTATGCGCGGTCGACCGGGTCCTTCGGCAGCAGCGCCGGCTCGGGATGCGTTTCCTCTAGGTATTCGATGATCGCGAGCGATTGCTGCAGCGTCGCGTCGCCGTCGACGAGCGTCGGCACGACCGCATCCGGATTCAGCGCGCGGTACGCATCCTTCAGTTGCTCGCCGCCGTCGCGCAGCATGTGGACCGGGACCGTATCGAACGGCAGTTGCTTCAGGTTCAGGGCGATCCGCACGCGGTACGACGCGGAACTGCGGAAATAGCTGTAGAGCTTCATCGGGTGTCTCTCGTAGTGATATTCGGCCGGCGGCAGGGGGCGCGAGCTCCGCAGCGCATGCTCGGCGCCGCCGGGAACCCGAGTTTAGCGCGCCGCACCGCGTCGGCGCACGAGAACCGCGCGCTTGGCCGGGCCACGCCCGTGCGATACTCGGGGCATTGCCGACCGCTTACCGCGGCCCCGATGCCGGCCGCCGCCCCACGTTCCGATGACCGCTCCCCAAGACTCCGCAGCCTCGCCGTTCCCTTGCGCCCGCTTCATCAAGGAAATCGGCCGCGGCCCGAACGGCGCGCGTGCGCTGTCCGCCGAAGACACGTTCGAGCTCTATCGCGCGATGCTCGATGCGCGCGTGTCGGACGTCGAGCTCGGCGCGATCCTGATCGCCTATCGCCTGAAGGGCGAAAGCGCCGACGAACTGGCCGCGATGCTCGCCGCCGCGCAGGCGTCGTTCGAACCCGTGCACGTGCAGGATGCCGCGTTCCGCCCGGTGTCGATCCCGAGCTACAACGGCGCGCGCAAGCAGCCGAACCTGGTGCCGCTGCTCGCGCTGCTGCTCGCGCGCGAAGGCGTGCCGGTGCTCGTGCACGGCGTCGAACGCGATCCCGGCCGCGTGACGAGCGCGGAGATTTTCTCCGCGCTGTCGATCGCACCGTCGACGTCGCACGACGCGATCGAGGACATGCTCGCCGAGCGCCGCGTCGCGTTCGCGCCGATCGACGCGCTCGCTCCGCGCATCGCGCGGCTGCTGGCGCTGCGCGGCGTGCTCGGCGTGCGCAACTCCACGCACACGCTCGTGAAGATCCTGCAGCCGTTCGCGCCGGCCGGGCTGCGGCTCGTCAATTACACGCATCCGCCCTATCGCGACAGCCTCGCGGCACTGTTCCGCGACCATCCGGACGCCGCGCTCGGCGGCGCGCTGCTCGCGCGCGGCACCGAAGGCGAAGCGGTGGCCGACACGCGGCGCCAGGTGCAGGTCGACTGGCTGCACGACGGCGTGTGCGACACGCTGATCGAGGCCGAGCGTTCGTCGAGCGACGCGCCGCCGGTCGCGCTGCCCGAATCGCGCGACGCGGCGACCACGGCCGCATGGACGGACGCGGTGCTGCGCGGCGAAATCCCGGTGCCGGACACGCTCGCGCGACAGGTCGAAACGATCGTGCGGATCGTGCGGATCGCGGCGTGATCCGCCGGGCCGGCCCGTCGGTCGCGCCGGCCTTCCGACTGACCATTTGACACGCGCACGCATCCTGGCATAGAGTTGTCGTCATGCGTTCCTTTCCGAACACCCTCCGAATTACCTCCGGCCGCCTAGCGCGGTCGCTATCGCTACGACTAGCCTAAAGCTGTCTTAGCGCCGTGTGCTGTCCGCACGGTCCCTCCAGCAGTTCCTCGCAGCACCCTTCTCGCCGTTTTTACAACCCGAAGTCGTCAGCATTCGTCCGTCTATCCGTCGGCCGATTCGCGAAGATCATCCGCACCCGCAGCGCGTTTCCCGCGCCACGGTGCGAGGCAGCGCCAACCTGCGCCCTTGCCGCCCGTCTTCGCTCGCGACTTGAGACCCGAGGTCCCGAAGATGAAGCGCAACCCGCAAGACAAATACCGCCCGTTCGAGCCCGTCCGCATCAACGGCCGCCGCTGGCCCACCCGCACCATCGAGCGGGCGCCGGTCTGGATGAGCACTGACCTGCGCGACGGCAACCAGTCGCTGATCGAGCCGATGAGCATCGAGCAGAAGCTCGAATTCTTCGACATGCTGGTCGCGATCGGTTTCAAGGAGATCGAAGTCGGTTTTCCGTCGGCGTCGCAAACCGACTTCGATTTCGTCCGCAAACTGATCGACGAGAAACGGATTCCCGACGACGTGACGATCGAAGTGCTCGTGCAGTCGCGCGAAGACCTGATCGCCCGCACCTTCGACGCGCTCGAAGGCGCGCCGCGCGCGATCGTGCACTTGTACAACGCGATCTGCCCGTCGTTCCGGCGCATCGTGTTCGGGATGTCGAAGGACGACGTGAAGGCGCTCGCGGTGAACGGCACGCGCATGATCAAGGAACACGCGGCGGCCCGCCCGGACACCCACTGGACCTACCAGTACTCGCCGGAAACCTTCAGCATGACCGAACTCACGTTCGCGCGCGAGGTGTGCGACGCAGTCGCACAGGCGTGGCGGCCGACGCGCGATCACAAGATGATCGTCAACCTCCCGGCGACCGTCGAAGCGGCGAGCCCGAACGTGTTCGCCGACCAGATCGAGTGGATGGACCGCAACCTCGCGTATCGCGACAGCATCGTGCTGTCCGTGCATCCGCACAACGATCGCGGCACCGCGGTCGCGGCCGCCGAACTCGCGCTGCTCGCGGGCGCCGACCGCATCGAGGGCTGCCTGTTCGGCAACGGCGAGCGCACCGGCAACGTCGATCTCGTGACGCTCGCGCTGAACCTCTACACGCAAGGCATCGACCCGGGCCTCGACTTCTCGGACATCGACGCGGTGCGCCGCGTGGTCGAGCGCTGCAACCAGATCCCCGTGCATCCGCGCCATCCGTACGCGGGCGACCTCGTGTTCACCGCGTTCTCGGGCTCGCACCAGGATGCGATCCGCAAGGGCTTCGCGCAGCAGCGCCCCGACGCGGTGTGGGAAGTGCCGTACCTGCCGATCGACCCGGCCGACCTCGGCCGCAGCTACGACGCGGTGATCCGCGTGAACAGCCAGTCCGGCAAGGGCGGCGCGACGTTCCTGCTCGAACGCGGGATGGGCTTCACGCCGACGCGACGCGTGCAGATCGAATTCAGCCACGCGGTGCAGACGCTCGCCGACGCATCCGGCGAGGAAGTGACCGGCGATGCGATCTGCGCGCTGTTCGCCCGCGAATTCTTCGAGACCGACGGCCCGGCCGCGCGCCACGGCGACGGCGCGCGCTGGCAGAACCGCGACATCGCGGGCGCGGCGCCGGCCGGCGCGACGCCCGAAGACGCGGTCCAGCGCGCGGCCGCGGCGTTCGCGGCGGCGGCCGGCACGACGATCGACGTCGCGTCGTGCGAGCACGCGCGCACGGCGGATGGCCGGATCGCGGTATCGGTGGGCTGCCGGGTCGGCGATGCGCCGCTGCGGCACGGTGTGGGCGTACACGACGATCCGGCGAGCGCCGCGCTGGATGCGGTTGTCAGTGCGATCAACCGGTCGGCCTGGCATTGCGCCGACCGCCGCGCGGCGGCCTGACCGGCAAGGTTCGCTTCAGCGTTCGAACGTCAGCGAACGGTGCGCGACCGCCCGTGCGCCGCGCGATCCGCGCCGCACGGGCCAGCAAAAAGCGGCCCAGAAGGCCGCTTCGGTCGGGACATGAAAACGAGCGCCACGCGCGCTCATGTCTCGGTCGCGCACCGCGTCGCCTGCCATGCGAGCAGCCGCCACTGCCCGTGCTCGTGCGTGTGCACGGCCGTGTAGGCGATCGGAAACACGAGGCCGCCGTTGTTCGTTTCCATCTCGATCAACGCGCGCCCGGTCACGACGCAGGTGGCATCGCCGACGGGCAGCAGGTCCTGCGACTGGATCTCGATCTGGCGATAGCGGCGGCGGCCGGCGACGATGGCGTCGATGAACTGCTGCTTGGTTTCGCGTTTGCCGTTGGTGTGCACGAAGAACACCTTGTCCGACAATTGCGCGTCGAGCGCCTCGCCGTCCCCGTCGACCATCGCCCGGAACCGATCGCGCTCGAGCGCGCGAATCGCATCGACCACCTTCGCCATCGCCTGACTCCTCGGCAACGCGCCCGCCGTGCGCCGGCGTGCGGATCAGAAGTTGTACTGCACGTAGAACTGGTGGAAATTTATACCAGGATTCGGCTCTTTGATACCCGCGTTAGACACATGCTGGAAGCGGTAGCCGACCTGATACTGTTGCCGTTCGCCGAATTGCGCGCCGACGCCGACGACGTCCGCGAACTGGAACGACGTCGACAGCGACAGATTGTTCGAGATCGTCGGATGCGTGAGGAACCGGATGCCGGCGCCGGCTTCGACGAACGGGCGAACCTGGCCCGCGCTCTTGATGAAACGGAACATCGGCGTCGCGCCGAATTCGCCGATGTTGGCGTGCACGTTGCCGCCGGTGTGCCAGTAGCCGACATGACCTTCCAGCACGAACGCGAAGTGCCAGCCGCCGATTTCCCACCAGTTCCAGCCCGGATCCCAAACGACGCCCAGATCGGCCTTGTCGATCCCGTGGCGATCGGAAAACCCGCCGCCCGCCTGAATCCCCCACCGGTCCGCGAACGCGGCGCCCGATCCGCCAAGCAGGGACGCGGCCAGCAACGCATGCAGCGCAAGCCGGTTTCGCGGCCGGCGGTTCTTCTTATTGTTCATCTGACACTCCAACTTTACGGGTTGAATGGAGCCTTGCCGCAGCGGCCGGCCCGAGCGAACTGAATGGTATGGTAAAGGACTTTTCGGATCGGCATCGCGAAGCGAAATTGTTTGCTTCCAAAACTACAAAAATCGAAAACGTCTACTGATTACTATCGGAAACAAGCACTTACGGAACTTCGTACCGCCACCCCGGTCGCAAATTAGACTATCGACTCCAACGATTCGATAGAAAACCGGGAACTTGGATGCCCCCGTGGCCTCTAAGGAATTAGCACTCGAATTGCGGGAGTGCTAAGATGGGCCCCGGAATCTCATCCGAGACTACGGGTTCGTCCCTGATTCCAAAGGAGTTTTTAGTGAGCCACGCCCTGACCCTTCCGAACACCCTGAGCCCGACGCCGGCCAAGGCCGAATCGGCGGGCTCGCTCGCGCTCGCCCCTCATGCAATGTTGCCGGGCCAACTCGGCAACATCGACGCGTACATCCAGGCCGTCAACCGGATCCCGCTCCTGACCGCCGAAGAGGAACGCAAGTACGCGACCGAATTCCGCGAACACAACAACCTCGACGCGGCACGCCGCCTCGTGCTGTCGCACCTGCGGCTCGTCGTGTCGATCGCGCGCAACTATCTGGGCTACGGCCTGCCGCACGGCGACCTGATCCAGGAAGGCAACATCGGTCTGATGAAGGCGGTGAAGCGTTTCGACCCGGAGCAAAACGTGCGCCTGGTGTCGTACGCGATCCACTGGATCAAGGCCGAGATCCACGAGTACATCCTGCGCAACTGGCGGATGGTGAAGGTCGCGACGACGAAGGCGCAGCGCAAGCTGTTCTTCAACCTGCGCAGCCACAAGAAGAGCATGCAGGCGATGACGCCCGAGGAAATCGACGGCCTCGCGCAGGAGCTCAACGTCAAGCGCGAGGAAGTCACCGAGATGGAAACGCGCCTGTCGGGCGGCGACATCGCGCTCGAAGGGCAAGTCGAGGACGGCGAGGAGGCGTACGCGCCGATCGCTTACCTGGCCGATTCGCACAACGAGCCGACCGCCGTGCTGGCCGCGCGTCAGCGCGACATGCTGCAGACGGACGGCATCGCGCAGGCGCTCGACGCGCTCGACGCGCGCAGCCGCCGGATCATCGAGGCGCGCTGGCTGAACGTCGACGACGACGGCTCGGGCGGCTCGACGCTGCACGACCTCGCGGCCGAATTCGGCGTATCGGCGGAACGCATCCGCCAGATCGAAGCGAGCGCGATGAAGAAGATGCGCACCGCACTTGCCGAATACGCATAAGTTCGCGATTCAAAGCGTTTTACTCAAAACCGCTGCCCGCCAGGCAGCGGTTTTTTTTCGCCTGTCGTGTCGCCTCGCGCTTCATCTGTTAATCGACTGTACCGATCGGGTATCGTGCCGAATCCACGCCCTTCCGCATTACGTTGATCTACCTCAAGTTTTCGCCCGCAGTTCGCGACGGTCTGCCGCAGCGCGGCGCTCGGCACCGGAAAGCGGGCATTTTAAAATTGGCATGTCGGCTTATAAGAATTAAAACAACTTAACTGCCGTCATAAATCCGACGTAAAGTCGCCCCAAAACCAACGTAAATCGATTCAGGATTATTGCCTTGATCTCGATCAATAAAGAGCCCTCAGCGCCTTCCCCGCAGGCCGACGGCACGGCGCGCTGGCGCGCGCGCATTGCGGCGTGGGCACGCGGGCCGACCCTCGTGCGCGACATCACGCTGGTGCTGATCGTCAAGCTGGTCCTGCTGATGTCGCTCAAATACGCATTCTTCAATCATCCGCAGGCCGAGCACATGTCGCTGCCGCCTGCCGTCGTCGCCGAGAAGCTGCTCTCGGTGCCGGCGCCTGCATCCTCCGAGGGAGACCACCATGATAAGTAGCGAAGTCGTCGATCTGTCGCGTCTGCAGTTCGGCATCACGGCGCTCTACCACTTCCTGTTCGTGCCGCTGACGCTCGGCCTGTCCTGGCTGCTCGTCATCATGGAAGCCGTCTACGTGATGACCGGCAAGCAGGTCTACAAGGACATGACCCAGTTCTGGGGCAAGCTGTTCGGGATCAATTTCGCGATGGGCGTGACGACCGGCATCACGCTCGAATTCCAGTTCGGCACGAACTGGTCGTACTACTCGCACTACGTCGGCGACATCTTCGGCGTGCCGCTCGCGGTCGAAGGCCTGATGGCGTTCTTCCTCGAATCGACGTTTGTCGGCCTGTTCTTCTTCGGCTGGAACCGCCTGTCGAAGGTCAAGCACCTGATCGTCACGTTCCTGGTCGCGCTGGGCTCGAACCTGTCCGCGCTGTGGATCCTCGTCGCGAACGGCTGGATGAACAACCCGGTCGGCGCCGAGTTCAACTACCAGACGATGCGCATGGAGCTGACGAGCCTGTTCGACGTGCTGTTCAACCCGGTCGCGCAGGTGAAGTTCGTGCACACGGTGTCGGCCGGCTACGTGACGGCCGCGATGTTCGTGCTCGGCATCTCGTCGTGGTACCTGCTGAAGAAGCGCGACGTCGACTTCGCGCTGCGCTCGTTCGCGGTCGCGGCCGGCTTCGGCCTCGCGGCGACGCTGTGCGTGATCGTGCTCGGCGACGAATCGGGCTACACGACCGGCGAAGTGCAGAAGATGAAGCTGGCCGCGATCGAATCGGAATGGGAAACGCAGCCGGCGCCGGCGTCGTTCACGCTGATCGGCATCCCGAACCAGAAGGAAGAGCGCACCGACTACGCGATCAAGATCCCGTACGCGCTCGGCCTGATCGCGACGCGCTCGATCGACGAGCCGGTGATCGGCCTGCGTGAGCTCGCGAAGCACAGCGAGGAACACATCCACAGCGGGATGGTCGCGTACGGCGCATTGCAGAAGATCAAGGAAGGCGACACGAGCGACGCGACCCGCGCGCTGTTCGACCAGCACAAGCAGTATCTCGGCTACGGGCTGATGCTCAAGCAGTTCACGCCGAACGTGATCGATGCGACGCCGGAGCAGATCAAGGCCGCCGCGAAGAAGACGATCCCGCCGGTCGCGCCCGTGTTCTTCTCGTTCCGGATCATGGTGTTCCTCGGCTTCCTGTTTCTCGCGACCTTCGTCGCCGCGTTCTGGTTCTGCGCGCGCCGGCAGCTGCTGCAGGACAACCGCCGCTGGTTCCTGCGCTACGCGGTGTGGGCGATCCCGCTGCCGTGGCTCGCCGCGGAGTTCGGCTGGGTCGTCGCCGAGCTCGGCCGCCAGCCGTGGACGATCGCGGGCATCCTGCCGACGCATCTGTCCGCGTCGAGCCTGACGTCGACGGACCTGTACCTGAGCCTCGCCGGCTTCATCCTGTTCTATACCGTGTTGTTCGTCATCGAAATCAAGCTGATGTTCAAGTACGCGCGCCTCGGCCCGTCGTCGCTGCACACCGGCCGCTATCACCACGAACTGGCCGCCGCCCGCGAGCGCGCCGCGGTTTGAGCACGCCGTCGCAACCGAACAAGGAATCGCTATGGACTATGCAACTCTCAAGCTGATCTGGTGGCTGCTCGTCGGCGTGCTGCTGATCGGCTTCGCCGTCACCGACGGCTTCGACATGGGCGCGACCGCGCTGCTGCCGTTCCTCGGCAAGACCGACGACGAGCGCCGCATCATCGTCAACACGGTCGGCGCGACGTGGGAAGGCAACCAGGTGTGGCTGATCACCGCCGGCGGCGCGATGTTCGCCGCGTGGCCGCTCGTCTACGCGGCGTCGTTCTCCGGCTTCTACTTCGCGATGCTGCTCGTGCTGTTCGCGCTGTTCTTCCGGCCGGTCGGCTTCGACTATCGCAGCAAGCGGCCCGACCCGCGCTGGCGCGCGGGCTGGGACTGGGCGCTGTTCGTCGGCGGCTTCGTGCCGGCGCTGGTGTTCGGCGTCGCGTTCGGCAACCTGCTGCAGGGCGTGCCGTTCAAGTTCGACAGCGACCTGCGCGTGACCTATTACGGCGGTTTCTGGGCGCTGCTGAACCCGTTCGCGCTGCTCTGCGGGCTCGTCAGCGTCACGATGCTCGTCGCGCACGGCGCCGCGTTCATCAAGATGAAGACCGACGGCGCGATCGCACGCCGCGCGTCGATCGCGCTGCGCGTCGCGTCGTGCCTCGCGGTCGTGCTGTTCGTGCTGGCCGGCGTGCTGGTGGCCTCTTACGTCGGCGGCTTCCACATCACGCATGCCGCGCCGACCGACACGGTCGCGAACCCGCTGCTCAAGGACGTCGCCGCGGGTTCGGGCCTGTGGCTCGCCAATTACGGCGAATATCCGTGGATGATCGCGGCGCCGGTCGTCGGGATCGCGGGCGGCGTGCTCGCGCTGCTGCTCGCCGGCTCGAAGCAGGAAAAGACGGCGTTCTTCTGCACCGGCCTGATGATCGTGGGCGTGATCCTCACCGCGGGATTCTCGATGTTCCCGTTCATCATGCCGTCGTCGCTCGATCCGCGCAGCAGCCTGACCGTGTGGGATTCGACGTCGAGCCACATGACGCTGCAGGTGATGCTGTTCGCGGTGATCGTGTTCCTGCCGATCATCCTGATCTACACGAGCTGGGTGTATCGCGTGATGCGCGGCAAGGTCACGCACCAGTCGCTCGAAGAGAACAAGCACTCGATGTATTGATGCATTGAACCGGGCCGGGGCGCAGGCGCCCTCGCCCACCGTTTCGCAAGGAGTCGGATCATGTGGTATTTCAGCTGGATTCTCGGTATCGGCGTTGCACTGTCGTTCGGCATCGTCAACGCGATGTGGCTCGAAGCGCGGCACACATCGCAGGAAGCGCCGGCGCGCGCCCGCCGCGGCTGACGTCCGATACCGGCGCGGCGGACGAGCGGGCGACCGCACCGCCGCCGTCGCCGCCGTGTCGATCGAAACGAACCTCGCTCGATGCGAGGTTTTTTTCGTCCCGGTCGCGCGGATACGCGTGTCAGAGCGATGCCAATTTAGCGCCAGATTGATACCACTTGAATACCAATAAAAGGTTTCATAAGATCTTTCCACACGGCCGCTGGCAGGCCGCTTCCATTCGATGGGGGAGACATGCGAATCCCGGGTCTGGCGCGCGCCCGCGCGCCGGCGCGATTGCGCCGGCCATCGCCCCGTCGGCGCCGTAGCGGCTGTCGCTCGTCCCCGATGAACGCGCATCCGCGCCCGCACCGATTCGATCGGCACGCGTGCCCGCGCCCCGTTCCGTAATGCACGCGGTCCGCGTGCCGAACACGCCCGTTGCGATGTCGTCGCGCCGGGCGCTGGTGTCCCCGCAGCTCCGTTGAAAGACCCGACCGCAGCGACGTCGTCCCGCGATGCCGCTACGCCCCCTTTTGTCTGAGGAGTTCGAATGAAAAGCACGTTGCCTTCCCTGTTGACCGGCTTGCTGATCGCGGCACTGCTGCCGGCGGCAAGCTGCGCCGAGCCGGCGCAACCGGCCGCCGGTACGGTCGCCGGCACCGCCCGGGCCGCCACGCAGCCGGCCGATCTCGCCGCGCTGCTCGCGA
This sequence comes from Burkholderia latens, assembly GCF_902499045.1. Lineage (GTDB taxonomy): Bacteria > Pseudomonadota > Gammaproteobacteria > Burkholderiales > Burkholderiaceae > Burkholderia > Burkholderia latens. Next base: position 567 of record NZ_CABVPL010000058.1, on the reverse strand, counting down.
ACGGTCTCGCGCTGCGCGTCGCCGTCGACGACAATCACGCGGCCGCGGCCGGCGTGCCGTGTGCGGATCTCGGCGCCGACGGCGCGGCTTGCGCGACAGGCCGCCTGTTTCTGCAGAACCGCGGCCACCAGCCGATCGCCGACGGCGGCTGGAAGCTCTACCTGCACAGCATCCGCCGCCTGCTGCGGATCGACCGGCCGGGCTTCGCGCTGCGGCGGCTCACGGGCGACCTGTACGAACTGACGCCGCAGCCGGGCTCCGTGCGGCTCGCGCCGGGCGAACGCATCGCGCTGCCGTTCGTCGCCGAATACTGGATGCGGCGCTACAGCGACGCGATTCCGCGGCCGTACGTCGTCGTCGACGGTGCGCCGCCCGCCGTGCTGCGCTACAACGACACCGACGACGAGCTGCGCTACGTCGAATCGCTGCCGGCCGATGCGCAGAACAACTCGACCGGCAACGCGCCGCCGGTTGCCGCGCGGCCGGACGCGCGCCGCGCGCTGCCGAGCGTGAAGCGCGAGCAGCCGCTGCCCGGCGCGCTCGACCTGCGCGGCGTCGAGCTCGCGT
>NZ_CABVPL010000057.1 GCF_902499045.1 Burkholderia latens | reverse complement strand
CCGGCCGACGCGGGCGCCGATGCGGGCGCGGCGTTGCTCGCCGGATGGTCGTGCGAATTGACGAGGCGGCGCACGTCGCGGTCGGCGACGGTCGGCGGCGCGCTGACGACGCTCGGCCGGCGCCGGCGCTCGGTCGCGGCCAGCCGTTGCTTCTGTTCTTCAGGCAATTGCTGATAGGCCTTCCACGCGCGTTCGCGCGCCTGCGCGGACAGCTCCTTCGCGCTCTGGTAGTTCTCGCGCGCGACGCGGCGTTGCTCGGGCGTCATCCGCACCCATTCGGACATCCGTTCCTGCAGGTGCTTCTGGGCATCGGGCGTCAACTTCGCGAAACGCGATGCGATCTTCAGCCATTTGCGCTTGCGTGCGTCGCTGAAGCCGTCCCACTGGTCGGCAAACGGCGCGAGCGCCGCGCGTTGCGCGGGCGTCAGCCGCGCCCATGACAGCGGGCCGTTGGCGGCCGGCAGCGGCAGGGGCAGCGGAGGCAGTTCGGTGGTCAGGCCGGCGGCGGCCGAGCTCGGCGCAGGTGCGCTGCTGGCCGCGGTGGAAGCCGCGGGGGGCGGGTTGAATCGGGAATAGGTGGCGACGTACGAAACGGCGATCGCGATCACACATCCGAAAAATACGGCCAGGCCGCGTTTCTGACTCACCCGTGCGATCCCCTCGTATTGTCTGTTAGCGTGCGCGCGAAAGATACGCGTTGAACCCGTGATCGAGATACGCGTTGAGCGGCAGGTCGTCGCTGAGCATTGCCGCGTCGATGTCGGCGAGCTCGGCGGTGCGCTGCATGTCTTCCCAGTAGGCGATGCCGACGAGCCCCGCGAGCAGCAGCGCGAGCGGCCACGCGCGCAGCAGCCGGCGCGCGAACGACGCGCGCGGGCGGCTCGCGGGCGGCGTGCCGTACGTGCCGGCCGCACCGGCGAACGCCGGTACGAACACCGGCGCGGCCGCGGCTTCCGGCTTCTTGCGCGCGAGCGCGGCCCGGCGTGCGGCGGCCAGACGGTCGGTGGTCGCGGCAGGCAGCGCCGCGGCACGTTCGTCCAGCGCGCGGCGGACCTTCAGCGCGAATTCGTGTTCTCGGTTTACGGGAGCGGAGCTCATAGCGTGATTCCTTTGGCCTTGAGCGCTTGCGCCAGGGTGTGGGTGGCTCGCGAGCAGTGCGTCTTGACGCTGCCTTCGGAGCACCCCATTGCGGCGGCAGTCTCGGCGACATCCATATCTTCCCAATAACGCATCAGGAACGCTTCCCGTTGACGCGTCGGGAGTTTCTGGATTTCTTCGTCGATCAGGGCCAGAACCTGTTCCCGTTCGAGGCGGTGCTCGGTGCTCTCGACGCCTGCATTGTCGTCCGCGGATTCCAGCGTTTCCAGTGGATCGAAGTCGTCGTCGTCCGTGCTGTTCAGCGACGAGAAGAGCGTGACCCACGTGTTGCGGACCTTCTGCCGGCGGAACCAGTCGTGGATCGCGTTCTGCAGGATCCGCTGGAACAGCAGCGGCAGCTCGGCCGCCGGCCGGTCGCCGTATTTCTCCGCCAGCTTGATCATCGCGTCCTGCACGATGTCGAGCGACGCATCGTCGTCCCGCACGGCGTACGCAGCCTGCTTGAACGCGCGCCTTTCGACGCCCGCCAGAAAGTCGGCGAGTTCCTTGTCTGATGCCATTCCGTAAAGGTATGCGCTGCGGACTGCGGCGTGTGAAAGGTCGAAAAATTTCGTAAAACCCGCGGATGCTAACAAATTTTCGCGTGAGTTGGCACCGGTTGCGGCACCGCACGTTGCGCGCGAGCCGCGTGCGCGTGCCGGCGGCGGCGGGCCATGATGCGCTGCGGGATATTTTGCTTGACGGCCCCACCACGACCCGCTATCGTCAGCGATTCGCAACATGAAGTGATAGTCTCATTTGAGGCTGGCCCAAGAAGCCCGCCCTTCAACTGGACGCGCCGCTTGAACCCGAGCCACAAGCCCGGCAGAGAGCACCCGATCAATTTTTTGCCGAAAATTCGAAAGGTCAAAATGAACATGCCCAGCGCGGAATTCTCCACGTCGGAACCCCTTTCCCCTCCCGATAGCGACTCCATCGGCGCCACCGTGCTCATGAAGGCACTGGCCGACGAGAACGTCGAATTCATCTGGGGCTACCCCGGCGGCTCGGTACTCTACATCTACGACGAGCTTTACAAGCAGGACAAGATTCAGCACGTGCTGGTGCGCCACGAACAGGCGGCCGTGCACGCAGCCGACGCGTATGCGCGTTCCACCGGCAACGTCGGCGTCTGTCTCGTGACGTCCGGCCCGGGCGTCACCAATGCGGTGACCGGCATCGCGACGGCCTACATGGATTCGATCCCGATGGTCGTGATCAGCGGCCAGGTGCCGACTGCCGCGATCGGCCAGGACGCGTTCCAGGAATGCGACACGGTCGGCATCACGCGTCCGTGCGTGAAGCACAACTTCCTCGTGAAGGACGTGCGCGATCTCGCGGAAACCGTCAAGAAGGCGTTCTACATCGCGCGCACCGGCCGTCCCGGCCCGGTCCTGATCGACATCCCGAAGGACATCTCGAAGACGCCGTGCCAATACGAGCCGGTCAAGAGCGTGTCGCTGCGTTCGTACAACCCGGTCACGAAAGGGCATTCGGGTCAGATCCGCAAGGCCGTGTCGCTGCTGCTGTCGGCGAAGCGTCCGTACATCTACACGGGCGGCGGGATCATCCTCGCCGACGCGTCGCGCGAGCTGAACCAGTTCGCCGATCTGCTCGGCTACCCGGTCACGAACACGCTGATGGGCCTCGGCGGCTACCGCGCGTCGGACAAGAAATTCCTCGGCATGCTCGGCATGCACGGCACCTACGAAGCGAACATGGCGATGCAGCACTGCGACGTGCTGATCGCGATCGGCGCCCGCTTCGACGACCGCGTGATCGGCGATCCGGCGCACTTCGCGTCGCGCCCGCGCAAGATCATTCACATCGACATCGACCCGTCGTCGATCTCGAAGCGCGTGAAGGTCGACATCCCGATCGTCGGCGACGTGAAGGAAGTGCTGAAGGAGCTGATCGAGCAGCTGCAGACGGCCGAGCATGGCCCCGACACCGCCGCGCTCGCGCAATGGTGGAAGGACATCGAGAGCTGGCGCGCGAAGGACTGCCTGAAGTTCGACCGCGAAAGCGAGATCATCAAGCCGCAGTACGTGGTCGAGAAGGCGTGGGAGCTGACGGACGGCAACGCGTTCGTGTGCTCGGACGTCGGCCAGCACCAGATGTGGGCCGCGCAGTTCTACCGTTTCAACAAGCCGCGTCGCTGGATCAACTCCGGCGGGCTCGGCACGATGGGCTTCGGCCTGCCGGCGGCGATGGGCGTCAAGATGGCGCACCCGGACGACGACGTGCTGTGCATCACGGGCGAAGGCTCGATCCAGATGTGCATCCAGGAACTGTCGACGTGCCTGCAGTACGACACGCCGGTCAAGATCATTTCGCTGAACAACCGCTATCTCGGCATGGTCCGCCAGTGGCAGCAGATCGAATACAGCAAGCGCTATTCGCATTCGTACATGGATGCGCTGCCTGACTTCGTGAAGCTCGCCGAAGCGTACGGCCATGTCGGCATGCGGATCGAAAAGACCTCGGATGTGGAGCCGGCGCTGAAGGAAGCGCTGCGCCTGAAGGACCGCACCGTGTTTCTCGACTTCCAGACCGATCCGACCGAAAACGTCTGGCCGATGGTACAGGCCGGCAAGGGCATCACCGAGATGCTGCTCGGATCGGAAGATCTGTAACGGCGCGACGCGCGCCGGGGCCGGCGCGGCCGCCTTCACGAAGGGCGGTGCGGCAGCGGGCGGCGCGCGGCGCGAGTGAATCGACACGGACACATTCTGGAAGAAGCGAACATGAGACACATCATTTCCGTCCTGCTGGAAAACGAACCGGGCGCGCTGTCGCGCGTGGTCGGTCTGTTTTCCGCACGCGGCTACAACATCGAAACCTTGACGGTGGCGCCGACCGAAGACCAATCGCTGTCGCGGCTCACCATCGTTTCCATTGGCTCGGACGACGTGATCGAACAGATCACGAAGCATCTGAACCGCCTGATCGAGGTGGTGAAAGTGGTGGACCTGACCGACGGTGCACACATCGAACGCGAGCTGATGCTGATCAAGGTACGTGCAGTGGGCAAGGAGCGCGAAGAAATGAAGCGGATGTCGGACATTTTCCGCGGCCGCATCATCGACGTGACCGAAAAGACCTACACGATCGAATTGACGGGCGCGAGCGACAAGCTCGACGCATTCATCCAGGGGCTGGACGCCAGCGCGATCCTAGAGACCGTGCGGACCGGCAGCTCCGGCATCGGACGCGGCGAGCGCATCCTGAAGGTGTGATGCCGATATTGCAAGAAGGCACGCCGGGTGCGCCGTCATGTCCCGGCCCGCAGTACCCAATCCGAACGAATTGTTGAATTTTTGAATTAGCGAAGGAACCATCATGAACGTTTTCTACGACAAAGACGCCGACCTCTCCCTCATCAAGGGCAAGCAAGTCACGATCATCGGCTACGGCTCGCAAGGCCATGCACACGCACTGAACCTGAAGGACAGCGGCGTGAACGTGACGGTCGGCCTTCGCAAGGGCGGCGCGTCGTGGAGCAAGGCCGAGAACGCAGGCCTGTCGGTCAAGGAAGTCGCGGAAGCAGTGAAGAACGCGGACGTCGTCATGATGCTGCTGCCGGACGAGCAGATCGCCGACGTCTACGCGAAGGAAGTGCACGCGAACATCAAGCAGGGCGCGGCGCTGGCATTCGCACACGGCTTCAACGTCCACTACGGCGCGGTGATTCCGCGCGCGGACCTCGACGTGATCATGATCGCGCCGAAGGCGCCGGGCCATACCGTGCGCGGCACGTACTCGCAAGGCGGCGGCGTGCCGCACCTGATCGCGGTTGCGCAAAACAAGTCGGGCGCGGCACGCGACATCGCGCTGTCGTACGCGGCAGCGAACGGCGGCGGCCGTGCGGGCATCATCGAGACGAACTTCCGTGAAGAGACCGAAACCGACCTGTTCGGCGAGCAGGCCGTGCTGTGCGGCGGTACCGTCGAACTGATCAAGGCCGGCTTCGAGACGCTGGTCGAGGCAGGGTACGCGCCGGAAATGGCGTACTTCGAGTGCCTGCACGAGCTGAAGCTGATCGTCGACCTGATCTACGAAGGCGGCATCGCGAACATGAACTACTCGATCTCGAACAACGCCGAGTACGGCGAGTACGTGACGGGCCCGCGCATCGTCACGGAAGAGACGAAGAAGGCGATGAAGCAGTGCCTGACCGACATCCAGACCGGCGAGTACGCGAAGAGCTTCATCCTCGAGAACAAGGCAGGCGCGCCGACGCTGCAGTCGCGCCGCCGCCTGACGGCCGAGCACCAGATCGAGCAGGTCGGTGCGAAGCTGCGCGCGATGATGCCGTGGATCGCGAAGAACAAGCTCGTCGACCAGACGAAGAACTAAGCACCAATAGCAGCAAAACGTGCTGTTCCGGCCCTTCGAGTGGAGGGTCGGTATCAAAAAGCCGCCCGAAGGCAGCAGTGCCCCGGGCGGCTTTTGCTATCCTACGGGCTTTGCAATTCACCGAATACCGAACGAACCCATGAACTATCCTCATCCGATCATCGCGCGCGAAGGCTGGCCGTTCATCGCGATCGCAGCCGTCATCGCGTTGTTGATCCACGCCGTCGGGGGCTTCGGCTTCGCTTGGCCGTTCTGGCTGCTGCTCGTCTTCGTCGTCCAGTTCTTCCGCGACCCGCAGCGCCCGATTCCGGCGCAGCCGAACGCGGTGCTGTGCCCGGCGGACGGCCGCATCGTCGCGGTCGAGACCACGCAGGATCCGTACGCGAACCGCGAAGCGCTGAAGATCAGCGTGTTCATGAACGTGTTCAACGTCCATTCGCAGCGCTCGCCAGTCGACGGCGCGATCTCCAAGGTCGAATACTTCCCGGGCGCGTTCCTGAACGCGGCGATCGACAAGGCATCGGCCGAGAACGAGCGCAACGCGGTCGTGATCCAGACGGCGAGCGGCAAGACCGTCACGTCCGTGCAGATCGCCGGCCTGATCGCGCGCCGGATCCTCTGCTACGTGCGCGCCGGCGAGCCGCTGTCGCGCGGCCAGCGTTACGGTTTCATCCGCTTCGGTTCGCGCGTCGACGTGTACCTGCCGCTCGGCAGCCGCGCGAAGGTGTCGATCGGCGAGAAGGTCTACGCGTCGTCGACGATCCTCGCCGAGCTCGAACAGTAAGCGGCGAGGACGCACGATGGCCGCATTCAAACCGCGCCGGTCGCGCAACGGCACCAGCCAGCCGCCGCGCCCGTTCCGCCGCAACAAGGTGCTGGCGACCGATCCGGTGCCGAGCGAAAGCCGCCGCGCCGCGCGCCAGCGATTCCTGAAGACGCGCGGCATCTACCTGCTGCCGAACGCGTTCACGACCGCCGCGTTGTTCTGCGGTTTCTTCGCGGTCGTGCAGGCGATGAACGTGCGCTTCGAGATCGCTGCGATCGCGATCTTCGTCGCGATGGTGCTGGACGGGATGGACGGCCGCGTCGCGCGGATGACCCACACGCAAAGCGCGTTCGGCGAACAGTTCGACAGCCTGTCGGACATGGTGTCGTTCGGCGTCGCGCCCGCGCTCGTGATGTACGAATGGGTGCTGAAGGACCTCGGCCGCTGGGGCTGGCTCGCGGCGTTCGTCTACTGCTCGGGCGCCGCGCTGCGGCTCGCGCGCTTCAACACGAACATCGGCGTGGTCGACAAGCGCTTCTTCCAGGGGCTGCCGAGCCCGGCCGCCGCTGCGCTGATCGCCGGTTTCGTGTGGCTCGCGACCGACAACCGCGTGCCGATGAAGCTCGGCTGGCTGCCGTGGGTCGCGTTCGCGCTGACGATCTACGCGGGCGTGACGATGGTGTCCAACGCGCCGTTCTACAGCGGCAAGGCGCTCGACGTGCGGCACCGCGTGCCGTTCGCGGCGATCCTGCTGGTCGTCGTTGCGTTCGTGCTCGTGTCGTCCGATCCGCCGCTGATGCTGTTCTGCCTGTTCGTGCTGTACGGGCTGTCCGGCTACGTGTTCTGGGCCTACCAGGCGATGCGCGGGCGCGGGAACCCCGCGCGCTCGTCGCAGCGCGATCACTGACGCGCGATTTGCGCTGAAACGGCGGCTTCGGGCCGCCGTTTTCATTTGCCCCTTTTTCGCATGCACGGCCCGCCATCCCGGGCGTCGTCCGATTGCGCACCCAGCGGAATGTCGCTATAGTCTTCGGCATGACTGCATTTCCCCGCCTCTCCCTCCTTCTAGCCGGTGCGCCGCTACGCGCGCTAGCTTTGGCGCGCCTGCCGCGCTGACCGTTCTCGCCCTCCGTCAAGCCTCGTCTGTTGTTGAGCGTCGCCAGCGGTGGCGCGATCTCATTACGTTTGATTCCCGTATAAAGAGCCCTGGAGCCCCCCATGACAGACAAGCTGATCATTTTCGATACGACGTTGCGTGACGGCGAACAATCGCCCGGTGCGTCGATGACGAAGGAAGAGAAAATCCGCATCGCGAAGCATCTCGAGCGGATGAAGGTCGACGTGATCGAGGCCGGCTTCGCGGCCAGCTCGAACGGCGACTTCGATGCGATCCAGACGATCGCCGGTCTCGTGAAGGACAGCACGATCTGCTCGCTGGCGCGCGCGAACGACAAGGACATCCAGCGTGCGGCCGATGCGCTGAAGCCGGCCAACAGCTCGCGGATCCACACGTTCATTGCGACGTCGCCGCTGCACATGGAAAAGAAGCTGCGCATGACGCCGGACCAGGTGTTCGAGCAGGCGCGCCTCGCGGTGCGCTTCGCGCGCAAGTTCACCGACAACGTCGAATTCTCGCCGGAAGACGGCAGCCGTTCGGATCTCGACTTCCTGTGCCGCGTGCTGGAAGCCGTGATCGACGAAGGCGCGACGACGATCAATATCGCCGACACGGTCGGCTATGGCGTGCCGGAGCTGTACGGCAAACTCGTGAAGACGCTGCGCGAACGCATTCCGAACTCGGACAAGGCGATCTTCTCCGTGCATTGCCACAACGACCTCGGGATGGCGGTCGCGAACTCGCTCGCCGGCGTGAAGATCGGCGGGGCGCGCCAGGTCGAGTGCACGATCAACGGTCTCGGCGAGCGCGCGGGCAACACGTCGCTCGAGGAAATCGTGATGGCGGTGAAGACCCGCAAGGACTACTTCGGCCTCGACGTCGGCATCGACACGACGCAGATCGTGCCGACGTCGAAGCTCGTGTCGCAGATCACCGGTTTCGTCGTGCAGCCGAACAAGGCCGTGGTCGGCGCGAACGCTTTCGCGCACGCGTCGGGCATCCACCAGGACGGCGTGCTGAAGGCGCGCGACACCTACGAGATCATGCGCGCGGAAGACGTGGGCTGGACCGCGAACAAGATCGTGCTCGGCAAGCTGTCGGGCCGCAACGCGTTCAAGCAGCGCCTGCAGGAGCTCGGCGTGTCGCTCGACAGCGAAGCGGAACTGAACGCCGCGTTCATGCGCTTCAAGGATCTGGCCGACCGCAAGGCCGAGATCTTCGATGAAGACATCATCGCGATCGTCTCCGAGGAATCCGCGCTCGCGCAGGAGCAGGAACACTTCAAGTTCGTGTCGCTGTCGCAGCATTCGGAAACCGGCGAGCAGCCGCAGGCGAAGGTCGTGTTCGCGGTCGAGGGCAAGGAAGTGACCGGCGAAGCGCGCGGCAACGGCCCGGTCGACGCGACGCTGAACGCGATCGAGAGCGAGGTCGGCAGCGGTTCCGAACTGCTGCTGTACTCGGTGAACGCGATCACGACCGGCACGCAGGCGCAGGGTGAAGTGACGGTGCGGCTGTCGAAGAGCGGCCGGATCGTCAACGGCGTCGGCACCGATCCGGACATCGTCGCGGCGTCCGCGAAGGCGTACATCGCCGCGCTGAACAAGCTGCACTCGAAGGACGACAAGCTCAACCCGCAGCGCGCGTAAGCGCCGCGCGCCGAGCGCGTGAAACGCCTGAAACGCCCCGCGCGGCCTTGTGCCGCCGGGGCGTTTTGTCATGCGGCGGTCATTCGGCGGCCGGTGTGCGCAACAGCCAGCGGCGCGCGGTCGGGCTCGCTGCCGGGCTGCGCCGGCGGAATTCGACCGTGATTCCGCGCCGAGGCGCATCGGCGATGAACGCGTCGAGCACCTCGAGCACGTCGTGGTCGATGTAGTCGGCGCGTGTCGCATCGATGATCACGGCCGCGCGGTCCGGAATGTGGCGCAGGTGATGCTTGACCTGCACCTTGCCGAGGAACGACACGTCCTTGCGGAACGACAGCAGGAAGTGGTCGTCGTGCTGCGCGAGCGTGACGGGGCTCTTCAGGTTGGCGGCGGCGACTGCGAACACGCTGCATGCGAGGCCCATTGCGATGCCGAACAGCAGGTCGACCGCGAGCACGCCCGCGATCGTCGCCGCGAACGGCACGAACGCGGCCGGGCCTTGCTTCATCACCGAGCGGAACAGCGCCGGTTTCGCGAGCTTCAGACCGGTGTGGATCAGGATCGCGGCGAGGCTCGCGAGCGGGATCAGGTTGATCAGGCCGGTGAGCGCGAACACGCTCGCAAGCAGCAGGATCCCGTGCACGATCGCCGACATCCGGCTTTGCGCGCCGGCGTTGACGTTGGCCGAACTGCGCACGATCACCGACGTGATCGGCAGGCCGCCGACGGCGCCCGCGACGAGATTGCCGACGCCCTGTGCCTTCAGCTCGCGATCGGGTTGCGTCGGCCGCCGCTTCGGATCGATCTGTTCGACCGCTTCGAGGCACAGCAGCGTCTCGAGGCTCGCGACGACCGCAAGCGTGATCGCCACGCGCCACACGTCCGGATTGGCCAGTTGTGCGAAGTTCGGGCCGAGTTCCGCGTGCTTGAGCGATGCCGCGAGCGCCGCGAACGAGTCGAACTCCGGCAGCGTGACGCGATGCGCGGCGCCCGGTGCGGCCGCCGGGGCGATCGCGCCGAGCACGAGCGTCGCGCCGATGCCGAGCACGACGACCGCGAGCGGCGCGGGCACCGAGCGCACCCACGCGAACCGCTTGAATGCCGGTGTGTCCCACGCGACCAGCAGCGCCAGCGATGCGATCGCGATCGCCGTGGCGGCCCACGCAGCGGGCATGTCCGGCCACGAAGCAAACGATTGCGTGGCCGGGCCGCCAATGCCGAATGCGAACGGAATCTGCTTGACGATCAGCAGCAAGCCGATCGCGGCGAGCATGCCCTTGATGACCGGCGACGGCACGTACGCGGCGAAGCGGCCGGCGCGCAGCATGCCGAAGCCGAACTGCAGCACGCCGGATAGCAGCACCGCGAGCAGGAACGCGGAAAAGCTGCCGAGTTGAGCGATCCCTTCGACGACGATCACGACGAGGCCGGCGGCCGGTCCGCTGACCGACAGCGACGAGCCGCTCAGCAGCGCGACGACGATGCCGCCGACGATGCCGGACACGAGCCCGGCGAACGGTTCGACGCCGGACGCATTGGCGATGCCGAGACAGAGCGGCAGCGCGACGAGGAAAACGACGATGCCGGCGACGATGTCGCGCGGCAGGGTGGACAGGCGCTCGTTCAGTTTCATGATGGGGGCGATTTCATGGGTGTTGGGAGGAAGCGCGGATCAGCCGAGCGCGACGGCCGCGGCAGCCTGTTCCGGTTCGGTTTCGACCGGCGGCGCGGTGTAGCCGGAGTCGAGCTCGTTCAGGCGGCCGTCGGCAAGCGAGAAAATCCAGCCGTGGACGAGCGGCGGCCGCTGGCGGCCGCGCACGATCGGCGACGCGCGCAGCTGCCGCACTTGTTCGAGCACGTTCAGTTCGGCGAGCCGGTCGGCGGCAGCCGTGTCGTCGAGGCCGTCGAGCGTGTCGCGATGGCGCCGCGCAAGCGCGCAGAGCGGCGCGATGCGCCGCGCGACGTGCGGCAGATCGGCCGGCGGCGGCAGCAGCGACGCGCGTACGCCGCCGCAGCCGTAGTGGCCGCACACGATCACGTGGTCGACCTCGAGCACGCGCACGGCGTACTCGAGCACGCTCGCGGAGTTGTCGTCGTCGGGATGAAACAGGTTCGCGATGTTGCGATGGACGAACAGCTCGCCGGGCACGCTGTGCGTGATGGTTTCGGCCGGCACGCGGCTGTCGGAGCAGCCGATCCACAGCACGCGCGGATTCTGGCCGCGCGCGAGCGCGTCGAAGAAGCCGGGCGTATGTTCGCGCGTCTCGCGGGCCCAGGCGATGTTGGCAACCAGCATGCTCTTGGGGCGGTTCATGAGGACTCCTTTCTGATCAACGCAAATAAATGAAAACCGGACAAAGGGGAGCAATAGGATGCTTTCTAAATTGAAAGGTTCAATTTCGACTGATATTAGGGGTATGCCCTAGCATCCGGTGTTACTGATACAAATTGTTTCAACTCGATCTGGCGCGGTGCATCGAATGCACCAATCCTACGCATGACATGCATCGCGGGTGCCTGTTTCCCGCCGCCGGCCGGGGCGCAAGGGATCCGGATAATGACGGCCGGAGCGGCCGTCGATCGGAAAGCATTGCCGCGCCGTATTGGCGGTTAATCGAATATGGCGGAAAAAAGGAAATGGCCATTCACGCAATGATTCGTGAATGGCCATTGTGAAAATTTCGCGTAAATGCGTAATCGACGGATCAGAACAGATTGCGGCGATCGGGGTCGTGCAGCGGATCGGGGGTTTTCTGCGTGGTGCGCAGGATGCCCTGCGGATCGAAGTAGAAGCTGTACATCATGTACCAGACGTTGTCTTCGAGATACCGGTACGTCCACACCTCGCGCTTCATCAGCGGGAAGTAGGACGTCTCGACCGGGCGGCCGAAGTTCACGAGCACGTCAGTCTTGGTCCACTTGCCGATCTCCGCGCGATAGAACTCGCTCGGCTGCAGCACCTGGCGCACGTTGACGATCCGGTGCGCCGCGTCGACGTCGGCCGCGATCGTGATTTCGCCCATCGGCTGGGTCGGCCACATCAGGCGCTTGCCGCCGCCGGGCAGGTCGTAGATCTCGCGCGGCGGCCCCATGCGCGCGACGATCGCCGACTCGTCCTGGCCGGCCTGGTATTGCTGCCACGGTTGTGCGCAGCCGGCGAGCAGCGCCGCCGCGCAGGCGGCCAGCACCGGCAGGCGCACGGGAATGCGAATGCGCATGAGATTCTCCAGAACTAGAACTCGCTAACCGCTCAGTTGTATCACGGACCGCGCGTGCCGGCGCATCGCGGAGCAAAAATCGGTGCGGATCGCCGTCTCGGTGCCGTGCAGCGTCATGCTTGCGGCCGGCGCCACCACCGGCCTATGATCCGCGCTTCCCTGACAGATTGGAGGACAGGTTGCCGATGCAGGTGTGGAAACGATGCGCGCTCGCGTTGAGCGCCGGATGGATGGTGGCGTCGTCCGCGTTCGCGGCCGGCGAGCCGGTGCGGATCGCGCTGATCGAAGGGATGTCGGGCCCGTTCGCGAACGCGGGCGCGGCGGTCGAGCGCAACCTGCGCTTCGGCGTCGAGCAGGTCAACGCGGCGGGCGGCGTGAAACTGCGCGACGGCGCGCATCCGCTCGAGCTGGTCGTGCTCGACAGCAAGGGCAGTCCCGAAGAGGCGCTCGTGCAGCTGCGCGCGGCGGCGGACCGGCGCATCGGCTTCGTCGCGCAGGGCAACAGCTCGGCGGTCGCGGCCGCGCTCGTCGCGGCGCTCGACAAGCTGAACGCGCGCAACCCCGACAACCGGATGTTGTTCGTCAACTATTCGGCCGACGATCCGGCGCTGACCGGCGCGCGCTGCAGCTTCTGGCATTTCCGCTTCGATGCGCACGCCGGGATGCGGATGGCCGCGCTCGCGGACGTGATGGCGCGCGACCGCGCGCTGCGCAAGGTCTATCTGCTGAACCAGGACTACAGCTTCGGTCACGACGTCAGCACGCTGGCACGGCAGGCGCTCGCCGAGCGGCGCCCCGACGTGACGATCGCCGGCGACGAATTCCACCCGATCGGCCGCATCAAGGATTTCTCGCCGTACGTCGCGAAGATCCGCGCGAGCGGCGCGGACGCCGTCGTGACCGGCAACTGGGGCAACGATCTCACGCTGCTCGTGAAGGCGGCACGCGAGCAGGGGTTGAACGCGAAGTTCTACACGTTCTACGGCAACAGCCTCGGCGCGCCGGCCGCGCTCGGCGACGCGGGCGTCGGGCGCGTGGTGGCGGTCGCGGACTGGCATCCGAACGCGGGCGGCGCGAAGTCGGACGCGTTCTATCGTGCGTTCCGGACCCGTTTCCCGGCTGCGCAGGACGACTATCCGGTGCGCCGGATGAGTCTGATGGTCGAAATGCTCGCGGCCGCGATGAACCGTGCCGGATCGGCCGACCCCGTCGCGGTGGCGCGTGCGCTGGAAGGGCTGTCGTTCGACGACGGCTTCCACGCATCGACGATGCGGGCGCAGGATCACCAGCTGATCCAGCCCCTTTACGTAATGGAAATGGACAAGGCCGGCACGCCGGGGGTGCGCTTCGACAACGAGGGGTCGGGCTACGGTTTCCGCACGGTTCTCGCGGTGCCCGCACAGCGCACGCAGATGCCGTCGACGTGCTCGATGACGCGCCCGTGACAGGGGGCGGTAGGAACGGCGTGCAGTTGTGCTACAATGCCCGCCGGTTGTAAGTCACGGCACGGCCATTCTTCCGTGTCCGCCTGTCCAGTTAGAAGTAGGAAATCAAGGAAATCACATGTCTGTTGCAGATATCAAGAAGTCGGAAGTCGTTGCTCAGTTCGCCCGCGGTACCAACGACACGGGTTCGCCCGAAGTCCAGGTCGCACTGCTGACCGCACGTATCGTCGAACTGACGGGTCACTTCAAGACCCACGCGAAGGATCACCACAGCCGCCGCGGCCTGCTGCGCATGGTGAGCCGCCGCCGCAAGCTGCTCGACTACCTCAAGGGCAAGGATGCCGACCGTTACCGCGCGCTGATCGAGAAGCTGGGTCTGCGTAAGTAATCGAGGCGATTGCCGCCAGCAAGATGCCTGTGTCAGTCCGCTGATGCAGGCATTTTGTTTTTGCGCGGTGCGTAGCGTCACGCGCACCGCAGGCCGTCCGGCACAGGGATGCCGGGCTGCCGGAACGGCTGATACCGGGGTCGGGATTTGTGTCATTCCAGCGCGCCGCTGCTCGTCGAGCGCCGCGCTGGAATGGCATAAAAAACACACCTTGCTCCGGGTGATTCGGTCGGGACGCCGCCGCGCGGGATGGCCCGGGCGGCGAATGAAATGAATGAATTCAAAGGAGCAACCATGTCCATGTTCAACAAGGTCGTGAAGGAATTCCAGTGGGGCCAGCACAAGGTGCGCCTCGAAACCGGTGAAGTCGCTCGCCAGGCGAGCGGTGCGGTGATCGTCGACGTGGAAGACACCGTCGTGCTGGCAACCGTCGTCGGCGCGAAGTCGGCGAAGCCGGGTCAGGACTTCTTCCCGCTGACCGTCGACTACCTCGAAAAGACCTACTCGGCCGGCAAGATCCCGGGCGGCTTCTTCCGTCGCGAAGGTCGTCCGTCGGAACACGAGACGCTGACGTCGCGCCTGATCGACCGTCCGCTGCGCCCGCTGTTCCCGGAAGGCTTCTACAACGAAGTCCAGGTCGTGATCCACGTGCTGTCCGTGAACCCGGAAATCCCGGCGGACATCCCCGCGCTGATCGGCGCATCGGCCGCGCTCGCCGTGTCGGGCCTGCCGTTCAACGGTCCGGTCGGTGCCGCGCGCGTCGCGTACATCGACAACGCGTACGTGCTGAACCCGACGCGTGAACAGCTGAAGGCATCGCGCCTCGATCTCGTCGTCGCCGGCACGGAGCGTGCGGTGCTGATGGTCGAATCGGAAGCCGACCAGCTGCCGGAAGACGTGATGCTGGGCGCGGTCGTGTTCGGCCACGAGCAGATGCAGACCGCGATCGACGCGATCCACGAACTCGTGCGCGAAGGCGGCAAGCCCGAGTGGGACTGGCAGCCGGCACCGAAGAACGAGGCGCTGATCGCGCGCGTGACGGAACTGGCGCACGGCGACCTGCTCGCGGCTTACCAGCTGCGCGACAAGCAGGCGCGTTCGACGAAGCTGAAGGAAGTCTACGCGGCGACCTCGGCGAAGCTCGAGGAAGAAGCGCTGGCGGCCGGCACGGTCGCGGCCGACAAAGCTACCGTCGGCAACATCCTGTTCGACATCGAAGCGAAGATCGTCCGTTCGCAGATCCTGAACGGCGAGCCGCGCATCGACGGCCGCGACACGCGCACCGTGCGTCCGATCGAGATCCGCACCGGCGTGCTGCCGCGCACCCACGGGTCCGCGCTGTTCACGCGCGGCGAAACGCAGGCGCTCGTCGTCGCGACGCTCGGCACGAAGGGTGACGAGCAGATCATCGACGCGCTCGAAGGCGAATACCGCGAGCGCTTCATGCTCCACTACAACATGCCGCCGTTCGCGACCGGCGAAACGGGCCGCGTCGGCTCGCCGAAGCGCCGTGAAATCGGCCACGGCCGCCTTGCGAAGCGCGCACTGGTCAAGTGCCTGCCGAGCGCCGACGAATTCGGCTACTCGATTCGCGTCGTGTCGGAAATCACCGAGTCGAACGGTTCGTCGTCGATGGCATCGGTGTGCGGCGGCTGCCTCGCGCTGATGGACGCCGGCGTGCCGATGAAGGCGCACGTCGCGGGCATCGCGATGGGCCTGATCCTCGAAGGCAACAAGTTCGCGGTGCTGACCGACATTCTCGGCGACGAAGACCACCTCGGCGACATGGACTTCAAGGTAGCCGGCACCGAGCAAGGCGTGACGGCGCTGCAGATGGACATCAAGATCCAGGGCATCACGAAGGAAATCATGCAGGTCGCGCTCGCGCAGGCGAAGGAAGGCCGCATGCACATCCTCGGCAAGATGACGGCGGCCGTTTCGGGTGCGAACACGCAGCTGTCGGAATTCGCGCCGCGCATGATCACGATCAAGATCAACCCGGAAAAGATCCGCGACGTGATCGGCAAGGGCGGTTCGGTGATCCGCGCGCTGACGGAAGAAACCGGCACGACGATCGACATCTCCGACGACGGCGTCGTGACGATCGCGAGCACGAGCAGCGAAGGCATGGCCGAAGCGAAGAAGCGCATCGAGCAGATCACGGCCGAGATCGAAGTCGGCCAGGTGTACGAAGGCACGGTGCTCAAGCTGCTCGATTTCGGCGCGATCGTAAACCTGCTGCCGGGCAAGGACGGCCTGCTGCACATCTCGGAAATCGTCAACGAGCGCGTGAAGGACATCAACGACTACCTGAAGGAAGGCCAGCAGGTGAAGGTCAAGGTGATCCAGACGGACGAGAAGGGTCGCGTGCGTCTGTCGGCGAAGGCGCTGCTGAACGAAGCAGCGGCGGCGTCGCAGTCGGATACGCCGCCGCAGCAGTAAGCGGGCAGGCGGGAGAACGGCCGGCAGCGCGAAAGCGCGCCGGCCGTTTTTTCTGTAGCATCGTTGTGCGGCGCAGCAGCGCCCGCGACGCGCCCGTGCCGCGCACGGCGCGTGATCCGATTCCGATTCTGGAGCGATTCCCATGAAAGCCATCGAAATCACCGAATTCGGCGCCCCCGACGTGTTGAAGCTCGCGGAGCGTCCGCGCCCGGAACCGCAGCGCGGGGAAGTGCTGATCAAGGTGGCGGCCTCCGGCGTGAACCGGCCGGACGTATTCCAGCGCAAGGGTGCGTATGCGCCGCCGCCGGGCGCGTCCGATCTGCCGGGCCTCGAGGTCGCGGGCGAAATCGTCGGCGGCGACTTGTCGGATGCCGCGTCGAATCCGTTCGGTCTGAAGCTCGGCGATCGCGTGTGCGCGCTGCTTGCGGGCGGCGGCTACGCCGAGTATGCGGTCGCGCCGCTGCCGCAGTGCCTGCCGGTGCCCCACGGGCTCACCGACATCGAAGCCGCGTCGCTGCCTGAAACGTTCTTCACCGTGTGGAGCAACGTGTTCGACCGCGCGCTGCTCGGCGCAGGCGAAGGCGGCGAGCACGAAACGCTCCTCGTGCAGGGCGGCTCGAGCGGGATCGGCGTGACGGCGATCCAGATCGCGCATGCGCTCGGCTTTCGCGTGTTCGCGACGGCCGGGAACGAGGACAAATGCCGCGCATGCGAGGCGCTCGGCGCCGAGCGTGCGATCAACTACAAGACCGAAGATTTCGTCGAGGTCGTCAAGTCGCTGACGCACGATCGCGGCGTCGACGTGATTCTCGACATGGTCGCGGGCTCGTACGTGCCGCGCGAGCTGTCCGCGCTCGCGGACGGCGGCCGCCTCGTGCTGATCGCGCTGCTCGGCGGCGCGAAGGCCGAGGTCAACCTGAACGAAATCCTGCGCCGCCGGCTGACGGTCACGGGCTCGACGCTGCGCCCGCGGCCGGTCGAGTTCAAGGCGCGGATCGCCGCGCAGCTGAAGGCGCGCGTGTGGCCGTTGCTCGCGGACGGCCGGATCAAGCCGGTGATCTACCGCGTGCTGCCGGCCGGGGAGGCCGCGCAGGCGCATGCGTTGATGGAAAGCGGCGAGCACATCGGCAAGATCGTCCTTGATTGGGGCGCGAACGCGTGACGGCCCGCGTGGCGGGCTTGACATGCGCGGTTTGACCGGTTCAAGCCGCGCGCAGTAAAATCGCGGGTTTGCTTCGCCAGATCCAACCTGACGGCCGGGTTCCGGCGCGTTAATGACAAGATAGTGACGAGACAGACACGATGTCGAAACAACGAACAAAGCGAGTGATCGGCAACTGGAAGATGCACGGCCGGCTGGCCGGCAACCAGGCGCTGCTGAACGAAGTGGTGCAGGGTGCGGGCGCGGTGGCGGCGGAAACGTCGATCGGCGTGTGCGTGCCGTTCCCGTATCTCGCGCAGGTTCAGGCGCTGCTCGGCGGCGGCCGTGTCGCGTTCGGCGCGCAGGACGTGTCCGCGCACGAGCAAGGCGCGTTCACCGGCGAGGTCGCGGCCGCGATGGTGGCGGAGTTCGGCGCGCGGTATGCGATCGTCGGTCACTCGGAGCGTCGCGCGTATCACGGCGAGCGCAGCGAGACGGTCGCCGCGAAGGCGCAGCGTGCGCTTGCGGCAGGCCTCACGCCTGTCGTATGCGTCGGCGAAACGCTCGACGAGCGCGAAGCGGGCACGACCGAGCAGGTGGTCGGTGCGCAGCTCGACGCCGTGCTTGCGGTGCTGAGCGCCGACGAAGCAGCGCGCATCGTCGTCGCATACGAACCGGTGTGGGCGATCGGTACGGGCAAGAGTGCGACGTCGGCGCAGGCGCAGGAGGTGCACGCGTTCCTGCGTGCGCGTCTCGCGGCGAAGGGGGCGGCGCACGTGTCCGTGCTGTACGGCGGCAGCGTGAAGCCGGACAACGCGGAAGAGCTGTTCTCGCAGCCGGACATCGACGGCGGCCTGATCGGCGGCGCGTCGCTGAAGGCGGAAGATTTCCTGGCGATCTGCCGGGCCGCACGTTGAGCGGTCCGCAATCGAATTGAACCATGAAGGCGGCCGGTCGTTCCGGTCGCCCGATCCAATCGGGTGGGTGTGATGCTGTTATTCAAGACGCTGATTATTGTCGTGCAGGTGCTGTCTGCGCTGGGTGTGATCGGGCTCGTGCTGTTGCAGCACGGCAAGGGTGCCGACATGGGTGCCGCATTCGGCAGCGGCGCATCGGGCAGCCTGTTCGGTGCGACGGGCTCGGCGAACTTCCTGTCTCGCACGACGGGCATCCTCGCGACGATCTTCTTCGTCGCGACGCTCGCGCTGACGTACCTCGGTTCGTACAAGTCGACACCGTCGGCCGGCGTGCTCGGCACGGTAGCGACCGCGCCGGCATCGGCGCCCGCAGCGTCGGCGCCGGCCGTCGCAGCATCCGCTGCCGCGGGTTCGGCTGCAAGCGCGCCGGGCCAGGACGTCCCGAAATAAAAGTTCAATTTTTTGCGTTTGTGCGTTGAACAAATCTGGAACTCGGGTTAGAATTTAATTCTTGAAGCGATTCGCGGGAAACGAGCAGTACAACCCGAGTTGCATGCAGTGCCGACGTGGTGAAATTGGTAGACACGCTATCTTGAGGGGGTAGTGGCGAAAGCTGTGCGAGTTCGAGTCTCGCCGTCGGCACCAAAGTTACTCAATGCCAGCCGCTTCTAGTGGCTGGCATTTTTCATTTGTGGGGTGTCCCTTGCGATTGTCTTGTGATCGCCTGCACTCCGAAATGATTCCTTCCGCCGGAAGTGGTATTCTCCGGACGCTCAGAACCAACCGATAGAGGATTGCCTTGAACCTCGCAGCCTATTACCCCGTCTTGTTGTTCCTCCTCGTGGGCACTGGTTTAGGTATAGCGCTGGTCAGCATCGGCAAGCTCCTTGGTCCCAACAAGCCGGACGTCGAGAAGAACGCACCGTACGAGTGCGGCTTCGAAGCCTTTGAAGACGCCCGGATGAAATTCGACGTCCGGTACTACCTCGTCGCCATCCTGTTCATCATCTTCGATCTCGAAACCGCATTCCTGTTTCCGTGGGGCGTCGCGCTCCGGGACATCGGCTGGCCGGGTTTCATCGCAATGATGATTTTTCTGCTCGAATTCCTGCTGGGCTTTGCCTATATCTGGAAGAAAGGCGGCCTCGACTGGGAGTGATGGGTTAATCGCCGGTTTGCATGGGCGGCCACGCTGGGCCGCTCGTCTGGAGTGGAAAGCAAATGAGTATCGAAGGGGTCTTGAAGGAAGGGTTTGTCACCACGACGGCTGACAAGCTGATCAACTGGACGCGCACCGGCTCGCTGTGGCCGATGACGTTCGGGCTCGCGTGTTGCGCCGTCGAGATGATGCATGCGGGCGCGGCCCGTTACGACCTGGACCGGTTCGGCGTCGTGTTTCGCCCGAGCCCGCGCCAGTCGGACGTGATGATCGTGGCCGGCACGCTGTGCAACAAGATGGCGCCCGCGCTGCGCCGCGTGTACGACCAGATGGCCGAGCCGCGCTGGGTGATCTCGATGGGGTCGTGCGCGAACGGCGGCGGCTACTACCACTACTCGTACTCGGTGGTCCGCGGTTGCGACCGGATCGTGCCGGTCGACGTCTACGTGCCGGGCTGTCCGCCTACGGCCGAGGCGCTGGTCTACGGCGTGATCCAGCTTCAGGCGAAGATCCGCCGCACCAACACCATCGCCCGTCAATAAAGCCCCGAGCGTCCCCTCAATATGGCAAGCAAAATCGAGACCCTCAAGGCAAACCTCGAAGCCGCGCTCGGCGCGCGCGTGGTGAGCCTCACCGAAGCGATCGGTGAACTGACGCTCGTCGTGAAGGCGAGCGATTACCTCGAAGTCGCAAAGACGCTGCGCGACGATCCGAAGCTCCGTTTCGAGCAGCTGATCGACCTGTGCGGCGTCGACTATCAAACGTATGGCGACGGCGCGTACGACGGCCCGCGCTTCGCGGCCGTGTCGCAGCTGCTGTCGGTCACGAACAACTGGCGCCTGCGCCTGCGCGTGTTCGCGCCGGACGACGATCTGCCGATCGTCGCGTCGCTCGTCGACATCTGGACCTCCGCAAACTGGTACGAGCGCGAAGCGTTCGATCTCTACGGTCTCGTGTTCGAGGGCCACCCCGACCTGCGCCGCATCCTCACCGACTACGGCTTCATCGGTCATCCGTTCCGCAAGGACTTCCCGGTGTCGGGCTACGTCGAAATGCGTTACGACCCGGAAGAGAAGCGAGTCGTCTACCAGCCGGTGACGATCGAGCCGCGCGAAATCACGCCGCGCGTGATCCGCGAGGATCGCTATGGCGGTCTGAAACATTAAGGGGGCGTCATGGCAGAAATCAAGAACTACACCCTCAACTTCGGCCCGCAGCACCCGGCAGCGCACGGTGTGCTGCGCCTCGTGCTCGAGCTCGACGGCGAAGTGATCCAGCGCGCCGATCCGCACATCGGCCTGCTGCACCGCGCGACTGAAAAGCTCGCGGAAAACAAGACCTTCATCCAGTCCGTGCCGTACATGGACCGTCTCGACTACGTGTCGATGATGGTCAACGAACACGGCTACGTGCTCGCGATCGAGCGCCTGCTCGGCATCGACGTGCCGGAGCGCGCGCAGTACATCCGCGTGCTGTTCGACGAGATCACGCGCGTGCTGAACCACCTGATGTGGATCGGCGCGCACGCACTCGACGTCGGCGCGATGGCGGTGTTCCTGTACGCATTCCGCGAGCGCGAAGATCTGATGGACGTGTACGAGGCGGTGTCCGGTGCGCGGATGCACGCCGCGTACTACCGTCCGGGCGGCGTCTATCGCGACCTGCCGGACGCGATGCCGCAATACAAGGCGTCGAAGATTCGCAACGAGAAGGCGCTCGCGAAGATGAACGAAGCGCGCAGCGGCTCGGTGCTCGACTTCATCGACGATTTCTTTACGCGCTTCCCGAAGTGCATCGACGAGTACGAAACGCTGCTGACCGACAACCGGATCTGGAAACAGCGTCTGGTCGGGATCGGCGTCGTCAGCCCGGAACGTGCGCTGCAGATGGGCCTGACGGGCCCGATGTTGCGCGGCTCCGGCATCGCGTGGGACCTGCGCAAGAAGCAGCCGTACGAAGTGTACGATCGCATGGATTTCGACGTGCCGGTCGGCGTGAACGGCGATTGCTACGACCGCTATCTCGTGCGCGTCGAAGAAATGCGCCAGTCGGTCCGGATCGCGAAACAGTGTATTGAGTGGCTCCGCAAGAATCCGGGCCCCGTGATGACCGACAATCACAAGGTTGCGCCGCCGTCGCGCGTCGGCATGAAGACCAACATGGAAGACTTGATTCACCACTTCAAGCTCTTCACCGAAGGTTTTCACGTGCCGGAAGGCGAAACGTACGCCGCAGTCGAGCATCCGAAGGGCGAGTTCGGCATCTATCTCGTGTCGGATGGTGCCAACAAGCCGTATCGCCTCAAGATCCGCGCACCGGGCTTCGCGCACCTCGCGTCGCTCGACGAAATGGCGCGCGGCCACATGATTGCCGACGCCGTCACGATCATCGGTACGCAGGACATCGTGTTCGGCGAAATCGATCGCTAATGGTTGCGCCGCCCGCGCGAGCGGGCGGCGAGCAGTCAGTCACACGCGAAGTCACATGCGGTATGCGCTGAACCGGCGCGGCTTCGCAAGCTGTCAACAGTGAGCGCCAGGTCTGCCGTCCATGCACAGCAGTGCGGCAGGTTGTTCGTTCGGTAGGAATTGAAAGAGTCGTGTCTGAAAATGATCTCAGCTGAAGGCCTGAAGGAAATCGATCGAGCGTTGACGAAGTATCCCGCCGATCAGAAACAGTCCGCCGTGATGTCGGCGTTGGCCGTCGCTCAGGAAGAGCACGGCTGGCTGTCGCCCGAACTGATGCAGTTCGTCGCGGACTATCTCGGCATGCCGGCCGTCGCCGTGCAGGAAGTCGCGACGTTCTACACGATGTACGAGCTCAAACCGGTCGGCAAGCACAAGATCACGCTCTGCACGAACCTGCCGTGCCAGCTCGGTCCGCACGGCGGCGCGGAAGCGACGGCCGAGTACCTGAAACAGAAGCTGGGCATCGATTTCGGCGAGACCACGCCCGACGGCAAGTTCACGCTGAAGGAAGGCGAATGCATGGGCTCGTGCGGCGATGCGCCGGTGCTGCTGGTGAACAATCACAGAATGTGCAGCTTCATGAGCCGCGAGAAGATCGACCAGCTGCTTGAGGAGCTTTCGAAATGACGTCCCTTCACGACCGTCACATCAAACCGCTGATCCTCGCTGGTCTGAACGGCGAGAACTGGCATCTCGAAGATTACGTTGCGCGCGGCGGCTACAAGCAGCTGCGCCGCATTCTCGAAGAAAAGATTCCGCCCGAGCAGGTGATCGCCGACGTGAAGGCGTCGGGCCTGCGTGGCCGTGGCGGTGCGGGCTTCCCGACCGGCCTGAAGTGGAGCTTCATGCCGCGCCAGTTCCCGGGGCAGAAGTACCTCGTCTGCAACTCGGACGAAGGCGAGCCGGGCACGTTCAAGGATCGCGACATCCTGCGTTGGAACCCGCATGCGCTGATCGAAGGCATGGCCATCGGCGCGTACGCGATGGGCATCACCGTCGGCTACAACTACATCCACGGCGAAATCTTCGAAGTGTATCGACGCTTCGAAGCCGCGCTCGACGAAGCGCGCGCGGCCGGGTTCCTCGGCGACAACATCATGGGCTCGGAATTCTCGTTCCAGCTGCACGCGCACCACGGTTACGGCGCGTACATCTGCGGCGAGGAAACGGCGCTGCTCGAGTCGCTCGAAGGCAAGAAGGGCCAGCCGCGCTTCAAGCCGCCGTTCCCGGCGAGCTTCGGCGTGTACGGCAAGCCGACCACGATCAACAACACCGAGACGTTCGCGGCGGTGCCGTTCCTGCTGTCCATCGGGCCGCAGAATTACCTCGAGATCGGCAAGCCGAACAACGGCGGCACGAAGATCTTCTCGGTGTCGGGCGACGTCGAGCGTCCGGGCAACTACGAAGTGCCGCTCGGCACGCCGTTCGCGACGTTGATGGAGCTCGCGGGCGGGATGCGCGGCGGCCGCAAGATCAAGGCCGTGATTCCGGGCGGCTCGTCGGCGCCGGTGATCCCGGGCGACATCATGATGCAGACCGATCTCGATTACGACTCGATCGCGAAGGCGGGCTCGATGCTCGGCTCCGGCGCGGTGATCGTGATGGACGAGACGCGCTGCATGGTGCGTTCGCTGCTGCGCCTGTCGTACTTCTATTACGAGGAATCGTGCGGCCAGTGCACGCCGTGCCGCGAAGGCACGGGCTGGCTGTACCGCGTCGTGAATCGTATCGAGCACGGCGAAGGGCGCCAGGAAGATCTGGACCTGCTGAACTCGGTCGCCGAGAACATCATGGGCCGCACGATCTGCGCGCTCGGCGATGCGGCGGCGATGCCGGTGCGCGGGATGCTCAAGCATTACTGGGACGAATTCGCGTACCACGTCGAGCACAAGCAGTGCATGGTCGGCGGCCACGCGCACGCGGCGGCAGCCTGAAGCGAAGCACCGGTTGCGGAATTTGAGCGCACGGTCGGGCCAAGGCGCGAACGGGCGGAAATAGGTTAAGGACCATTCACCATCATGGTTGAACTTGAAATAGACGGCAAGAAGGTCGAGGTGCCCGAAGGCAGCATGGTGATCCAGGCTGCGCACAAGGCGGATACGTACATTCCTCACTTCTGCTATCACAAGAAACTGTCGGTCGCGGCCAACTGCCGGATGTGTCTCGTCGAAGTCGAGAAGATGCCGAAGGCCGTGCCTGCCTGCGCGACGCCCGTGTCGGCCGGCATGATCGTGCGCACGCAGTCCGACAAGGCCGTGAAGGCGCAGCAGTCGGTGATGGAATTCCTCCTCATCAACCACCCGCTCGATTGCCCGATCTGCGATCAGGGCGGCGAATGCCAGCTGCAGGATCTGGCGGTCGGCTACGGCAAGTCGTCGTCGCGCTATTCGGAAGAAAAGCGCGTGGTGTTCCACAAGAACGTGGGCCCGCTGATCTCGATGGAAGAAATGTCGCGCTGCATCCACTGCACGCGCTGCGTTCGGTTCGGCCAGGAAATCGCCGGCGTGATGGAGCTCGGCATGCTGGGCCGCGGCGAGCACTCGGAAATCACGACGTTCGTCGGCAAGACGGTCGACTCCGAGCTGTCGGGCAACATGATCGACCTGTGCCCGGTCGGCGCGCTGACCAGCAAGCCGTTCCGCTACAGCGCCCGCACGTGGGAACTGTCGCGCCGCAAGTCGGTGAGCCCGCACGATTCCGTCGGCGCGAACCTCGTCGTGCAGGTGAAGAACAACCGCGTGATGCGCGTGCTGCCGTTCGAGAACGAAGCGATCAACGAATGCTGGATCTCCGACAAGGATCGTTTCTCGTACGAAGGCCTGAACAGCGAAGAGCGCCTGACGAAGCCGATGCTGAAGCAGGGCGGCCAGTGGATCGAAACCGACTGGCAGACCGCACTCGAATACGTCGCGAAGGGCCTGAAGGGCATCGCCGCGGATCACGGCGCGAACGCGCTGGCGATGCTCGCGAGCGCGCACAGCACCGCTGAAGAGCTGTTCCTCGTCAAGCAGCTCGCGAGCGAACTGAAGACGCCGAACGTCGACTTCCGGCTGCGTCAGCAGGATTTCTCGGCGCCTGTCCAGGGCGCACCGTGGCTCGGCATGCCGATCGCGGAACTGTCGAACGTCGATGCCGCGTTCGTCGTTGGCTCGTTCCTGCGCCGCGACCACCCGCTGTTCGCCGCGCGCCTGCGTCAGGCCGCGAAGAACGGCGCGAAGCTGCATTTCCTGCACGCGACCGCCGACGACTCGCTGATCCCGACCGCGCAGCGCATCGTCGCGGCGCCGTCCGCATGGGTCGACGAACTGGCCGGCATCGCCGCGGCCGTCGCGCAACTGCGCGGCGTCGCGCTGCCGGATGCGCTCGCCGGCGTCACCGCATCGGCTGCCGCGCAGGCAGTCGCGCAGTCGCTCGCGAATGGCGAGCGCCGCGCGGTGCTGCTCGGCAACGTCGCGGTCCGTCATCCGCAATTCGCGCAGCTGCACGCGGTCGCGCAGTGGATCGCCGACAACACCGGCGCCACGCTCGGCTTCCTGACGGAAGCGGCGAACACGGTCGGCGCGCACGTCGTCGGCGCACTGCCGGGCGAAGGCGGCCTGAACGCACGCGAAGCGTTCGCGCAGCCGCGCAAGGGCTACGTGCTGCTGAACGTCGAACCGGAATTCGACACGGCCGATCCGGCGCAGGCACTTGCCGCGCTGAACCAGGCCGAAATGGTCGTCGTGATGTCGCCGTTCAAGCACGGCCTCGATTACGCCGACGTGCTGCTGCCGATCGCGCCGTTCACTGAAACGGCCGGTACGTTCGTCAACGCCGAAGGCACCGTGCAGAGCTTCAACGGCGTCGTGCGCCCGCTCGGCGACACGCGCCCGGCCTGGAAGGTGCTGCGTGTGCTCGGCAGCCTGCTCGGCCTGCCGAACTTCGAATACGAGACCGCCGAAGAAGTGCGTCTCGCGGCGCTCGGCGACGCAGGCGTCGCGAACCGTCTGTCGAACCAGGCGTCGGTCGCGCCGGCCCGCGTTGCGGCGCCTGCCGCGAACGGCAGCTACGAGCGCCTCGCCGACGTGCCGATCTATCACGCCGACGCGCTCGTGCGCCGCGCGGGTGCGCTGCACCTGACGGCCGCCGCGAAGGCGGCGAATGCCGCAGCGCTGCCGGCCGCGTTGTTCGACAAGCTGGGCTTGAAGGAAGGCGACGCGGTGCGCGTGCGCCAGGGCGAGCGCGCGGTGCAGTTGCCGGCCGTGCGCGACGCGAATCTTGCGGAGACGGTCGTTCGCGTGTCGGCGGCAACGCCTGCCGGCGCAGCGCTCGGCAGCCTGTCCGGTGAACTGGTGGTGGAGAAGGCGTAAATGAGCTTGTTCGATACGATCAACGCGGGCGGAGCCCAGCTTCTCGGCGTCGCATGGCCGACGGTGTGGGCGCTCGTGCGCATTCTCGTCGTCGCCGTCGTGATCCTGCTGTGCGTCGCGTACCTGATTCTGTGGGAACGCAAGCTGATCGGCTGGATGCACGTGCGTCTCGGCCCGAACCGCGTCGGCCCCGCCGGCCTGCTGCAGCCGATCGCCGACGTGCTGAAGCTGCTGCTGAAGGAAGTCATTCAGCCGACGGCCGCCAGCCGCTGGCTGTACCTGATCGCGCCGATCATGACCGTCGTGCCGGCGTTCGCCGTCTGGGCCGTGATCCCGTTCCAGGCCGAAGCCGTGCTCGCGAACGTGAACGCCGGCCTGCTGTATGCGATGGCGATCTCGTCGATCGGCGTGTACGCGGTGATTCTCGCCGGCTGGGCGTCGAACTCGAAGTACGCGTTCCTCGGCGCGATGCGGGCCGCGGCGCAGATGGTGTCGTACGAAATTTCGATGGGCTTCGCGCTGGTGCTCGTGCTGATGACGGCCGGCAGCCTCAACCTGTCCGAAATCGTCGGCTCGCAGCAGCACGGCTTCTTCGCCGGCCACGGCGTGAACTTCCTGTCGTGGAACTGGCTGCCGCTGCTGCCGGCGTTCGTCGTCTACTTCGTGTCCGGGATCGCCGAAACGAACCGCCACCCGTTCGACGTGGTGGAAGGGGAGTCGGAGATCGTCGCGGGTCACATGATCGATTACTCGGGTATGGCGTTCGCGCTGTTCTTCCTCGCCGAGTACATCAACATGATCGTGATCTCGGCACTGGCCGCGACGCTGTTCCTCGGCGGCTGGGACGCACCGTTCGAATTCCTGTCGTTCATTCCGGGCATCTTCTGGCTGGTGCTGAAGGTATTCGCGCTGCTGTCGGTGTTCATCTGGGTCCGCGCGACGTTCCCGCGCTACCGTTACGACCAGATCATGCGCCTGGGCTGGAAGGTGTTCCTGCCTGTCACGGTGATCTGGGTGGTCGTGGTCGGCTTCTGGATGATGTCGCCGCTCAACATCTGGGTGAAGTAAAGATCGGACGAAATCATGACGGCAATCCAACACTTCTTTAAGACCTTCTTCCTGACGGAGCTGCTGAAGGGGCTCGCGCTGACCGGTCGTTACACGTTCCGGCGCAAGTTCACCGTGCAGTTCCCGGAAGAGAAGACCCCGATCTCGCCGCGCTTTCGCGGGCTGCATGCACTGCGCCGCTATGAGAACGGCGAAGAGCGCTGCATCGCGTGCAAGCTGTGCGAGGCCGTGTGCCCCGCGCTGGCGATCACGATCGAATCGGAAACGCGCGCGGACAACACGCGCCGCACGACGCGCTACGACATCGACCTGACGAAGTGCATCTTCTGCGGTTTCTGCGAGGAAAGCTGCCCGGTCGATTCGATCGTCGAGACGCAGATTCTCGAGTACCACGGCGAAAAGCGCGGCGACCTGTATTTCACGAAGGAAATGCTGCTCGCGGTGGGCGATCGCTACGAGAAGGACATCGCCGCGGCGAAGGCCGCCGACGCGCCGTATCGTTGATTGTGTTTGCAGTGCCGGCCCGCGATGAACGGGCCGTGCCGCCGCGACGGGTGCGGGCGTCCCGCAAGCCGCGCCTGACTATGGCCTAACGATGAACCGGTAATCATGGAATTCACGACCGTACTGTTCTACATCTTCGCGCTGCTCCTGGTGGTATCAGGGCTGAAGGTGATCACTTCGCGCAACCCGGTGGCGTCTGCGCTTTTCCTTGTGCTGGCGTTCTTCAACGCGGCCGCGATCTGGATGCTGCTGGAAGCGGAATTCCTCGCGATCCTGCTGGTGCTGGTGTACGTGGGCGCCGTGATGGTGCTGTTCCTGTTCGTCGTGATGATGCTCGACATCAACATCGATTACCTGCGCCGCGACTTCAAGCGCTTCGTGCCGATGGCAACCGTGGTCGGCGCGATCATCGTGGTCGAGACCGCGCTGATCTTGTGGCGCGGCTACGGCGACACGCATGCGGCGCACGCGATGGCGACGGGCGCGATGGCTGACTGGTCGAACACGCGTCTGATCGGCAAGGTCATCTACACCGACTACATCTTCGCGTTTGAAATCGCCGGCCTGGTGCTGCTGGTCGCGATCATCGCCGCGATCGGGCTGACCGAGCGCAAGGGCAAGGACAGCAAGCGCCAGCGCGTGTCGGAACAGGTCAAGGTGCGCCGCGACGACCGCGTGCGCCTCGTGAAGATGGAAGCGGAAAAGCCGCAGCCGGAAACGGCGCAGAGCGAAGCCGGTACGAGCACCAACGGCTAAGCGGAGGAAAAGAAAACCATGCTGACTCTTGCTCACTACCTCGTGCTCGGCGCGATCCTCTTTGCGATCGCGATCGTCGGGATTTTCCTGAACCGCCGCAACATCATCATCATCCTGATGGCGATCGAACTGATGCTGCTGGCGGTGAACACCAACTTCGTCGCGTTCTCGCACTACCTCGGCGACGTGCACGGCCAGATCTTCGTGTTCTTCGTGCTGACCGTCGCCGCAGCGGAAGCCGCGATCGGTCTCGCGATTCTGGTGACCCTGTTCCGTAAGCTCGACACGATCAATGTCGAGGATCTCGATCAGCTCAAAGGTTAATTTCAGGCAACGCTGTTATGTCAACGACACTCAATGAAAACCTGCTGCTGGCGATTCCGCTCGCTCCGCTGGCCGGCTCGCTGATTGCGGGGCTGTTCGGGAACGCAGTCGGGCGCAAGGGCGCACACCGGATCACGATCCTCGGCGTATTGATCGCGTTCCTCCTGTCGGCGAAAGTCTTCGTCGACGTGATGGGCGGCGCGAGCTTCAACGCGACCGTCTATGAATGGATGAACGTCGGCTCGCTGAAACTCGAAGTCGGCTTCCTCGTCGATTCGCTGACCGCGATGATGATGGTCGTCGTGACCTTCGTGTCGCTGATGGTGCACGTGTACACGATCGGCTACATGTCGGAAGAAGACGGCTACCAGCGCTTCTTCTCGTACATCTCGCTGTTCACGTTCTCGATGCTGATGCTCGTGATGAGCAACAACTTCCTGCAGCTGTTCTTCGGCTGGGAAGCGGTGGGTCTGGTGTCGTACCTGCTGATCGGCTTCTACTTCACGCGTGAGAGCGCGATCTACGCGAACATGAAGGCGTTCCTCGTGAACCGCGTCGGCGACTTCGGCTTCCTGCTCGGCATCGGCCTGCTGCTCGCGTTCGCGGGTTCGATGAACTACGGCGAAGTGTTCGCGAAGCGCGCGGAGCTCGCGAGCCTGCACTTCCCGGGCACCGACTGGGGCCTGCTGACCGTCGCCTGTATCTGCCTGTTCATCGGTGCGATGGGTAAATCGGCGCAGTTCCCGCTGCACGTGTGGCTGCCTGACTCGATGGAAGGCCCGACCCCGATCTCCGCGCTGATCCACGCGGCGACGATGGTGACGGCCGGCATCTTCATGGTGTCGCGCATGTCGCCGCTGTTCGAACTGTCGGATACCGCGTTGTCGTTCATCACGGTGATCGGCGCGATCACCGCACTGTTCATGGGCTTCCTCGGGATCGTCCAGAACGACATCAAGCGTGTCGTCGCGTACTCGACGCTGTCGCAGCTCGGCTACATGACCGTCGCGCTCGGCGTGTCCGCGTATCCGGTCGCCGTGTTCCACCTGATGACGCACGCGTTCTTCAAGGCGCTGCTGTTCCTCGGCGCCGGCTCGGTGATCATGGGCATGCACCATGATCAGGACATGCGCAACATGGGCGGCCTGCGCAAATACATGCCGATCACGTGGATCACGTCGCTCGTCGGCTCGCTGGCGCTGATCGGTACGCCGTTCTTCTCGGGCTTCTACTCGAAGGACTCGATCATCGACGCGGTGAAGCTGTCGCACCTGCCGGGTTCGGGCTTCGCATACTTCGCGGTCGTCGCGAGCGTGTTCGTCACGGCGCTGTACTCGTTCCGCATGTACTTCCTGGTGTTCCACGGCGAAGAGCGCTTCCGCAATCCGAAGCATCCGGAATCGCCGATGGGCATGGCAGCCGCGCACGGTCACGACGATCACGGCCACGACCATGGCCACGGTCACGACGATCACGCGCACGAGCCGCACGAGACCCCGTGGGTCGTGTGGGTGCCGCTGGTCCTGCTGGCGATTCCGTCGATCATCATCGGTGCGATCGCGATCGGCCCGATGCTGTTCGGCGACTTCTTCCAGCACGGCGTCGCGTTCGACAAGGTGATCTTCATCGGCGAAAACCATCCGGCGCTGGCCGAGATGGCCGAAGAGTTCCACGGCTGGGTCGGCATGGGCCTGCACTCGGTGTCGGGCCTGCCGGTTTGGCTGGCGCTCGCCGGTGTCGTCGTCGCGTGGTTCCTGTACCTGAAGCGTCCGGATCTGCCGGCGTCGATCCGCCGCGCGTTCGGTCCGATCTACACGCTGCTGGACAACAAGTACTACATGGACAAGATCAACGAAGTGGTGTTCGCCCGTGGTTCGGTGGCGATCGGCCGCGGCCTGTGGAAGGAAGGTGACGTCGTCGTGATCGACGGCCTCGTCAACGGCAGCGCCCGGTTCATCGGCTGGTTCGCCGGCGTGATCCGCTTCCTCCAATCCGGTTACATCTATCACTACGCGTTCGCCATGATCATCGGCATGCTGGGGCTCCTGACCCTGTTTGTAACGCTCGGCGGCAAATAAGGCAGGGGGACAACACTAATGCACGCTTTTCCGATTCTCAGTACCGCGATCTGGCTGCCGATCGTCTTCGGCCTCCTCGTGCTCGCGGTCGGTAACGACAAAAATCCGGGGACGGCCCGCTGGGTCGCACTGATCGGTTCGCTGCTCGGCCTCGCGGTCACGATCCCGCTGATCACGGGCTTCGACTCGAGCACGGCTGCGCTGCAGTTCGTCGAAAAGTCGACCTGGATCGAACGCTTCGACATTTCGTATCACCTCGGCGTCGACGGCATCTCGATGTGGTTCGTCGTGCTGACCGCGCTGATCACGGTGATCGTCGTGATCGCCGCATGGGAAGTGATCACCGAGAACGTCGCGCAGTACCTCGCGGCGTTCCTGATCCTGTCCGGGATCATGATCGGCGTGTTCTCGGCGGCCGACGGCCTGCTGTTCTACGTGTTCTTCGAGGCGACCCTGATCCCGATGTACATCATCATCGGCGTGTGGGGCGGCCCGAACCGCGTGTATGCGGCGTTCAAGTTCTTCCTGTACACGCTCGCCGGCTCGCTGCTGATGCTGGTCGCACTGATCTACCTGTACACGGAGACGCACTCGTTCGACCTCGCGACGTGGCAGAACGCGAAGATCGCGATGACGCCGCAGATCCTGCTGTTCATCGCATTCTTCCTCGCGTTCGCGGTGAAGGTGCCGATGTGGCCGGTGCACACGTGGCTGCCGGACGCGCACGTGGAAGCGCCGACGGGCGGCTCCGTCGTGCTGGCGGCGATCATGCTGAAGCTCGGCGCGTACGGCTTCCTGCGTTTCT
Organism: Burkholderia latens; assembly: GCF_902499045.1. Lineage (GTDB taxonomy): Bacteria > Pseudomonadota > Gammaproteobacteria > Burkholderiales > Burkholderiaceae > Burkholderia > Burkholderia latens. Next base: position 17,703 of record NZ_CABVPL010000057.1, on the reverse strand, counting down.
CGTTGCCGATCACGCCTGACGCAAGCCACTTCCTCGCACCGGTCGTGATCACGCTGTCGCTGATCGCGGTGATCTACATCGGCCTCGTCGCGATGGTGCAGGCCGACATGAAGAAGCTGGTCGCGTATTCGTCGATCGCGCACATGGGCTTCGTCACGCTCGGCTTCTTCATCTTCAACCAGCTCGGCGTCGAAGGCGCGATCGTCCAGATGATCTCGCACGGCTTCGTGTCGGGCGCGATGTTCCTGTGCATCGGCGTGCTGTACGACCGCGTGCACTCGCGCCAGATCGCCGACTACGGCGGCGTCGTGAACGTGATGCCGAAGTTCGCGGCATTCGCGATGCTGTTCTCGATGGCCAACTGCGGCCTGCCGGGCACGTCGGGTTTCGTCGGCGAATTCATGGTGATTCTCGCGGCCGTCCAGTACAACTTCTGGATCGCGTTCGGCGCGGCATTCACGCTGATCCTCGGCGCGGCGTACACGCTGTGGATGTACAAGCGCGTGTACTTCGGCGCGGTGGCGAACGATCACGTTGCCAAGCTGACGGACATCGGCCGTCGCGAATTCGTGATGCTGGCCGTGCTCGCCGCGTTCACGCTGCTGATGGGCCTGTATCCGAAGCCTTTCACCGACGTGATGCACGTTTCCGTGGAAAACCTCCTCTCCCACGTCGCGCAGTCGAAGCTGCCGCTGGCCCAGTAATCGCGAGCGGAGGAACTCAAGATCATGAACGCTCCTATGAATGTCCTGTTGCCTGACGCGCTGGTGATGGTCGCCATCGTCGTCGCATGGCTGAACGACACCTTTACCGGTGCCGCCGGCCGCCGCCTGACCTATCTGATCGCGGTGGTATCGTCGGTCGTCGCCGGCGTCTGGTTCGCCGTGCAGGCGCTCGATCCGCAGCAGTACTACTTCTTCTCGCGGATGGTCGTCGTCGACTCGTTCGCGAGCATGATGAAGGCCGTCGTGTCGATCGGCTTCGCGGTCTCGCTCGTCTATTCGCGCAAGTACCTCGAAGACCGCGACATGTTCCGCGGCGACGTGTTCCTGCTGGGCATGTTCTCGCTGCTCGGCCAGCTGGTGATGGTGTCGGGCAACAACTTCCTGACGCTGTACCTCGGCCTCGAACTGATGTCGCTGTCGCTGTACGCCGTCATCGCGCTGCGCCGCGATGCCGCGCAGTCGAGCGAAGCGGCGATGAAGTACTACGTGCTGGGCGCGCTCGCGTCGGGCTTCGTGCTGTACGGCATCTCGATGCTCTACGGCGCGACCGGCTCGCTCGAGCTCGGCGAAGTGTACAAGGCGGTCGGCGGCAACACCGACGCAGCCGTGCTGATGTTCGGCGTGATCTTCATCGTCGCCGGTATCGCGTTCAAGCTCGGCGCCGTGCCGTTCCACATGTGGGTGCCGGACGTCTACCAGGGCGCACCGACCGCGATGACGCTGTTCGTCGGCGGCGGCCCGAAGGTTGCCGCGTTCGCGTGGGGCCTGCGCTTCCTGGTGATGGGCCTGCTGCCGCTCGCACAGAACTGGCAGACCGCGCTCGTGATCCTCGCCGCGCTGTCGCTGATCGTCGGCAACATCACCGGTATCGTCCAGCGCAACATCAAGCGGATGCTCGCGTACTCGGCGATCTCGAACATGGGCTTCGTGCTGCTCGGCCTGCTCGCCGGCATCGTGAAGGGCGACGCGACCGCACCGGCGAATGCGTACAGCTCGGCGATGTTCTATGCGATCGTCTACCTGATCACGACGCTCGGCTCGTTCGGCGTGGTGATGCTGCTTGCGCGTCGCGATTTCGAAGCGGAAACGATCGACGACTTCAAGGGCCTCAACAAGCGCAGCCCGGTGTTCGCATTCGTGATGATGGTCATGATGTTCTCGCTGGCCGGCATTCCGCCGACCGTCGGCTTCTACGCGAAGCTCGCGGTGCTCGAGGCGACCGTCAACGCTGGCCTCACGTGGCTTGCCGTGCTGGCCGTGATCACGTCGCTGTTCGGCGCGTTCTACTACCTGCGCATCGTCAAGCTGATCTATTTCGATGCACCGCAGGACGCGGCTCCGATCACCGGCGACTTCTGCAAGCGCACGATTCTCGTGCTGAACGGCATCGCGGTCGTCGTGCTCGGCCTGATCCCGAGCCCGCTGCTGACGGCCTGCCTGCAGGCAATTCGTCACACGCTGCCGCTGTAATGTCGGCAGCCGGCTGGTTCATCGTGCTGTTGGCGCTTGCGGGCGCCAACGTGCCGTTCCTGAACCAACGTCTCTTCGCCGTCGTGCCGTTCGGCGCGACGAAGAAAAGCGCGTGGATCCGGATCGGCGAGCTGATCGTGCTGTATTTCGTGGTCGGCGCGCTCGGCTTCTGGCTCGAGTCGCGCGCCGGCAACCGCTTCGAACAAGGCTGGCAGTTTTACGCGATCACGTTCAGTCTCTTCGTCGTGTTCGCGTTTCCCGGCTTCACGTTTCAATATCTCGTCAAACGACGCTGACGGCTTCGGCCGTCGCGTGCTCACTTCTCAGGAGCCCGCCGATGGCCGAACTACCCAATCACGACGCCGCACTGACCGAAACCTGCGTCGAGAGCGAGGCGATTTTCGAAGGCTCGTTCCTCAAGCTGAAGCGCGACACCGTCCGTCTGCCGGACGGCAAGCAGGCCACGCGCGAATACGTGCAGCATCCGGGCGCGGTGATGATCATCCCGCTGTTCGACGACGGCCGCGTGCTGATGGAAAGCCAGTATCGCTATCCGATCGGCAAGGTCATGGCCGAATTCCCGGCCGGCAAGCTCGATCCGAACGAAGGCGCGCTTGCGTGCGCGGTGCGCGAACTGCGCGAGGAAACCGGCTATACGGCACGCGAATACGTGTTCCTGGCGCGGATTCACCCGATCATTTCCTACTCGACCGAATTCATCGACCTGTATCTCGCGCGCGGGCTGACGGCCGGCGAGCGCAAGCTCGACGAAGGCGAATTCCTCGAAACGTTCACCGCGACGCTGCCCGACCTGCTCGAATGGGTGCGCACGGGCCAGATCACCGACGTGAAGACGATCATCGGCACGATGTGGCTCGACAAGGTGTTGTCCGGCGCGTGGCCGCTCGGCTCGGCCGAGCAGTCCTGACCGGCGGTCTGCAGCGGGCGGAGCGCCGCGTTACAATCCGATGACGCGGCGGCCCGCCTGGCCGCGCGATCCTTGATTTAGCACGGTCGTTCACAAAAGCACGTTTTGCGCTACACTCGTCACACGCCCTGATTCAGCATGAAGGTCCTCGATTTACAGTGCCCGCACGGTCATCGGTTCGAAGGCTGGTTCGCTTCCGCCGATGAGTTCGAAGCGCAGTTGTCCCGCAAGCTGGTCGAATGTCCGGTGTGCGGAACGACGGAGATCAACCGGATGCCGTCGGCGCCGCGCCTGAACCTGTCGGGCGCGACACAGGCGCAGCCGGCCGATCCGCGCGCGATGCAGGCGCAGGTGATGCGTGCACTGCGCGAGGTGCTGGAGAAAACCGAGAACGTGGGCGAGCGCTTCGCCGAGGAAGCGCGGCGCATCCATTACAACGAGGCGCCGGCACGCAGCATTCGTGGCGTCACGACGCCGGAGGATGCGCAATCCTTGGTCGAAGAAGGCATCGACGTGATGCCGCTGCCGATTCCTGTCGCGCTGAAAGAACCGCTGCAATGACGTACGCAGTGTGTCCTTGGCCGGGGACGGCCGCGGACAGGAGACACTGCGCATGGATCTGGATTATTCCCCCGCTGACGACGCGTTCCGCGCCGACGTCCGCGCCTGGCTCGAGGCGAATCTGCCTCACGCACTGCGCGCCAAAGTACTCGATCACAAACGACTCGACCGCGACGATTTCGCGAGCTGGCATCGGATTCTCGGCCAGCGCGGCTGGTCCGCGCCCGCATGGCCGGTCGAATACGGCGGTCCGGGCTGGAATGCGACGCAGCGGCACATCTGGGACGAGGAGTGCGCGCGCATCGGTGCGCCGACCGTGCTGCCGTTCGGCGTGTCGATGGTCGCGCCGGTGTTGATGAAATACGGCAGCGACGCGCAGAAGCGTCACTATCTGCCCCGCATCCTCGACGGCACCGACTGGTGGTGCCAAGGCTATTCGGAGCCGGGTTCCGGGTCCGATCTCGCGTCGCTGCGCACGCGCGCCGAACGCCGCGGCGACCACTACGTCGTCAACGGCCAGAAGACGTGGACGACGCTCGGCCAGTACGCGGACATGATGTTCTGCCTCGTGCGCACCGACCCGGCGGCGAAGAAGCAGGAGGGCATCTCGTTCCTGCTGATCGACATGAAGACACCGGGCATCACGGTGCGCCCGATCATCACGCTCGACGAGGATCACGAAGTCAACGAAGTGTTCTTCGAGGACGTGAAGGTGCCGGTCGAGAATCTCGTCGGCGACGAGAATCGCGGCTGGACCTATGCGAAGTATCTGCTCGGCCATGAGCGTACCGGCATCGCGCGCGTCGGCGCGTCGAAGCGCGAACTCGCGTTCCTGAAGCGCGTGGCGTCGAACCAGCGCAAGAACGGCAAGCCGTTGCTCGCCGATCCCGTGTTCGCCGCGAAGGTCGCGGCGCTCGAAGTCGAGCTGATGGCGCTCGAGGTGACGGTGCTGCGCGTCGTCAGCCGCGAGACGAGCGGCAAGGGGCCTGGCCCCGAGGCGTCGATGCTGAAGATCAAGGGTACCGAGGTGCAGCAGGCGCTCACCGAGCTGATGTTCGACGCGATCGGGCCGCTGGCCGCGCCATTCGACGTCCCGTTTCTGGACGGCGAGCGCGAACACAGCATCGCCGGCGACGACGATGCGGCGCCGCTTGCCGCGTACTACTTCAACTATCGGAAGACGTCGATCTACGGCGGTTCGAACGAGATTCAGAAGAACATCATCGCGCAGATGATCCTGGGGCTGTGATCAGGGAACGGAGACAACCATGGATTTCAGCTTTACCGACGAGCAGCAACAGTTCGCCGATGCGCTGCGCCGTTATCTCGGCGAGCAATATGGTTTCGATGCGCGCCAGGCGATCGTGCGCAGCGACGCGGGCGTATCGGACGCGCAATGGAGCGCATTCGCGGAGCTCGGCCTGACCGCGCTGCCCGTGCCGGACGCACAGGGCGGCCTCGGCGGCGGGCCGGTCGACATGCTGGTGGCGATGCAGGAGCTCGGCCGCGCACTCGTGATCGAGCCGTACTGGGCGACGGCAGTCGGCGTCGAGGCGCTGCGGGTCGCCGGCTCCGGCACGGGCGACGATGCGGCGCTGCTGGAAGCGGTCGCGCAGGGGCAGAAGCGCCTGGCCGTCGCGTTCCACGAACCGCGGGCGCGCTACGATCTCTACGAAATCGATACGCATGCGCGCGAAGCGGGCGGCACGTACCGGCTGACCGGCACGAAATCGGTCGTCCAGCACGGCGCGCAGGCACATGCGTGGATCGTGCCCGCGCGCGTCGACGGCGGTGGCATCGGCCTGTTCGTCGTCGAGCGCGATGCCGCGGGCGTCAAACTCGCCGACTACCGGACGATCGACGGCCAGCGCGCCGCAACGATCGAGCTGCATGAAACGCCTGCTCGGCGGTTGACCGGCGGCGCACGCGACGCGGCCGCGCTCGAGCAGATTGCGGACTACGCGACCTTCCTGTTGTGCGCGGAAGCGGTCGGCGCCCTCGACGAACTGAATCGTGCGACGGTCGAATACACGAAGACGCGCGAGCAGTTCGGCGTACCCATCGCGCGCTTCCAGGCGTTGCAGCACCGGATGGTCGACATGCTGATTCACGCGGAGCAGGCGCGTTCGCTGACGTACCTCGCCGCCGTGCGTTACGCGGGCGGCGACGCCGACGCGCGGCGCAAGGCGGTGTCCGCCGCGAAAGCGCGGGTCGGCGCGGCCGCGCGGTTCGTCGGCCAGCAGGCCGTGCAGCTGCACGGCGGGATGGGCGTGACCAACGAGGTTGCCGCCGCGCACCTGTTCAAGCGGCTGTCGATCATCGAGACCACGCTCGGCGACACCGATCATCACCTTGCGCGCATCGCGGCCTTGCCGGATTTCGCGCAGGCCGACGCAGCATGACGGCGACGCGCGAGCGCGCCACGGGAGACACACAAGTGGGTATCAGCTACGAAGATCTGGAAGTCGGCAGCACGACCGAAATCGGCCGCTACACGTTCGACGCGGACGACATCAAGGCGTTCGCGCAACGCTACGACCCGCAACCGTTCCACCTCGACGAGGCGGCCGGGAGGGCATCGCCGTTCGGCGGGCTCGTCGCGAGCGGCTGGCATACCTGTTCGGTGTTCATGGGCCTGCTCGTCAAGAAGCTCGGCCCGGATTCGACCAGCATGGGTTCGCCCGGCATCGATTCGATCCGCTGGCTCAAGCCTGTGCGCGCCGGCGACACGATCACGATGCACCAGAAGATCCACGACAAGCGCGTGTCGGCGAGCAAGCCCGATCGCGGCATCGTGTCGACGGAGTGGATCGGCATCAACGAAGCCGGCGACACGGTGATCACCGTTCACACCAAGGTGATCTTCGGGCTGCGCCATCCGCAAGGAGCGGGCGCATGACGGACACGACGTTGCCGCTCATCGCATCGACGCAGGCGCTGCGTGCGCTGGTCGGCGCGGAGCCGTTCGCTAGCGGCTGGATCGGGATCGATCAGCAGCGGGTCGACCGTTTCGCCGATGCGACCGACGACCACCAGTGGATTCATGTCGATCCCGAGCGTGCGCGGCGCGAGTCACCGTTCGGCGGCCCGATCGCGCACGGCTTCCTGACGCTGTCGCTGATTCCCGCGCTGATGACGGACGCGATGCGCTTCGAGCAGAAGATGGGCGTGAACTACGGACTGAACCGCGTGCGGTTCCTGAAGCCGGTGCCGGTCGGTGCGCGCGTGCGTGCGCTGTTCGCGGTGAAAGAAACCGCGGAGGCCGCGCGCGGCGGCGTGCAGGTGACGTGGGCGGTGTCGGTGCAGGCCGAGCGTCCCGATGCGCCGCTGCTCGTTTGCGCGGCGGAATTCATCACGCTGCACTACTTCTGCCACGCGCAGCGGCATCGACGGATGCCGCTGCGTTTATCCGTCGCAAGCTGTTTCAGTGCTTCGCGTATTGGGTCGCACCGAACAGGATCTCGCGTGCCTTGTCGTCCTGCAGCGCCTTGCGCAGCGACGTGAGGACTTCGACGCCGCGCTGTACGGCCGGACGCGCGGCAATCGCGTCGTGCCAGCGCTTCACGTTCGGCAGTTCGTCGAGCACGACGCCCTGGTTTTGCCATGACCGCGTCCAGGGGAACGTCGCGATGTCCGCGATCGTGTACGTGTCGCCCGCGAGGTATTCGGATTCGCCGAGGCGCTTGTCCATCACGTTGTACAGGCGCTTCGCTTCGTTCGTATAGCGATTCACCGCGTATTCGATTTTTTCCGGCGCGTACAGGCGGAAATGGTGCGCTTGCCCGAGCATCGGGCCGACGCCGCCCATCTGGAACATCAGCCATTCGAGCGTCGCGTAGCGCGCGGCCGGATCCGACGGCAGGAACTTGCCGGTTTTTTCCGCGAGGTAGACGAGGATCGCGCCCGATTCGAACAGCGAGATCGGCTTGCCGCCGGGGCCGTCCGGATCGACGATCGCGGGGATCTTATTGTTCGGGCTGATCTTCAGGAACTCGGGCTTGAACTGGTCGCCCGCGCCGATATCGACCGGATGCGCACGATACGCGAGGCCCGTTTCCTCGAGCATGATGTGGATCTTGTGGCCGTTCGGGGTCGCCCAGCTGTAGACGTCGATCATCGTCACTCCTTCGTGGCATGCGCGAAAACGGCGCCGGCACGGCGCCGCGACAGGCGGTCATTAGAGCATGGATCGACGCGGGCTGCAGGCGGTGCGAACGTGCGGGCGCACGCATGCGCGTGCGTGCCGCCGTGGTGCCGGTCACGCCGTTCGAGCGGCGGAATCCCGACGGTTCAGCGCTTGTAGCGTGGCTGGCGTTTCTCGAGAAACGCGGTAATCCCTTCGAACGCATCCGCGTGATGCAGCGACGCGACGAAGTGATCGCGCTCGGTGCAGAGATGCGCGTCGAGCGGCTGCGCGGCCGCGTCGTCGAGCATCGACTTGATGCGCGTGAGCGCGTTCGGCGAGATGCCGGCGAGCGAGTCGGCCCACGCGAGCGCCTCGGACAATGCGGCGCCGGGGGCTGCGAGCCGGTTGACGACGCCGAGCGCATGCAGGCGTTCGGCCGCGGCGGGCTTGCCCTCGAACAGGATTTCGGCCGCCAGCGCGCGCGGCAGCGCACGGGCGAGGAACCATGAGCCGCCGCCGTCCGGCGTGAGACCGACGCGCGCGTACGACATCACGAACTTCGCGTCGTGCGCGGCGACGATCAGGTCGCATGCGAGCGCGAGCGAGAAGCCCGCGCCGGCCGCCGCGCCTTCGACCGCTGCAATCACCGGCTTCGTCGAGGCGCGGATCGCCGTGATCCACGCGGCGAGCTGATCGATGCTGTCGGCCTGGTAGGACGGATCCTTCGAGCGATTGTCGAGCAGCCGGTTCAGGTTGCCGCCCGCGCAAAAGAAGCGATCGGCACCCGTGAGCACGACGGCGCGAATCGCCGGGTCGCGATCGGCAGTGGCGAGCGCTTCGACGCCGGCCGCGTACATGTCGGGATGCAGCGCGTTGCGCGCACCGGGATTGGACAGCGTGAGGACGAGCGTCGATTCGCTCTCGGGCGGACGCGAGGCCAGCAGTTCAGCACTCATGCGAATGTGTCTCCATCGGATGGCGACGCTGCGGCGCCGCGCGTCGTGCATGCATGCGGGCAGGATGCCGCAGCGGATGCAATGTTGTCGTGACGGACATGAAACTGCTTTAGACTAGCACGAACGTGCTTTTTCGCGCGACGCATTCCGATGCGGCCGGCATCGCTGCGGCCGCGCCTCAGCAACGCAGGAGACTCCGATGTTACAGCTGTGCGGTATTCCGTTGTCCAACTACTACAACAAGGTGAAGTTCGTGCTGCTCGAGTACGGCATCCCGTTCGAGGAATCGGTGTGCGGCTTGCCGATCAGCGATCCGGCATTGCTCGCCGATTCGCCGCTCGGCAAGATCCCGTTCGTGAAGACGGAAGAGGGCGCGCTGTTCGAATCGCAGGTGATCGTCGAATATCTGGCCGCGCGTTATCCCGACAAGGCGATTTTCCCGTCTAGCCCGTTCGCGGCCGCGAAGGTGCGCGAACTCGTCGAAACGCTCGAGCTGTATCTCGAATGGACCGCGCGCGAGGTCTATACGGAAGCATTTTTCGGCGGCAAGGTCAGCGACGGGACGAAGGCGCACGTCGAGAAGCGCCTGCCGCGCGCGATCGGCGCATTCAAGCAAATGACGCGGTTTTCGCCGTACGTGCTCGGCGATACGTTCAGCCTGGCCGACATCGCCGCGGCCATCCATCTGCCGGTGATCGGGATGGCGACGAAGGCGATCTTCGGCCGCGATTTCCTGCTCGACGCAGGCATCGACTGGAAGGCGCATGCGAAGCTCGTCGGCGAGCGGCCGGCCGCGCAACGCGTGGCGGCCGATCGCAAGGCCTATCTGGAAGCAACCGGCACCGCGCGTTCATAAGCGCGATTACGACGCGGCCCTGCGGCCGCGCCTGATCGGCCGATCCGGCTTACAAGCGTGCGAGCCGTTCGAGTGCGGACGCGAGCGTGCTTTCCTGTTTCGCGAAGCAAAAGCGCACGACGCCCGATTCATGCGGCTCGTGATAGAACGCCGACACCGGAATTGCCGCCACGCCGATCTCCGACGTGAGCCACTTCGAGAATTCCGCTTCCGGCAGGTCGCTGATCGCCGAATAGTCGACGCACTGGAAGTACGTGCCCGTGCACGGCAGCAGCTTGAAGCGCGTGCGCTCGAGGCCGGCGCGGAAGAAGTCCCGCTTCTTCTGATAGAAAGCGGGCAGCGTCAGGTACGGTGCCGGGTCGCGCAGGTAGTCGGCGAGCCCGATCTGCATCGGCGTGTTCACCGTGAACACGTTGAACTGGTGGACCTTGCGGAACGCCGCGGTCAGCGCCGCCGGTGCCGCGACATAGCCGACTTTCCAGCCGGTCACGTGGTACGTCTTCCCGAAGCTGGACACGATGAAACTGCGTGCGGCCAGTTCCGGGTAGCGCGCGACGCTTTCGTGCCGCGCGCCGTCGTACACCATGTGCTCGTACACTTCGTCCGACAGGATCAGCACGTCGGTGCCGCGCACGATCTCCTCCAACCTGCGCATGTCGGCCTCGCGCCACACCGTGCCGGTGGGATTGTGCGGCGTGTTAATCATGATCATCCGCGTCTTCGGCGTGATCGCGGCCGCCAGACGATCGAACGGGATCGCGTAGTCCGGCGCTTCCAGCGTGACGAACACGGGCTTGCCGCCGGCGAGCTCGATCGACGGCAGATAGCTGTCGTAGGTCGGTTCGACGACGATCACCTCGTCTCCCGGATGCACCGCGCACAGGATCGCCGTCAGCAGCGCCTGCGTCGCGCCGGCCGTCACCGTGATCTCGGTGGCCGGGTCGTAGCGCCGGCCGTAGACGTGCGCGATCTTGTCGGCGATCGCGTCGCGCAGCGGGGCGACGCCCGCCATCGGCGGATACTGGTTGTGACCGTTGCGCATCGCGGCCGCGACCGCGTCGACGATGCGCGGATCGCAGTCGAAATCGGGGAAGCCCTGGCCGAGATTGACCGCGCCTTTCTCGGCGGCGAGCGCGCTCATGACCGTGAAGATCGTCGTGCCGACGTTCGGCAGGCGCGAGGGAAAAACGGGAGTCTTGGGCATGTCGGAAGGAGCGTTCATCGATACGGTCGCAAGCAGGTGATGCCGGGCCCGTCAGGCCGGCGTGGGGATGATGGCCGGCGCGGCGTCGAGTGCGCAGGCTTCGGCAAACGGCGCGGGCTGCGCGATCCGGAAGCCGAAGTCGCGCGCGGTGCGCTTCGCGAGCTTGAGCAGCGCGCGGTCCTTCGACACGAGCCAGTCGGCCTGCGCGGCGCGGGCGAGTTCGAGAAATTTCTGATCGTCGCGGTCCTTGCATTTCGGCAGCGGTAGCGCGTCGGCGTCGGCGACCGGCGGCGGCTCGACGAGCGTCGCCAACTGCGCGACGATCGCGAGTGCCGCGGCCTTGTCGATCGCGCGCGCCTGGAACTGCGGATAGTCGAGCACGAGTTCGAGCTCGTTCAGGCAGCGGCCGTCGATCACGGCGATGAGCGTGCCGCGCTCGAGCGCGGCACGGATCGGGCGCGCGGCAGGATCGTCGAACACGAGGATGTCGATCCAGACGTTCGAATCGAGCACGACGCGAAGCGCGTCATGCGGGGCGAGGGAGCGGGTCATTCGTTACAATCGGTGGTTTTCGTCTGACCGCAAGGCACGGCGTGCCAGCGAGCCTCTATGATAATCGTTCTCTCTCCCGCCAAATCCCTCGACTACGATACGCCTGCCCACGTCCCGACTTACACGAAGCCTGCATTCGTCGACGACGCGTCGGAACTGATCGACGGCCTGCGCAAGCTGTCGCCGCAAGACATCGCTGCGCTGATGGACATCTCCGACCCGCTCGCGCGCCTGAACTTCCAGCGCTTCGCCGACTGGTCGCCCACCTTCACGCCGGCCAATGCGAAGCAGGCCGTGCTCGCGTTCAATGGCGACGTGTACGAGGGATTCGACGCGAAATCGCTGTCGGCCGCCGATCTCGATTACGCGCAGCAGCACGTGCGCGTGCTGTCCGGCCTGTACGGGCTGCTGCGTCCGCTCGACCTGCTGCAACCGTACCGGCTCGAGATGGGGACCCGTTTCGCGAACGCGCGCGGCAAGGATCTGTATGCGTTCTGGGGCGACCGGATCACGCGGGCGCTGAACGAGCAGCTCGAGACGCGCACCGGCGCGGCGCGCGTGCTGGTCAACTGCGCGTCCACCGAGTACTTCAAGTCGGTGAAGCCGAAACTGCTGGCCGCGCCGGTCGTCACGCCGGTGTTCGAGGACTGGAAGGGCGGCCGCTACAAGATCATCAGCTTCCACGCGAAGCGCGCCCGTGGCCTGATGGCGCGTTATATCGTCGAGAACCGCATCGCCGAACCGGCGGCGCTGAAGGATTTCGCGATCGAAGGGTATGCGTTCGATGCAGCAGCATCGAACGATTCGACTTACGTATATCGCCGGCGAATCGGCGAGTGACCATGCCGGCCGTTCACGAGACGGCCGGCGAATGCATGTGGCCGGGAATTCGGCAGACAGCCCGTTCCGGTCGCAATTGGAGAGATAGATGACCCTTTCGATCACCAGCAATTTCGATGCGGGCGCGATCGACGTCGTGTCGTGCGACAACCCGGACGCGATCCGTCTGCGCGTGCGCGGCGACAGCCGCTCCGAGTTTGCGCAATGGTTCTACTTCCGTCTGACGGGCGCGCGCGGCGAGCGGTGCGTGATGGCGTTCGAGAATGCGGCCGACTGTGCGTATCCGTCGGGATGGCGCAACTACAGCGCGGTCGCGAGCTACGACCGCGTCGACTGGTTCCGCGTGCCGACGACCTTCGACGGCAAGACGATGACCATCGACCACACGCCGGAATTCGACAGCATCTACTACGCGTATTTCGAACCGTATTCGGAGGAGCGCCATGCGGCGTTCATCGGCGCGGTCCAGCAATTGCCGCACGCGAACGTTGTCGAGCTCGGCCGCACGGTCGAGGGCCGGCCGATGTCGCTGCTGACGCTCGGTACGCCGGAAGTCGACGGCGTGCCGAAGAAGAAGGTGTGGATCATCGCGCGCCAGCATCCCGGCGAGACGATGGCCGAGTGGTTCGTCGAAGGGCTCGTCAAGCGGCTCGCAGGCTGGGGCGACTGGGCGGGCGATCCGGTCGCGCGCAAGCTGTACGATTACGCGACGTTCTACATCGTCCCGAACATGAATCCGGATGGCAGCGTGCACGGCAACCTGCGCACCAACGCGGCTGGCGCGAACCTGAACCGCGAGTGGATGGCGCCCGATGCCGAGCGCAGCCCCGAAGTGCTGGTCGTGCGCGACGCGATCCATGCGACCGGTTGCGACATGTTCTTCGACATTCACGGCGACGAGGATCTGCCTTACGTGTTCGTCGCGGGTTCGGAGATGCTGCCGAGTTTCACCGAGCAGCAGAGCAAGGAGCAGACCGCGTTCATCGACGCGTTCAAGGTCGCGAGCCCGGATTTCCAGACCGAGCACGGCTACGCGGCGAGCAAGTACAAGGAGGACGCGCTCAAGCTCGCGTCGAAGTACATCGGTCATCAGTTCGGTTGTCTGTCGCTGACGCTCGAGATGCCGTTCAAGGACAACGCGAACCTGCCCGACGAGCGCGTCGGCTGGAACGGCCAGCGCAGTGCGGCGCTCGGCGCGGCGATGCTCGCTGCAATCCTCGCGCACGTCGAGACGTTCGCGTAAGCGCGCAACGCGTCGATATTCGCCGATATGAAAAAAGCCGGCGCATCGTACGATGCGCCGGCTTTCTTGCTCCTGTCGTTGCCGCTCCGTCGTATCAGGACTTCTTCGCGGTTTTCTTCTTCACGGCTTTCTTCGTGCCGGCCGATTTCTTCGTGGCGACGGCCTTCTTGCTGCCGGTGCGGCCGGTTGCCTTGGCCTTCACCTTGCCGCGGTGCGACTTGCCCTTGAACGACTTCGTCGGCGAGGACGGGCGTTCGACGCGCGGCTTCAGCGGCGGAACGGGATCGTTCCAGCTGAACGCCAGCATCTGCTGACCGACGTAGCCGCAGCGGAATTTCAGCGGTGTCGGGGCGCTGCCGTCGCCGCGAACGCCGAAGCCGTCCACGGTGACGATGTTGTCGACCTTCACGCGCTGCTTGCCCTGATCGAACGAATCGTTCCATGGCGTGATCGTCGCGTTGCCGCTTTCGAACGCGTTCGGTGCGAAGTCGACGCGGTCGAACGCCGACGACGTGCTCGCGATGAAGCTGCCGTGCGCCGCACAATCGGCGACGATCGGATCGGCATGCATTTCGTTGACGAATTTGTTGATCAGTTCGGAGCGCTGGTCGAGGAGGTCGGCGAATACCGGTGCCGGGAGCGCAAGCGACAGGCCCGCAACACAGGCTGCCAGCTTGCCGAGCGCCCGGAAAATCCGGAGCGAGGCAGGAGAGCTGTCCATCAGGTTATTGGTGAGGAGCAAATGAGACATCGGGCACGTATAGATGCCCGATGAAGATCAGGAGTTCAATCTTAGCGTAAAAAAGTTGTGCGGCAGTAGACGTCGCACTCTCCCGCGCTGCGCAAGCGGATCGCCGGGCGCGGCTTGCACCGGGACAGTCGCGCCAGTCAGGCGCGCGGGCCGCCGAGTCGATAGCGGCGGACGTCGAACGTCGTGACCCATGCGGGGCGATAGACGGCGATGAGCGCGGTCGCCATGCCGGTGAACCATGCTTCACCGAGCGCGAGCAGCGCGGTGTTCAGCATGTAGCCGGCGGGAATCGCGACGGGCATGCCGTCCGCGAGCGCGAGCTGCACGCCGGCCGCGGCACCGGCAACCGCGACGATTGCGATGGCCGGCGACAGGAAGCCCTGCCCGGTAATGAATGATGCGAGGTTGTGTGGCAGCCACGCGATCGCCGCGCGCTGCAGCAACGCGGATACGGCGACCGGTAATGCACCGTACACCAGATAGGTGAGACCGACGCCTTGCCACGGCGCATCGAAGACGATTGCCGCGACGCCCGTGACGGCGCCCATCGCGATCAGTGCGAGAGTCCAGTCGAACAGCGTGACGAGCAGCGTCGCGCCGAGCAAATGCATGACGATCCCGTCCTCGAGCCACGCGTTCGACGCCCACAGAACCGTGATCGCAGTGACGAGCGCGAGCCACACGTGCTGGAGCGTTGCGTCCTGCAGGCGGACGAACGGACGATTCCAGATCGCGAGCGCGAGCAGCGCCACGGCGGCGATCCAGCCACCGACGCCTACCCAGAGCGGAAGCGGTGTGAAAAGAAAACCCATGTGTTCATATTACTCGTTGAGCATCAAAGGTGGGAATCCGCACATACTGACCGTCGCAATATCGAGACTGTCCGGCTAGCGGTCGCGCCGAAACCTTGCCGGTGGCTCTGCTGCGAGCGGCAAGTCGCGGGTGCCGGTGCCAGCCGTTGGCAGCGGATACCGGCGCTCGCCACGTTGCGCGCGCAGCGGAACGGGGCCGCGTTCGCCGATGGCCGGCTTGATCGCGCGATCGCGGTTGGCGAGCAGCGCCTCGAGGTGCGGCGACAACCAGCCGTTGTAGATCGCAACCGCGGCGGCGCGGTTTGCCGCGCCGAGCTGCTGGAAGATGCTGGCGAGGTGGATCTTCACCGTGCCTTCGCTGATGCCGAGCGTTCGCGCAATCATCTTGTTGGTGCTGCCCATGTGGACGAAGCGCATGATTTGCGCCTGCCGCGGTGACAGCAGGCCGACGGGCGGCCGGCGCGGCAGCGCTCCGGCGAGCTTCTGGAAATGAGTGTCGTTGCGCGCTGCGGCGGCGGATGGCAGCAGGCTCAGCGCAATCGGCGGGATGTAGTGGCCGCCGAGCAGGACGATCTCAAGTGCGCGCAGGATCAAATGCGGCCGCGTGGAGTGCGGGATGACACCCGCGACGCCGTAGTTGTAGAAGCGTTGGATGGCTTGCGGCGTGCATTCGTCGATCAGTACCGCGGCAGGGGTCGGCGAGGAGGCGCTGCAAAGCGCCTGGAGTTCGCTCAGCTTGCCGACGTCCGGCCAGTTGATCGCGACCAGGTCGAAACGCTGGGTGCGCAGCAGCCGGCGCGCCTGGAAACCGTCCGGCGCATCGTTGATGCTGGCGTGACGGTCGATCTGCCGCAGCAGGGCCTTCAGTCCGTCACGCCGTTCGGCGTCTGAGTTCAACACCAGGAACCGCATATTCAACCTCCTTAAGATGAGTCATTGAGCTGCCGTCGGCATGCCTTCGGTCCGATAATGACAAAGACCTTACACGATGTCTGCTTGGCTGAAAGGCTTAGGAAAAGTCTGAAATTTCGGCGGATGGGGTGGCGGACGAAAAAAAAGCCGCTCCGGCTGGAACCGGGAGCGGCTTCGCGCGTGCAGGCCATGCCGGCCTGCGATGCGATCAGTGGAAGTGAGGTTGCGCGGGCGACGCGTCTTCCGGCATTTCGGCGTGGACGATTTCGCCGAGCGGATCCGCGTAGAGCGGCACGCCGCAGTCGTCGCAATATTCGGGTTCGAAGCGGCCGGCGTGCCGCCGGACGTCCGTTACACCGCATTCCTTCAACAGACTCACGATTTCCTCGAGCGGCCCGTCGATCGGCGCTTCGCCTTCGAGCGTCGCGCTGTCGATCGACACGTCGCCGTTTTCGCGACCGTAGAGCGGCCACACGACGCCATAGATCACGTCGTTGCTGGCGCGCCGCGTGAAGCCGACACGATACTCGTCGATCCGTCGTTCGCCGAAGCCGGCGACCACTGCGCGCAGTTCCTGCGGCGCTGCACCAAGTGTGTCGAAAAGATAACGGATGGCCGTTCGGACCGTGTGCGGACGGATGCGCTCGTCCGCATCACGGCAAGCGGAGTAGTACGCGTCCGGAAGCAGGCATTCGAATTCGCAGCCGGGGAGGGCAACCGACAGGTTCGGGCCGCCCTGGGCCGTCCATTGCTCGAGGCACTGGCCGCGTTCGATCCGGTTGCCGTGCTCCTCTTCCTGCCAGCGGAACAGCGGTGCGCCGGCGGGCGCGGCGACGACGGCGAGGAGGAAGCGCGGATCCGCCAGAATCGGCGAGGTTTCGGGCAGGTCCCCGAAGCTCAGTTTGGCCGCATGCTGGCCGATGGCCGCGTGCGCGAGCTGTTGGGCGAGCCGGTAGGTCTCGACGTGGTGTCGCGGCAACTGATCGATGCTGTACAGGAACGGAGCGAGCCCCACGAGCGTGCCGGACGCGAGCACGTGCGCCTGCAAGTGAGCACGCAGCGCATCGGCAACGTCGCCTTTCAGCGGCCCCGACGGAATCATGTAGCGCGTCCACGCAAGAACGGGGACGGCGACCAGCAGCGCGTCGTACGGCTGGCCGTCGTGATCGATCACCATCGATTCGCTGTGCGTCTCGGCCATGTCGGCGAGCGCACCGTATGCGTCGGGGTGATTCTGCTGCAGATGGTCGAGTGCCGCGTCGAGCGTGGTCTGGTTGCCGTTGCGAACGATCTTGGCGAGCAGCGCATCGAGCTTCGCTTCCCAGAAGCGATCCTCGATGCGGCTGCCCGAGGCGAAGAGCGCAAGCGACAGGCCGACCAGTTTGTCGGCGTCGGGGGGGAGACGTTTGGCGATTCGCTGGCGCATATTAAATACGTATAGAAAGAGGCGAAGAACCTCACATTCTAGTCCGTTCTTTGCGCCATAAGCGGTCTCGTGCTTGCGGCATGGCCGGAAGGTCGAATCGACGGGGAACGAAATAAATCGGTCAAACCCCTTGCGCGACGCCCGGACGACGCCTAGAATCACGCCTCTTTCGCGCTAACGGCAACGCGGCGCGGAGGAGGAAGGGAAGCGGTGCGATAGGGATGGCGGTAGCGGCCTGGCGCACACGAAGCTGAACCCCTCGCAGTCACGACGAAGCAGTTCAGAAAGTTGTTGACGAGCGAAGAAAGGCGGTTCATAATCTCGCTTCTCTGCTGCTGAAA
>NZ_CABVPL010000056.1 GCF_902499045.1 Burkholderia latens | reverse complement strand
GGCCACGACCGGGCGCGCGCCGCTGGTTCGCATGGCCGGCGGGTCGCGGCGTGTCGGCTCGCCCGGCCGCCGCGGGCCCCGGGCCGCACGTCGCGGCGCTGCCAGCGCTCGGCTGGGGCGTGGCGCTGATGGTCGCGCTGGCCGCGGCGGCCGGGATGACGCTGTCCGCCCGTCACGCCGACACCGACCGGACGGTCGACGAACTCGTGTCGAGCCACGTGCGGGCCGGCCTGTCGGCGCGCGACATCGACGTGATCTCGACGGATCGGCATACGGTGAAGCCGTGGTTCAACGGGCGGCTCGACTACGCGCCGCCGGTCGAGGACCTGTCGGCGAGCGGTTTCCCGCTGGCCGGCGGCCGGCTCGACTACGTCGGCGGGCGCCGCGTCGCGGTGCTCGTGTACCGCTACCGGCAGCACGTGATCGACGTGTACGTGCGGCCGGCCGGAGAAGGGCGCGCGCGCGCAGCGTACACGACCGTGTCGCAAGGCTACGCGCTCGATCGCTGGGACGCGGCCGGGATGACGTGGTGGGCGGTGACCGACGCGGAGCCTTCGGCGCTGGCCGCGTTCAGGACGGCGCTCGACGCGCGGCTGCGCGGGGCGCGCAGCGAGTGAAGGCGGCCCGAAGCACCGGCCCGGAACCGCGCGAAGCGTTCCGTCCCCGGGTCGCGAGCGGGTGTGCGCGTCCCCGTTTCTGCCGCCGGCCACCTTCAAGTCGTTGAAAACATGGCCGAATCCACGCGGGAATCGTCGATCGGTGTTGCATGAGCCGTGTATCCGGGTTAGAATCTTCGGCTTCTCACTTGCCACACCGGTTCAGACGCCCGGGTGGCTTCTATCCACAAGGAGTGTGTAATGCGTCATTACGAAATCGTATTCATCGTGCACCCCGATCAGAGCGAGCAAGTGCCCGCGATGATCGAGCGTTACAAGACCACGATCACGTCGCACGGCGGTCAGATCCACCGCGTCGAAGACTGGGGCCGTCGCCAACTGGCCTACATGATCGAGAAACTCGCGAAGGCTCACTACGTCTGCATGAACATCGAGTGCGACCAGACGACGCTCGACGAACTCGAACACGCGTTCAAGTTCAACGACGCCGTGCTGCGCCACCTCATCGTCAAGATGAAGAAGGCCGAGACCGGCCCGTCGCCGATGATGAAGGAAGTTCAGCGCGAAGAAGCCAAGAAGGCGGCTGCAGCTCAGCCGACCGAAGCGCAGGCTTAAGTTCGTCACGTATTAAGCCACCAGGGAACGCGTCACTCACGTGAACAGGTTGCAATTGACGGCGAGCGTCGTCGAACGCGCACCGGTGCGATATACGCCGGCAGGTGTTCCGATTGCAAGCGCCACATTGCATCACCGCACGGAAGTCGTCGAAGCAGGCATTCCCCGTCAGGTCGAAATGACGATCGAGGCGGTGGCGGCCGGTGAGGCGAGCGGCAGGCTGGAGAGCCGTGAAATGGGCGTCGAGACGCTGTTCACGGGCTTCCTGGCGAAGAAAAGCCGCAACGCGAGAACCTTGGTGTTTCACATCACAGCATTGCAGGACATTGGAAAGGACTGAAATCATGCCCCGCCCGACTGGTAAGAAATTCGACAAGCGTCGTCAGCAACAAAACCCGCTCTTCAAGCGCAAGAAGTTCTGCCGTTTCACGGCTGCAGGCGTCGAGCAGATCGACTACAAGGACACGGAAACGCTGAAGGACTTCATCGGCGAAAACGGCAAGATCACGCCGGCTCGTCTGACGGGTACGAAGGCGCACTATCAGCGTCAGCTGGATACGGCAATCAAGCGTGCGCGTTTCCTCGCGCTGCTGCCGTACACCGATCAGCACAAGGCGTAATCAGGCGACGCAATAAGGAGAATTCGAATGCAAATCATTCTGTTGGAAAAAGTCGCCAATCTGGGCAACCTCGGCGATATCGTCAAGGTCAAGGACGGTTACGCTCGCAACTTCCTGATCCCGAACCGCAAGGCTCGCCGTGCAACGAAGGAAGCGATCGCCGAATTCGAAGTTCGCCGCGCCGAGCTCGAAAAGATCGCCGCTGAAAAGCTGGCGGCAGCGCAGGCAGTCGGCGAGAAGCTGAACGGCCAGACGTTCGAAGTCACGCAGAAGTCGGGCGTCGACGGCCGTCTGTTCGGCTCGGTCACGAACGGCGACGTCGCGGAACTGCTGAAGAAGGCAGGTTTCGAAGTCGAGAAGCTGCAAGTTCGCATGCCGGAAGGCCCGCTGAAGATGATCGGCGAGCACGTCGTCCAGATCGCGCTGCACACGGACGTCGTCGTCGACGTCACGATCAACGTGATCGGCGACCACGCGTAAGCGTACGCAAGCTTGCCGGGCGGCTTCCGCCGTCCGGACAAGGGCAGGCGCCCGGGCAACCGGGGCCTGCCTTTTTTATTGCCTGTACGCCGGCGGCCGGTATGGCGTCGTCCAGTGTAATTCGCGATAATCCCAACCCATGAACGCGCCGCAAGATCCTCAAATCGAATCGCTGAAAGTCCCGCCGCATTCGGTCGAAGCCGAGCAGTCGGTGCTCGGCGGCCTGTTGCTCGACAACGCGGCCTGGGACCGGATTGCCGACTTCCTGTCGCAGAGCGATTTCTACCGCTACGACCACCGGATCATTTACGAGCACATCGGCCGGCTGATCGCGTCGACACGCCCGGCCGACGTCGTGACCGTGTACGAAGCGCTGACCACGTCCGGCAAGGCCGACGACGTCGGCGGCCTCGCGTACCTGAACGCGCTCGCGCAAAATACGCCGAGCGCCGCGAACATCCGCCGCTATGCGGAAATCGTGCGCGACCGCGCGGTGCTGCGCCGGCTCGTGTCGGTCGCCGACGAAATCTCGGCCGACGCGTTCAATCCGCAGGGCAAGGAAGTCCGCCAGCTGCTCGACGAGGCCGAGTCGAAGGTGTTCTCGATCGCCGAAGAGGGCGCGCGCGGCAACCAGGGCTTCCTGGAGATCGGCCCGCTGCTCACGCAGGTCGTCGAGCGGATCGACACGCTGTATCACACCGCGAACCCGAGCGACGTCACCGGCACGCCGACCGGCTTCGTCGACCTCGACCGGATGACGTCCGGGATGCACGGCGGCGAGCTGATCATCGTGGCCGGACGGCCGTCGATGGGTAAGACCGCGTTCTCGATGAACATCGGCGAATACGTCGCGGTCGAGTACGGGCTGCCGGTCGCGGTGTTCTCGATGGAAATGCCGGGCACGCAGCTCGTGATGCGTATGCTCGGCTCGATCGGCCGGCTCGACCAGCACCGGATGCGTACCGGCCGCCTGACCGACGAGGACTGGCCGAAGCTCACGCACGCGGTGCAGAAGATGAGCGAGGCGCAGCTCTTCATCGACGAAACGGGCGGCCTGAACCCGATGGAACTGCGCTCGCGCGCGCGACGCCTTGCGCGTCAGTGCGGCAAGCTCGGCCTGATCATCGTCGACTACCTGCAGCTGATGTCGGGTTCGTCGCAGGGCGAGAACCGCGCGACCGAAATCTCGGAAATTTCGCGATCGCTGAAGAGCCTCGCGAAAGAGCTGGACGTGCCCGTGATCGCGCTGTCGCAGCTGAACCGCGGTCTCGAACAGCGTCCGAACAAGCGTCCGGTGATGTCCGATTTGCGCGAATCGGGCGCAATCGAGCAGGACGCGGACGTGATCCTGTTCATTTACCGCGACGAGGTTTACAATCCCGACAGCCCGGACAAGGGGACGGCCGAAATCATCATCGGCAAGCAGCGTAACGGTCCGATCGGGCCCGTTCGGCTCACGTTCCTGGGCCAATACACGAAGTTCGACAACTTTGCGGGGGCGCAGAACTTCTACGGCGAGTAACACTTCTTCGCCGGATGTAAACCGTTATTTCACCAGGCGTTGTATCCAATCCCGGCGCGCGCATATACGCGCGTCGCGTCGCAACCGAAAACGGTACAATGTCGCCCGTTTTCGTGACAGTCGTTTGACAATCTCTCAGGAATCCCATGTTCGGTCGATTCATGCCCACGGAGGGCAAGTTCTTTGAACTCTTCAACGCGCACGCGAAGCACATCGTTTCCGGTGGCCGCGAGCTCGAACTGCTGATCGACAATCTCGCCGACGCCGAGATTCACAAGCAAAACGTGCAAACCGCCGAGAAGGCCGCTGACAAGCTCACGCATGAAGCGATCGATCTGCTGCACAAGACCTTCATCACGCCGCTCGATCGTGACGAGATCCACAAGCTGATCACGACGATGGACGACATCCTCGACCTGATGGAAGACGTCGCGACGGCCGTGTCGCTGTACGACGTGCAGTCGGTCACGTCGGAGGCGAGCCAGCTCGCGCACATCGTCACGCAGTCGGCGCAACACGTTCAGCAGGCGGTCGCGCTGCTGTCCGACATGAAGCAGTCGGCGCAGATCCTCAAGCAGTGCGAGGAGATCGACCGCTGGGAGTCGGAGGCCGATCGTGTGCTGCGCGCGGCAATGTCGAAGCTGTTCCGCGAGGAGGACGACGTGAAGACGCTCATCAAGCTGAAGGCGATCTACGAGTTGCTCGAAGAGATCACCGACAAGTGCGAGGACGTCGCGAACATCATCGAAGGCATCGTGCTGGAAAACGCCTGAGCGGACCACGATGCATTCGATACAACTCGCCCTTTGGATGGTCGCGACGCTGGTGCTCGTCGCGCTCGTATTCGACTTCATGAACGGCTTCCACGACGCGGCGAATTCGATCGCCACCGTCGTGTCCACCGGGGTGCTGAAGCCGCAGCAGGCCGTCGTGTTCGCGGCCGCGTTCAACGTCATCGCGTATTTCATCTTCCACCTGAAGGTCGCGCAGACCGTCGGTAAAGGCACGATCGATCCGGAGATCGTCGACCACTACGTCGTGTTCGGCGCGCTGGTCGGCGCGATCGGCTGGAACGTGATCACCTGGTACTACGGGATCCCGTCGAGCTCGTCGCATGCGCTGATCGGCGGCCTCGTCGGCGCGGCGCTCGCGAAGTCGGGCTGGAGCGCGCTCAACGTCGACGGGCTGCTGAAGACGATCGCGTTCATCTTCATCTCGCCGCTGCTCGGTTTCATCCTCGGTTCGCTGTTCATGCTCGGCGTGTCGTGGCTGTATTTCCGGACCGCGCCCAGCAAGGTCGACCGGCGCTTCCGCCGGCTCCAGCTGCTGTCGGCCGGACTGTACAGCCTCGGCCACGGCGGCAACGACGCGCAGAAGACGATCGGCATCATCTGGATGCTGCTGATCGCATCGGGCTATGCGTCGGCGACCGCCGATGCGCCGCCCGCGTGGGTGATCGGCGCATGCTACCTGTCGATGGGCCTCGGCACGCTGTTCGGCGGCTGGCGGATCGTGCGCACGATGGGGCAGAAGATCACGAAGCTGAAGCCGGTCGGCGGTTTCTGCGCGGAAAGCGGTGGCGCGATCACGCTGTTCATCGCATCGTTCCTCGGCATCCCCGTGTCGACCACGCACACGATCACCGGCGCGATCGTCGGCGTCGGCGCGACGCAGAAGCTGTCGGCCGTACGCTGGGGCGTCGCCGGCAACATCGTGTGGGCCTGGGTGCTGACGCTGCCGGCAGCCGCGCTTTTCGCGGCCGGCGGCTGGTGGATCGGGCGCCAGATCTTCTGATCGCCGACACCGTCTGATCGACGCGACATGCGCCGCAAGCCGAAAGGCTGCGGCGCATTTTTTTGGGGGTTGCGCGAACGGTGCGGTGAAGAAGCGGGGCGCCAGATGCCGCCAACGTCGTGACGGTCAGGTTCGAACAACCGGTCAGTAACTGCCGTTCGCAAACCGCGCGATCGGATCGTCTGCCGTGCTGGTGCGTGGGCTGGCGGGCGCGGATTGCGTCGACGCGCGCAACACCTGCACGGGCGGCGGCTCGATGCCGCGCGAAGGCGCCGACGTGGCGGCGGGCGGCGGTTCGGCGTCGAACGCGGCGGCCTCGGCAGCCGTCAGCGCCGTCGTCGGGATCTGCGTGCCGACCTCCGTGGGCGCAGCCGGCGCTGTGTTGGCCGTCGTCGCGGGTGGCGTGTCGTTTACGGACGCGGCTTGCGGCAGTGCTGCCTGCATCCGCGCTGGCGGCGGTTCGTACGCGTCGGCGGGCGGTGCCGCAGGTGCTGCCGGCGCGGATGTGGCAGCCGTCACGACCGACGTGCTCGGCGTGACCGGAGCCTGCGCCCGCGCCGCTCGCGCGGGCGGCGACACATGGGCAGGCGGCCGTGCCGTCGCGGCAGCCGTCACGATCGCCGGAGCGGGCGCAATAGCCGGCGGATTGCGCGGCTCGTCGCGCTTCGCGTCGTAAGTCGGCGCATCGAACGGCGTCGGCGCAGAGCGCGGCGGCGCGACCCGGCGAATGCCGTCGAAGCGCTTCGCCCAGTACGGGTTCGTCAGGTAGTCCAGCCGCACGGTGCCGCCCGTCGACGGTGCGTTGACGAAGCGCAGCTTGCCGACGTAAATGCCGACGTGCGAATGCGGGCGCCCGGTCGTGTTGAAGAAGATCAAGTCGCCCGGCGCGATCTGGTCGGGCTCGATCGATACGCCGCGGCTGCTCATGTCGGCGGTCGTGCGCGGCAGGTCCACGTCTGCCGCGCGGCCGATCACATAGCGTACGAGCCCGCTGCAGTCGAAACCGCTCGTCGGCGTGTTGCCGCCCCAGCGATACGGGACGCCGACGAGGCTCATCGCCTGGATCGAGATTTCTTCCTGACCGACGCTGTGGTCGACGAATTTCGGGAAATTGGCGGGCGGCGGGAACGCGCGCGGCGTCATGATCTTCATGCCGGAGGTGCGCGACGCCGACTGCGGCGGCACGCTGGAGCAGGCCGCGAGCAGTGATACGACGGCGACGGGAACCCAGATTCGAAGCATGACAAGGCGGACGCGCGCGGTGGGCGCGAATCGTATGACAACAGACAGACCCGATGGTAGACGTTCCGGCGGGGCTTAGGCAACCATTCCTGAGAATTTACTTGAAGTTTCGCGTGTAAGTGCGGGGGTTGCGTAACGGTTGTGTAACGAACGATGAAGAGTGCTTTCGACCCCATAAATAAAAACGGCGCTCCGGAAGCGGAGCGCCGTATGCGGGTCGAAGGCCGGCGAGCCGCCGGCGTATCACGTTACAGGATGTCCGACGCGTAGTCGGCGAGCCGCGAGCGTTCGCCGCGCGCAAGCGTCACGTGGCCGCTGTGGCCCCAGCCCTTGAAGCGGTCGACGACGTAGGTCAGGCCCGAGCTGCCTTCGGTCAGGTAAGGCGTGTCGATCTGCGCGATGTTGCCGAGGCACACGATCTTCGTGCCCGGGCCCGCACGTGTCACGAGCGTCTTCATCTGCTTCGGCGTCAGGTTCTGCGCCTCGTCGATGATCAGATACTTGTCGACGAACGTACGGCCGCGCATGAAGTTCATGCTCTTCACCTTCAGGCGCGAACGGATCAGTTCCTGCGTTGCCGCACGGCCCCATTCGCCGGCCGCGTCGTCGGTCTTCTGCAGCACTTCGAGGTTGTCGTCGAAGGCGCCCATCCACGGCTGCATCTTCTCTTCCTCGGTGCCCGGCAGGAAGCCGATGTCCTCGCCGACGGGCACGGTCGCGCGCGTCACGATGATCTCGTTGTAGCGCTTGTCGTCGAGCACCTGCGCGAGGCCGGCCGCGAGCGCGACGAGCGTCTTGCCGGTGCCGGCCTGGCCGAGCAGCGTGACGAAGTCGATCTCCGGGTTCATCAGCAGGTTCAGCGCGAAGTTCTGCTCGCGGTTGCGCGCGGTGATGCCCCACACGTTGTTCTTGTGGTGGCTGTAGTCGCGCAGCGTCTGCAGCAGCGCCGTCTTGCCGTTCAGCTCGCGGACGATCGCGTGGAACGTCGGCTCGCCGTTCTGCGGCTCGAGATACACGAACTCGTTGACGAGCATCGACGCGACGAGCGGGCCCGTCACGCGGTAGTACGTAGTGCCCGTCTTCGTGTCCTGCCAGCTCTCCATCCCCTTCGCGTGCTTGGTCCAGAAGTCCTGCGGAAGCTCGCGCACGCCGGTGTAGAGGAGATCCTTGTCCTCGAGCACCTGGTCGTTGAAGTAGTCTTCCGCGGGCAGGCCCAGCGCATGCGCCTTGATCCGCATGTTGATGTCTTTCGACACCAGCACGACCTGGCGGTCCGGCCGGTCGCGCTGCAGCGCGCGCACGACGCCGAGGATCTGGTTGTCGGCCTTGCCTTCGGGCAAGCCTTCGACCGGCGCGATGTCGGCGAGCTTCGTCTGGAAGTACAGGCGGCCGAGCGCCTCGCGGCTGCCGAGCCGCGACAGCGGAATGCCGGCCGAGATCGGGCCGCCGTCGGCGACCAGCGCGTCGAGCGTGCGGCTCACCTGGCGCGCGTTGCGCGCGACTTCGGACATCCCCTTCTTGTGGTTGTCGAGCTCCTCGAGCGTCATCATCGGCAGATAGACGTCGTGTTCCTCGAAGCGGAAGAGGCTGCTCGGATCGTGCATCAGCACGTTGGTGTCGAGCACGAACAGCTTCTGCAGTTCGGCTTCGGCCGGCTTGCGGCTGCGCGACTTCGTCGCGGCGCCGGCGTCGCGCGCGGGCGCGCCGGCGGCCGGCTTGACGGCCGCGGGCTTGTCGTTGCGCGCGACGACGGGGGCCGCGGTTCCCGCGGGTTCGGCGGGCGCCGGCAACGGCTGCAGCAGCGCGGCCGTCTGTTTCGTCTTGCGGCCGCGGGCGGACGTGCCCGCGGCTTCCTGTGCCGACGATGCGACGGCGCGCAGCGGCGCGGCCGTGTTCGCGGCTTCGGTCATCGGTTGGGCCACGCTGGCCGGGCCGTAGTCGCCGGCTGTGGATGCGTCCCCTTCGGCGGATTTCTTCGCGGCTTTCGCGGGCCGCGCTTTCGCCTTGTATTCGTCGGGCGGCAGCAGGCTGCCGAGCTTGCTGGGGGGAGTAGGCAAAGGCATGGTGTCCCTCGGGAGGAATCGTGTCGCATGAAGTGCGCCGCTGATCGCATCCTGCGTGACGTAGACGCATGCAGTTTGCGCGCGGTGGCGCACAGGAATTTCGTCTAGCCGGTTCGCCTAAGTGTCGGTCAGCTCCTTGACGAGGTGAGGGCCGGACCGAGAGCCGGCGCGCAGTCCATAAAAAAAGCCGCTGCCCCGTGGACCGGGACATGCGGCTCGGCTGATACCGTCGTGATGCGCGTCAGGTGCCGGAAAGCATCGCAACGGGCACCGGCGCAGCTACGAGAAATATGGGGCGAACTGGCATTCATTGCGGCCCAATATAACGCGCCTCAAAGCGCTTGTACAGCCTTAAGCACGTCGTCCACGTGACCCGGTACCTTGATGCCGCGCCATGCGTGGCGGAGCACGCCGTCGGCGTCGATCAGGAACGTCGAACGCTCGATTCCGCGCACTTCCTTGCCATACATCTTCTTCATCTTGATGACATCGAACAGCGCGCACAGCGCTTCGTCGGCATCGGAAATCAGCGGGAACGGCAGTTCGAGCTTTGCCTTGAAATTGTCATGCGAGCGCAGGCTGTCGCGCGACACGCCGATGACTTCGGCGCCGGCCTTCTTGAACTTCGGATACAGATCGCGGAACTGCAGGCCTTCGGTCGTGCAGCCGGGCGTGTTGTCCTTCGGATAGAAATACAGCACGAGTTTCTTGCCTTTCAGGTCGGACAGCGAAATGTCGCCGCCCGTGGCAGCTGCGGTGAAATCGGGAACTTGACGGTCAACTTCGACGGACACGTGCTTCTCCTGTTGTTATGGAAAGGCGCCGCTCGGGCGGCGCGGTTCGGCGGGGCGTCGCGGCGGCATGCCGCGCGGGCGGGGCAGGCGGCGGCGCCTGCGCGCGCGAACGTCAGTCGGGCTGGACGATCAGTTCGCCGGAGCGGCCGGGGATTTCGCCCCACGTGACAGGGTACGATGGCAGCGAGTCGCGGTCCAGCGTCGCGTGGTAGTCGCCCATCGTCGCAAACGTGTGGCCCTGCGCGCGCCAGCCCGCGAGCAATTGCTCGAACACCGGCGCGAGCTTCTGGCCTTCCAGTTCCGCGTGCAGCGTGAACACCTGGTCGTGCGGGTTGGTTGCGGTGAACTTCAGGATGTGCGCGGCGACGTTGTGCGTGTCGATACCGTCGATGCCGAGCACTTCGTCGAGCGTCGGCAGCGTGGTCGGCATCTGCACGTGCGACAGCGTGCGGCCGCCGACGACGGGCAGGTACGGCGAGTGGCCGCGGCCGTCGGACGCGTAGCGCATGCCCCATGCGTCGATCTGCTCGAACGCGGCGTCGTTCATCTGCCAGCCGGCCGCGCCGTGCGTGACGGGCGGCGCGCCGAAGATCTCGATGAAGCGCGCGTGACTCTTCTGCATCTCGCGCACGGTCCAGTCGCGATCGCGCACGCGCACGTTGTCCTGCCAGTACACGTGATCCCACGTATGGATTCCGCATTCGAAGCCGGCCTCGTGGATCGCGCGCATGTCGGCGATCGCGCGGCGGCCGATGTCGGGGCCCGGCAGCAGCACGCCGTACATCAGCTGCTTCACGCCGTAATGCTCGACTACCGACGTGCGCGACACCTTCTTCAGGAAGCCGGGGCGGAACACGCGCCGCAGCGCCCAGCCCGTGTGATCGGGCCCGAGGCTGAAGAGGAAGGTCGCGCGCGCATTGAAGCGGTCGAAGATGCGCGCAAGATTCGGCACGCCTTCGCGCGTGCCGCGCAGCGTGTCGACGTCGATCTTGAGGACGATACGAGCCAAGCGAGCGTCCCGTCAGTTCTGCTGTTCGACGAGCGCGCGTGCGTCGGCGACATGGCCGCGATACGCTTCGAAGATCTTGCGCAGCGCGTCGTCGAACGTCGATTGCGGCGCCCACGCGAGCTCCTGCATCGTGTTGTCGATCTTCGGCACACGGTTCTGCACGTCCTGGTAGCCGTTGCCGTAGTACGCGCCGGACGTCGTCTCGACGAGCTTCACCTGCTTCGCGGAATCGGCGTATTCCGGGAATTCGGCGGCCAGTTCGAGCATCTTGTGCGCGAGCTCGCGAACCGAGAAGTTGTTCTTCGGATTGCCGATGTTGTAGATCTTGCCCGACGCGACGCCGTTCTTGTTCTCGATGATCTTCATCAGCGCGCTGATGCCGTCGTCGATGTCGGTGAACGCGCGTTTCTGCGAGCCGCCGTCGACGAGGCTGATGTTCTCGCCGCGCACGATGTGGCCGAGGAACTGCGTGACCACGCGCGAGCTGCCTTCCTTCGGCGTGTAGATCGAGTCGAGGCCCGGGCCGATCCAGTTGAACGGACGGAACAGCGTGAAGTTCAGGCCTTCCATCCCGTAGCCCCAGATCACGCGGTCCATCAGCTGCTTCGAGCATGCGTAGATCCAGCGCGGCTTGTTGATCGGGCCGTACGTGAGCGCCGATGCGTCCGGGTCGAACTGCTCGTCCGAGCACATGCCGTAGACCTCGGACGTCGACGGGAACACGAGGTGCTTGCCGTACTTGACGGCCGAGCGCACGATCGGCAGGTTCGCCTCGAAGTCGAGCTCGAACACGCGCAGCGGTTGCTGGACGTAGGTGGCCGGCGTCGCGATCGCGACGAGCGGCAGGATCACGTCGCACTTCTTCACGTGATACTCGACCCACTCCTTGTTGATCGTGATGTCGCCTTCGAAGAAATGCATCCGCTCGTGGTTGACGAGGTCGCCCAGCCGGTCGGTCTGCATGTCCATGCCGAACACTTCCCAATCGGTGGTTTCAAGAATGCGCTTCGACAGGTGATGGCCGATGAAGCCGTTCACACCCAGGATCAGGACTTTTTTTGCTTTCATGAATGACGGGAAGAATGAATGAACTGCGCGAATTCCGCCGGCGTCACGACGGTTTCGCTGCCGTCGCGCTGCTGCCACAGCTCGAGAATGGATAGGGCACGGCTGTCGCCGCAGACGCCGAATAGCGCATTATCGCTTACGTGCAGGCCGGGCGGCAAATCCGCCGCAGCCGTTGCCGCGGCGCTGCCGGGCGCCGCGAGGCGCGCGCGGGCGACCACGAAGCGCGTGCCGCCGAGGTCGGTGAACGCGCCCGGATACGGCGGCGCGACCGCGCGTACCAGGTTGTAGACCTGCGCGGCCGGCTTCGACCAGTCGATGCGGCCGTCCTCCGGTTTGCGTCCGCCGTAGTAGCTGCCGTTCGCGAGGTCGTTCGGCAGGTGCGGCGCGTCGCCCGCGAGCAGCGCGGGCAGCACGCGCCAGAGCGTCTGTTCGGCCGCGACCGTCACCTTGTCGAATACCTGCGCGGCCGTGTCGTCCGGCAGGATCGGCACGGCCGTCTGGCCGACGATCGCGCCGGCGTCCGGCTTCGCCGCCATTTCGTGCAGCGTCGCACCGGTTTCGGTTTCGCCGTTCAGCACGGCCCAGTTGGTCGGAACCCGACCCCGGTATTTCGGCAGCAGCGAACCGTGCATGTTGTATGCGCCGCGCGGCGCGATCGCGAGCAGGTCCGCCGGCAGCATGTGGCGGTAGTAGAACGAGAAGATGAAGTCCGGCTGCGCGTTCGACACCGCGCGGCGCAGCGCCGGATCGGCGGGATCGGCCGGCGTGACGACCGGGATCCCGTGCTCGGCGGCAACCGACGCGACGCTGCCGAACCAGATGTTCTCGTTCGGATTGTCTTCGTGCGTGACGACGAGCGCGACGTCGACGCCGCGTGCCAGCAGCACCTGCAGGCAGCGCACGCCGACGTTGTGATACGCGAACACGACCGCGCGCGGCTTCATTGCGCGGCCTCCGTGCGATTCGCGGCGGCCGGCACCGGCGGCACGCCTTCGTGCTGCTCGAGCACGGCCTGGATCAGGTAGCGGGGCCGTGCGCGCACCTGCTGGTAGATCCGGCCGACGTATTCGCCGAGCAGCCCGAGCGCGAAGATGATCACGCCGAGCAGGAAGAACGTGATCGCGAACAGCGTGAACACGCCTTGCACTTCCGCGCCGACGATGAAGCGGCGCACGAGCAGCAGCACGAACAGCGCGGCGGAGCCGAGCGACAGGATCACGCCGATGAACGACAGCCACTGCAGCGGCACGACCGAGAAGCCGGTCACGAGGTCGAAGTTCAGCCGGATCAGGCTGTACAGCGAATACTTCGACTGGCCCGCGAAGCGCTCCTCGTGCGCGACCTCGACCTCGGTCGGGTTCTGCGCGAACGTGTACGCGAGCGCGGGAATGAACGTGTTCACTTCGCCGCACACGTTGATCGTGTCGATGATGCGGCGGCTGTACGCGCGCAGCATGCAGCCCTGGTCGGTCATCTTGATCCGCGTGATGCGCTCGCGCAGCCGGTTCATCATCTGCGATGCCTTGCGCCGCCACAGGCTGTCCTGACGCTGCTTGCGGATCGAGCCGACGTAGTCGTAGCCTTCGCGCATCTTCGCGATCAGCTTGCCGATTTCCTCGGGCGGGTTCTGCAGGTCGGCATCGAGCGTGATCACGATCTCGCCGCGCGACTGCGCGAAGCCGGCGAGGATCGCCATGTGCTGACCGTAGTTGCCGTTGAGCAGCACGACGCGCGTCGTGTCGGGGCGCACGTGGAACTGGTCCGCGAGCATCGCGGCCGAGCGGTCGCGGCTGCCGTCGTTGATCAGGATCACTTCGTACGACGTGCCGAGTGCGTCGAGTGCCGGGTACAGCCGCGCGAACAGCGCAGCCAGGCCGTCTTCCTCGTTGTACACGGGGATGATGACCGATACCTCCGGGTTCGCGGCGCCCGGATGCCCGACGCGTGCTTCAAGGTGATTCATGTACGCTTATTTTCCGTATTGTTCGCAAATCTGATCGACGGCGTCGGCCACGCGACGCACGTCGTCTTCCGTCATCTGCGTGAAGAGCGGCAGCGTGACGGTCGAGGCGCCGTACCGTTCGGCGTGAGGGAACATCCCCTCCTTGAAGCCGCGTGCACGATACAGCGTGAAAAGGTGGATGGCCGGGTAGTGGACGCCCGTGCCGATGCCGCGCTCCTTCATCTGCGCCATGAAATCGGCGCGCGAGATCGACAGACGGTCGAGCGGCAGCGTGACCTGGAACATGTGCCAGTTGCCGTTCTCGAAATCGGCGACGGGCAGGCCGAGCCCGAGCTTCACGGCCGGGCCGCCGTCGAACGCGGCGAAATACGCGCGCGCGAGCGCGCGACGCTGCGCGGTGAAACGCTCGAGGTGCGGCAGCTGGCCGAGGCCGACGCGTGCGGCGACGTCGGTCATGTTGTACTTGCCGCCGAGCACGTCGCAGTCCATCCCGTCGAAGCCGGTGCGCGTGATGCCCTGCAGCCGGTACTTCTGCGCGAGCGCCGCTTCGGCGTCGTCGTTCAGCACCAGCGCGCCGCCTTCGATCGTCGTCAGGTTCTTGTTCGCATGGAAGCTGAACGACACGATGTCGCCGATCGCGCCGATGCGCTTGCCTTTCCACGTCGAGCCGAGCGCCTGGGCCGCATCCTCGATCACGCGCAGGTTGTGCGCGCGCGCGATCGCGTACAGGCGGTCCATGTCGACCGGCAGGCCGGCCAGGTAGACCGGGATGATCGCCTTCGTGCGCGGCGTGATCGCCTGCTCGAGCTTGTCGAGGTCGATGTTGCGCGTGACGGGGTCGATGTCGGCGAACACCGGCGTCGCGCCGGTCTCGAGGATCACGTTGCTGGTCGACACCCACGTGGCCGGCGTCGTGATGACTTCGTCGCCGGGGCCGACGCCCGCGATGCGCAGGCCGATCTCGAGCGTGCACGTGCCGGAGTTGAACGCGCGGACCGGACGGCCGCCGCAATACTCGGACAGCGCGGCTTCGAACTTCTGGT
Source organism: Burkholderia latens (assembly GCF_902499045.1). GTDB lineage: Bacteria > Pseudomonadota > Gammaproteobacteria > Burkholderiales > Burkholderiaceae > Burkholderia > Burkholderia latens. The sequence goes on along the minus strand of NZ_CABVPL010000056.1, from coordinate 35,130 downwards.
TCTGCGGGCCGGTGGTGATCCAGCCCGAACGCAGCACTTCGACGACGCCCTGGATGGTTTCCTCATCGATCTCGGGGCGGGTGAACGGCAGAAACGGAGCGGTAGTCTGGCTCATGAATGCGGTTTGCCTGTAATGGCTGGTAATAAAGGGGACGGGCGATCCGCCCCGAAACCGGCATTAAACACCGGTTGAGAGTTTCGTACCGTGATTTTTTGTAGGCGGGCGCTTAATGTACGCCGGTGTGTCCGCCGGCGCGGCCAGGCCTGCCGCGCGCTCAGCTGCGCGCCAGCACGAGCACGCCGATCAGGATGATCCCGATGCCGACGAGCCGCTGGACCGACAGCACTTCGCCGAACAGGTACCACGCGGCGAACGCGTTGACCACGTAGCCGAGCGACAGCATCGGGTACGCGATCGACACGTCGACCCGCGACAGCCCGAGGATCCAGACGACGACGCTCAGCACGTAGCAGCCGAGACCGCCGATGATCGGCAGCTGGGTCGCGATCTTGAATCCGACCGGGATGATGTTCGCACGGCTGAATTCGAAGTGTCCAACGGCGTTGACGCCGGCTTTCAGCAGAAGTTGCGCACAGGCGTTGAGCATCACGCCGGTGATGATGCAGACGAACGAAACGGGATTCATGCGGCGGGCGTCCTTACGATTGCGGTTTCTCGACGATCACGCGGCGGTTGTCGCGCGCGATCACGCGCATCGGCACGCGTTGCTCGACCAGCGCGTCGTACTGGCCGGGCGGCATGATCGCGAGCGCGTGGGTGTCCTGTTTCCAGCGTTCGATCCATTGGCCGACGGTCGGGATCCACTTGTTCGGCTCGACCGAGATCCCGAACGCGAGTTCGTCCTGGCGCTGGACCATGATCGTCGTGTGGCCCATGTAGAACGGGAACGTGTGATCGAGCATCTCGATCGAGTAGAACGGCGTGTCCGGCGGCAGCTTCGCGAGTTCGGCGCGCACGGCGGGGGCGAGCAGCGCGCCCGAGCTGTAGCGGCCGAATTCGTCGTGACCGGTGCCGCCGATCGTGCCGAACGCGAGCCACGCGACGCCGAATGCGGTGATCGCGGCCGCGACGCCCGCGCGGCGGTTCAGCCATGCGGCCGCGAGCGTGAGCGCACCGGCAACCGCGAGGCCCGCGTACAGCCACATCTGGAACGCGCGATACAGCGCGTTCGGCGTGCGGGCATCGCCCTGGTATGCGAGCGCGATGATCCCGAACGCGGCGGCGACGAAGAACACCAGATAGCCGAGCAGGTGACGGCGGAACCGTTCGGCGGTCATCAGCGGCAGGTACGCGCCGATCACCAGCGCGAGCGCCGGCGCGATCGGCAGCACGTACGAAATCAGCTTCGAATGCGACGCGCTGAAGAACAGGAAGATGAACGCGCTCCAGATCAGCAGCACGAGCATCGGCGAGAAGCCGTTCGGCTGGCGCGGCATGCGCAGCGCATGGCGGATGCTCTGCCATGCGACCGACAGCCACGGCAGGAAACCGACCAGCAGCACCGGCACGAAGTAGTAGAGCGGGCCCGGCCGGTTCTGTTCCGGGGTCAGGTAGCGGCGGAACTGCTGGACGATGAAGAAGAAGTTGAAGAACTCGGGGTTGCGCTGCTGGACGAGCACGAACCACGGCGTGACGATCGCGAAGAAGATCACGACGCCGCTGACCAGATACAGCCGTTTCCACAGCGCCCAGTCGCGCGCGATCAGCGTATAGAGCACCAGCACCGCGCCCGGCAGGATCAGCCCGACGAGGCCCTTGGACAGCACGGCGAACGCCATCGCGGCCCAGCAGGTCCACATCCAGCCGCGCGCCGCGCCCGTGCTCAGCCCGGGCCGCTGCGCGAGCAGCAGCGCGCACAGCGACAGCGCCATCCAGAACGCGAGCCCCATGTCGAGCGCGTTGAAGTGGCCCATCAGGTTCCAGTACGGCGAGCAGGCGAGCACGACGGCCGCGAGCAAGCCGGACAGCGGGTTGAACAGGCGCGCGCCGGTGAAGCCGACGAGCAGCACGCCGGCGAAGCTCGCGAGGCCCGTGTAGAGGCGCGCCTGCCATTCGCCGATGCCGAACCATGCGAACGTCAGCGCGTTCAGCCAGGTCTGCAGCGGCGGCTTCTCGAAGTACTTGTAGCCGTTGTAGCGCGGCGTGATCCAGTCGCCGGTGACGAACATTTCGCGCGCCATTTCCGCGTAGCGGCCTTCGTCGCTCGGAATCAGGTGGCGCAGCCCGAGTGGCGCGAACCAGACGATCGCGAACGCGACGAGCAGGAGGACGAGCGTGATGCGGTTGAGCGGTAGCCTCGACGGCGTATCGTTCATGGATTTTCAGCCTGTTGGTGGTTGGGACGGGCCGCCGGCGGGTGGCGCCGGGGGCGGCGGCCGGCCGGGTTCGATCCGGGCGATGATCCGGGGATCGACCCGCTGCGCCGGCCCGAGTTTTACCGCATCAGCGATTAACGTTCAATTAAGAGCGCGGCGGCGACTTTGCGGCCCTCGGCCATCAGGATGTTGTAGGTGCGGCACGCGGCCTGGAAATCCATCGTCTCGACGCCGATCCGCCGGGCCGTCAGCGCGGCCACGAGCCGCGGGTGCGGAAAGCGCAGCCGCGCGCCGCTGCCGAAGATCACGAGTTCGGGCGCCGGGTCGAGCAGCATCGCGAAGTGCTCGGGCGCGAGCGCGTCGAACGACGACACGGGCCAGTCGCGCACCGGGGCGCCGGGCAGCACGATGACGCTCCCTTCGTGGCGCTGGAGGTTGACGTCGACATAATCGGGGCCGTAGCCGGTAACGGTGTTGAGCGCGCCGCTCGAGTCCTGGTGCAGTTTCAAATCGGTATTCCGCGGTTCCGTAGGGGGAATGTCTGGCAAGGGCCGCACGGGCCCGGGCGGCCGGTTTCATGCCCGGCGCGCGCGGGACGCCTGTCGGCGCGGCCCGCAGCGGCCATGGTGCATTGCGAAACTCGGCCAAAATCCGCTAAATTATAACTTTTTGGTCGCCCCCGGGCGCCACTTGCGTCGTGCGCCGCCACAAGCCGCGTCCGGCCGCCGCTTTTTCCCAGTCTAGACAGCGCGCACAGACCGGCCGCTCTCCAGTTTTGATCCCGTCCCCCGGCCGCAAGGCCAACCCAGGAACCGTGTCGTCGTGAAACCGATTCAGAAGTCGAACAAGCTGCTCAACGTCTGCTACGACATCCGTGGCCCGGTGCTCGAGCACGCGAAGCGCCTCGAGGAAGAAGGCCACCGCATCATCAAGCTGAACATCGGCAACCTCGCGCCGTTCGGATTCGACGCGCCGGACGAAATCATCCAGGACATGATCCGCAACCTGCCGGCGTCGTCCGGCTATTCGGATTCGAAGGGCGTGTTCTCGGCGCGCAAGGCCGTGATGCACTACACGCAGCAAAAGGGCGTCGTGGGCGTCGGCCTCGACGACATCTACATCGGCAACGGCGCGTCCGAGCTGATCGTGATGGCGACGCAGGCGCTGCTGAACGACGGCGACGAAGTGCTGCTGCCCGCGCCCGATTACCCGCTGTGGACGGCCGCCGTGAGCCTGTCGGGCGGCACGCCGGTGCACTACGTGTGCGACGAGCAGAACGCGTGGATGCCCGACCTCGACGACATCCGCCGCAAGATCACGCCGAACACCAAGGCGATCGTCGTGATCAATCCGAACAACCCGACCGGCGCGCTTTATTCCGACGAATTGCTGCTCGAGTTGCTCGAGATCGCGCGCCAGCATGGGCTCGTCGTGTTCGCCGACGAGGTCTACGACAAGATCGTCTACGACGGGCTCGAGCACACCGCGCTCGGCTCGCTGTCGGAAGACGTGATCACCGTCACGTTCAACAGCCTGTCGAAGAGCTATCGCTCGTGCGGCTACCGCGCGGGGTGGATGGCCGTGTCGGGCCTCGGCGGCGATAACCGCCGGCGCGCGAAGGATTACCTGGAAGGGCTCGGGATCCTGTCGTCGATGCGCCTCTGCGCGAACGTGCCCGGGCAGTTCGCGATCCAGACCGCGCTCGGCGGCTACCAGAGCATCAACGAGCTGATCGTGCCGAGCGGGCGCCTGTACAAGCAGCGCGAACTGGCGTACGACATGCTCACGTCGATTCCCGGCGTGACCTGCGTGAAGCCGCAGGCCGCGCTGTACATGTTCCCGCGCCTCGATCCGAAGCTCTATCCGATCCAGAACGACCAGCAGTTCATCCTCGACCTGTTGCTCGAGGAGCGCGTGCTGCTCGTGCAGGGAACGGGCTTCAACTGGGCGGCGCCGGATCACTTCCGCGTGGTCTTCCTGCCGAACCTCGACGACCTGACCGATTCCATCAACCGGATCGCGCGCTTCCTCGACGGCTACCGCAAGCGTCATTCGATGTGAGCGGACAGGGTCTCCCGGCATTCATTCATTCTTACTCATCGATCACACGCAGCATGGAACCGATCAAAGTTGGCCTGTTGGGCTTCGGCACCGTCGGCAGCGGCACCTTCACGGTGCTGCACCGCAACCAGGAAGAAATCAAGCGGCGCGCGGGGCGCGGCATCGAGGTCGCGCGCATTGCCGTGCGCAACCCGGCCAAGGCGCGGGCCGCGCTCGGCGCGCATGCCGGCACCGCGCAAATTACCGATGACTTCAACGCGGTCGTCGACGATCCGTCGATCGCGATCATCGCCGAGATGATCGGCGGCACGGGCATCGCGCGCGACCTGGTGCTGCGCGCGATCGCGAACGGCAAGCACGTCGTGACCGCGAACAAGGCGCTGCTCGCGGTGCACGGCACGGAGATCTTCGAAGCCGCACGCGAAAAGGGCGTGATGGTCGCGTTCGAAGCGGCCGTCGCCGGCGGCATCCCGATCATCAAGGCGCTGCGCGAAGGGCTGACGGCCAACCGCATCCAGTACATCGCGGGGATCATCAACGGCACGACGAACTACATCCTGTCGGAAATGCGCGACCGCGGCCTCGACTTCGCGACCGCGCTGAAGGCCGCGCAGGAGCTCGGCTACGCGGAAGCCGATCCGACCTTCGACATCGAAGGCGTCGACGCCGCACACAAGGCCACCATCATGAGCGCGATCGCGTTCGGCGTGCCCGTCCAGTTCGACCGCGCGTACGTCGAAGGCATCAGCAAGCTCGACGCGACCGACATCCGCTATGCGGAAGAACTCGGCTACCGGATCAAGCTGCTCGGCATCGCGCGCCGCGCCGAAAACGGCATCGAGTTGCGCGTGCACCCGACGCTGATCCCGGAAAAGCGCCTGCTCGCGAACGTCGAGGGCGCGATGAACGCGGTCGTCGTGCACGGCGACGCGGTGGGCACGACGCTGTACTACGGCAAGGGCGCGGGCGCGGAGCCGACCGCGTCGGCGGTCGTCGCGGATCTCGTCGACGTCACGCGCCTGCACACGGCCGACCCCGAGCATCGCGTGCCGCACCTCGCGTTCCAGCCGGACAGCCTGTCGAACACGCCGATCCTGCCGATCGACGAAGTCACGAGCGGCTACTACCTGCGCCTGCGCGTGGCCGACCAGACGGGCGTGCTCGCCGCCATCACGCGCATTCTGGCCGAATCGGGCATTTCGATCGACGCGTTGCTGCAGAAGGAATCGGAGCAGATCGACGGCGCAAACGGCCAGACCGACATCATCCTGATCACGCACGAAACGCTCGAGAAGAACGTCAACGCGGCGATCGCGCAGATCGAGAGCCTCGCGACGGTGGTCTCGAAGGTGACGAAGCTGCGCATGGAAGCGCTGAACTGAGGACCAGGAACGACATGAACTACATTTCCACGCGCGGCGCCGGCATCGGCGAGCGCCATACGTTCTCCGACATCCTGCTCGGCGGCCTCGCGAAGGACGGCGGGCTCTACCTGCCGGCCGAATACCCGAAGGTGTCGGCCGACGAGCTCGCGCGCTGGCGCACGCTGCCGTACGCGGATCTCGCGTTCGAGATCCTGTCGAAGTTCTGCGACGACGTGCCGGCCGACGACCTGCGCGCGATCACGCGCCGCACGTACACGGCCGCCGTGTACAGCAACACGCGCCACGGCGAGAACGCGTCCGACATCACGCCGCTGAAGACGCTCGGCACCGAGCACGGCGCGGCGTTGTCGCTGCTCGAACTGTCGAACGGCCCGACGCTCGCGTTCAAGGACATGGCGATGCAGCTGCTCGGCAACCTGTTCGAGTACACGCTCGCGAAGCACGGCGAAGCGCTGAACATCCTCGGCGCGACGTCGGGCGACACGGGCAGCGCGGCCGAATACGCGATGCGCGGCAAGGCCGGCGTGCGCGTGTTCATGCTGTCGCCGCACAAGAAGATGAGCGCGTTCCAGACGGCGCAGATGTTCAGCCTGCAGGATCCGAACATCTTCAACCTCGCGGTCGAAGGCGTGTTCGACGACTGCCAGGACATCGTGAAGGCCGTGTCCAACGATCACGCGTTCAAGGCGCGCCACAAGATCGGCACGGTCAACTCGATCAACTGGGCGCGCGTCGTCGCGCAGGTCGTGTACTACTTCAAGGGCTATTTCGCGGCGACGGCGTCCAACGACGAACGCGTGTCGTTCACGGTGCCGTCGGGCAACTTCGGCAACGTCTGCGCGGGCCATATCGCGCGGATGATGGGGCTGCCGATCGCGAAGCTCGTCGTCGCGACCAACGAAAACGACGTGCTCGACGAGTTCTTCCGCACCGGCGCGTACCGCGTGCGCAGTGCCGAGAACACGTATCACACGAGCAGCCCGAGCATGGACATCTCGAAGGCGTCGAACTTCGAGCGCTTCGTGTTCGACCTGCTCGGCCGCGATCCGGCGCGCGTGATGCAGCTGTTCCGCGACGTCGAGGAGAAGGGCGGCTTCGATCTCGCGGCGAGCGGCGATTTCGCGCGCGTCGCCGAATTCGGGTTCGTGTCGGGCCGCAGCAGCCACGCCGACCGCATCGCGACGATCCGCGACGTGTTCTCGCGCTACGACACGATGATCGACACGCATACGGCCGACGGCGTGAAGGTCGCGCGCGAGCATCTGGATGCGGGCGTGCCGATGGTCGTGCTCGAGACGGCGCAGCCGATCAAGTTCGGCGAGACGATCCGCGAGGCGCTCGGTCGCGAAGCCGAGCGTCCGGCCGCCTTCGACGGGCTCGAGGCGCTGCCGCAGCGCTTCGAGGTCGTGAAGGCCGACGCGCAGCAGGTGAAGGACTTCATCGCCGCGCATACGGGCGCATAACCGCGCGTCAGCGCGCACGACGTCGCAGCGCGCCGGCGGGTCGCAAGCCCGGCGGCGCAGGACGGCCGGAATGCCGATTCGTCGCATGAGTCGGGGTTCCGGCCGTTTCGTTTGGCTCCGCCCGTGCGGCGCGGCGTTGCGCGAGACGCGTGGCGGCAGCGGCAGTGCCGCGCGTTCGCGCCGATCACAGTTTTCGCATGCCGGCCATATCGCGCGCGGGTGCGACGGCGTCGCTACAATGACGTATTGATTCCCACGATCCCCGATTCCATCGATGTCGAACCCGAATCCCGCGGCGCCGCGCGCGCCGATGCTGTCGACCGCCGAAGCGCTCGCCGCGCTGCTCGATGCCGCGAAGCCGCTGCCCGGTACCGAAACCGTCGCAACGCTCGATGCGCTCGGCCGCGTGCTGGCGGCCGACGTGAGCTCGCCGCTCGACGTGCCGCCGATGCACACGAGCGCGATGGACGGCTATGCGGTGCGCGTCGCCGATCTGCTGCACGGCGAACGGCGTCTGCCGGTATCGCAGCGGATCCCGGCCGGTCATCCGGCCGCGCCGCTCGCCGCGGGCACGGCCGCGCGGATCTTCACCGGCGCGACGGTGCCGCCGGGCGCCGACGCCGTCGTGATGCAGGAGCAGACGGCGGCCGACGGCGATGCGGTCGAGATCCTGCACACGCCGAAAGCCGGTGAATGGATCACCGCACAGGGCGCGGACATCCGCCAGGGGGCGGTGATCCTGCCGGCCGGCACGCGACTGACGCCGCAGGCGCTCGGCCTTGCCGCATCGGTCGGCTGCGCGCAGTTGCCGGTCGCGCGGCGCATTCGCGTCGCGGTGTTCTTCACCGGCGACGAGCTGACGATGCCGGGCGAGCCGCTGAAGCCCGGCGCGATCTACAACTCGAACCGCTTCACGTTGCGCGGGCTGCTCGAGCGGCTCGGCTGCCACGTGACCGACTACGGGATCGTGCCCGACTCGCTCGCGGCGACCCGCGACACGCTGCGCGAAGCCGCACGCGACCACGACGTGATCCTGACGAGCGGCGGCGTGTCGGTCGGCGACGAGGATCACGTGAAGCCGGCCGTCGAGGCCGAAGGGCGGCTCGCGCTGTGGCAGATCGCGATGAAGCCGGGCAAGCCGCTCGCTTACGGTGCGGTACGCCGTGGCGACGGCCGTGCCGATGCGCACTTCATCGGGCTGCCCGGCAACCCGGTATCGAGCTTCGTCACGTTCCTGCTGTTCGTGCGGCCGTTCCTGTTGCGGCTGTCCGGCGTGCGCGACGTCGCGCCGCGTGCGTTGTCGCTGCGCGCGGATTTCTCGCAGAGCAAGGGCGACCGGCGCAACGAGTTCCTGCGCGCGCGCGTCAATGCAGCCGGCGGCCTCGACCTGTTCCCGAACCAGAGTTCGGCGGTGCTGACGTCGACGGTCTGGGGCGACGGCCTCATCGACAATCCGCCGCAGCACGCGATCAGCGCGGGCGAGACCGTGCGCTTCATTCCGTTTTCCGAACTGCTGTCGTAACGCGACGGCTTCCCGACTATGAAGATTCAGCTGAAATTCTTTGCAAGCGTGCGCGAGGCGCTCGGCGTGTCCGACGAGCAGGCCGACGTGCCGGACGGCGTGACGACCGTCGGCGACGTGCGCGCGTGGCTGCGCCTGCGCGGCGGCGCGTGGGCCGAGACGCTCGCCGAAGGGCGCGCGCTGCGTATGGCGTGCAACCACGAGATGACCGATCCCGGCACGCGGCTCACCGACGGTTGCGAGGTCGCGTTCTTTCCGCCGGTGACGGGCGGCTGAGAGACGCGCGATGGCAACCGTACGAGTACAGACCGACGATTTCGACCTGAGCGCCGAAGTCGCGGCATTGCGCGCGCGCAATCCGAAGATCGGCGCGGTCGCGTGCTTCGTCGGCACGGTGCGTGACCTGAACGAAGGCGATTCGGTCGCCGCGATGGAGCTCGAGCACTACCCGGGGATGACCGAGAAGGCGCTCGAGAAGATCGCCGCCGAGGCCGGCCGGCGCTGGCCCGGGATCGACGTCGCGATCGTGCACCGGGTCGGCCGGCTGCTGCCGCTCGACCAGATCGTGATGGTCGCGACCGTCGCGTCGCATCGCGGCGACGCGTTCGCGTCGTGCGAGTTCGTGATGGACTACCTGAAAACCGAGGCGCCGTTCTGGAAGAAGGAAACGACGCCGGACGGCGAGCGTTGGGTCGATGCGCGCAGCACCGACGATGCGGCGCTCGCGCGCTGGGGCGTCGAATCCGGCAACACGCGGCGTTGAGCGCGGCATGCGTGGGGGGCGACGCTGCGCCGCGGCGCGCACGTGCCGCGATGCACGGCGTTACGCGTCCGAATCGACGCCGCGGCCGATGATCTTGGTCGGAAACGGCTCGCCGCGCGCGCGCGACGGCAGCGCATGCGGATCGTCGCCCGCGTCGCGCCGGCGCGGCGCGATCGCGTCGAGCAGCGCCTGCTGCTCGGGCGGAATCTGATAATCCCAGCCGAAACGGCTCAGCTGCAGGCTCTGCGCGATCCGCAGCGCGGGCTCCATGAACCGGACGGCCGCGGCCGGCTCGTAACGGCCCTCGACGGTCTTCAGGAACAGCGACAGCCAGCGGCTGAAGTGCGCGGGCTCGATCCCGTCGAGCGGCTGGTGCGCCTGCTGCACGTTGCCGCGATAGCCCTTGGTGCCGAGCACGAGGCTCGACCAGAAGCTGACCATCTTCGGCAGATGGTCGTCCCAGCGGCCGTCGAGTTTCGCGTCGAACACGGGCCCGAGCAGCGGATCGGCGCGCACGCGCTCGTAAAACGCGTACACGAGGCCGCGGATGTTGTCTTCGGTGGGTTCGGCGTCGCGGGGGCGGGCCGGTGCGGTGTCGGGCGAGGCGGGCAGGGCGGTCATGGCAAAAAGGGCCGGGTAAATCCGAGCATGGGCGACGCGTCGGCGACGTGCCGGTGGAACCGTCGTGCGGGCAATGCGCAGGACGCCGGCCGGATTTTGACGCAAAATAGCGTCCACCCATGCCTGAAAAATGTGTAGGCGACCTGCATCTTATTGCGCTCAGCCCATCCCGGCAACCCGGTGCCGTCAGACGGTCCGACAACCGGCCGGCGCGCATCCCGATTGACCCGGTCTGTAATCGGGACACGATCGACCATTTTCCGTATCCGCTCATGAGACTCACCGACTACACCGACTACTCGCTGCGCGTGATGCTGTACCTCGCGGTGCGCGGCGAGGGGCTCGCGACGATCCAGGAGATCTCGGACGCCTACGGTATCTCGAAGAACCATCTGATGAAAGTCGTCCAGCAGCTCGGCGAGCTCGGCTGGGTCGATACCGTTCGCGGCCGCAACGGCGGGCTGCGGCTGTTCCCGCATTCGCTGAAGCTGACCGTCGGCCAGGTGGTGCGCGCGACCGAGAACGATTTCGCGCTGGTCGGCTGCTTTGCGGCCGACGGCGAGTCGCGCCGCTGCGTGATCGAGCCGCAGTGTCGTCTGAAGGGCGTGCTGGCCGCCGCGCGCGATGCGTTCTTCGCGGAACTCGACCGTCATACGCTCGGCGAGTTGACGGTGCCCGCGTCGCCGCTCATCGCGCTGCTGGGTATCCGTCCGGTCGTGCCCGTGCAGGCCGAGCCGTCTGGCGGCGATGCCGCGGCGTCTGCCGAAGCATCGTCGAAGGCCTGACGCGCCGGCGCCGCACCGATCTTCCTGCAGCAGCGGCCCGTGCGGGCTGCTGCGTCGTCGTCTGCCGACTTTTGCGCTGAATCGACCGGAATTCCGCTTGAAACCCGTATAACCATCCTCATCTTGGTGGTAATCGAAAATTGGAGGTCTCACTCAATGAGAATCGACAAGCTCACCACCAAGTTCCAGGAAGCGCTCGCGGACGCGCAGAGCCTCGCGGTCGGCCGCGACAACCAATACATCGAACCCGTTCACGTGCTCGCGGCGCTGGTCGCGCAGCAGGACGGCTCAGCCCGCTCGCTGATGTCGCGCGCGGGTGTGCACGTGCAGGCGCTGCAAGGCGCGCTGAACGAGGCCATTTCGCGCCTGCCGCAAGTGACGGGCACGGGCGGCGACATCCAGATCGGCCGTGAACTCGCCGGGCTGCTGAACCAGGCCGACAAGGAAGCGCAGAAACTCAACGACACGTTCATCGCGAGCGAGATGTTCCTGCTTGCCGTGGCCGACGACAAGGGCGAAGCCGGCAAGCTCGCGCGCCAGCACGGCCTCACGCGCAAGTCGCTCGAAGCCGCGATCGCGGCCGTGCGCGGCGGCTCGCAGGTGCACAGCCAGGACGCGGAAAGCCAGCGCGAAGCGCTGAAGAAATACACGGTCGACCTGACCGAGCGCGCGCGCGCGGGCAAGCTCGATCCGGTGATCGGCCGCGACGACGAAATTCGCCGCTCGATCCAGATCCTGCAGCGCCGCACCAAGAACAACCCGGTGCTGATCGGCGAGCCGGGCGTCGGCAAGACGGCGATCGTCGAAGGGCTCGCGCAGCGGATCGTCAACGGCGAGGTGCCCGAGACGCTGAAAGGCAAGCGCGTGCTGTCGCTCGACATGGCCGCGCTGCTCGCGGGCGCGAAGTACCGCGGCGAGTTCGAGGAGCGTCTGAAGGCCGTGCTCAACGACATCGCGAAGGACGAAGGCCAGACGATCGTGTTCATCGACGAGATCCACACGATGGTCGGCGCCGGCAAGGCCGAAGGCGCGATGGACGCGGGCAACATGCTGAAGCCGGCGCTGTCGCGCGGCGAGCTGCACTGCATCGGCGCGACCACGCTCGACGAATACCGCAAGTACATCGAGAAGGATGCCGCGCTCGAGCGCCGCTTCCAGAAGGTGCTCGTCGACGAGCCGAGCGTCGAGGCGACGATCGCGATCCTGCGCGGGCTGCAGGAGAAGTACGAACTGCACCACGGCGTCGACATCACGGACCCGGCGATCGTCGCCGCGGCCGAGCTGTCGCATCGCTACATCACCGATCGCTTCCTGCCCGACAAGGCGATCGACCTGATCGACGAAGCCGCTTCGAAGATCAAGATGGAAATCGATTCGAAGCCCGAAGAGATGGACAAGCTCGACCGTCGTCTGATCCAGCTGAAGATCGAGCGCGAAGCGGTGAAGAAGGAGCAGGACGAAGCGTCGCAGAAGCGCCTGCAGCTGATCGAGGAAGAAATCGAGCGCCTCGGCCGCGAGTATGCGGACCTCGAAGAGATCTGGACCGCCGAGAAGGCCGCGGTGCAGGGCAGCGCGCAGCTGAAGGAAGAGATCGAGAAGGTGCGCGCGGACATCGCGCGCCTGCAGCGTGAAGGCAAGCTCGAGAAGGTCGCCGAGCTGCAGTACGGCAAGCTGCCGCAACTCGAGTCGCAACTGAAGCAGGTCACGCAGGCCGAAGAGCAGGAACAGCACAACCCGACGCGTCCGCGGCTGCTGCGCACGCAGGTCGGGGCGGAAGAAATCGCCGAAGTCGTGTCGCGCGCAACCGGGATCCCGGTGTCGCGGATGATGCAGGGCGAACGCGAGAAGCTGCTGCACATCGAGGAAAAGCTGCACGAGCGCGTGGTCGGCCAGGACGAGGCGATCAACGCGGTGGCGGACGCGATCCGTCGTTCGCGCGCGGGTCTCGCCGATCCGAACCGTCCGTACGGCTCGTTCCTGTTCCTCGGCCCGACGGGCGTCGGCAAGACCGAGCTGTGCAAGGCGCTGGCGTCGTTCCTGTTCGACTCGGAAGAGCACCTGATCCGCATCGACATGAGCGAGTTCATGGAGAAGCACAGCGTCGCGCGGCTGATCGGCGCGCCGCCGGGCTACGTCGGCTACGAGGAAGGCGGCTACCTGACGGAAGCCGTGCGCCGCAAGCCGTACAGCGTGATCCTGCTCGACGAGATCGAGAAGGCGCATCCGGACGTGTTCAACGTGCTGCTGCAGGTGCTCGACGACGGCCGGATGACCGACGGGCAGGGCCGCACGGTCGACTTCAAGAACACGGTGATCGTGATGACGTCGAACTTGGGCTCGCAGGTGATCCAGGCAATGACCGGTTCGCCGCAGGAAGAGATCAAGGACGCCGTGTGGCTCGAGGTGAAACAGCACTTCCGTCCGGAATTCCTGAACCGGATCGACGACGTCGTCGTGTTCCATGCGCTCGACCGCAGCAACATCGAGTCGATCGCGAAGATCCAGCTCGCGCGCCTGCACGACCGGCTCGCGAAGCTCGACATGGCACTCGACGTGTCGCCGTCGGCGCTCGAGCAGATCGCGAAGGTCGGCTACGATCCGGTGTTCGGCGCACGGCCGCTGAAGCGCGCGATCCAGCAGGAGATCGAGAACCCGGTCGCGAAACTCATCCTCGCGGGCCGCTTCGGCCCGAAGGACGTGATTCCGGTCGACGTCCACGACGGCGAATTCGTGTTCGATCGCGTCGTGCACTGATCGCCGCTGCCCGGCCGCACGCCCGGCTCGCGCCGGGCGCGCAAAAACAAACACCCCGCTTCACGCGGGGTGTTTGCATATGGGCCGGCCGAAAACCGTCGAGCGGATCGCCGGCCTGCGCGGTGCGGGGCTTACGCCTGCTTGTTGCCGCCGAACATGCCGGCGAGTTGCGTGAGCGCGCCCAGCACGTTCGACGTGTCGACCTGGCCGCCGGCCGGCACTTCGCCATTCGGCGTCGCGCCGTTGACGACGTGCGGCAGCACCTGCGCGAGGATCGACGAAGCCTGTGCCGGATCGATGCCGACCTTGCTCGCGAGCGAGCCGACCACGTCCGAGCCGAGCACGTTCTGCAGCGTGTCCGGCGAGATCGGCTGGTTTTCGCCGGTGCCGACCCACGAGCCGATGATCTCGCCTGCGCCGCCGGCCTTGAACTTCTCGATCAGCCCGTTCAGGCCGCCCGGCTGGTTGTTGATGAATTCGAGCGCGGTCGTGATCAGCGCGCTTTGCGAGTTGCCGCCGGCCTGGCCGCCGATCAGACCGCCGACGATGTCGAGGAGACCCATGGTTCTTCACCTTCACTGAAAAGGGCGCCGCAACGTCGGCGCCCGTTGATCGAATGCCGCGCGCATGTCGTCGCGCGCGGCGCACATCAGGCGCCCGACGCCGCGGCGGCGGAGGCTGCCTTGTCCTTCTTGCTCTTCTTCTTCGAACCCTTGGCCGCCTTCGTCGACGACGCCGCGGCCGGTGCGCTGGCGCCTGCGCCGGCGTCGGCGGATGCCGCCGCGGCTGCGGCCGCCTTTTCCTTCTTCGACGCGCGCTTGCTCTTGGCCGGCTTGGATGCGGCTTCCGGCGCGCTCGCCGTCGTCGCCGGTGCCGTTGCCGTCGTGCCGGCCGTCGCGGTCGTCGACGTGGACGGTGCGGCCGTGCCGGCCGACGTGGTGGCCGACGTCGTCGCGGCCGGCTTCGACAGCTTCACGCCCTTCGGCGGCGCCGACGAGCCGCCGATCGTCAGGCCGTTTTCCTCGAGATGCCCGACCGACTTCGTGCCGAGACCCTTCACGCGGTTCGCGAGATCGTCCGCGTCCTTGAACGGGCCGTTCTTGGTGCGCTCGTCGATGATCGCCTTCGACTTCACGGGCCCGAGGCCCTTCACCGATTCGAGCGCGGCCTGATCGGCCGTGTTGACGTCGACGGCCGCGGCGAGGCCGGCGGCAAGCGACAGCGATAACGCGACGAACAGCATCAGCAGCTTTTTCAGCATGGCGCAGGCTCCCTGGTTCTGACGGATGAATGGCTGTTGCAACGGACGGCGGCGCGCGACGTGGCCGGGCGTCGCCGTTAAGCATAGGACAAATGCGTGCCCTTTTTGAGACGGGCTGACCGAATCTTGCTGAAGGCTTGCGTCGCTGTAAAGACGGAAAGCCGTGCGCGGCGGCGATTTTGACGATTCTTTACGGTGTCGGCGGATGTCGCGGCACTGGCCGTTCGACAATGCTTGACTTAGAGTGAACTCTAACTCCTAACCTGTTCCTGCCATGTCGAAAACCGTATCCGCCCCTGCTGCCGCCGGTCCGCTGACGATCGGACAAGTCGCCGAACAGACCGGCGTGTCGACCCATACGCTGCGGTACTACGAGCAGGCCGGGTTGCTGCGCGCGATCTCGCGCACGGCGGCCGGGCACCGGCTCTATGCGCCGGCCGACCTTGACTGGCTCGCCTTCGTGATGCGCCTGAAGGCGACCGGCATGCCGATCGCGCAGATGCAGCAGTTTGCGGCGCTGCGCGCGCAGGGCGAGTCGACGTTCGGTGCGCGGCGCGACTTGCTGGCCGCGCATCGCGATGCGGTGCGTGCGCACATCGCGGAATTGCAGGCAAGCCTCGACGCGATCGGCGACAAGATCACGTACTACGAGACGCAGGCGCGCGAGACGGAACGACGGGCGAACTTTTCTCAATCATCCCCGGAACAGGACGGACACCATGGAACGACTCGTTGAAGACCGCTACACGCGCGGCTGGAACAAGCTGAAGGAAATCGACGGAGAAGCAGGTGAACGCGTGATCGCGTCGCTGGCGCCGATCGCGCCGGATTTCGGGCGTCTGCTCGTCGAATTCGCGTTCGGCGACATCTACAGCCGGCCGCAGCTCGACCTGAAAGCGCGCGAAATCGCGACGATCGCCGCGCTGGCCGCGCTCGGCAATGCGCAGCCGCAACTGAAGGTGCATATCGAGGCCGCGCTGAACGTCGGCTGCACGCGCGACGAGATCGTCGAAGTCTTCATGCAGATGGCCGTGTATGCAGGGATGCCGGCTGCGCTCAACGCGCTGTTCGCCGCGCATGAAGTGTTCACGCGGCGCGATGCGGCAGCCGGCGACGGCGGCGGCGACGGCAGCGGCGACGGTGGCGGCACGGCCGGCGAGGTCGCGCACGCGGCGTGACGCGACGCGTGCCGGCGCACCCGATGCATCAGACGCGATGCGGCGCGACGATCCGGTGCTTCGCGATCCGCCGGTACAGCGTCGCGCGCGAGATGCCGAGCGCCTGCGCGGCCGCGTCGGGCCGCCACCGATGCGCGGTGAGCGCCGCGACGATGCGGCCGCGTTCGTCGTCCGGCAGCACGCCGGCCGGGCCACCGCCGAGCTGCGCGGCGAGATCGGCCGGCAGGTCGCGCCGCGTCACGCGTGCGGCGTCGCATACCGCGCACGCATAGCGGAGCACGTTGCGCAACTGGCGCACGTTGCCGGGCCACGGATACGCGGCGAGCTGTTCGGCGAGCGTCGCATCGAGCGTGAGGACGTGGCCCGTCGCCTGCGCTTCCTCGGCGAATACGGCGGCGATCACGTCGCGCACGTCCGCTCGCTCGCGCAGCGGCGGCAGCTCGAACGTCGCGCCGCTCAGCCGGTAATACAGATCCTCGCGGAACGTGCCGTCGGCCACCATCCGCGCGAGATCGCGGTGTGTCGCGCAGATCACGTCGAGATCGACGCGCACCGGCGTATCGCTGCCGAGCGGCACGACCTCGCCGTCGGCGAGCACGCGCAGGAGCCGCGTCTGCAGCGAGAGCGGCATGTCGCCGATTTCGTCGAGGAACAGCGTGCCGCCGTCGGCGAGCGCGATCTTGCCGCGCGCGCCGTGCTTGCGCGCACCGGTAAACGCACCGGCCGCGTAGCCGAACAGCTCGCTTTCGATCAGCGCCTCGGGCAGCGCGCCGCAGTTGACCGCGACGAACGGCCGCGCGCGCCTTGCACCGGCATCGTGGATCGCGCGCGCGAAGACTTCCTTGCCCGCGCCGGTTTCGCCCAGCACGAGAATCGGCAGCCGCTTGCTCGCCACGCGCAGCGCGAGCTCGGCCTGCTGCGCGACGCGCGCATCGCTGCTCTGCAGGAACGGCGTCAGCGCGCCGACGTGTCGCTGCGCGGTGCCGGGCCGGCGCGATGCGGCGCCGGCGTCGCGGCCCGCGCGCCGTAGCGGCGCGCGCAAGCGCGCATAGAGCGGCGCGCCGGTCGCGCGCAGCCGCAGCGTGACGATCGCATCGAGCCGCGCGGCGTCGCGCAGCGGCATCTCGGTCGCATCGAAGATTTCGTCGATATGGCGCGGTTCGCGCAGCGCGGGCAGCGCGTCGCGCGCGTGCCGGTTCGCGGCGACGATGTTGCCGCATTCGTCGAACGCGATCAGCCATTCGGGCTGCGCCTCGACGTAGTGACGATTCGGATGACCGAACAATATCCAGTGCTGCGCGGTGCTGTGCACGAAATAGCCGTCCTCGATCAGCGCCGCGCTCTGCCGCACGAGCTGGTACACGAGCCGCTGGCTGTCGCGGTTGTCCGGCGACTGCACGGCCGATGCGTCGAGCACGCCGATCAGTTCGCCGGTCGGCGAGAAGATCGGCGCCGCGCTGCAGGTGAGCGTCGTGAATGCCGCGCGGAAGTGATCGGTCTTGTGCACGGTGATCGGCGCGAGATCGGTCAGCACGCTCGCGACGCCGCAGGTGCCTTCCTCGCTTTCCGACCAGCACGAGCCGATGTGCAGCCCCGCGTGGCGGAAGTCGGTGCGGCGCTCGCGATCGATCCGGTAGTCGATCGTCACGCCGTGCGCATCGGTCAGCATCACGCAATAGTCGGCTACGCGAATCATGTCGTGCAGGCGCGTCAGGCATTGGCCCGATGCGCGCAGGAACGCCTCCTCCTTGTCGCGCACCTCGCGCAGCTCGGCCGCCGTCAGCACGCGCGGGCCGATCGACGAAGCGGGATCGAGCGCATAGCGCTCGAGCGAGCGCTGCCACGATGACACCAGGCGCGCCGAATCCGCCGGCGCGGGCAGGCGTCCTGCGAGCGCGCCGAGCACACGGTCGGCGTGCTGGGCCTGGGGAACGGCATAGGGCATGGTCGGCTCCGGTTCCGTACGGCGGGGAATTCGATGTTCTTGTAGCACATCCGCCCGTGCCGATCACATTGCATCGCAGCACGCGCGCGGCGTGAGACGTTCGTCTCAGCGGCATCTCAGCCGGTCTCGTGCGGTTGAGACGCGCGGTTGGGCCGGGCGAGGCACCGGCGCGCAGCACGGCGACGCACGCCGCGCCGCGATCCGCGTGCGCCGCGGGCCGGCGCGCCGCGCGAATCGGCGAGCCGAAACCGGCGCGCACACAGATCGGCGATGTGAGACGGAAGGGCGATTTCACCGCATGCCGGGTTGCCGGAACGACGAACCGCGATGACCGATGTGCCCGCCGAGCCAGTCCACGCGCGGGTTTAGCGGTCGCTGCACGCACGATGGCACGCCGCTTGCAGATATGACGGGCAAGCCCGGCGCGATTGCGTGGGCGACGACGATCCGCCGCCCTCGACGGCGGCGGACGACAGAAGCAGCGCCGGCGTGCGAGCGCCGGTCCACTGGATGGAGACAAGCCCGTGACGACGCCCGTGACCGTCGGCGTGATCGCGAACCCCGCATCGGGACGCGACATTCGCCGCCTGACGACGCATGCATCCGTGTTCCCGACGGCAGAGAAGGCCAACATGGTCGTGCGTCTGCTCGCCGGCCTCGGCGCGATGGGCGTCGAGCGCGTGCTGACGCTGCGCGACAAGACGGGCATCGCGACGCTGCTGATGCGCGCGCTCGACACGCATCGCGCGGTCGCGCCGCACCAACGCTGGCCCGACGTCGAATTCGTCGACCTGCCGATTTCCGATACCGTCGCCGACACGCACGCCGGCGCGGCTTACATGCACCGGATGGAAGCCGCGCTGATCGTCGTGCTCGGCGGCGACGGCACCCATCGCGCGGTTGCCGCGCATTGCGGCGCGACGCCGCTCGTCGCGCTGTCCACCGGCACCAACAACGCGTTTCCCGAACATCGCGAGGCGACCGTCGCGGGCGTTGCCGCCGGGCTCGCCGCGACCGGCGCCGTGCCGGCCGACGTCGCGTTCGCACGCAACAAGCGACTCGTCGTGCGCTGCGTCGCCGGCGCGAACGCGGGGCGCGAGGAAATCGCGCTCGTCGACGTGTGCGCGGCGCGCCAGCGCTTCATCGGCGCACGCGCGATCTCGGGGCCCGACGACATCGATTCGCTCTACCTGACGTTCGCGGAGCCCGACGGCATCGGCCTGTCCGCGCTCGGCGGCGCGTGGGCGCCGCTCGAGCGCAGCGCGCCGCACGGGCTCGCGATGCGCTTCGCGACCGGCGGCAACGCGGCCGGCACGCCGCTCGTCGCACCGATCGCGCCGGGCCGCGTCGATCGCGTCGTGATGCGCAGCTGCGAGCGGCTCGAGCCGGACACGTGGCAGACGATTCCGTTCGAGCACGGCACGCTCGCGTTCGACGGCGAGCGCGAGATCGAAGTCGCGCGCGGCGACCGCTACGAGATCGCGCTCGACTGGCGCGGGCCGCTGACGGTCGACGTGGGCCGCACGCTGCGTTACGCGTCGTCCCGGCAGGTGTTGCGCGACGCCGGCGCGTGGCGCGGTTGAGCGCGGTGCGTGCCGGAAGCGCATTTCGCTATCCATAACGACGATCAAGGAGACATCGCCATGACACTCCCTCTCGAAGGACAGGTCGCCATCGTGACCGGCGGCGCGCGCGGCATCGGCCGCGGCATTGCGCTGACGCTCGCCGGTGCCGGCGCCGACATCCTGCTGGCCGATCTGCTCGACGACGCGCTCGACGCGACCGCCGGCGAGATACGCGCGCTCGGCCGCCGTGCGGCGGTCGCGAAGGTCGACGTCACGCAGGCCGCGCAGGTCGACACGATGGTCGCGCAGGCGCTTGCCGAGCTGGGCGGACTCGACATTCTCGTGAACTGCGCGGGCGTGATCAGCATTCATCCGGTCGACGCACTGAGCGAGCGCGACTGGGATTTCGTGATGGACGTGAACGCGAAGGGCACGTTCCTCGGTTGCCGCGCGGCGCTCTCGCATCTGAAGCGTCAGGGGCGCGGCCGGATCATTAACGTCGCATCGATCGCCGGCAAGGAGGGCTTTCCGAATCTCGCCCACTACAGCGCGTCGAAATTCGCGGTGGTCGGCTTCACCAACGCGCTCGCGAAGGAGCTCGCGCGCGACGGCGTGACCGTCAACGCGATCTGCCCGGGCATCGTGCGGACCCACATGTGGGACCGGCTGTCCGACGAATGGAAGACCGACGGCGAATCGGTCGAGGAATCGTGGCAGCGGCACCAGCTCACGCTGATTCCGCAGGGGCGCGCGCAGACGCCCGAGGACATGGGCCGGCTCGCGCTGTTCTTCGCGACGATGGACAACGTGACCGGCCAGGCCGTGAACGTCGACGGCGGCTTCACGTTCCATTGACGGCGCAAGCCGTGCAATCCGTCGCCGGGGCGCTGCCGCGGCGGCATTCGCAGTCAGACCAACTCAGGAGACACACATGACCGTTTCGACACAGCTCAGCAGGGACACGCTGCTGGACGCCTACCGGCTGATGCGCACGATCCGCGAATTCGAGGAGCGCCTGCACGTCGAGTTCGCGACCGGCGAAATCCCCGGCTTCGTTCACCTGTACGCGGGCGAGGAAGCGTCCGCGGTCGGCACGATGCTGCACCTCGGCCTCGAAGACTACGTCGCCACCACGCACCGCGGGCACGGCCACTGCATCGCGAAAGGCGTCGACGTGCACGGGATGATGGCCGAGATTTACGGCAAGAAGACGGGCGTCTGCCATGGCAAGGGCGGCTCGATGCACATCGCGGACCTCGCGATGGGGATGCTCGGCGCAAACGGGATCGTCGGCGCGGGCGGCCCGCTCGTGTGCGGCGCGGCGCTCGCGGCCAAGCACAAGAAAACCGGCGGCGTCGGCGTGTGCTTCTTCGGCGACGGCGCGTCGAACCAGGGCGTGATCTTCGAATCGATGAACCTCGCGTCGGTGTGGCGGCTGCCGGCGATCTTCGTCGCCGAAAACAACGGATATGCGGAAGCGACGTCGTCGAGCTGGTCGGTCGCGACCGACAACATCGCCGATCGCGCGAACGGCTTCGGGATGCCGGGCGTGATCGTCGACGGCTTCGATTTCTTCGCGGTGCACGAGGCGCTCGGCGAAGCGGTCGCACGCGCGCGCAACGGCGGCGGCCCGACGCTCGTCGAGGTGAAGTTCACGCGCTACTTCGGCCACTTCGAAGGCGATGCGCAGACCTACCGTGCGCCGGGCGAAGTGCAGAAGCTGCGCGACGAGAAGGATTGCCTGAAGCATTTCGAAGCGCGCGTCGTGCGCGCCGAGGTGCTGACGGCCGACGAGCTGCGGGCCGTCGATGCACAGGTGAAGGCGCTGATCGACGACGCGGTCGCGCAGGCGAAGGCCGCGCCGCTGCCCGACGCGGCCGACCTGCTGACCGACGTGTACGTGTCCTACCCGTGACCACGATCTGACGCACACACTCGCGGCCGGCACGGCCGGCGCGACGAACCGACTATTCCAGGAGACAGACATGGCAAGGAAGATCACTTATTCGCAGGCGATCAACGAGGCGCTCGCGCAGGAAATGGCGCGCGACGACAGCGTGATCGTGATGGGCGAGGACAACGCGGGCGGGGCGGGCGCGCCGGGCGAGGACGACGCGTGGGGCGGCGTGCTCGGCGTGACGAAGGGGCTGTTCCACAAGTTTCCGGGCCGCGTGCTCGATACGCCGCTGTCGGAAGGCGGCTACATCGGCGCGGCGGTCGGCGCGGCCGCGTGCGGGATGCGGCCGGTCGCGGAGCTGATGTTCATCGATTTCATGGGCGTGTGCTTCGACCAGATCTTCAACCAGGCCGCGAAATTCCGCTACATGTTCGGCGGCAAGGCCGTGACGCCGGTCGTGATCCGCGCGATGTACGGCGCCGGACTGCGCGCGGCCGCGCAGCATTCGCAGATGCTCACGTCGTTGTTTACGCACATCCCGGGGCTGAAGGTCGTCTGCCCGTCGACGCCGTATGACGCGAAGGGGCTGCTGATCCAGTCGATCCGCGACAACGATCCGGTGATCTTCCTCGAACACAAGCTGCTCTATACGCGCGAAGGCGACGTGCCCGAGGAGTCCTATGCGATTCCGTTCGGCGAGGCGAACGTCGTGCGCGAAGGCGACGACGCGACGATCGTCACGTACGGCCGCATGGTGCATCTCGCGACCGACGCGGCCGCGAAGCTCGCGAAGGACGGCGTCCACGTCGACGTGATCGACCTGCGCACGACGTCGCCGCTCGACGAGGACACGATCCTCGAAAGCGCGGAGCGCACCGGGCGCGTGGTGGTCGTCGACGAAGCGAACCCGCGCTGCTCGATCGCGACCGACATCGCCGCGCTCGTCGCGCAGCGCGCGTTCCGCTCGCTGAAGGCGCCGATCGAGCTCGTGACCGCGCCGCATACGCCCACGCCGTTCGCCGGCGTGCTCGAAGACCTGTATATCCCGTCCGCCGACGCAATCGCGCAGGCGGTTCTGAAGACGAGGAGCTGACACGATGTCGATTCACATGATCACGATGCCCAAGTGGGGGCTGTCGATGGAGCAGGGGCAGGTCAACGGCTGGCTGAAGGCGATCGGCGAGCGCGTGACGAAAGGCGACGAGGTGCTCGACGTCGAGACCGACAAGATCTCGTCGGGCGTCGAGTGCCCGTTCGACGGCACGCTGCGCCGGCAGATCGCGCAGGAGGGCGATACGCTGCCGGTCGGTGCGCTGCTCGGCGTGGTTGCGGCGGCCGATGCAAGCGATGCCGACATCGATGCGGCGATCGCGGAATTCCAGCGCGATTTCGTGCCGAGCGCGGCCGCCGACGACGCGGCCGGCCCGCAGCCCGAAAAGGCGCAGATCGGCGGGCGCACGATCCGCTTCCTGAAGCTCGGCGACGGTTCGGGCACGCCCGCGGTGCTGATCCACGGCTTCGGCGGCGACCTGAACAACTGGCTGTTCAATCACGCGGAACTCGCGAAGCATCGGCCGGTGTGGGCGCTCGATTTGCCGGGCCACGGCGAGTCGGCCAAGGCGGTCGACACCGGCAGCCTCGACGAGCTGGCCGACGCGGTGCTCGCGCTGCTCGATGCGCAGCACGTCGAGCGCGCGCACCTGATCGGCCATTCGATGGGCGGCGCGGTGGCGATGACGCTGGCCGGCAGCGCACCGGAGCGCGTGGCGTCGCTGACGCTGATCGCGAGCGCGGGGCTCGGCGCGGACATCAATCGCGGCTACATCGACGGCTTCGTCGCCGGCAACAGCCGCAATACGCTGAAGCCGCACCTCGGCGCGCTGTTCGCGGACAACGCGCTCGTCACGCGGCAACTCGTCGAGGATCTCGTCAAGTACAAGCGGCTCGAAGGCGTGCAGGCCGCACTGGAGAAGATCGCGAACGCCGCGTTCGACGGCGCGACGCAGCGGCGCGTGTTCCGCGACCGCCTCGCGTCGCTCGCGCCGCGCACGCTCGTGATCTGGGGCGAGCGCGACGAGGTCATTCCCGTCCAGCATGCGCGGGGTTTGCCGGCCGGCGTGCGGGCCGAGGTGATCGCCGGCAGCGGCCACATGGTGCAGATGGAAGCGGCCGCCGACGTGAACCGCCTGATCGTCGCGTTCCTCGGAGACTGACGATGGCCGCCGCGCTCGAACGACCCAGTCTCACCGCGCTCGGCCAGCCGGGCGCGAGAAGCCGCGACAAGCTCGCGCGCATCCCGGTGCGCGTCGAGCCGGCGGCCGGCGCGGCGCTGCCGAAGCCGCCGTGGCTGCGGGCGCGGCCGATGATGAGCGCGGCGGTCGCCGACATGGCGGCCGTGCTGCGCGATCACCGGCTGCATTCGGTCTGCGAGGAGGCGATGTGCCCGAACATCGGCGAATGCTTCGCGCAGCGCACCGCCACCTTCATGATCATGGGCGGACTGTGCACGCGGCGCTGCCCGTTCTGCGACGTCGCGCACGGCCGCCCCGAGCCGCTTGACGCGGATGAACCCGCGCGGCTCGCCGACGCGGTCGCGGCGCTCGGGCTGCGCTACGTCGTGATCACGTCGGTCGATCGGGACGACCTGCGCGACGGCGGCGCCGCGCACTTTGCGGCCTGCATCGCGGCGGTGCGCGCGAGCGTGCCCGGGATCGGCGTCGAGGTGCTGACGCCCGATTTCCGCGGCCGCGTTCCGCGTGCGCTCGACGCATTGTCGTCGGCGTGGCCGGACGTGTTCAATCACAACATCGAGACCGTGCCGTCGCTGTATCGGGCGGCGCGCCCCGGCGCCGACTATCGCGGCTCGCTCGAGCTGCTCGCGCGGGCGAAGGCCGCGCGGCCGACGCTCGTGACCAAATCCGGGTTGATGCTGGGGCTCGGCGAGCGTGACCACGAGGTGCGCGACACGCTGCGCGACCTGCGCGCGCACGAGGTCGACGTGCTGACGCTGGGCCAGTATCTCGCGCCGTCCGCGCACCATCTGCCGGTACGGCGCTACGTGAGCCCGGACGCGTTCGCCGCGTGGCGCGACGAGGGGCTGGCGCTCGGTTTCAGGGAAGTGGTCGCGGGCCCGCTCGTGCGCTCGTCGTATCACGCGGCAGACGTGCTGGAGAATACGTAGGCCGCCGGCCGTGCGTCAGCGGCGCACGGCAACGTGCGCGCGGCTGACGCGGCGCAGGTAGAGCGCGAGTCCGGCGCCCGCGAGCATCAGGCTGATCGTGTTCGCGAACCAGAAGCCGCGCGCGCCGGTCAGCCACGCGGGCGCGATGCCGCCAACGTCGAAGCCGAGCACGTAGCCGCCGCCGAGCCCGACGCCCCACAGCGCGACCGCGTAGATGACGGTCGGCACGACGGCGACCTTGTACGCGCGCAGCACGAAGGCGGACGTGATCTGCAGCGCGTCGAAAAAGTGATAGCAGGTGACGATCGCGACCAGCGGCAGCGCGGCGGCGGCCACGGCCGGGTTCGGCGTGTAGCCGCCGACGATCAGCGGCCGCAACATGAACACGAGCACGCCGTATGCGGCCGCGATCGAGCACGCGAGGATCACGCTGTGCCGGCCGAGCAGGCGCGCTTCGTCCGGGCGGCCGGCACCGAGCGCGCGCGCGACGAGCGTCGACGCTGCGACGCCGATCGACAGCGGCGTCATGTACAGCACCGCGCCGATGTTGCCGGCGATCTGGTGGCCCGCGAGCGTCGTCGTGCCGAATTGCGCGATGAAGAGCGCCATGCACGTGTACGACGTGACCTCGATCAGGTACGACAGGCCCATCGGCACGCCGAGCTTCAGCAGCGCCTTCTGGCGTTCCCACACGGGCAGGCAAAAGCGCGAGAAGATCGCGAGCGGCGCGAACACGTCGAGCTTCGCGAGCAGCAGGAAGCCGATCAGTGCGAGCGCCCAGTTGATCAGCGTGCTCGCGAGCCCGCAGCCGGGCCCGCCGAGGGCCGGCACGCCGAACCCGCCGAAGATGAACCACACGTTGAGCGGAAACTTGAGCAGCAGCGCGCCGATCTGCAGGATCATCGCGAGGCGCGGCTTGCCTGCCGCGTTGGTCAGCGCGTTGTAGATCCGGAACACGAGGCTCGCCGGCAGCCCGTACGACAGAATCCGCAGGTAGTCGACGGTGCGGTCGTGCAGCGCGGGCGGCGCGTGCGCGACGCGCAGCAGCGGCTCGGGAAAATGCAGCAGCAGGAAGCCCGGCACCGCGAGCATCAGCGCGAGCCACAGTGCCTGGCGGACTTCCTCGCCGATCTCCGCATGGCGCCGCGCGCCATAGAGCTGGCCGGCGATCGGCTGCAGCGCGGACAGGATGCCCGTCATCGCAATGTAGACCGACACGTAGATCGACGAACCGAGCCCGAGCGCGGCGAGATCGATGGCCGAGTAGCGGCCGACCATCGCGGTGTCGATCACGCCGAACGCGATGATCGCGAGCTGGCCGACGAGCACCGGCCACGCGAGCCCGACGATCCGGCGGATGTCGGCGAACATCGTCAATCGACCGTCCGGTGGCGCGGGCCGCGGCGCTTGACGGGTGCCACCGGCCGTTCGATCCGCTCGTACAGCCGGAAGCGCTCGTCGCGGTCGGCGACGCGGCGGCCTTCCCACACGAGACGCCATACGTATCGCGACATCGCGCTCGGCTCGCCGAAGTCCGCGCGGTCCTGGCGCAGGATCACGTCGCAGTCGCCGGAGAATTCGAAGTGCATGTCGCCGAAGTACGCGAAGGTCGCGATCTGCGCGTCGCCGAGCCGCACGGGCGAGATGCACTCGTAATCCTTCGGCAGATGCGACGCGATCTGCCGCGCGACGTCGCTGTAGGTGCGGCCGTAGTTGACGATCGGCAGCCACAGCGTCATCAGCAGCACCCACATCAGCGTGGTGCCCGCGCCCGACAGCACGACGCTGCGCCACAGCACCTTCGGCTGGCGCGAGATGCGCCAGCGCGCGAGCAGGCACCAGCAGACGGTGACGATCACCGCGCAGATGAACGACAGGATCTTGAAGTGCGGCTCGTAGCCTGGCACGAGCCGCGCGAGGTTGCGCGCGAGCGGATGCGGGAAGCCGGTGAGCGACGCGAGCCACACGAGCCACACGAACGTGCCGAGGATCGTGAAGCTTAGCACCGCGAACCAGTCGATCGCGTTGATCGCGCCGCGCTTGAGCGTCGGCAGCGCGAACGTCGCGAGCACCGCGAGCGGCGGCAGCAGCAGCATGTACATGCGGTTCGACTGCTGGCTTTGCAGGATCACGAGCGCGACGAGCGGCACCACGACGGACAGCGGAATCGCGATGTGCGCGCGGCGCCGCATCCCGGCCCAGCTCCACCATGCCCAGATCGCGAGCGGCCACGCCGGCCACGTGAACAGCGGCAGGTTCTTCGCCGCATAGCCGAGCACCGCGGTCGGCGGGCCCGAGAAGCGCATCAGGCTGCCGTGGATCCATTGGTTGAAGAACCATGCGGCGTCGTCCGGCGCTGCGTTGAACGCGGCGAGCGGCCACAGCGCGAAGATCGCGGCCGCGAGCGGCAGCCCGATCAGCGGCAGGCGCAGGTTGCGCATCTCCGGCGTGACGAGCCACAGCGCGGCCGTGCCGGCGAGCAGCGCGACGACGAGCACCGGGTTGCCGGACAGCGCGACGAGGCCCGTCGCGACACCCCACCACAGCGCGCCTTGCATCGGCTTGTCGATGCCGCGCACGATGCCGTACACGAGCATCGCGATCCACGCGAATTGCGCGAGCTGCGGTGTCGTTTCGTGGCCGCGTTCCGCGAGCCCGAAGCACGCGACCAGGATCAGCAGCGCGCCGTCGGCGAGCGTGCGGCCGTAGTCGCGCGGCTCGGGCTCGCCGCCGAACGCGTACTTGAACGGCTGGACCTCGGCGCGCCGGCCGAGCAGGTACGCCGCGTACCAGACGAACGCGCATGCGACACAGAACAGCACGCCGGTATCGACGCGCGACGCGTTGCTCGCATCGACCCAAGGCGCGAGCGCGCGGATCGACAGCGCGCCGAGCCAGTAGCCGAGCGGCCCGTCGGTCGTGATGAACTTGCCGACGAGGTTCGGCAGCAGCCAGTCGTGCCAGCCGCCGGTGGCCATCGTCCACATCACGCCGAAGCCCGCCGCGTCCTCGTTCTTCCACGGATCGCGGCCGAACAGCCCGAACGCCGCGTAGACGAGGCAGAGCGTGAGCAGCAGCCAGCGCGGCAGCGCGCGCGTGGCGGAGGCGGTGAGACGAACGACAGGCTTCATGCAGATGTGCGATTTGTTATGAGCGGGCGGCCGGCGAGGGCGTGCGCGGCCGGGCCGGATTCGGGCATCCGGCATTGTAGACGCGCCGGCCGTGGCGCGTCAGGCGATTGGCGGGCTGCCGCAGCAGCGTTTTCCGGCGAGCGGAGACAAAAAAGGGCAGCCTGGGGCTGCCCTTTCGTGCGGTACCGGTACGTTGCAACCACCGGATCGGTGCAAAGCTTACTTCGCTGCAGCCTTGCCGCTGGCGCGTGCGCCGAACTTGTTCTTGAACTTCTCGACACGGCCTGCCGTGTCCATGATCTTTTGCTGACCCGTGTAGAACGAGTGCGATTCCGACGACACTTCGATCTTGGCGAGCGGGTAGGTCTTGCCTTCGTGTTCGATCGTTTCACGCGTCTGGATCGTCGAGCGCGTGATGAACTTGAAGCCGTTCGACATGTCTTGGAAGACGACTTCGCGGTAGTCCGGGTGAATGCCAGGTTTCATGATGTTCCTTGGTGAGAGCGGTAGCCAACCCGCCGCTTGCCGTGCCGGACCGCACGAAACCGCGCGATTCAGCCGCCGTCAAGCCCGGCGCGAGCCACTTGCCTAAGGTCGAAAAACGGCGATTATGCCAGAAAATCAGACGGTTGACGAATAATTTTCATTGCGCGTCGAGCGCGCCGGTGCGGGCCGGATCCTGCCGGTAGTAGCGGGCAAGGAGCCGGTACAGCTCCGGAAATTCGGACTCGAACGCGCGCGGCCGCACGAACAGCGCCTCGCTGCACACCGCGAAGAACTCCGACGGGTGGTCGGCCGCATACGGATCGATCAGCGAGTCGCGCTCGAAGCGCGCCCACGCGCGGTCCGGCACCGCGTCGACCCGCGCGCAGAACTGGTCGTACGCATGCTCGAACACGTCGGCCCATGCCTGCGCGTCGAGGTGCGGCGCGTGCCAGCGGCGAAAAAGGGGCGGATACCCGTCGGCCTCGCCGTTGACCATGTCGATCTTGTGCGCGAACTCGTGGATCACGACGTTGTATGCGTCGCGGCCGTCCGTCATCTGCGCGTCCTCCCACGACAGGATCACGGGGCCGCCTGCCCACGCTTCGCCGCTCGCGTCCTGCTCGACTTCATGGACGACGCCGTCCTCGTCCTGCACGGTCTTGCGGATCAGGAATTCGCCCGGATACACGACGACGCCGACCCACCCGTCGTACAGCGACAAATCGAGATTCAGCACTGGCAGGCATGCCTGCGCGGCGATCGCGACGATCATCTCGTCGGTCAGCTCGAGCCCGTGCGCGGTCGAAAACGACTTCTTCGCGATGAACAGGCTCGTCAGCTCGCGCAGCCGGCCGAGGTCGCCGGGCGGCAGCGCGTCGAGGAACGGCAGACGTGCGACGGTGTCCTGCCACAACGCATCGGCGATCGGATGGCTGCGCAGTGCGCGGTCGCGGCGGCGGTCGTCGAACCAGCGGGTCAGTTTCGAGAGCATGGGGGCGGCGCGGGAAAAACCAAAGCCTGTCTTTTAACTCAATCGATCTCTTTTTGCCATGCCGCGAACAGGCCGCCGACGAACGCGACGCCCGCGAGGAAATAGAAGCCGTCGAGCGATGCGAGGAACGACGCCTGTTGCGCGACCATCCGCGCGATCGATGCGATCGCGAGGCCGTGCGCTTCGTTCAGCGCATGGCCGGCTGCCGCATAGCTGCGTGCAAGCGCATCGACGGTCTGCTGGAACAGCGGATCGAACACGTTCGCGCGCTCGACGAGCCGTGTCTGGTGCACGGCAACACGATGCTGCTCGACGATGATCACCGACGACGTCGCGAACGAAATCGTCAACTGCCGCACGATGTTCTTCAGCCGGTAGCCGTGCGTGTATTCGTCGATCGCGAAGATGCGGAACGTCAGGTTCGCGACCGGCAGCACGATGAACAGCAGCAGCAACCCGCGCAGCAGCAGCGGAACGATCAGCGCGGCCTCGCCGACCTGCGGCGTCATCCGCGTCATCCACAGCGCGGCGACGATCGCGATCGCGAAACCCGGCACGACGAACCATTTCTTGTGCGTGACGCGCTTTGCATGGCGCAGGTATGCGAACAGCGCGGTGCCCGAGATCAGCGACATCGTGCCGACCAGGCGCCCGGCATTCTCGACCGGATAGCCGAGGCCGCCTTCGAGCAGGCGGGAAGTCAGGTAGCTGAAGCCCGTCGACTCGTAGTAATAAAACATGTACAGCAGCAGCCCGATCTGGAACGTGCGCTCGCGAAACGCATGCAGCGGCACGAGCGGCGTCGGATGGTTCCACTGGTGATACGCGAACCACGCGAGCGCGCCGAGGCCGGCGAACGTCAGCATGATCAGCATCGGCGAGCCGCTGTAGAGCTGGTAGTGCACCTGCTGCAGCACGATCTGCAGCGCGCCTTGCGCGAGCGCGAACACGACGTACGGCCAGAAATGCCCGGAGCCGCGCGCGTCGTCGGGTGTGCGGCCGGAGTCGGGCAGCGTGACGAGCGCGAGGATCGCGAACGCAATGCCCGCGGGCGCCGTGCACGCGAACAGCGCGCGCCACGTCGAATGCGCGACCAGCAGCCCGCCGACGATCGGCGCGAGCGCGCTGCCGAGCAGGATCATGATCAGGAACGCGCGCGTGGCGGGCGGCCGCTCCTGCGGCTTGAAGCTGATCTGGATCAGGATCCGGCATGCGCCCATCATCGGGCCGATGAAGTAGCCCTGGAAACCGCGCGCGAACGCGAGCTCGAGCGACGTGTCGGCGAGCGCGGCCGCGATCGCGCCGAACGAGAACATCAGCATGCAGCCGGCGACGTAGCGGCGATGCCCGAGCCGATCGACCCACCATTGCTGCTGCAGGATCCCGAGTACGGCAGTGACCGCATACGCGCTCGACGACCACACGAGTTCGTCCGGCGACGCGTTGATGCCGCCGGCGATGTAGCTCGCGAAGAACGAGAACGCCGCGTTGTCGAAGTAGTCGATGCCGGTGACGAGCGCGAGCGCCCACGGGAACAGGTCCGCGCGCAGGTTCGCGCGGCTCCAGAGCGGCGAGCGGCCGGGCGCGACGTTCATTCGCGATCCTTGCGCGTGCGCCGCGAGCCGGCATCCGCCAGCCGCTGCGCGATCAGCGCGTCCGCGTTTTCTCCGGCGAGACGCCGTTCGATGTAGTCGATGTCGTGCTGCAGTTCCTTGCGCAGCGCGACGGCTTCCTTCAGTTCGCGCTGGACGGCCGCGATCCGCCGGTCGAGCGTGTCGATCTGTTCGGCGAGCCCCGTGCGGATGTCGCGCAGCGACGCGTCCGAGTAGCGGCGCCGGCCGTCGCCCGTTTCTTCGAGCGGGCGCTTGAGCATCTCGGTGATCCCGTGCAGCGAAAAGCCGAGCGCGCGCAGCCGCAGGATGCGCGCGAAGCGTTCGAGATCGGCCTCGTCATAGAGCCGATAGCGGCCGCTGCTGCGCGACGGCGTGACGAGCCCGCGCTCCTCGTAATACTTGAGCGTGCGCGGTGTGACGCCGAGTCGCGCTGCGGCGTCGCTCACGGTCAGGAGCGCGGAAGAGGTGTCGTTCGGCATCGGGATGGCGGGGCGTTGGTCGAGGCGATGGCGGAATTATAGATCAACCTGTACGTTCACGTTCATGTTGACGCGAAAAAACGGCCGCCGGGCGAGACGCGCGGGCGGCCGTTCGGTGTGCGGCGACGGCGATCAGCCGCCGCGGCGCATCAGATCGAAGAACTCGGAGTTGCTCTTCGTCTGGCGGATCTTGTCGAGCAGGAATTCCATTGCCTCGACTTCGTCCATGTCGTGGATGAACTTGCGCAGCACCCAGATCTTTTGCAGGATCTCGGGCTTGATCAGCATTTCTTCGCGGCGCGTGCCCGACTTGTTCAGGTTGATCGACGGGTAGACGCGCTTTTCCGCGAGGCGGCGCTCGAGGTGCACTTCCATGTTGCCGGTTCCCTTGAACTCTTCGTAGATCACGTCGTCCATGCGGCTGCCGGTTTCGATCAGCGCGGTGCCGATGATCGTCAGCGAACCGCCTTCCTCGATGTTGCGCGCCGCGCCGAAGAAGCGCTTCGGACGCTGCAGTGCGTTCGCGTCGACACCACCGGTCAGCACCTTGCCCGACGCCGGAATCACGGTGTTGTACGCACGCGCGAGACGCGTGATCGAGTCGAGCAGGATCACGACATCGTGCTTCATCTCGACCAGGCGCTTCGCCTTCTCGATCACCATTTCGGCGACCTGCACGTGACGCGTGGCCGGTTCGTCGAACGTCGATGCGATCACTTCGCCGGCGACCGAGCGCTGCATTTCGGTCACTTCTTCAGGGCGTTCGTCGATCAGCAGCACGAACAGGATCACGTCCGGGTGGTTCTGCTTGATCGCGTGCGCGATGTGCTGGAGCATCACGGTCTTGCCGGACTTCGGCGACGCGACCAGCAGGCCGCGCTGGCCCTTGCCGATCGGCGCGATCATGTCGATGATGCGGCCCGTGACGTTTTCTTCGCCGCGCATTTCGCGTTCGAGCGACAGCGGCTTGTTCGGGTGCAGCGGCGTGAGGTTCTCGAACATGATCTTGTGTTTCGAGGCCTCGGGCGGCTGCCCGTTGACTTTGTCGACCTTCACCAGCGCGAAGTAGCGCTCGCCGTCCTTCGGCGTGCGGACTTCGCCTTCGATGGTGTCGCCGGTGTGCAGGTTGAAGCGGCGGATCTGCGACGGGCTGATATAGATGTCGTCGGTGCTGGCGAGGTACGACATTTCAGGCGAGCGCAGGAAGCCGAAGCCGTCCGGCAGCACTTCGAGCGTGCCGTCGCCGAAGATCGTCTCTCCCGTCTTGGCGCGCTTTTTGAGAATGGCGAACATCAGCTCCTGCTTGCGCAGGCGGTTCGCGTTTTCGATCTCCAGGCCGTTGGCCATTTCGATCAGTTCGGACACGTGCAGAGACTTGAGCTCGGATAAATGCATACGGAGAACCCGCCAGGGAGGAGAAGCGACGAAAAGAAATAAGGGAGGAGGGCGAGCGGAGGCGCTCTGAGACTTAATGCGTCTTGTAGACGTTTTTTGATTCTAGCATATGCCGATTCGCGCCTGAGCGGCCGATCGGCGGCTGGACGACGGACGTGTTGTCGGTAGACAACACGTCCGCGCAACGGCCTCTATTACAGGTGGCTGTCCAGGAATGCGGTGAGCTGCGACTTCGACAGCGCGCCGACCTTCTGCGCGGCAGCCGCGCCGTTCTTGAACAGGATCAGCGTCGGGATGCCGCGCACGCCGAACTTCGCGGGCGTTGCCTGGTTGTCGTCGACGTTGATCTTCGCGATCTGCAGCTTGTCGCCGTAGTCCTTCGCGACTTCGTCGAGGATCGGGGCGATCATCTTGCAGGGGCCGCACCATTCGGCCCAGAAGTCGACGAGCACGGGCTTGTCGGATTTGACGACGTCCTGTTCGAACGATGCGTCGCTGATGTGTTTGATCTGTTCGCTCATTGGGTCAATACCTCTTTCGGTTCGGGGACTGCCTGCTTGGCGCGTTGCGGCGCTCCGGCCGCCTGTCGGCTGCCGGCCGCTGCGGCAGGTCACTCCGCTCTCCGGAAGGAAGGGCGCAGGCGCTGCATGGCGCGGCTCGCGGGTCGTTCGGGCGTCATATTAGCCTAAATTGCTATCTGCTGCGGGCGGCGATAGTAGCCGCTACGCGAGTAGGGGTACGACGCGCCGTTCGACCGTTGTGATCCGAAGGTGGAGGTGCGCTCGCGAATTGCAAGAGCGGCGGCATGGCAACGTGTGCGCATGCGTGAGTTTGGGCCGGCACGCGCGCCGGTTGGTGCGATCGTTCGCATTGTTGCGAACAAACGGTCGCATTCGGCAGGAAGCGGTGATAGAATATGCCGTGACGGGCCTCCTCGCATGGTGGGGCGGTGAACCTGGTCAGGTCGGGAACGAAGCAGCCACAATCGTTTTCCGCCAGTGCCGAGGGTCGGGCTCGTCACCTTTCCTCTCGCCCCGTTCGCCGGGCGTTTTTTATTTCCGCGTCATTCTCCGTTTTGCCCGCGCTTTGCCCGCATTCCGCACCGTTTCGCGTGTCGGCGCGACGCAGCGTTACTGATACAATTTCCCGATGACCTATCAAGTTCTCGCACGCAAGTGGCGTCCGAAGGATTTCGCTTCGCTCGTCGGCCAGGAGCACGTCGTCAGGGCGCTCACGCACGCGCTCGACGGCGGGCGTCTCCATCACGCCTATCTGTTTACCGGAACCCGCGGCGTCGGCAAGACGACGCTGTCGCGGATCTTCGCGAAGGCGCTCAACTGTGAAACCGGCGTCACGTCGCAGCCGTGCGGCGTGTGCCGCGCGTGCCGCGAGATCGACGAAGGCCGCTTCGTCGACTACGTCGAAATGGACGCCGCGAGCAACCGCGGCGTCGACGAGATGGCCGCGCTGCTCGAGCGTGCGGTGTACGCGCCCGTCGATGCGCGCTTCAAGGTCTACATGATCGACGAAGTGCACATGCTGACGAACCACGCGTTCAACGCGATGCTGAAGACGCTCGAGGAGCCGCCGCCGCACGTCAAGTTCATCCTCGCGACCACCGATCCGCAGAAGATTCCGGTCACCGTGCTGTCGCGCTGCCTGCAGTTCAACCTGAAGCAGATGCCGGCCGGACACATCGTGTCGCATCTCGAACGGATTCTCGGCGAAGAGCGGATTTCGTTCGAGCAGCAGGCGCTGCGCCTGCTCGCGCGCGCCGCGCAGGGCAGCATGCGCGACGCGCTGTCGCTGACCGACCAGGCGATCGCCTA
This sequence comes from Burkholderia latens, assembly GCF_902499045.1. Taxonomy (GTDB): domain Bacteria; phylum Pseudomonadota; class Gammaproteobacteria; order Burkholderiales; family Burkholderiaceae; genus Burkholderia; species Burkholderia latens. Next base: position 488 of record NZ_CABVPL010000056.1, on the reverse strand, counting down.
TTCGGCGAACGAAGTGACCGAATCGGCGGTGTCGGGCATGCTCGGCGCGCTTGATCAAACCTACATGGTGCGCCTGCTCGATGCGCTCGCGGCGGGCAACGGTCCGGAGATCCTCGCGATCGCGGACGAAATGTCGTTGCGCAGCCTGTCCTTTTCCACCGCGCTGCAGGATCTCGCGAGCCTGCTGCACCGGATCGCGTGGGCGCAGTTCGCGCCGGGCTCGGTCCTCGACGAATGGCCGGAAGCGGCCGACTTGCGCCGCTTCGCGGAGATGCTGAGTCCGGAGCAGGTTCAGCTGTTCTATCAGATCGCGACGGTCGGACGCGCGGAGCTCGGTCTCGCGCCGGACGAATACGCGGGCTTCACGATGACGTTGCTGCGGATGCTCGCGTTCGAGCCGGCCGTCGGCACCGGCAGTGCGCCGGGCGGCCAGCCGGCCGCACCGCGTGCCGTGCCTGCACCCGCGCCGCGTGCGGCAGCGGCCGCCG
>NZ_CABVPL010000055.1 GCF_902499045.1 Burkholderia latens | reverse complement strand
GAAGCCGAGCAGGTGGGCAACCTGATCGCCGACGTGCTCGAGAATCCGGAAGATGCAGCGACGATCGAGCGCGTGCGCGCGCAGGTGGCCGATCTGACCAAGCGTTTTCCGGTCTATCGCTGATCCGGCATGCGCTGCCCGTTCTGCCGGCATGAAGACACGCAGGTCGTCGACTCGCGCGTGTCCGAAGATGGCGCCGCGATTCGCCGGCGCCGTCGCTGCTCGGCCTGCGACAAACGCTTCACGACGTACGAGCGGGTCGAGCTGAACCTGCCGGCCGTCGTGAAGAAGGACGGCAGCCGCACCGAATTCGACCGTCGCAAGATCGTCGCCAGCATGCAACTCGCGCTGCGCAAGCGGCCGGTGGCGGCCGACGCGATCGACGCGTCGGTTGCCCGCATCGAATATCAACTGCTCGCGACCGGCGAGCGTGAAGTACGTAGCGAGAAGCTCGGCGAACTCGTGATGAACGAGTTGCGCGGCCTCGATACGATCGCTTATGTCCGCTTTGCATCGGTTTACCGCCGGTTCGAGGACGTTTCCGAATTCGCCGACGTGATCGAAGAGTTCCGTCGCGCGTCCCCCTCCAAGCCTCCGCGTAAGCGCTGACGCGCTGCGTTCGTTCATCGTCTTCTCCGTAGATTCGGTTCGCGCCGATTGTGTCGGCCGCGGCCGCATGTCGCCAGTCGGCCGTTCGGCTAATGGCGCGGGTTCACACACGTCGCTACAGTCGTCGCATCACGTTGACGGAGGGCGATCGCGATGGAACTGCACCGGCAGACCGTTGGAAAAAGCATGCGATGGTGCGGCGGGTTCACGCTCGTCGAACTGATGGTTGCGATCGCGCTGGCAGCCGCGATCGGACTCTACGCGGCGCCCGCATTCGACCTGTGGCACATGCGCGAACGCGTGGATGCCCGCTCGCGCGCGCTGCTCGGCGCGCTTTCTTTCGCCCGCACCGAGGCGATGCGGCTCGGCGTGCGGGTCACGCTGTGCCGGGCCGGGGGCGACGGCGATTGCGTGCGCGCCGGCGAGCGGTGCGACCCCGCGGAATGGTCGTGCGGCTGGATCGTCAGCGGGCAATTCGACGGGCAATCTCGCGTGCTGCGGCGCTATCCGCGCGATGCCGACATCGTCGTCGCCGGTGCGGCGCACGATTTGGCGTTCGCGCCGCCGGCCGGGCAGGTGATCGGCGGGATCCGGCGTTTCGAGTTGCGCCCGCAGCGCGCGCTCGACGGCGACGACGCTCGCGTGTCGCGTTGCATCCGGATCGCGGCGGGCGGCCGAGCCCGCGTCGAGGCCGGCCGCTGCGACGCGGCATGACGCACATGCGAAGCCGCGGGCGGATGCACGGCACGTCGCTGCTCGAAGCCGTGCTGGCCATCGCGCTGCTCGCCATGGTGATGCTCGCCGTGGCCGGCAGTCAGCTAGCAATGGCGCGCGCACAGCGCGCGACGATGTGGCGGGAGCGCGCGCTATGGCTGGCCGATGCACGCATCGAGCGTCGGCACGCGGCGGCAGGCGTCGGCGACGACATCGCCGCGCTCGTGTCCGCATCATTGCCCGGCGGCACGATGACGCTCGACGACGGAGCAGCCGGTGTCCGCTACGTGATCGTCGGCTGGCGCGGCACCGACTCGGCCGCGTCGACGTCGGCGAGCTGCGAGCGCGCGGAGGCGATCGTCGAGCCGCCATCGTGTGTGCGAATTCCGTTTCGGGACGCCCATGCCGATTCACGCTGATTGCGGGCGCCGCAGCCGCGCACATACGCTGCTCGAAGTGCTGATCGCGATGACCGTCGGTCTGCTCGTGCTTGCCGCCGCCGGTGCGCTGTATCACGCGCAGCGCGTCGCGCAGCGGCGCGCGGAAGATGGATTCCGGATGCGCGATGCGGCCGCGACGGCCCTGACGCTGATCAGCCAGCAGATCCAGATGGCAGGGTTTCGGCCGCTCGATGTCGACGAGGCGTCGCCGCTGCCGCCGCTGTTCGGCTGTTCCGCCGGGCGTGTGCGCGGCGACGGCGCGCAGGTGCGCTGCGAAGCCGTGCGCGCGGCGTCGGATGCGGTGCTGATCCGGTATGTCGGCGATAGCGTGTCGACGTGGCCGACGGCGAGCGAGCAGGTGTCGGATTGTCTGGGGCAGGGTGTCGGCGCGCCAGCCGAGCGACCGATCGTGGAAAACCGTTTCGACGCGCATGTCGGTCCGTCGACAGGTGAACCCGAGCTGTACTGCGAAGGCAATGGTCGCCCGGGTACGCCGCAGCCCGTCGTGTCCGGAATCGACCAATTGCGCGTCCGCTACTTGTACCGCGAAGGCGGGCAGTTCGTCGACGCGAACACGATGGGCGTCGGCGACTGGCGCGATGTCGTGGCCGTGCATCTGTGCGTGCGCGCACGGGGCGAGCCGATGAACGAGCCCGCGCGTCACGTCGATTGCGACGGCCGCACCGCCGTGTCGAAAGATGGTCGCGCACGTCTGGTGCTGCATCGAATCGTCGCGTTGCGCAATTCAGCGGCTGCATTCGCCGATGCCATCCGCGATGGGGCGGAGGACCCTGAGGTGCTGCAATGATTTGCTCGAATGGAGGGGCCCGCACGTACACGGAGCGACGCATCGCACCCCGCACCAAGGGGCACGCCGACGCGTCCAGCGACATCCGGCACGCGGCGGGAGAATCGATCGGATTGAGCCGCAGGGCGACGCTCCCGTGCACGCGGTCCGCCACGCGCAACTGGCGTCGCGACGCAGGGCTTGCACTGCCTGCCGTGATCGCCGTCGGTGCAGCGGTCGCTGCGCTGACCGGTACATGGTTCGAATCCGCGCTGACGGAATCGCGTCGCACGCGTGCGTTGTCGGACCGGCTGATCGCATTCCACGCGGCCGATGCAGCGCTCGAAGCCTGTACCGCTCGATTGCTTCGTGGCGGCGCGCCGTACATCGACGCACCCGCATCGCGACGGGAGCCGGATGCGTGGCGGCGAGCGTCCGCGCTGGTCGCCGCCGAAGCGTTCAGCCCGTTTCCCGCGTGGCCGATGGCCGCGCAGCCGCCACGCTGCCTGATCGAGGCATGGCGCGGTGTGGGGCCGCAGGGTAGCCGTGCCTACCTCGTCACCGCGCGCGGCGTCGGCGGCCATGCGTCGAGTGCGGTGTGGCTGCAAAGCCAGATCGCGCTACGCGACGGACGGGTGGTCGTGCAGCGCTGGCGTCGCGTCGCGGCGGTGCATCGATGAAAGCGCTCGCGCCAATGCGCTGCGCGGCGGCGTTCACGTTGCTCGAATTAATGGTCGTGCTCGCGATCGTCGCCGTGCTGGCCGGCTGGGGTGTCCCTTCGTATCGCGAGCATGTCGCGCGTACGCATCGCGCATCCGCGGTCGCCGCGCTGTACCGTGCGGCGCAATATCTCGAAACGCTCGACGGCCCGCTGCCGCAGACGTTGCCGGACGCATACGCGCAGGCGCCGCCGGATGGGCAGCCGGTCTATCGCTTGCGGTTGACGCGACCGGCCGGCGACGATGCGCCGGCGGCCTACGAGCTCGTCGCGAGCCCGCTCGACACAGGCCCGATGCGCGACGACGCATGCGGCGCATTCACGCTGCGATCGGACGGGACGAAAGGAGCGACGGGATCGAACGACGCAGAACCGGCGGCACCGGAGCGGATGTGTTGGGGTGTGCGCTGATCAAGCGATCACGCATCGAAAAAACGCGTACCGCCGAACGGCCGTGTGCGCCCATCGTTGCGTGTCAGCCGTCGTTCGCGACAGGGCTGCGCTCGTCGCGCGCCTGCTTCCAGATCCGATAGACCTCCCACGCGGCGAAGCCGACGGTGCCCCACTTCAGCGCGGGGCCCGCGCTCGCGCGAAGCAGCGAGCGAACGGGCTTCGCCAGCACGAGCGACGCGAGCGAACTGAGCATCGGATACTGGTTGACGAGTTGGCCAAGATTCGCGTTCAGGTTCTTCGCGGACTGGCTGAACTTGTGGCTCGACAGGCCGGGGATGAGGATCTTGAGCCAACTGAACCGCGTGACGGCATGACGTACTTCGGCGGCGGCTTCGGCAAGCTCCAGCCGCTCGACCTCGGATCGCAGGATCAGCAATTCCTTGCGGAGCGCGCGATGCTGCGACGCACTCCACTTCGATCGCGACGGATGGGGGCGGGGCGGATGGCTCGTGACGTTCTGGCTCATGGCGCGTCGGCAAAGTAGGTGACAGGGGCGAACGCGACCGCGTTCATGACTTGCCGCGGAAAATCTCGCGGTCTTTCTCGAGCTCTGCGAGCGTTGCCTCGAACACGGTCGGCGCTTCGCGCAGCCCGGAGCGCGCCTTCAGCGCGCACGCGATCCCTGCGATCGCATACAACGCAGTGACCACCGCGAGCGATTGCCAGCGATAGGTGTCCCAGAACGCGATTGCGATGAGCACGGTCAGGCTGATGAGTGCCATCGTCGCGAGCATCATCGCCGCGAGCCCGAGGAACAGCACGCCCATCAGGCGTTCCTTTTCCTCGGCGAGTTCGATGCCGACCAGTTCCAGGCGCGTTTGCAGGAGGCCGATCGCGGAGCCGACGAGGCGGCGCAGCGGCCCGTGGCCGGACGGCTGCGAATGGGTATCTGTCGTCATGGATGGGGCGCTTGCGCGCGCAGTAAGCGGCTTGGTCAACGCCAGCCGGCGGCGGGCCGCGGGCAGGCTTCGGCACCCATGCGCCGCTGCGCGGCACATGGGGCGGAACGGCGCTGAGCGCGTTACTTGCGGTTGATCAGCAGACCGATCAGCACGCCGACGCCGGCGGCGATGCCGATCGACGTCCACGGATGCTCATGCACGTAATCGTCGGTTGCGCGCGCGGCCTTCTTGCCTTTCTCGACCACCACGACCTGGACGTCGGTTGCCTTTTCCTTGGCCTGCTTCAGGCGCGACATGGCTTTCTCGCGCAGCTCGGCCGCCCGGTCGCCCGTGGTGCTCGCTGCTTGCTTGAGCAGATCCTCGGCGTCCGCGAGAACGGTTTTGATATCCGACATCAGTTTCTCCTTGTTGATTTCCGACATTGCAACTCCCTTCATGCTGTCATGCTGCAGGTTCACATCGTAGCGAAACGCCTGCCTGCTGGCGAGCCGCGAAGACACACGGCGGCAGTGCAAGACTGCATGGTAAACGACTTGTAATCATCAACAGAGCCGCAAACGGTCCGAAAAGTTTCCTTCGCGGCCGCTCCACGCCGTTTCGCCGTCGGGCAAAAATGACAAAAAAGTATGAATATCAAACGTAATAATCGTTCGCATGTCCCATTGCTTCCCGTAAGCTGACGGACTGTCCCGCGCCGACAGCGCGCGGTTTCAACCAGCATCGTTCGAGGAGGGAACATCATGAGTCTGCGTCTTGGCGACATCGCACCGGATTTCGAGCAGGAATCGAGCCTGGGTCCGATCAAGTTTCACGAGTGGCTGGGCGACAGCTGGGGCGTCCTGTTCTCGCACCCGGCCGACTACACGCCGGTGTGCACGACCGAGCTCGGCCTGACCGCGAAGCTGAAGGGCGAATTCGAGAAGCGCAACGTGAAGGTGATCGCGCTGTCGGTCGACAACGTCGAATCGCACAAGGGCTGGATCAACGACATCAACGAAACGCAATCGACGGTCGTCGGCTTTCCGATCATCGCCGACGGCGACCGCAAGGTTTCGCAGCTGTACGACATGATCCACCCGAACGCGAACGAAACGCTGACGGTGCGCTCGCTGTTCGTGATCGATCCGAACAAGAAGGTGCGTCTGATCATCACGTATCCGGCCAGTACGGGGCGCAACTTCGACGAAGTGCTGCGCGTGATCGATTCGCTGCAGCTGACCGACAACTACAAGGTCGCGACGCCCGGCAACTGGAAGGATGGCGACGACGTCGTGATCGTGCCGTCGCTGCAGGATCCGGAAGAGTTGAAGAAGCGCTTCCCGAAGGGCTTCAACGCGGTGCGTCCGTACCTGCGCCTGACGCCGCAGCCGAACAAGTAAGCAGCGGCTCCCGAATCGGCCGCGCGTGACGAACGCGCATGCCGATGAAAACGGCCCGCCCGGCAGCGATGCCGGGCGGGCCGTGTCTTTTTTTCAGTATGACGGTAGCGAGGCGACGCGGACGGGCACCGCGTTCTCGCGCACGAATGCTCAGAAGAATGCCTGGATGCCCGTCTGCGCGCGACCGAGGATCAGCGCGTGGATATCGTGCGTGCCTTCATACGTATTGACCACTTCGAGGTTCACGAGGTGGCGCGCGACGCCGAACTCGTCCGAGATGCCGTTGCCGCCCAGCATGTCGCGCGCGAGCCGCGCGATGTCGAGCGCCTTGCCGCACGAGTTGCGCTTCATGATCGATGTGATCTCGACGGCCGCCGTACCTTCGTCCTTCATCCTGCCGAGCCGCAGCACGCCCTGCAGGCCGAGCGTGATTTCGGTCTGCATGTCGGCGAGCTTCTTCTGGATCAGCTGGTTCGCGGCGAGCGGCCGGCCGAACTGCTTGCGATCGAGCACGTACTGACGCGCGGTATGCCAGCACGATTCGGCCGCGCCGAGCGCGCCCCACGCGATCCCGTAGCGCGCCGAGTTCAGGCACGTGAACGGGCCGCGCAGGCCGCTCACGTTCGGCATCAGGTTCTCTTCCGGCACGAACACTTCGTCGAGGACGATCTCGCCGGTGATCGACGCGCGCAGCCCGACCTTGCCGTGAATCGCGGGCGCCGACAGGCCCTTCCAGCCTTTCTCCAGGATGAAGCCGCGGATCGCGTCCTTGCCGTTTTCCTCGAGCTTCGCCCACACGACGAACACGTCGGCGATCGGCGAGTTGGTGATCCACATCTTCGCGCCGGACAGCGAATAGCCGCCGGCCACCTTCTTCGCGCGCGTGACCATGCTGCCCGGGTCGGAGCCGTGGTTCGGCTCGGTCAGCCCGAAACAGCCGATCCATTCGCCGCTCGCGAGCTTCGGCAGGTATTTCTGCTTCTGCGCGTCCGAGCCGAACTCGAAGATGGGCACCATCACGAGCGACGACTGCACCGACATCATCGAGCGGTAGCCGGAATCGACCCGCTCGACTTCGCGCGCGATCAATCCGTAGCTGACGTAATTGAGGCCGGGGCCGCCGTATTCCTCGGGAATCGTCGGGCCGAGCAGGCCGACTTCGCCCATCTCGCGGAAGATCGCGGCGTCGGTGCGTTCGTGGCGGAACGCGTCGGTGACGCGCGGCGCGAGCTTGTCCCGCGCGTATGCGTGCGCGGCGTCGCGCACCATCCGCTCTTCCTCGGTCAGTTGCTGGTCGAGCAGCAGCGGATCGTCCCAATGAAAAGTTGCAGCGCTCATCGTGTCATCTCCTGTCCCCTGCACGCATCGCGTCGGGCTTCGTGCTGAAAGTTCGCTTGACTGGTGTTCCGCTCTGCGGAACAATGTTTTGCAAATCGAACCCAGTGTAGCATCAGATGACACGTTCAACCACCGACGAAACCACGATCGACGAACGCAAGTTCGTCGTTGCGCTCGCGCGCGGGCTCGATCTGCTGCGCGCGTTCCGGCCAGGCGAGACGATGCTCGGCAATCGCGAATTCGCGGAGCGCACCGGGCTGCCGAAGGCGACGGTGAACCGGCTCGCGTACACGCTGACCGTGCTCGGCTATCTGCGCTACGACGAGACGCTCGGGAAATATGCGCTGGACGCCGGCGTGCTGTCGCTCGGCTACGCGCTGCTCGCGGGCTCCGGCACGCTCGACGTCGCGCGGCCGCACATGCAGGCGCTCGCGCGCGAAATCGGTGCGGCCGTGTCGCTCGGCTGCCGCGACGGGCTCGACATGATCTATCTCGAAACGATCCGCAGCGAGACCGCGCTGACGCTCGGGCTCGCGCCCGGCTCGCGGCTGTCGATGCTGACGAGTTCGATGGGGCGCGCGTACCTGGCCGTGCAGCCGGAGGACGTGCGCCGCGCGCTGTATGCCGACCTGCACCGGGCGGCCGGCGGCGCGGCCGACGCGGATGCGCTCGTCGCGGCCGCGCAGCAGGCGGTCGCCGAGTTTGCGGATGGCGGATGCTGCTATTCGTTCCGCGCGTGGCACGCGGATGTGAACGCGGCGGCCGTGCCGTTTCGCGAGCCCCGCGAAGGACGCTGGCTGATCCTGAGTTGCAGCGGGCCCGCGTCGTCGATGGACGAAGACGTGTTCCGCACGCAGGTCGGGCCGAAGCTGAAGGCGCTCGCGCAGCGGCTCGGACAGACGGCCTGACCCACGCGCGGCGACCGGCGCGTCGCCGCGTTCTCCAAAGCGGGCCGCCGCCGGTTGCGCATCGCGCGAACGGCGCTCATCATCGTTCGCCAGCTTCCCGGCGATCGAGAGGTTCGCGATGCCACACCCGGAAACGATGGAAGGCGGATGCGCATGCGGCGCGATCCGCTACCGGATCGCCGGCATACCGGCCGACGCCGGCTTTTGCCACTGCCGGCTCTGCCAGCGCACGACAGGCGCGGCGGTCGTCGCGTCGGCGTCGGTGCCGATCGACGCATTCGAATACCTGCAGGGCGAGCCGACGGTCTATGCATCGAGCGCGTGGGGCGAGCGGCGTTTTTGCGGCCGCTGCGGCGCGCAGCTCGAGTACCGGCGGGCCGACGCGCCGACGACCGTGGAAATCAACTACGCAACGCTCGACGAGCCGTCGCGGCTGCATCCGGCGTGGCATGTCTGGTACGCGGATCGTTTCCCCGGCATCGACATCGACGACGATCTGCCGAAGTACGACGACGGTGGAAGAGAATAGGCGGCACGCCGGCGTGGGCGTCGAGGCGCCCGGTGTGCCGGTGCGTTGACGCCGAACCCGCACGCAAGCGCGTCGGATCCTTCTACGTGAACGAACAGGGGATCGCCTGGCGTCGAGCGGCGCTGCGTGCCGAAACCCGATTCCCGACGCAACACGACACCGCATCCGCGATCCGGCGGCGCGGCTGCTGCCGGCCCGTTCAGGCCGTGACGACCTTTGCGAACACCGGCCCCTGCATGAACCGCACGTCGTGCTGGCGCAGCAGTTCGCACTGCGTCTCGTCGACGACGCCGTCGAAGATCAGCGGAATCCGCACGCGCTGCGCATACGCGACCAGCGCCTTCACCATCCCGTCCCTCAGCGCGATGCCCGCATCCATCTTGATGTAGTCGGGCCGCGCCATGTCCGATTCCACCGCGAGGATCCGGCCCGGGTCGGGCAGCTTGTCCGCGACCTTGAAGCCGTGATGCTGGTAGCTGCGCGTCAGGTAGCCGAGGAAGGTCTTGTGCGCGACCGCGACGGCCGGCAACTCGATCACGACGCGCTCGGCCGGCAGCCCGAAGCGCTGCAGCACCGACGAGAAATGCTTGCCGTGGTCGTACTTCACGCTCTTGAGCAGCCGCTCGTGCACGCGCAGGAACAGCAACCCGTGACGTTGCGCGCCGAAGAAGTTGATCGCGTGAAGCGCGCGCGACAGCCGGTCGATCGCGACGAGCGTCTGGTCGTCGACGGCCGAGTCGACCGGGTCGTGCAGCGCGCCCGTGACGACCGTGACCGCCTGGAAGCCGAGCTCGTCGCCGTAGCGCTCGATCGCATCGGCGAACGATGTCGACTGCGGCGCGCCGGGCATCGTCACGTCGTAGATCGGCTCATACGCGCTCGTGAGCGTGCGTTCCGGCAGATTCGCGCACGCGGTGCCGCCTTCGGCAAGCGCGAGGTGTTCCCGCAGATACGGTAGTTGCCCGGCACGGGCGACCAGCTCGGGAATGTTGGGCGGAATCATCGGCGTCGAAAGGAAAAATGGCGGCCGAAAGGGCCGCCTCGTGTATCGATATTAGCAGCGCGCGCCAGACTCGGCTTGGCGTTTCGCTCATATGGTTATCCCATCCCCGAAGCATTGGCTAGGGTTTACGTTGATTTCACTATTCGTAATTGGTTTTACTATTCGTAAATCCAGCGATTTGTCGCCGATCAGGAAAAGCGGTGTTCGGCGCCCGGGACGGCGCCGTTTTTCGCATCGAATCAACAGGAAGCAAAGGAGCGAGACGTGGCGGTTGACAGGAAGTGGGCGCAGGCGCGCGGGCCGCGGCAGCGGCGGGCATCGGACACGAGCGGAACGGCGCGGCGCGCACCGGCGCGCGCGGCAGCACCGAGCGGCGGACGGCGGCCATGAGCATCGATTACCAGACGCTGAAGTTCGAATACCGGACGCGCGCAACGCGGGCCGCCGGCGACGACGCGGCCGTTCACCCGGTGATCGTCGTCGGCGCGGGCCCGGTGGGCTTGTCGGCCGCGATCGACCTCGCGCAGCAGGGCGTGCCGGTCGTGCTGCTGGACGACGACGACACGCTGTCCACCGGCTCGCGCGCGATCTGCTTCGCGAAGCGCACGCTCGAAATCTTCGACCGGCTCGGCTGCGGCCAGCGCTTCGTCGACAAGGGCGTGAGCTGGCACGTCGGCAAGGTGTTCCTGCAGGACGAACAGCTGTACGCGTTCGACCTGCTGCCCGAGGAAGGGCATGCGCGCCCCGCGTTCATCAACCTGCAGCAGTATTACGTCGAAGGGTATCTGGCCGAGCGCGCGTTCGAGCTGCCGAGCATCGACGTCCGCTGGAAGCACAAGGTGACGGGCGTCGTGCAGTCGGCGGAGCACGCGGCGCTGACCGTCGAGACGCCGGAAGGCGTCGAGACGCTGCGCGCGCAATACGTGATCGCCGCCGACGGCTCGCGCAGCCCGATGCGTGCGGCGATGGGCCTCGAGAGCCGCGGCCGAACGTTCAAGGATCGCTTCCTGATCGCCGACGTGAAGATGAAGGCGGAATTCCCGACCGAGCGCTGGTTCTGGTTCGATCCGCCGTTCCACCGCAACCAGTCGGTGCTGCTGCATCGCCAGCCCGACAACGTGTGGCGCATCGACTTCCAGCTCGGCTGGGACGCCGATCCGGTCGCCGAGAAGCAGCCGGAGCGCGTGATTCCACGCGTGCGCGCGCTGCTTGGGCGGGACGTCGAGTTCGAGCTGGAGTGGGTGAGCGTGTACACGTTCCGCTGCCAGCGCATGGATACGTTCCGTCACGGCCGCGTGCTGTTCGCAGGCGATTCGGCGCACGGCGTGTCGCCGTTCGGCGCGCGCGGCGCGAACAGCGGCGTGCAGGACGCGGACAACCTCGCGTGGAAGGTGAAGCTGGTGCTCGACGGCCGCGCGCACGATCGCCTGCTCGACACCTATGCGAGCGAGCGGGAATTCGCGGCGGACGAGAACATTCGCAATTCGACGCGCTCGACCGACTTCATCACGCCGAAGAGCGCGGTGTCGCGCGTATTCCGCGACGCGACGCTGAAGCTCGCGCGCGACTGCGAGTTCGCTCGCAAGCTCGTGAACAGTGGCCGCCTGTCGGTGCCGGCTGTGCTGACGGATTCGCCGCTGAATACGCCGGACCGCAACGGCGACACGTTTGCAGGCGCGATGCGCCCGGGCGCGGCGGCGGCCGATGCGCCGGTGCGCGCGCAGGGCGCGTCGGGCTGGCTGCTGCAGCATCTGCGCGGCGGCTTCACCGGCGTGCTGTTCGGGTTGCCGGGCGACGCGGCCGCGCTCGCGCAGGCGCTCGACGGCCTCGCGCTGCCGGTACGGCCCGTGCTCGTCGTGCCGGCCGGGCATGCGCAGCCGGTGGCCGGCGTCGACGTCGTGGAGGACGTCGACGGCTTCGCCGCGCAACGCTACGACGCGAAGCCCGGCACGTTCTATCTGCTGCGGCCCGACCAGCACGTGTGCGCGCGGATGCGCACGCTCGAGCGCCAGGCGATCGCCGACGCGCTGGCGCGCGCGAGCTGCGCACGCTGACACCATAACGACACCGGAGACACCGTCATGCCCCGACTCGACACCCGCCCGCGTCTCGCCGACCCGGACGCGTTCTACGAAGCGCTGATCGACATGCATCGCGACCTGTCGGATGCCGACAGCCAGCTCGTCAACGCGAAACTGATCCTGCTGCTCGCGAACCACATCGGCGACGCCGACGTGCTGCGCGAAGCGATGGCGCTCGCGCGTCAGGGCGTGACGCCGCCCGTGCATCCGGCCGCCGAGGTGGCGCAATGAGCGCCGCGCAAGCCGCTACGCGCGTGGTCGAAGTCGAGCGCGTGATCGACGACACGCAACGCCCGGGTTTTCACTGGATGTTGCTGATCCTGTGCGGGCTGTGCCTCGTGATCGACGGCTTCGATGCGCAGGCGATGGGCTACGTCGCGCCGAGCGTGATCGCCGAATGGGGCGTGCCGAAGCAGGCGCTCGGGCCCGTGTTCAGCGCGAGCCTGTTCGGGATGCTGCTCGGCGCGCTCGGATTGTCGGTGCTGGCCGACCGGATCGGCCGGCGCCCGGTGCTGATCGGCTCGACGCTGTTCTTCGCGGTGACGATGCTCGCGACGCCGTTCGCGGGCTCGATCCCGGTGCTGATCGCGCTGCGCTTCGTCACGGGCCTCGGCCTCGGCTGCATCATGCCGAACGCGATGGCGCTGGTCGGCGAGTTCAGTCCGGGCGCGCATCGCGTGAAGCGAATGATGATCGTGTCGTGCGGCTTCACGCTCGGCGCGGCGATCGGCGGCTTCATCAGCGCCGCGCTGATTCCGGCGCTCGGCTGGCGCTCGGTGTTCTTCGTCGGCGGCGCGGTGCCGCTCGTGCTCGCGATCGCGATGGCCGCGCGGCTGCCGGAGTCGCTGCAGTTCCTGGTGCTGAAAGGCCGCGACGCGCAGGCGCGCGACTGGCTCGCGGGTTTCGCGCCGCACGCCGGTATCGATGCGAACACGCGGCTTGCCGTGCGCGAGCGCGCGACGAGCGGCGCGCCGGTCGCCGAACTGTTCCGTGACGGCCGCCTGCCGGTCACGCTGCTGTTGTGGGCGATCAGCTTCATGAACCTGATCGACCTGTATTTCCTGTCGAACTGGCTGCCGACCGTGATGCGTGACGCGGGCTATTCGCCGGGCACGGCGGTGATCGTCGGCACGGTGCTGCAGACGGGCGGCGTGATCGGCACGCTGTCGCTCGGCTGGTTCATCGAGCGCTACGGCTTCGTGCGTGTGCTGTTCGCGTGCTTCGCGTGCGCGGCCGTGTCGGTCGGCCTGATCGGGTCGGTCGCGCATGCGCTGCCGTGGCTGCTGGTCGTCGTGTTCGCAGGCGGCTTCTGCGTGGTCGGCGGCCAGCCGGCCGTGAACGCGCTCGCCGGCCAGTATTACCCGACGTCGCTGCGCTCGACCGGCATCGGCTGGAGCCTCGGCATCGGCCGGATCGGCTCCGTGCTCGGGCCGCTCGTCGGCGGACAACTGATTGCACTGAACTGGACCAACGGCGCGCTGTTCCACGCGGCCGCGGTACCGGTGCTGTGCTCGGCGCTGTTCGTGCTGGGCCTGGCCGGCGTCACGCGGCGCGGCGGTGCGCAGGCGCCGAACGCCGCCATGAATTGATGGAGAAAGGAAACGATGACGTTTGACCTGTCGAAACCGGCGACCGCCGGCTACCTGAGCGGCTTCGCGAACCAATTCGCGACCGAGGCGCTGCCCGGCGCGTTGCCGCACGGCCGCAACTCGCCGCAGCGTGCGCCGTACGGGCTGTATGCGGAGCAGTTGTCGGGCACCGCGTTTACCGCGCCGCGCGCCCACAACCGCCGCTCGTGGCTGTACCGGATCCGGCCGGCGGCCGTGCACCGGCCGTTCGAGCCGTTCACGGGGCCGCAGCGGCTCGTGGCGGAATTCGGCGACTCGGCCGACGTGCCGCCGACGCCGCCGAACCAGCTGCGCTGGGATCCGCTGCCGATGCCGGTCGAGCCGACCGATTTCGTCGAAGGGCTCGTCACGATGGCCGGCAACGGCTCGGCGGCCGCGATGAACGGCTGCGCGATTCATCTGTATGCGGCGAACCGCTCGATGCAGGACCGTTTCTTCTACAGCGCGGACGGCGAGCTGCTGATCGTGCCGCAGCACGGGCGGCTCTTCATCGCGACGGAGTTCGGCCGCCTCGACGTCGAGCCTGCCGAGATCGCGGTGATTCCGCGCGGCGTGCGTTTTTCGGTCGCGCTGCCGGACGGCGCCGCGCGCGGCTACATCTGCGAGAACTTCGGCGCGTTGCTGCGCCTGCCGGACCTCGGCCCGATCGGCTCGAACGGGCTCGCGAACCCGCGCGACTTCCTGACGCCGCAGGCTGCGTACGAGGATCGCGAAGGCGCGTTCGAACTCGTCGCGAAGCTGAACGGGCGCTTGTGGCGCGCGGACATCGGCCATTCGCCGTTCGACGTCGTCGCATGGCACGGCAACTACGCGCCGTACAAGTACGACCTGCGCCTGTTCAACACGATCGGCTCGATCAGCTTCGACCATCCCGATCCGTCGATCTTCCTCGTGCTGCAGTCGCCGAGCGACACGCCGGGCGTCGACACGATCGACTTCGTGATCTTCCCGCCGCGCTGGCTCGCGGCCGAGGATACGTTCCGCCCGCCGTGGTTCCACCGCAACGTCGCGAGCGAGTTCATGGGCCTCGTGCACGGCGCGTACGACGCGAAGGCCGAGGGCTTCGTGCCGGGCGGCGCGAGCCTGCACAACTGCATGTCGGGCCACGGGCCGGACGCGGACACGTTCGAGAAGGCGTCGGCGAGCGACACGACGAAGCCGCACAAGATCGACGCGACGATGGCGTTCATGTTCGAAACCCGCACGCTGATCCGGCCGACGCGCTATGCGCTCGACACCGCGCAGCTGCAGGCCGACTACTTCGAATGCTGGCAAGGCATCAAGAAACACTTCAATCCGGAGCAACGATGAGCGACACCCAAGACTGGCGCGCAACGCTCGACCCGGCTCGCAAGAGCTGGGTCGACGCCGCGAACGATCCCGCGTGCGATTTCCCGATCCAGAACCTGCCGTTCGGCATCTTCAGCGATGCGAAGCAGACGGCGCGCCGTGCGGGCGTCGCGCTCGGCGATCAGATCGTCGACCTCGCCGCGCTCGCGCGTGCGGGCCTCGTCGCGCTGCCGGCAGGCGCAGACGTGTTCGCTGCGCCGACGCTCAATGCGTTCATCTCGCTCGGCCGCGACGCATGGCGTGGCGTGCGCGTGCAGCTGTCCGACCTGTTCTCGCGCGATGACGCGCGGCTGCGCGACGATGCGGCATTGCGCGCGAAGGTGCTGGTGCCGCAGCGCGACGCGGCGCTGCATCTGCCGGTCGACATTCCCGGCTACACCGATTTCTATTCGTCGAAGGAGCATGCGACCAACGTCGGCTCGATGTTCCGCGATCCGAAGAATGCGCTGTTGCCGAACTGGTCGGAGATGCCGATCGGCTACAACGGCCGCGCGTCGTCGGTGGTCGTGAGCGGCACGCCGGTGCGGCGCCCGAGCGGGCAACTGAAGCTGCCGGACCACGAGCGTCCGGTGTTCGGCGCGTGCCGCAAGCTCGACATCGAACTGGAGACGGGCTTCATCGTCGGCAAGGGCAACGCGCTCGGCGAGCCGATCGCATGCGAGGACGCGGAAGCGCATATCTTCGGGATGGTGCTGCTGAACGACTGGAGCGCGCGCGACATCCAGCAGTGGGAATACGTGCCGCTCGGGCCGTTCAACTCGAAGGGCTTCGCGACGACGATCTCGCCGTGGATCGTCACGCTCGACGCGCTCGAACCGTTCCGCGTCGCGCAGCCCGAGCAATCGCCGCAGCCGCTCGCATATCTGCGGCACGCGGGCAAGCATGCGTTCGACATCGCGCTGGAAGTGACGCTGCGCGCCGAAGGGGCCGCCGAGGCGACGTCGGTCTGCCGCACGAACTTCAAGCACATGTACTGGACGATGGCGCAGCAGCTCGCGCATCACACGGTCGCGGGCTGCAACACGCGCGTGGGCGACCTGATGGGTTCGGGCACGATCAGCGGGCCGACGAAGGATTCGTTCGGCAGCCTGCTCGAACTGACGTGGAACGGCAAGGAGCCGGTCGCGCTGAACGGCGGCGGCAGCCGCACGTTCATCGAGGACGGCGACGAGCTCACGCTCGCCGGCTGGTGCCAGGGCGACGGTTATCGCGTCGGCTTCGGTACGTGTGCGGGGAAGATCCTGCCGGCGCGCAGCGCGTAACCGCGTAGCGGTACGGGCGCGCGGCACATCGCTCGCGCTTTCGAAGACAAGGCGGCCCGCATTGCGCGGGCCGTTTTCGTTGACCGGGAAGCGGCGCGTGCGGGCCGGTGCGCACCGGTGCACGATCATCAACGCCGACTGCGACTGCGACTGCGACTCCGACTTCAGCGTCGACGCCGCTCTGCATCAGACCGCGTGCTGCACGGCGCCGCGTCGTTCCCACAGCGCGGCCGCGACGAACGCAGCGACGCAGACGATCAGCACGCCGACCAGCGCGTTGCTGCCCAGTTGCTCCATCAACGCGCCGGCAACCAGCGGGCCGCCGAAGCTCGCGGCGCTCCACGACGCCGACACGAGCGAGCTCGCGGTGACGAGCGCCGCGCCGCGGAACCGTTCGCCGCACGCGACGAGCGACAGCGTGTAGATGCTGCCGGCCGCCGCGCCGAGCACGAACAGCAGCGGCCAGCACAGCCACGGATTCGCGATCACGAACGGCAGCAGCGGCAGGCCTGCGAGCACGATGCAGCCGGCGCCGAGGTGCACGCGTTCGCGGCCGAGCTTGTCCGCGAGCCAGCCGATCGGAAACTGCATCGCGGTATCGCCGAACAGCATGATCGACGCGAGCAGCACCGCGGTCGCGCTCGCGACGCCGTGATCCATCGCGTAGAGCGGCAGCAGCGACAGCGCGAGCGTGTCGAACAGTGCGAAGAAGCCGGTGCCGATGATCAGCGCGGGCATGCGCGGCAGCACGGCGAGCCAGCTGTCGTGCGCGGCGTGATGCGCATCGTCGCCGGCGAGCGGCGCGCGCCGGATCGTCGCGAGCGTCGGCAGCGCGAGCAGAAACAGCGCGCCGCACAGCCCGAAGCGGATGCTCGCCGCACCGGCGATCTGACTGACGAGCACGGGGCCGGCCATCTGGAACAGCGTGAAATTGGTCGCGTAGATCGCGACCACGCGGCCGCGCGTCGAATCGTCGGCGAGCTGGTTGACCCACGCCTCGCCGATCGTGAACAGCAGCATCAGCGCGGCGCCGCACAGCACGCGCAGCACGGCCCATACGACGAGATTCGACGTGAACTGCATCAGCGCGGTGGCCGCGGCGAGCAGCACGACCGACACGACGATCGCGCGGCGCGCGCCGATATGCCGCGCGAGCGCGGTAACGAACGGGACGATCGCGAGGCCGCCGAGGGCCTGCGCGGCCGTCAGCATGCCGACGATGTTGGTGCCGTGGCCGGCTTCGGTCAGCGCGAGCGCGGTGAGCGGCAGCGTGGCGCCGGTGCCAAGGCCGACTACCGCGACGCTCAGGATCAGCGCGACGAAATCACGGTTGAGAATGGCTTTCATCGGCCGGGATGCTACACCGCCGACATTGAAAGGTCCATGAAGGCGATCGGGATCGAATGGCGTTGCGTGCGCAGCGCGTTCGGCCGCGCGTCATGCGCGTCAGGTCGGCACGCTCACCGGGCGGCGTTCGAGCGACGCTGACCACAGCGTGAGCGCGAGCGCCGCGACGGCCATCGCGACGCCCACCCACGGCAGGTTGACGAGCGACACGCCCGAGCCGATCGCCATCCCGCCGAGCCACGCGCCCGTCGCGTTGCCGAGGTTGAAGGCACCCTGGTTCAGCGTCGACGCGAGGTTCGGCGCATCGCTCGCGCGATCGACGATCAGGATCTGCAGCGGTGGCACGATCGCGAACGCGAGGATGCCCCACACGAAGATCGTCGCGAGCGCCGCGAACGGCATGTGCATCGTGCCGGCGAACAGCGCGAGGACGACGCCGATCAGTGCGAGCGTCGCGATCAGCGACGGCATCCGGCGCCAGTCGGCCAGTTTGCCGCCGAGCGTGCCGCCGACGGTCAGGCCGAGGCCGAACAGCAGCAGCACGTACGTGACCTGGCGCGGCGAGAAGCCCGTCACGTCCTCGAGGATCGGCGTGATGTACGTGAACACGCTGAACAGGCTCGCCGACGCCAGCACGCTGATGCCGAGCACCATCAGCACCTGCGGGTGCTTCAGCACGCCGAATTCGCGCGTGATGCTAGTGTCGGGCATTGCGAGGTGCTTCGGCAGGCACACCGCGAGCGCGGCGGCCGCGGCGATGCCGATCCCGGTGACGGCCCAGAACGTCGCGCGCCAGCCGTACGCCTGGCCGAGTGCGGTGCCGAGCGGCACGCCGAGCACGTTCGCGAGCGTGAGGCCGGTGAACATCAGCGCGATCGCCTGCGCGCGCCGGTTCGGCGCGACGAGGTTGCTCGCGACGACCGAGCCGATCCCGAAGAACGCGCCGTGGCAGAACGCGGTGACGACGCGCGCGGCCATCAGCACCGCATAGCCGGGCGCGATCGCGCAGAACAGGTTGCCGGCGATGAACAGCCCGATCAGGCCCATCAGCGCGCGCTTGCGCGGCATCTTCGCGGTGACGATCGCGAGGATCGGCGCGCCGATCGTCACGCCGAGCGCGTAGCCCGACACGAGCATTCCGGCGGCCGGGATCGACACGCCGAGGTCGCGGGCGACGTTGGGCAGCAGCCCCATGATCACGAATTCGGTGGTACCGATTCCAAATGCGGCGACGGCAAGGGCGAAAAGGGGCAGGGGCATCGCGGTGGGCTATGGAAAAAGCGCGGCCCGAGGTCGGCGCGGGATGCGCGGGACGGGCAGGGCGGAGAGGCGTCAGCCGCGATTCTACTTCAGTGAAAACCCTTATGCTTGCGGCCAAAATTGCTGTTGCCGGTGTGCGACGGCGCGCGGATCGGTGCGCCACGGAGTGGGATTTCGCGGTGTCGGGCGGCGCGATGCGCGGCGAAATATCGGGGCGGAACGAAGCGGCCAAACCGGCGTTTCGCAGGAACGCGCGCCCTGTCGGCGGCCGGGAGATTTCGATCGGCGTGGGTCGGCGCCGTGCTCCAGTGCGGCGATATCGCCGGCGGCTCCGACGCATCGCCGTCGGGCGTTCGCTCAGCGGCCGGCACGCGTTCCGATCGATGCGCGTTCGGAGTCGGCGTCCGGCGCAGCGATCGTCGTTGCGGGTGACGCGTCGCCGTCCGTCGGCCGATCAGCGCTCCGGAAGTGTTTCGGTCGGTGCGGGTTCGGCGCCTGCGTCGGGCGCAGCGATCGCCGGTGAGGGTGACGAGCCGCCGACAGCACCAACGGAAGCCGCGGCGCCATCGGCTTCGGCCGTCGCTTGCGCATCCCAGCCGTTCTCGAACAGGCACGCTTCGATCGGCATCCGGGCGGCCCAACGCTCTTCCTCGAGCATCGGCTTCGCATAGAACGCGTCGACATGCCCGACGCAAAGCACGGCGATCGGCTTCGCGCCGACCGGCATGCGCAGCAGCGTGCGCAGCGCGTCGACGTCGAACAGCGACACCCAGCCCATCCCGAGCCCTTCGGCGCGCGCCGCGAGCCACATGTTCTGGATCGCGCAGGCGGCCGACGCGAGGTCCATCTCCGGCAGCGTGCGGCGGCCGAACACGTGGCGCTCGCGGTCGTCGGTCAGCGCGACGACCAGCAGTTCGCCGCATTCGCGCACGCCTTCGACTTTCAGCCGCATGAATTCGTCCTGCCGTTCGCCGAGCGCGTCGGCGGTCGCGCGGCGCTCGGCCTCCACCAGCGCATGGATCGCGGCGCGCAGCGCGGGATCCGTGATGCGGATGAAGCGCCACGGCTGCATGAAGCCGACGCTCGGCGCGTGGTGCGCCGCGCGCAGCAGCCGCGCGAGCGTGGCCGGATCGACGGGCGCCGGCGTGAAGTGGCGCATGTCGCGCCGTTCGAAGATCGCGCGGTAGACCGCGGCGATGGCGGAGTCGTCGAAACGCATGAGCGGCAGAAGCAGGGGAAGGTCGGCGCAACGATAGCAGACGATGCGCGTGCGGCGTTACATCAATCGAAACAAAATGACGAATCGCTGATGGTTGCGGCGGCGAAACGCTGCATCGGACATCGCACCGGACGCCGTCGTTCAGCGCCCCGCCGTGACGACGTTGGCCGGCGTGCCGGCGCGCCACGCGTCGATGTTCAGCAGCGTCGTGTGCGCGATCTCGGCAAGCGCCTCGCGCGTGAAGAACGCCTGGTGCGACGTGACGATCACGTTCGGAAACGTCAGCAGGCGCGCGAGCACGTCGTCCTGCAGCGGCAGATCGGAATGATCCTCGAAGAACAGGCCGCCTTCCTCCTCGTACACGTCGAGCCCGAGATGGCCGAGCTGGCCGCACTTGAGCGCGTCGATCAGCGCGTGCGCGTCGACGAGGCCGCCGCGGCCGGTGTTGATCAGCATCGCGCCGTGCTTCATCCGTGCGAGTGTGCGCGCATTGATCAGATGGTGCGTGGACGGCAGCAGCGGGCAGTGCAGGCTGACGATGTCGGCACGGTGCAGCAGTTCGTCGAGTTCGACGTAGCGCGCGCCGAACGCGATCAGTTCGTCGTCGTAAGGCGGCATCGAATGCGCGAGCACGTGCATTCCGAAGCCCATCATGATCTTCGCGAACACGCGGCCGATCAGCCCGGTGCCGATCACGCCGACGGTCTTGCCGTGCAGGTCGAAGCCGAGCAGGCCGTTCAGCGAGAAGTCGCCTTCGCGCGTGCGCGCAACGGCACGCGGCAGCCGGCGGTTGAGCGCGAGGATCAGCGCGACCGCATGCTCGGCGATCGCGTGAGGAGAATAGGCTGGCACGCGCACGACCGCGATGCCGAGCCGCTCGGCGGCCGCCAGATCGACGTGGTTGAAGCCGGCCGAGCGCAGCGCGATCAGCCGGGTGCCGCCGTCGGCGAGCCGCTCGAGCACGGCCGCGTCGACGGTGTCGTTGACGAACGGGCACACGACGTCATAGCCGTGCGCGAGGATCGCCGTTTCCGCGTCGAGGTGAGAAGGCTGGAAATGCAGCCGATAGCCGAACTGCCGGTTCGCGGCGGTAAACGAGTCGTCGTCGTACTGCCGGCTGCTGAACAGGATCACGCGCACGCTGCACCTCCGATGGCTGTCGCGTGCAGTCTACTGCAGCCCCGTGACGATATCGGCGCGATCGGGCGTGCGCGGCGGGCGCAGGAAGCCGTACTCGGTCCGTTCGCTGGCCGCCTGCATGCCGAAATGCTCGAGCGCGTGCTCGACGAAGCTGCGCGTGCGGGCCGGCACGTACTGCCGGTTCGGGTAGACGAGCGACAGCTGCGCGTCCGGGTCGTCGATCCGGTAGCCGGGCAGCAGCCGCACGAGCGTGCCGTTGGCGAGCGCGTCGGCCGCGCACGATTCGGGTAGCACTGCGATGCCCGACCCGGCGGCGGCCGCCGCCTGCACGAGCGCGAGCTGGTTGACCGTGCAGGTCGGACGCACGGTGATCGAATGCGTGACGCCGTCGTGGCCGACGAGCCGCCACGCCGGCGCATGCTGATGCGGCGCGAGCGCGACCCAGTCGTGGCCGGGCAGGTCGTCCGGTGCGCGCGGCTCGCCGCGCCGTTCGAGATACGCGGGCGCCGCGCACGCGACGAACGGGTTCGGCGGCAGCGCATGGCCGATCAGCGTCGGGTTGCCGTCGAGCCGGTCGCCGGTGACGATGCCGACGTCGTAGCCCGAATCGAGCACGTCGAGCGGCCCTTCGGCGACCGTGAGCTGCACGCGCAATTCGGGGTAGCGGTGCCGGAACCCGCTGACGAGCGGCGTCAACGCGAGCGGCGACAGCAGGCCCGACGCGACCACACGCAGCGTGCCGGCCGGCTCGCGCACCGCATGCGCGACGGACGCCTCGAGATGATCGAATTCCTCGAGCAGCGCGCGGCAGCCGTCGAGGTAGCGCAGGCCGGCCTCCGTCAGCGACAGGTTGCGCGTGGTGCGGTGGATCAGCCGCGTGTTCAGGTGAGACTCGAGCATCGCGATCGAGCGCGTGACGAGCGCGTTGGATACGCCTAGATGGTGCGCCGCGCGCCGGAAGCTCTGCTGCTCGGCGACGCAGACGAACACACGCATGGTCTGAATCTGGTTCATGGCTCGCGGATTTCTGGCCCGGTTGAATGATTATGGTTGTGATTTTCCGTTGCACGACCTGGAAAGCCGTCGCGCGACGCCCGGTTCTCGTTCGTATCGAAAAACCGGTTTTCGATTCTGCAGACGATTGTTCATTACGAGAGCGTTACTCGTCAACCTGTGAAAAGGGGCGGGTTGCGTAAAATCGAAATCGCGGGTATCGCTTTAACGCGCCGATGCCGGGTGGTGCACCGGCGATTGCGTGCGCCGCATTCAATTCGACTGCGGGTGAGTTGAATCTTTTCTATACGAATCAATGCCTTGCGTGTTGTGCGCGGTGGTGCGGCCTGTAATTGGGTGAAATCGCTCCCCAATTGATGCCGCGATAATGGATGTTTTTCTGCCGGTCCGGTTTTCGTGGACCGATTCCATCCGCGGGATTTTTATCGTGACGGCGGGTATTCCGGGCGATACGCGCGCCGTGTCGAACGCGCGCATCCGCGACTGGTCGCAATATTGCCGGAGAAAATCGCAGGCATCGCGCCGCGCGCGGAACCGCTTCGGCTGCGCGCCGCAATGCCGCGCGAATGCGCGACACGGTCGTGCGACCCGCGCGCGGCCGGCTGGCCCGGTCCGTCTACCGGGCCACCGTCACGCTGTCCGGCCGCGCGTGCCTCTTGCGCGCCGGCGCGGAACGCGGAATGATCGATGGGTTTCGCCATCCCGTGCGGCGAACGACGTCCGTGCGTTTTTTCCTTCCCCTTTTGCCCGCCATGTCCATCGATTACTCGCCGATTCCGTGTCCCGTCGTCGTGCCGCTCGACGCGATCCTGCCCGAAGAACCGCTGCTGATGATGGGGGCCGGCCCGGTTCCGATTCCGGCCGCCGTCGCCAAGGCGAACACGATCGTGATCAACCACCTCGGCGCGACGATGGCGAAGATCATCGAGCAGGTGAAAGAGATGGCGCGCTACGTGTTCCAGACCCGCACGAAGTGGGTGCTCGGCGTCGCCGGCCCCGGCTCCGCCGCGATGGAAATGGCGATCTCGAACCTCGCATGGCGCGGCACCCGCGTGCTGTCGATCCGCAACGGCTTCTTCAGCGCGCGGATGGCCGAGATGGCGACGCGCGTCGGCGCCGACGTCGCGACGCTCGAAGTGGCCGACCGCTCGGTCGCGAGCCTCGACGAGATCGCGGACGCGATCGCGCGCGAGCGGCCCGAGATCGTCACGATCGTGCAGGGCGAGACGTCGAATACCGTGTGGAATCGCGACCTGCGCGACATCGCTGCGCTTGCGAAGGCGGCCGGCGCGCTGGTCGTCGTCGACGCGGTGTGCACGCTGTCGACGATGCCGCTCGAAATGGACGCGTGGGGCATCGACGCGGTGATCACCGGTGGCCAGAAGGGACTGTCGTCGATCCCCGGCGTGTCGCTGATCGCGTTCTCCGACGCCGCATGGGAGCGGATGAAGCAGCGTCCGGAGCCGAACGCGCACTGGTGCCTCGACATGGCGCTCGCGGAGAACTTCTGGCACAACGCGGGCTATCACTACACGGCGCCGGTGTCGGGCGTGCTCGCGCTGCACGAGGCGCTGCGGCTCGTGTGCGCGGAAACGCTCGAAAGCCGCTTCGCGCGCCACCTGCGCTGCTCGCTGGCGCTGCAGGCGGGCGTCGAGGCGATGGGGCTCTCGCTCTATGCGCCGAAGGACTGCCGGCTCAATTCGGTGGTTGGGATCGAGACGCCCGAAGGGCTCACGCCCGGGATGGTGTGCGGGCACATCTCCAAACAGTATCAGGTCGAGATTTCGGGCTCGTTCGGGCTGCCGATCGTGCGGATCGGCCAGATGGGCGAGCAGTGCCGCGAACACAACCTTTTCCGCACGCTCCATGCGTTCGGCCGCACGATGGTCGACCTGAAGGTGCCGGTCG
This sequence comes from Burkholderia latens, assembly GCF_902499045.1. Classification (GTDB taxonomy): domain Bacteria; phylum Pseudomonadota; class Gammaproteobacteria; order Burkholderiales; family Burkholderiaceae; genus Burkholderia; species Burkholderia latens. Next base: position 31,181 of record NZ_CABVPL010000055.1, on the reverse strand, counting down.
ACTTGCCGGCCGGCGTGGCCGCGCTCGAGCAAGAGCTGTCGCGGCGGGGCACGTAAGCACGGCAGTGAGGCCGCGGCACGCATCGCGCCGCCGGCCATCGAAAGAATGGCGCGCGCGGCTCAGCCGCTCTGCATCGCGCGCCGGTACGCGTTCGGCGTCGTGCCGTGCGCGTCGCGAAAGCGATGGCTGAAGTGGCCCGCGTTCGCATAGCCGCAATCGGCCGCGATCTGCGCGAGCGGCAGCGCGGTCGTGCGCAGCAGCAGGCGCGCCCGTGCGAGCCGTTGCTCGGCGACCCATGCGTGCGGCGCGCGGCCGAACGACACCCGGAACATCCGCGAGAAGTGGTATTCGGACAGCGCGGCGACGTTCGCCAGTTCGCCGAGCGTCAGCGGTTGCGACAGGTAGCTGTCGATGTAGTCGCGCACGCGGCGGCGCACGGCCGGCGCAAGCCCGCCGCGGAACGGCGTGTCGGTGCGCGTCGCGCTCTGGCCGCGCAGCAGCATGCTCAGCACGTCGTGCGCGGCCTCGTTCGCGCGCAGCCGCCCGTCCGCATCGTCCCAGCGCTCGAGCGCGAGCGAACGCAGCTGCGCGGCCATGCGCGCATCCTCGAAATAGGTTCGGTCGGCGAGCTTCAGTTCGCGCGGCTCGCGGTCGAGTTCGCGGATCGCGCGCTGCGTGAAGTGCTCGGGCAGGAAGTACAGGTGGATGAAGTGCATCTCGCCGCGCACCCACCAGCGCGATTCGTGGTCGCCCGGCAGCGCGCACAACAGGCTCGGCGCGCCGTAGCGCGGCACGCGTTCGCGCTCGGTCCGATATCCGCCGTCGAGATAGCACGACAGCGTATGGTGGCCGGGCTGGTCGTAGATCGTCTCGCTTTCGTCGGTGATGCGCGTCCATTCGGCGATCGCGAGATGGTCGCCTAGCCACGTGAAGCGCTCGAGCGTCGCGTTCGCGTCGGCGAGCGTACGGCACACCGAGTGCAGGCCGAACGGCAACGCGTCGCCGGCGAGGGCGGCGGCGTGGTCGACGGGCGGGGCGTACAGGGGCGAACTCATGATGGGACGAGTATAAGCGCGCGCGATGCACGCCGCGCGGCGCCCGGAAAAAAACCGCAATTCCGGACAATCCGCACGGACGGTGCAGCCGCATAGTCGGTGTCCGTTTCACTCGTTCCGCTTCGTTGCCGCCATGAACCTGTCGCTTTATTTCGTCACCGTGCTGATCTGGGGCACCACCTGGATCGCGATCAAGTGGCAACTCGGCGCCGTGCCGCCGCCCGTGTCGATCGCGTGGCGTTTCTGGCTCGCGTCCGCCGTGCTGTTCGCGCTGCTGCGCGTGATGCGCCGGCCGGTGCGCCCGCCGCGCGAAGCGTGGCGCTATCTCGTCGCGCAGGGCGCCGCGCTGTTCTGCCTGAATTTCCTGTGCTTTTACTATGCCGAGCAGGTCGTGCCGAGCGGGCTCGTCGCGGTGATCTTCTCGACCGCGCCGTTGCTGAATTCGATCAACGGCCGGCTGTTCATGGGCCGCCCGCTGCGGCCGTCCGCGATCGCCGGCGCGCTGCTCGGACTGACCGGCATCGCGTGCCTGTTCTGGCAGCAGATGGCCGGCCACCTCGACGATCACGCGACCTGGGCGGGCCTCGCGATCGCGTTCGCCGGCACGATGTGTTTCTCGGCCGGCAACCTGCTGTCGAGCCGGATGCAGTCGATGGGGCTGCACCCGCTCGTGACCAACGGCTGGGCGATGCTGATCGGCGCGGCGATCCTGACGGTCGGCAGCGCGGCGGCCGGGCTGCCGTTCACGATCGACCCGAGCCCGCGCTATCTCGGCGCGCTGGTCTATCTCGCCGTGCCGGGCTCGGTGATCGGCTTCACCGCGTATCTGACGCTCGTCGGACGCATCGGGCCCGAGCGGGCCGCGTACTGCACGGTGCTGTTCCCGATCGTCGCGCTCGCCGTGTCGACGGTCTTCGAAGGCTACCAATGGTCGCCGCTGGCGGTGATCGGGCTGCTGCTCGTCGTGGCCGGCAATCTCGTCGCGTTCGATCTGGCGCGGCGGTTGTTCTTGAGGACCGCTTGAGCGGCTCGGCCGCCGGAAATGCAAAACGCCCGCGCGATGCGGGCGTTTTCTTTGCAGGGCCGGGATGCTGGCCGCATTGCGCATGCGGCAACGTGCGTCACGCCGCCGCACCGCTCCCCGCGACCCGCGCCTGCCGCTGATACAGCATCATCGACAGCGCGACGCCCGCCGCAGCCGCCACGGCCGCGAACAGGAACACCTGCGGATAGCCGAACGCGCCGGCCACATAGCCGGCAAGCGGGCCGGTGATGCCGAGCGACAGGTCGAGGAAAACCGAATACGCGGACAGCGCCGCGCCGCGGCTTGCGGGCGGCACCAGCGCGACCGCTTCGACGCCGAGCGCCGGGAAGATCAGCGCGAAGCCGAATCCCGTCAGCGCCGCGCCGACGAGCGCGACGTGCGGCACCGGCGCGAGCCACAGCAGCACGAGGCCCGAGCACTCGAACGCGAACGACACGATCGCGACGCGGAAGCCGCCGTAGGTCTTGATCGTGTTCGCGAACAGCAGGCGCGCGCCGATGAACAGCGTGCCGAACACGGTCAGCGACAGCGCGGCGTTTGGCCAGTGGCGCGCCGCGTAGTACAGCGTGACGAAGGTCGCGATCGAGCCGAAGCCGGCCGAGCCCAGCGCGAGGCCGAGGCCGTGCGGCAGCACGCGCGTGAACACGCTCGCATACGACATCCGCTCGCCATGCACGACCGGCACGGGATCGATCAGCCGCGCGAGATGGAAGCCCAGCGCGGCGAGCGCGATCACGATCACGCCGATCAGCGCCGGATTCAGCGTATGCGCGATCGCGACGCCGACCGGCGCGCCGAGCGCGAGCGCGCCGTAGGTCGCGATGCCGTTCCACGAGATCACCTTCGCGTTGTGCGCGACGCCGACGCGGCCGATGCCCCACAGGATCGCGCCGGTGCCGCACAGGCTTTCGCCGACGCCCAGCACGAGCCGGCTCGCGACCAGCAGCACGAGGCTCGCGACCGGCCAGTGCGCGAGCAGCAACGCGACGAGCAGCAGCACGCCGGACACGCCGCAGCCGATCAGGCCGCGCAGCACCGTTTGCTTCGGCCCGAGCGTGTCGGCCAAGCGCCCGGCGAGCGGGCGTGACGCGAGCGTCGCGAAATACTGGACGCTGATCGCACCGCCGGCGACGATCGCCGAAAAGCCGAGGTCGTCATGGACGAAGCCCGGCAGCACCGCGAGCGGCAGGCCGATGGTCAGGTAGCAGATGAACGTGAAGCAGACGACCGACACGATTTGCAGCGTGACGGCAACGCCGCTGCGCGGCGGTGTGGCGGAATCGGTTGACATGGGGTCGGAACAGATGAGCGAAACGGAACGGAAGACGGCGAAAAACGGAATCGGGATTTTCCCATGGAACCGGTTTTCCCGCAGGGACCGTTTAGTTAATCCGGACCCGTTTCATTGACGACGGCGCGCCGGCGCATCGGCGGCCGCACGCCCGAACCGCAAGCCCCGTAACGTTCGGGAAGCCCGCCGCACGGCGCTCGCGCGCATATCGCGGCAGTTATATGGGCCGCATGCGTGATGGGCTATGGGTTGCGGAATTTGGCGGTGATAGCGTGCAAACTGTCAGAAACACGTCGGCCGAGCGCCCCGCGCAGGCCGCCTTGCCCCCGCTTGAAGAATGATAGAGACATGAGTGAGCCGATCCGCTTCTACCATCGTCACGCGATCCGCGAAGTCAGCGGCGCGGACGTCACCCGCACCGTGCTGCAGTACCTGCGCGAGGATGCGCATTGCACCGGCACCAAGGAAGGCTGCGCGGAAGGCGACTGCGGCGCGTGCACGGTCGTCGTCGGCGAGCTGACCGACGCGGGCGCCGTCGCGTTCAAGGCCGTCAACGCTTGCATCCAGTTCCTGCCGACGCTCGACGGCAAGGCGCTGTTGACGGTCGAAGACCTGCGCCAGCCGGACGGTTCGCTGCACCCGGTGCAGCAGGCGATGGTCGATTGCCACGGCTCGCAATGCGGCTTCTGCACGCCGGGCTTCGTGATGTCGATGTGGGCGCTGTACGAAAAGCATGGCCACGAACGCTGCGGCAGCGCGTGCGAGAACGCGAAGTCCGTGCCGACGCGCACGGAAATCGCCGACGCGCTGACCGGCAACCTGTGCCGCTGCACCGGCTACCGGCCGATCGTCGACGCGGCGGTGCGGATGTTCGATGCGAACGGCGAAGGCGCACCCGCTGCGTCGGCGCCGGTCGACACGGCGGCGCTCGCGCGCACGCTCGCGTCGCTGAAGCGCGACGACACGTTCACGTACACGACGGCCGACGGCGCGCAGTTCGCGGCGCCGCGCACGCTCGACGCATTGGCCGCGCTGAAGGCGGCGCGCCCGGACGCGCGACTCCTTGCCGGCAGCACCGACATCGGCCTGTGGGTCACGAAACAGCTGCGCCGCCTCGACGACCTGATCTACGTCGGCCAGATCGCCGAACTGCAGCGGATCGTGCACGGCGACGACTGGATCGAGATCGGCGCGGGCGTGACGGTCGAAAACGCGTACGCGGCGCTCGCCGGCACGTATCCGGAGCTGACCGAGATGTGGAAGCGCTTCGCGTCGCTGCCGATCCGCAACGCGGGGACGCTCGGCGGCAACGTCGCGAACGGCTCGCCGATCGGCGACTCGATGCCGGGCCTGATCGCGCTCGGCGCGCGCGTCGTGCTGCGCGGCGGCGACACGGTGCGCGAGTTGCCGCTCGAGGCGCTGTACACGGGTTATCAGCAGAAGGACATGGCGCCGCACGAATTCGTCGTCGGCGTGAAGGTGCCGACCCGCACCGGCGCGCGCGCGAAGCTGCAGTTCCGCACGTACAAGCTGTCGAAGCGGTTCGACTCAGACATTTCCGCCGTGTGCGCGGCGTTCGCGTTCATCGCGGACGGCGAGCTGATCCGCGCGCCGCGTATCGCGTTCGGCGGAATGGCCGCGACGCCGAAGCGCGCGGCGCACGCGGAAAGCGTGCTCGACGGCGCGCAGTGGCACGAAGCGACCGCGCACGCCGCGATGCAGGCGCTCGAGCGCGACTACCAGCCGCTGTCCGACATGCGCGCGACGAGCGCGTATCGGCTCGATACCGCGAAGAACCTGATGTATCGCTTCTGGCTGGAGACGCGTCCGCACGACCCGCTGCCGCCGCAGGCGCTCAACGTGCGCGAAGTGGCCGCCGAAGCCGCCGCTGACGTTGCCGACGACGCGGTGCGCGTCTGACGACGGAGAATACCGAACATGAACCAGCAAGCAGAACCGTTCCTCAACACCCTCGACCCGCAGGCCGACGCCGCACAGGTGCACGTGTCGCGTCCGCACGAATCCGCGCACCTGCACGTGAGTGGCCGCGCGACCTACACCGACGACATTCCGCTCGTCGCCGGCACGCTGCATGCGGCGCTCGGGCTGTCCGCGAAGCCGCACGCGAAGATCGTGTCGATGAATTTCGACGCGGTGCGCGCGACCCCCGGCGTGGTCGCCGTGTTCACGGCCGACGACATTCCGGGCGTCAACGATTGCGGGCCGATCATCCACGACGATCCGGTGCTCGCGAACGGCATCGTGCAGTTCGTCGGCCAGCCAATGTTCATCGTCGTCGCGACGTCGCACGACATCGCGCGGCTCGCCGCGCGCCGCGCGCAGGTCGAGTACGAAGAGCTGCCCGCGATCCTGACCGCGCAGGAAGCGCGCAACGCCGAAACCTACGTGATTCCGCCGCTGAAGCTCGCGCGCGGCAATGCGACCGCAAGGCTCGCCGCCGCGCCGCATCGCGAGTCGGGCGAGATGCTGCTCGGCGGACAGGAACAGTTCTACCTGGAAGGGCAGATCGCATACGCGGTGCCGAAGGACGACGACGGGATGCACGTGTACTGCTCGACGCAGCACCCGAGCGAGATGCAGCATCTCGTCGCGCACGTGCTCGGCGTCGCGTCGCACAACGTGCTGGTCGAATGCCGGCGGATGGGCGGCGGGTTCGGCGGCAAGGAATCGCAGTCGGGCCTCTTCGCGTGCTGCGCGGCGCTCGCCGCGTGGAAGCTGCTGTGCCCGGTGAAGCTGCGGCCGGACCGCGACGACGACATGATGATCACCGGCAAGCGGCACGACTTCCATTACCGCTTCGACGTCGGCTACGACGACGACGGCCGCATCGACGGCGTCGCGCTCGACATGACGTCGCGCTGCGGCTTCTCCGCCGATCTGTCGGGCCCGGTGATGACGCGCGCCGTGTGCCACTTCGACAACGCGTACTGGCTCGGCGACGTCGACATCGCCGGCTACTGCGGCAGGACCAACACGCAGTCGAACACCGCGTTCCGCGGCTTCGGCGGCCCGCAGGGCGCGTTCGCGATCGAATACATCCTCGACGACATCGCTCGCTCGCTCGGCCGCGATCCGCTCGACGTGCGCTACGCGAACCTGTACGGCAAGACCGAGCGCAACGTGACGCCTTACGGGCAGACGATCGAGGACAACGTGCTGCACGAGCTGCTCGGCGAACTCGAGACGACGAGCGACTACCGCGCGCGGCGCGCCGGCGTGCGCGAATTCAACGCACGCAACACGGTGCTGAAGAAGGGCATCGCGCTCACGCCGGTGAAGTTCGGGATCGCGTTCAACGTCACGCACTTCAATCAGGCCGGCGCGCTGGTGCACATCTACACGGACGGCTCGGTGCTCGTGAACCACGGCGGCACGGAGATGGGGCAGGGGCTCAACACGAAGGTCGCGCAGGTCGTCGCGCACGAGCTCGGCATCCGCTTCGGCCGGATCCGCGTGACGGCGACCGACACGAGCAAGGTCGCGAACACGTCCGCGACGGCCGCGTCGACGGGTTCGGACCTGAACGGCAAGGCCGCGCAGGATGCGGCGCGCCAGCTGCGCGAGCGGCTCGCGGCGTTCGCGGCCAAGCAGTTCGGCGACGGCAACGTCGCTGCGGCCGACGTGAAGTTCGGCAACGACTTCGTGTGGGTCGGCGGCGCGAGCGTGCCGTTCGGCGAGGTGGTCGCGAAGGCGTATCTCGCACGCGTGCAGCTGTGGTCAGACGGTTTCTATGCGACGCCGAAGCTGCATTGGGACCAGTCGAAGCTGCAGGGCCGGCCGTTCTACTACTACTCGTACGGCGCGGCGGTATCGGAAGTCGTGATCGACACGCTGACGGGCGAAATGCGCACGCTGCGCGTCGATGCGCTGCACGACGTCGGCGCTTCGCTGAACCCGGCGCTCGACATCGGCCAAGTCGAAGGCGCGTTCATCCAGGGGATGGGCTGGCTCACGACCGAGGAGCTGTGGTGGAACGCGGCCGGCAAGCTGATGACGCACGCGCCGTCCACGTACAAGATCCCGACCGTCAACGATACGCCGCCGGAGTTCAACGTGCGGCTGTTCCAGAACCGCAACGTGGAGGACAGCATCCACCGCTCGAAAGCCGTCGGCGAGCCGCCGCTGCTGCTGCCGTTCTCGGTGTTCTTCGCGGTGCGCGATGCGATTGCCGCGGTCGGCGAGTATCGCGTGAATCCGCCGCTCGACGCGCCGGCCACCGGCGAGTCGATCCTGCGCGCGGTGCAGGCGGTGCGCGCGGCGAGTGCCGCGAAGGCAGGCTGAGATGAACGGCGTCGCCACGTTCGCGCCGGGCACCGGCCAGCGCAACCGCGCGATCGCGGCGCCGGCGCCGATGCACATCGTGCTGTTCGGCGCGGGGCACGTCGGTCACGCGCTCGTCACGCTGCTCGGCGCATTGCCGTGCGTCGTACAATGGGTCGACACGCGCGACGAGCTGTTTCCGGACGAATGTCCGCCGAACGTGCAGCCGGAGCCGACCGACACGCCGGAGGCGATCGTCGACGCGGCCCCGCCCGGCGCGTACTTCCTCGTGATGACGCACAACCACGCGCTCGACTTCTCGCTCGCCGCGCAGATCATGCGGCGGCGCGATTTCGCGTACTTCGGGATGATCGGCTCGCGCACCAAGCGCGTGAAGTTCGAGCGCCGCCTCACGGCGCGCGGTGTCGATCCGGCGCGGCTCGTGGAGATGGTGTGTCCGATCGGCGTCGCGGGGATCGTCGACAAGGCGCCGGGCGCGATCGCGGTGGCCGTCTGCGCGGAACTGCTGCAGGCCCGCTCGGGGATGCCGGTGGCCGATGCGAAGGCCGCGGCGGCGGGACGCGCGCGCGACGACGTCAGCTGTGCGCGATGACGCCGAGCGGCCGATACGTTACGCGCACGTCCGCGGACTTTTGCCTACACTGCACGGATCGCGCGGCATCGGGCCGCGCGCCTTTCGCGCACCCGCCATGTCCGATCATCAGGTCTATCTCGACGCGCTCGATGCGAGCGTCGCCGCCATCGAGCGCTGGCTGTCCGGCGCCGATACCGCGCCCGCGGCGCTCGACGCGCTGCTCGCGTCCTTCTCCACGGATTTCACGATGATCCTGACCGACGGCCGCCTGCTCGACCGCAACGGCCTGCGCGCGCTGTTCGCGCAACTCGGCGGCGCGAAGCCGGGGTTGCGCATCGCGTTGTCGGACCTCCGCGTGCTCGCGGCCGACGCGTCGCACGTGACGCTCACCTACATCGAAGCGCAGCATGCGGCATCGGGAGAATTGCCCGCGCGCCGCGCGACGGCCGTGTTCGAACGCGACGCGGCAGGCGTCGTGCGCTGGACCCATCTGCAGGAAACGTTCTGCACGGCCTGAGCGGCCGCGCTTCGTGAGCGGGAGCGGTCGTCGTTGCGCGCCGCGTCCGCTTCAGCGCTTGCGCGCGCGTGCGGCCGTCAGCTCGTCGGACACGCTCTGCATCAGCGCGCACAGCCACGCGATGTCGGTCGGGCGATCGGGCTGCGGGTGCGTGAGCAGGTAGCTCTTGATGCGCGGAAACGGCACGGGCGGCGCGACGACGACGAGCGGCAGCAGTTGCGCATAGTGCGTCGCGAAGCGGCGCGTCGTCGTGAAGATCAGGTCCGACTGCAGCAGCACCTGCGGCACGATGCCGAAGTACGGCAGCGTCGTCACGATCCGCCGCGTGAGGCGCGCGCGTGCCAGGCCGATCTCGATCGCATTGCGCTTGTCGCCGGTGTACGGGGTCGGCGCGACGTGCGCGGCTGCCGCGTAGGCGTCGCGGGTGAGCGGTTCGCGCGCGAGCGGATGTGCGTCGCGCATCAGGCACACGATCGTGTCGGAGAACAGGTCCTGGCGTGCGAAGTGCGGATCGGGCTTCGGCCAGTTGCCGATCACGAGATCGAGCGCGCCCGATTCGAGCGCGTCCGCGTGATCGAGCGCGGGATTCAGCGAGTCGATTTCCAGATGCGCATGCGGCGCCGCGTCGCGAAAGCGCTCGATCAGCGTCGGCATGAAGAAATCGTTCAGGTAGTCGGGCGCGGCGACGCGGAACGTGCGCCGCGCGGACGACGGATCGAAGTCGCCGTGCGGCGTCGCGATGAAGTCGACCTCGCGCAGCGCGCGCGACGCCGCGCCGAGCAGCGACGCGCCGTATTCCGTCGGCACCATCCCGGATTTGCCGCGCACGAGAATCGGGTCGTTCAGCGTCTCGCGCAGCTTGCGGAGCGCGGTGCTGATCGCCGGCTGCGTCTGGTTCAGCCGCAGCGCGGTTTGCGTGACGCTGCGCTCGAGCAGCAGCGTGCGCAATACGCGCACGAGCCAGATATCGAGCGAGGCGGTACGGTCGTCGTCTTCCATCGATGGAGCGTGATTCGGGGGACGCGTAACCTTACCGCAGCCGCGCGTCGCCGTGCGTGATACCGGCCATCACGCGCGGCCCTTCGGCAGCGCGCTGATCCGTTTCACCTCGCGCGACTCGAGCCAGTTCGGCGTGCGCGCGCAATACAGCACCATCGGCAGCGCGTCCTCGCCCCAGAACAGCTGCTTGTTCATCCAGAACGTCGGCACGCCGAACACGCCGAGCGCGATCGCATCGTCGGTGTTGCGGCGCAACTGCGCGCCCGTCTCCTCGAATTCGATCAGCTCGTCGCCGTGGCCGACGCCGACGCGTTCGCACAACGCCGCGAAGCCGTCCGGCGTCGACGGATCGTTGCCGTCGTGCCAGATGAAGCGGAACATCTCAAGCACGGTCGCGATGTCGGCGCGCAACGCGATCGCGAGACGCAGCACCTTGTCGGAATCGAACGGATGCGCGGGCGGCATCTTGAAGCGAATGCCGAGCTGCTCCGCGCGAAACAGCGCGTGGCGGTACGTGAACACGCGCTTGGCCGGCACGTCGGCGCTCGGGCGCTGCCCCCAGTGGCGCTGCAGGTCGGGCAGCGACACGGGAACGGGTTCGAACGGCACGTCGGGCCATTTGTCATGCTGTTCGAGCAGCAGATAGGAGAACGGCGACACGAAGTCGAAGAACCACGCGGGCTGGGTAGTGTCGAGGCCGGTTGTCATGACGATCTCCATAAGGTGGGGCGTGCGCGCCTCGCGGCGGCCTTCATGTTACGCGGCGGCGCGCGGATGCAGCAATGATCGCGGATCGGCCGCTCACGCGGAACCGGGAGTCGCCCGAGGGGGCTCGCCGCCCGGCGGCGGCGCGTCGTGTTCGTTGTGTTGCGCCGCGGCGGTGCCGGCGCCCGGCGTGGCCGAGGTGGTCGGCGGCGTCGCGGTGGTCGCGGTCGTCGGATTGGCCGCCGCATCGAGCTCATGTGCGGTCAGCCGTTCGCGCACGAAGCCGATGTGCTCGCGCAACACGTAGAACTGCCCCGCGTACGCGAGCGGCATCTTCATCCGGTTCACGGCTTCCTCGATGTCGTCGAGCTCGTTGAGCAGCCGCACGCGCTCGTCGGCCGTATGCTCGCCGAGCGCGCGGCGCTCGAGTGCGATCAGCGCGCCGTACCAGCGGTAGATGCGCGAGCGCACGCGCCAGCCGTACAGCGACGGCACGAGCCGCAGCCCGGGGATCAGCACGACGATCAGCGGCACGACCACGACGAGCAGCCGGTCGACGAGGCTCGCGACCCAGAACGGCAGCCGCCGGTACAGGAACGTCTTGCCCGACTTGTAATAGCGGGCGGCATCGTCGGACAGCGGGAAGCCGCGCGTGACGGCCGACGGGAACTCGCCCGCGTGCTGCAGGATCGTCGCGTGGCCGTGCACTTCGCGCGCGGCTTCGATCAGCAGGTCGGACAAGGCGGGATGCAGCGAATCGCGCGCGACGAGCTCGATCGTCGGCGCGACCGTGTGGATGTCGGCGGGCGGCAGGTTGCGGCCGAGATCGTAGACGCCCATCGGCAGCGTGATCGCGGTCAGGTACGGAAAGCGCCGCGCGTACGCCTCGGCCTGCGTGAACGAGTACACGTGCACGCCCGGCGCGCGGAACAGCTTCGCCATCACCGGGATCTGCGTCGAGTCGCCGGACAGGAACGCGGCGTCGATCTTGCCGTCGAGCAGCGCGATCGCGGCATCCTCGCCGGCGGTCGGCAGCAGTTCGGTCGAACCGCCCGGCACGATGCCGTTCATCTTCAGCAGCGCGAGGCTGAGTTCGCGCGCGCCGCTGCCTTCCGCGCCGAGCGCGAGCCGCTTGCCGTTGAAGTCGGACAGGCGTGCGACGACCGGCCCGCGGTACATGATCGCGAGCGGCACGTAGCCGATGCTGCCGAGCGAAACCAGGCGTTCGTCGCGCTCCTTCGGGCCGATGCCGCTCTGCACGAAGCCGACGTCGACCGGCGCGTTCGGGTTCGACAGCCGCGCGAGGTTCTGCGCGGATCCTTCCGACGACTCGACGTCGAGCGTGACGCCGTTCTTCGCGAGAATCGCCTTGTATTTCTGCGCGGCGTTCCAGTAGGTGCTGCCGGGCGGCCCGGCCGAGATCACGAGCGTGGACGGCGGCGCCGGCTGGATCAGCCTGACCGCGAGCCAGACCGCCGCGGCCGCGAGCAGCACGGTCGGGCCGATCGACAGCGCGAGGTCGCGCCACGACACCGCGACGAAGCGGGCGAGGATGCGGCGGGGCGGGCGGGGGCTGGCTGGCTTCATGGAATCGATGGATGACACGCGCGTGACGTGCCGATGACGACCGTCTCGGGCGATGCGCACGATGCGCGTTCTGGCGGCGATGGTACCCGGTTTCGCATCGCGTGCGCGAGTCGGCGGCCGTCGCCGGCGCGCATGCGTGGGCACCCGGGCAGGCCCGCGCCGGCAGGCTGCGCGTCAAAAGCTTTGCGCTTCCGCGGGCGCTGGATTACATTGTGCGACGCAGCCGCGCCCGAATTCGCGCGCGACCCGGCACGCAATGAGACCGGGCGCGTCCGGGCGGCGGCTGTCCGGCCCGGCCGGCCCGCATTCGCGTGCGCCGGCTGCCGGCCCGTGCCGCCTCTCTCGCATCGCCGTGGAAATCATCGGCCGTCCCGCCCGTTCGCGCGCGGGCCGGCTGCCTTTGGGGGTATCCGGCCGTACTGTGCACGGCCGTTCCGAAGTCATAAGGAGATAGCATGAAGTCGATCGTGTTGAGAGCGTTGGGTGTTGCAGCCGTGGCAGCCTGTCTGACGGGCAGCGTGTACGCGCAGTCGAGCGATGCGGCGGCCACCGAAGCGCCGGCCGCGGCGGCGAGCTCGCCGAAGGCCGCGGCCAAGACCGCGAAGAAGGCCAACCGCCAGCTCGGCTACGCGGTGCGCAAGGCCATTACGAAGGCAGGCGGCATCGACGTGTCGAACCTCGTCGTGCGTTCGAAGGGCGGCGCGATCACGCTGGAGGGCACGGTGCCCGACCAGGCTCAGATCGACAAGGCGGAAGAGGCGGCGAAGGGCGTGAAGGGCGTGACGTCGGTCTCGAACAAGCTGACGGTCCAGCAGCAGTAACGTCGGCGGCGGCGCGCGAGCGTTGCTCGCGCCCGCTTCCACGCGGGCCCCGGCGTGCCGGGGCCCGTTTGCGCTTCAGACGGGCCGGACCTGTCGTTGCGCGACAGGCTTCGCGACCGGCGCCTTTCGGAGGGCGCTCTCCGGGTGCAAAACCGCAGTCGGCCCGGCGTTTTCTTCAGAGCCCGCGCGCCGCGCACGACACGGCGGCCGGCTGATAACGATATCCATATCGGGAGGCGGCAATGACGACGCACGGGTGGGGGAGTCGAATTCTTGTCGGCGCGGCGCTGGCCGCGCTCACGTTGCTCGGCGCCTGCAACGGCGACGAATCGGCCGAACGCAACCGGCTGCCCGGCTTCGTGTCCGGCAGCGTGCGCACGACCGCGTATGACGGCACGAGCGACGACCTGCTGACGGCCGGCCTCGGCAAGACGGGCCTTGCCGCCGCCACGGCGCCCGCATTCGCGAATCCGGCGCGGCCGACGAGTGCCGAGCTGCGCCGCGTCGCGATCTGGTCGAATTACCGCGCGCTCGTCGACATGAGCGCGAACGGCGGCTACGGCCGCTTCTGGGGGCCGAACGTCGACCTCGACGGCAACGACACGCTCGGCGAAGGCAAGATCCCCGGCACCGAATATCTCGCGTATTCCGACGACGGCAGCGGCCGCAAGAACGTGACGCTGCTCGTGCAGGTGCCCGCGAGCTTCGATCCCGCGCAGCCGTGCATCGTCACCGCGACGTCGTCGGGTTCGCGCGGCGTGTACGGCGCGATTTCGGCGGCCGGCGAATGGGGCCTCAAGCGCGGCTGCGCGGTCGCGTACAACGACAAGGGCAGCGGCAACGGCGCGCACGAGCTCGGCTCCGACACGATCACGCTGATCGACGGCACGCTCGCCGACGCAGTGCTGGCCGGGAGCGCCAGCCTCTTCACCGCGAACGTGACGAGCGGCGACCTGGCCGCGTTCAACAACCGCTTCCCGAACCGCTACGCGTTCAAGCACGCGCATTCGCAGCAGAATCCCGAACAGGACTGGGGCCGATCGACGCTGCAGGCGGTCGAATTCGCGTACTGGGCGCTCAACGAACGGTTCGGCCCGCAGCTCGACGCGACGCATCATGGCGTGCGCTACCGCCCCGGCGACATCACGACGATCGCCGCGTCCGTCAGCAACGGCGGCGGCGCGGCGCTCGCGGCGGCCGAGCAGGACACGCGCCGCTGGATCACCGCGGTCGTCGTCGGCGAGCCGCAGGTCAACGTGCGGATGGCGCCGAACGCGGTCGTGCGCGAGGGCGGCCAGCCGGTGCCGTCGTTCGGCCGGCCGCTCGCCGATTACGCGACGCTCGCGAACCTGCTGCAGCCGTGCGCGGCCGCGTCGGCGTCGCTCGCGGGCGAGCCGTACCTGAGCGGACTGCCGCTGGCGACCACGCAGGCGATCCGCACGCAGCGCTGCGCGACGCTCGCGGCGGCGGGGCTCGTGTCGGGCGCCGATACGCCGAGCCAGGCCGCCGACGCGCTCGCGCAGCTGCATGCGGCCGGCTATCTCGCCGATTCCGACCTGCTGCAGGCGTCGATGTGGGATTCGCAGGCGATCCCGGCGATCGCCGTCACCTATGCGAACGCGTACACGCGCTCGCGCGTGACCGACAACCTGTGCAATTTCAGCTTTGCGACGACCAACGCGGCGACGGGCGCGGTCGCGGCGCCCGCCGCGTCGCCGATGCCGGCCGTGTTCGGGCTCGGCAACGGCGTGCCGCCGACGGCCGGCATCAATCTGGTGTTCAACACCGGCGCGGGCGTCGATCACCGGCTCGCGACGCCCGACGCGAGCTTCGCGGGTGCGCTGTGCCTGCGTCAGCTGTGGACCAACGGGATGCTCGACATGCCGGCGAACGTCGACGCGGTGCGCGTGAACGCGAACCTGCAGGGCAAGCCCGCGATCATCGTGCAGGGCCGCAGCGACGCGCTCGTGCCGGTGAACCACGCGTCGCGCGCGTACGTCGCGCAGAACAGCATCAGCGAAGGCGGCCGCAGCCAACTCGTGTTCTACGAGGTGACGAACGGGCAGCACTTCGATGCGTTCCTGCCGGTCGCGGGCTTCGACACGCGCTTCGTTCCGGTTCATTACTACGACCTGCAGGCGCTGAATCTGATGTGGCGGCACCTGAAGAGCGGCACGCCGCTGCCGCCGTCGCAGGTGATCCGCACGGTGCCGCGCGGCGGCACGCCGGGCGCCGCGCCCGCGCTGACGAGCGCGAACCTGCCGCCGATCGCGACCGCGCCGGGCGCGAACGCGATCACGGCCGGGGCCGGCGCGATCGACGTGCCGCTCTGACGGCGTGCGTCGCGCCGCAGGCCCGGAGCCGGACAGTCGTCCGGCTTTTTGTTTTCACGTCCGGAATCGCTTTCCGTCGGCTTTTGTCGGCACGGCACGCGCTACGACGGCATCCTCGCGCACCGCACCGCTTTTAGCGCATGCTGAAGCTGCAGGCGCGCACGCCGCAGACGAAGCAGCAGCAACCGAAGCAGCTGGGGCAGCAAGCACCACGCCGCGGCTCCGGCGGCCTGGCTGTATGCGGGGCAGCGCGGGTTCGGTATACCGGATGGACGACATCCCGATCGGGGTGAGCCGGTCGCGCTGTTTTTTCAGATGAATCGCCGGCGCACGATGCGCGGGCTTGCGGTGGGGGATCGCCGCGCGTGCGGCGTTGGCGAGCCGCCCCGCCGCGCTTATGCGAGCACGAGCCGCACGCCGACCGCGACGAGCGTCGCGGCGAGCAGGTTGCGCAGCAGCCGCTCGGGCGCGCGCGCCGACAACAGGCTGCCGATCACGATGCCGGGCAGCGAGCCGAGCAGCAGCGACAGCAGCATCGACCAGTCGACCGAGCCGAGCAGCCAGTGGCCCATGCCCGCAACGAGCGTGAGCGGCACCGCGTGCGCGATGTCGGAACCGACGATGCGGGTCGTCGCGAGCAGCGGATACAGCAGCAGGAGCACGGTCACGCCGATCGCGCCGGCGCCGACCGACGTCATCGACACGAGCGCGCCGAGCACGGCGCCCGTCAGCACGGTCGACCACAGCGTGCGTGCAGGGCTCGGCGCGAGCGGATTGCGCGCGGCGAGCGCCGTCAGCTGAGGACGGAAGATCAGCGCGACCGACGTGAGCAGCAGCGCGAAGCCGAGCACCAGCTGGATCATCCGCGCGGTGCACGGCGAATTCATCCCGTGCGTGTGCAGCAGCCACAGCGTGACGGCCGCGGCCGGGACGCTGCCGGCCGCGAGCCGGCCGGTGATGCGCCAGTCGATCGACCCCTTCAGTCCGTGCACGAGCGTGCCCGTGGCCTTGGTCGCGGCGGCATAAAGCAGGTCGGTGCCGACTGCCGTCGCGGGGTGGACGCCGAACAGCAGCACGAGGATCGGCGTCATCAGCGAACCGCCGCCGACGCCCGTCAGCCCGACGAGAACGCCGACGAACAGGCCGGACAGGGAGTACAGCAGATCGATATGGGGAAGCGACATCGGAAGCAGGCGGTTATGCGGTGGTCGGCGGCGGTGCGCGGCCGCGGCGCGCGCGTCAAAGTCTGCCATTGTCGCAAAAGTGACGCTCCGGTGTACGACTACGTTAAAAATCGGCCGGAGGGGCCGCAGGCCGCGTCGCCGGCGGCAGGTAAAACGGTTGTTTGAACGTGCGCCGCGGTGCGGTCGGGCGTGCCATCGACGCCGGCCGGGATTCGGTCCAACGCCCCGCCGGCGGGGCAGGCCGGGGCAACGAACGAGGGGCGGCGCACGCCCGGGCTCAGGCCGGGACGGCCGTCAGTGCATCGCCGGCCCGACGTCCGACACGGCGTCCTCGCGGCGGACGCGCAGCGCAAGCCCGAGCAGCCCGGCTGCGGCCGCGAATGCCGCGCCGACCGCGAACGCCGCGTGATAGCCGCCGTTCAGCGCGTCGAGCGGTGTCGCATGGGCGGCCGCGAGCGCGTCGGTGCGCGCGGCCGCGAGGCTCGCGAGCACTGCGAGGCCGAGCGCGCCGCCCATCATGAACGCGGTGTTGACGATGCCCGACGCGAGCCCGGAATCGGCCGGATCGACGTCGCTCATCGCGGCGAGCAGCACCGGATTGAACGCGACGCCCGCACCGATGCCGAGCAGCGTCATGCCGGGCAGCACGTGCCACACGAAGCTGCCGTCCGCCGGCGCGCGCGAAAACAGCGCGAGGCCGCAGGCGGCGATCAGCAGGCCGGCCACGATCGGGCCGCGGATCCCGAAGCGCATCACGATCCGCGCGGACAGCCCGAGCGAGAACGCGGCCATGATCAGGTTCGCCGGCAGGAACGCGAGCCCGACCTGCAGCGGCCCGTAGCCGAGCACGCGCTGCATGTACAGCGCGGACAGGAAGAACCACGCGAACATCGCGGCCGCCCACAGCACGCCGATCACGTTCGCGAGCGCGACGTTGCGCGCGGCGAACAGCGTGAGCGGCATCAGCGGATGCGCGACGCGCGCCTCGATCGCGACGAACAGCGCGAGCAGCGCGGCGGCCGCGCCGATCAGCACGATGGTCTGCGCCGACAGCCAGCCGGCCTCGTTGCCGCCGACGATCCCGTAGACCGCGAGCATCAGCGACGCGGTCACGGTGATCGCGCCGGCGACGTCGAGCCGCGCGGCGCCGGCCGGCGCGCGCATGCGCGGCAGCAGCGCGACGCACATCGCATAGACGGCGATGCCGATCGGCAGATTGACGAGGAAGATCCAGTGCCACGACAGCGAGCTGGTCAGCAGCCCGCCGAGCAGCACGCCGATGCTGCCGCCGCCCGCGCAGACGAAGCCGTAGACGCCCATCGCGCGCGCGCGTTCGCCCGGCTCGGTGAACAGGTTCATGATCAGCGACAGCGACACGGCCGACACGATCGCGCCGCCGAAGCCTTGCACCGCGCGCGCGGCGATCAGCATCGTCTGCGATTGCGCGAGGCCGCAGCCGAGCGATGCGAGCGTGAACACGACGAGGCCCGCGAGGAACATGCGCCGCTGGCCGTACAGGTCGCCGAGCCGGCCGCCGAGCAACAGGCAGCCGCCAAACGTCAGCAGATACGCGTTGACGACCCAGACCAGCGCGGTTTCGGTGAAGTGGAGGTCGGTGCTGATCGACGGCAGCGCGACGTTCACGATCGTGCTGTCGAGCACGATCATCAGCACGCCGAGGCAGAGGGCGATCAGCGCGTACCAGCGCTTCTCGCCGTGAATTCCGTGGGTCATGAGCTGCAGCCCTCGCTGTGTTTGTTATTTGAAAGGCTGCATTGTAGACGTCGTCCGAGCACGCTTCCTGCCGGTTTATGGCAGCAGCGGCACGTAGCGGCGGCGCGCGTCGCGCGCGCCCGGCGTTATCCGCGCGGCGGCAGTTCGCAGCCGTCGGGGCCGCACGCGGCCGCGTCGTCACCGGCGAGTTCGACGATCGCGCCGTCGCGCCACGCGTGCTCGAGCGCCTGCGCGAACACGTCGGTCGGCTGCGCACCGGACACCGCATAGCGGCCGCCGAACACGAACAGCGGCACGCCATGCCCGCCGATCTGCGCGGCACGCGCGATGTCGGCGTCGACTTCGTCGCGGTACGCGTCGCTGCTCAGCACGGCTTCGGCCGCCGAGCGCTCGAGCCCTGCCTCGACCGCGAAGTCGAGCAACGACGCGTGGTCGAACAGCGAACCGTGCTCGCAGAAATACGCACGGTACAGCCGTTCGGTCAGCGCATGCGCGCGGCCGGTGGCTTCCGCGAGCTTCACGAGGCGGTGGCCATCGAGCGTGTCGCCGACGAGCGTGCCGGGCAGGTCGTAGCGCAGCCCGACGCTCGCGGCCGCGTCCGTGACCTGCCGCAGCATCTGACCGACCTGCGCGGCCGACATCCGATACTTGCCCGCGAGCATCGCCTCGACCGGTTCGACCGGCCGGCCCGGCATCAGCCGGTATGCACGCAGCGCGACGTCGACGCGGTCCGCGTGTGCGAATGCGGCGAGCGCGTCGTCGAAGCGCCGCTTGCCGATCCAGCACCACGGGCAGATCAGGTCGGACCAGATTTCGACGGTAAGCGTCGGGCGGGCGGTCGGGGCGGAGGGCGTCGTCATGGACAGTTCGGGCGGCAAAAAAGTGTAACCGAGACTATAGCATTTTGTGCTTCGACACTTCCTTTCGCGGCAGGCCGGCCCAGGCGGAAAGGGCTGTCCCGCGACGTATCACGAAGCATAGGCACGGACGCCGAATACCGGTGGCGCGTGCCGCTTACGCGTCGCCCTGCGTTTCCTTCAGATGCTTCAGGTGCTTGTAGACGGTCGCGCGGCCCATCCCGAGCACGTTCGCGACGTAGTTGGCGGCGCTTTTGCCGCGGAACGCGCCTTCCGCGTACAGCGCCTCGACGAGCTCGCGGCGATGTTCGCGCGTGAGGCCATTCAGGCCGACCTGCCGTTCGCGCAGCCAGCCGTGCAGGAACGTGTTGATCCGCTCCTGCCAGTCGTCGCGGAACAGCTCGTCCGGTTGCGCGACGATGCCCGCGCCCTTGATGAACACGTCGAGCGTCGCGCGCACGTCGTCGAATACCGCGATGTTGAAGTTGATGCACATCATCCCGGCCGGGCGGCCTTCGTCGTCGAACAGCACGTTGCTCACGCAGCGCATCCGGCGGCCGTCCCAGTTCAGCTTCTCGTACGGGCCGATCACGCGCTCGCGCGCCGAATGGTCGATTTCCTCGAGCGCCGAGTCGTCGCCGACTTCGCGCTTCGACAGGTTGTTCGCGAGGTACAGCACCGTCTGGTCGTGCAGGTCGTGGATCACGACTTCCGCATACGGGAAGAACAGCGCCGCGATACCGTCGGCGATCGGTGCATAGCGGGTGAGCAGCAGGTCTTTGACGGGGGATTGCTTCTTGCGCATCGGAATCGCCATCTCGGGTGAGCGGGGGCCGCGCAGCGCGTCGGCGCGGCGCGCGGGCGTACCGTCGATCGGCCGGCCCGTACGCCCGCGCGCTGCCGCGGCGGTTGCGCCATTGTATCGGCCCCGCATGCGCGTGCCGCTCATGCGCGCGTCAGGTGCGCGTACAGCGCGTGCGCGATCGCGATGTCCTCGAGGCCGAGGCCGATCGAGCGGAACAACGCATGACGCGTGCGCGACGGCGCCGCACACGTGCCGGTGACGAGCTCGGGCAAATCGCCGACGATCCGCTCGGGCGTCCAGCCGTGCTCGGCCGCCGCGATCAGCATCTCGCCCGCGCTCGCGGGCGTCGTGTGCCGGTAGTCGCAGTACACGTCCATGTCGGGCAGCCACGCGGGCGGAATCTCGTGTGCGCGTGCGACGTTGGTGCTGATCGACGTGACGAGCGCCGGGCGGGTGAGCATGCCGTCCGCGAGCACCGGCGTGCCCGACGACGTGCACAGCATCACGACGTCCGCGTCGCGCACGCACGCGCCGACGCTGGCGGCCGCACGGGCGCGCGGATCGATCCGCGCGAGCGTGGTCTGCAGCGCCGGGTCGCCGGCAAGCGCCGGGGAATGGACGCTGATCGACGCCCAGTCGCGCAATGCGGCGGTGTGGCGCAGATGCGCGAGGCCGACCGCGCCCGTGCCGATCACCGCGAGCCGGCGCGCGTCGCGCGGCGCGAGGCAGTCGACCGCGAGCGCCGTCGTGCCGGCCGTGCGCTCGACCGTCAGCAGCCCGGCGTCGCACCACATCAGCGGCTGGCCGGTGCGCATCGACATCAGTGCGGTCCATGCGGTGACGATCGGTTTGGCGCCCGTCACGACGTACGGCGACAGCTTCGCGCCGAACACCTGTTCGTCGGCGAGCGCGCCGAGGTACGTGATGAAATCGCCGGCCTGGTCGGGGAACGGCGTCAGCGTTTGCGGCGGCTGCACCGCGCGGGCCGACGCGAGCGACGCGAACATGCGGCGCAGCGTGCCGAGCACGTCGAGCGACGGCAGCGCCGCGCGCACCGCGGCTTCGTCGACGGTCAGCGGCGGGGTCGGGGCGGGTTGCGTCATCAGAGTCTCCGGTCGGGGCTGGACAGCACGGTCTCGAAAGCGCGTGTCCGGCGGGGTTCATTGTGGATTAAAAGTCTAATATAGACAAAAGAAGGCGGGTCGATTTTTCTTTTGGGGACACGGTCGCGTCGCATCCGTGAGGGAAAATCCCGACAATTCAGCGATGTAGACCACGTTCGCCGATTTTGCGACGTACACCAGTGCCGGGATTATCGTATCCCCTATAGTCTATAGTAGACTAAGAGTCTATATTTCAGCTGCGGACCGATGTGTCGCCGCGCGACCGGTCTTCAACGCCCCAACAGGAATCGAAGGAATTCGTCATGAACTGGAAGCTTTCCCTCTGCGCCGTTGCGGCGCTTGCGTGCGCGGCCGTCACCGCGCACGCGGAACAGACCGCGCTGCGCTTCGGAATCGAAGCCGCGTACCCGCCGTTCGAGAGCAAGACGCCCGCCGGCCAGCTTCAGGGTTTCGACGTCGACGTCGGCAACGCCGTGTGCGCGAAGCTGAACATGAAGTGCGTGTGGGTCGAGAACGCGTTCGACGGGTTGATTCCGGCGCTGCAGGCGCGCAAGTTCGACGTGATCAACTCGGCGATGAACATCACCGCGAAGCGCAAGCAGAGCATCGACTTCACGCCGCCGATCTACGTCGTGCCGATCGTGATGGTCGCGCGCCGCGGCTCGCCGCTGCGGCCGGATGCCGCCAGCCTGCGCGGCAAGCACGTCGGCGTGCTGCAGGGTTCGTCGCAGGAAGATTTCCTGAAGGCGCACTGGGCGAATGCGGGCGTGGACGTCGTGTCCTATCAGGATCAGGACCAGATCTACGCCGATCTCGTCGCGGGGCGCCTCGACGCGGCCGTGCAGGAAGCGCAGACCGCGCAGGACGGTTTCCTCGACAAGCCGGCCGGGCGCGACTACCAGATCGTCGGCGAGCCGCTGAAGGATCCGGCGACGCTCGGCGAAGGCACCGGCTTCGGGCTGCGCAAGGGCGACAAGGCGCTGCAGGCGAAGATCGCCGGCGCGCTCGACGCGCTGAAGAAGGACGGCACGCTGAGCGCGCTGTCGCAGAAGTACTTCAAGCGCGACATCGTCGCGAAGTAAGCGTGGCCGCGCGCCGGCCGCGGTGCCGCCGCGTGGTGCTTCCGATCTCGCACCGCATCTCGACGCAGTACGGAAAAGCATGGATTTCGACGTCATCGTTCTGGGAGCCGGCATCGTCGGCGTGTCGTCGGCGCTGCATCTGCAGGATCGCGGGCTGCGCGTCGCGCTGGTCGACCGGCGCGCGCCCGGCGAGGAAACGAGCCACGGCAATGCGGGGCTGATCGAGCGCTCGTCGGTCGTGCCGTATGCGTTCCCGCGCCGGCTCGGCACGCTGCTGCGCTATGCGCGCAACCGCTCGGTCGATCTCTATTGGGACTACAAGGCGCTGCCCGCGTATGCGGGCTGGCTCGCGCGCTTCTGGCGCGAATCGTCGCCGCAGCGGCTCGCGGCCGCCGCGCGCGACATGCTGCCGCTCGTCGCGGCGAGCGTCGTCGAGCACGACGCGCTGCTCGCGCGCACCGATGCGCAGCCGCTCGTGCACGACGGCGGGTGGATCGAGGCGTTCCGTTCGCCCGCGCTGTTCGACGCGGAAGCGCGCGCGCAGCAGCAGGTGGCCGACGCGCACGGGTTGCGGATGAGCGTGCTCGACGCGCGCGCGTTGCGGGCCCGCGAGCCCGGTATCGGCGACGCATTCTGCGGCGCATTCCACTGGCAGGATCCGAAGACCGTGTCGAGCCCCGGCGGCCTGACGAAAGCGTACGCGCGGCTGTTCGAGCGCGACGGCGGCACGTTCATGCGCGGCGACGCGACGACGCTCGTTCAGGTGGATGACGGCTGGCGGGTCCGCTCCGAACACGGGCCGATCTCGGCACGCTCGGCCGTGGTCGCGCTCGGCCCGTGGTCCGATCAGGTGTTCGCGCCGCTCGGCTACCGGATTCCGCTGCGCGCGAAGCGCGGTTATCACATGCATTACCGGCCGACCCGCACGCCGCTGAACGTGCCCGTGTGCGATACCGAGTCGGGTTTCGTCGTCGCGCCGATGGAAGGCGGCCGCCTGCGGCTCACGACGGGCGTCGAGATCGCGTTGCGCGGCGCGCCGCCGACCGGTGTGCAGCTCGCGCGGGCCGAGCCGCTGGCGCGCGACGCGTTCGGCCTCGGCGAGCGGCTCGACGCGCAACCGTGGCTCGGGATGCGGCCGTGCACGCCGGACATGCGGCCGGTGATCGGGCCGGCGCCGCGTCATCGCGGTTTGTGGTTCGCGTTCGGCCATTGCCACCACGGACTCACGCTCGGGCCCGCGACCGGCCGTCTGCTCGCCGAAATGATGACGGGCGCGCCGACCTATATCGATCCGCGTCCGTACCGGCCCGCGCGTTTCGGTTGAGCGGTGCATCGCGGCGCGATGGCTGCCGCGCGTGCGGCCGTCGCGGTGTGTCGTTTGGCCTGCGCGTAGCCGAAATGCCGCGCGGCCGGGATGATCTGCGTAATCGGCCGGAAAGAAATCGCGGAACACGAAAATCACACAACCCGCGATTGACGAGGTCGTCCGGGCAATCCGCAGACGTTCGTTGGCCGACCGCTCCGATGTTTCGCCGAAGTACCGGAACACTTGCATGCGCGCGGCGCGCCACGCGGGCGCGACCTGGGCCGCATGGCATGGAATAACCGGCCGGCCCGTCCGTTTACATACCGAGTCGCGGCGCAACCGGACGGCGGGATAATGATCATGACGAAGTCGCCCGTCCCGTCGGGCAGCACCGTGCCGCGATGCCATGCCAAGGAGAACGGGAATGAAGACGATGCTATTGGCCGTCGCGCTGACCGCGGCGATCGCGCGGCCGGCAGCCGCGGAGCCGCCGCAGGCCGGCGACGGAAAGCTGGTCGACGAAGATCACATGACGCTGTACGTGTTCGATCGCGACGCGCCGGGCAAGAGCAACTGCAACGGCACGTGCGCGGTGAACTGGCCGCCGGCGCTCGTCGACGGCTACGACAACCCGTCGGGCGCGCTGAGCGTCGTCGTGCGCGACGACGGCAAGAAGCAATGGGCATATAACGGCCGCCCGCTGTATCGCTGGAAGATGGATCACAAGGCCGGGGACGCCGGCGGCGACGGGATCGGCGGCCTATGGCACGTCGCGCGTCCGTGAACCACGGACTGACGGACTGATGGACTGACGTACGGCGTGGCGACGCGCGAGGCATCCGGATGAGCTACGAATCGGATCTGCTGGTGTGGCTGCCGCATCTCACGCGGTATGCGCGCGCGCTGACGGGCGACCGGGCGTGGGCCGACGATCTCGTGCAGGACACGCTCGAGCGCGCGCTGAACCGGCCGCCGCGCGACGGCGGCAATCTGCGCGCGTGGCTGCTGACGCTGCTGCGCCACCGTTTCATCGACCAGTTGCGCGCGCGGCACGAGATCGCGGTCGACGACGCGACCGCGCCGTGGCAGACGATGGCCGCGCCCGCCGACGAGATCGGCGGCCTGCTGCTGCGCGACGTGCAGCGCGCGTTGTACCGGCTGCCGGTAGAGCAGCGCGAGGTGCTGCTGCTGGTCGCGCTCGAGGAATTGAGCTATCGCGATGCCGCCCAGGTGCTCGGCGTGCCGATCGGGACGGTGATGTCGCGGCTGTCGCGGGCGCGGGAACAGATGCGCGCGCTGCTGTCCGGCGAGCCGCCGGCGCACGGCGCGGCCGCGTTACGGGTGGTCGGGAAGACATGATGGACGATCCGCACAAATCTTCGAACGACCGGGACGACGGCGCCGATGCGTCGGCCCAGCTGCTGTCGGCGCTGCTCGACGGCGAGCTGTCCGGGGACGAGCGTCGCGAGATGCTCGCGCGGCTGCAGTCCGATCCGCGTGAAGCCGAGCGATACGCGCATTACCGTGCGCAGCGCGACGCGCTGCACGCGCTGTTTCCGCTGCCGGCCGCCGCGCCCGCGCTGTTCGTGCAGCGGCGTGCGCCGCGCCGGCGCGCGCTCGCGTATGGGTTCGCGGGGCTGGCTGCCGGCGTCGTACTCGGCCTCGCGCTGCATGCGGGCTGGACGGCGTTCGGCGTCGAACCCGCGTTCGCCGCGCGCGCGGACGTCGCGTATGCCATGTACGCGGCCGATCGCGACCATCCGGTCGAAATCGACGCGCGCGATCCGGCGCGCTTCGCCGGATGGCTGTCAGCGCGTCTCGGCCGGCCCGTGCGTGCGCCGTCGCTCGACGAATATGGTTACGCACTCATCGGCGGCCGGCTGCTGCCGGGCGACGGGGGGCCCGCCGCGCAACTGATGTACCAGCGCGCGGACGGCGCGCGCGTGACGCTGTACATGACGGCCTACGACGCGCGGCACCTTGCGCCGCGGGCGATGTCGGCGGACGGCCGTCATACCTATTTCTGGTCGGATCGCGGCATGGGATTTGCGCTGTCAGGGCGCGGCGACGAACGGCGTCTGCGCGAGCTCGCGATCGACGCGTGCGGCGCGCTCGGCGGGTCGACCGACGCATGGAAGGGATGACGCGGCGCATCGGCAGGGAGCAGGCATGAACGCGAAGGCTGCGATGGTAACGATGGCGCTGCTGGCCGGCGCCGGATTCGCGCGGGCGGACGGTGACGCACCGGCGCGCGTGCCGGTCGACGCCGACGGCGTGCAGCGGGTGACGATCGTCGGCGGCAGCTATTTCTTTCGGCCGAATCACGTGATCGTCCGCGCGAATACGCCGGTCGAGCTGACCGTATCGGCCGAACCGGGCGTCGTGCCGCACAGCTTCGAGATCGATGCGCCGCAGGCCGGCATCGCGGTGCACACCGACCTGGCCGCGACGCCGCGCACGTTCCGCTTCACGCCGACGGCGCCCGGCCGCTTCGCCTACTATTGCACGCATCGGCTGCTGTTCATGCGCAGCCATCGCGAGCGCGGAATGGAAGGCGTGTTCGACGTCGAGGCGGCGCCATGATCGCCGCATTGATGGCCGCGAGCCTGATAGGAGCAAGCATGACAGCCGACCCGGTGACCGTTGCGCAGGCCCATTTCGACCAGGTGCACTCGTACCGCGCGACGATCCGCTCGTCCGCGCGAAGCGGCGAGCACACCGAATTCCACTATGCGTACCTGAAGCCCGGTTTCGTCCGGATGGACTTCGTGTCGCCGCATCGCGGCGCAGTGCTCGCGTACGATCCCGGCGACGGCAAGGTGAGGCTGCGCCCGTTCGGCGAGCATGCGCTGCCGGCGCTGACGCTGTCGCCGTCCAACCCGCTCGTGCGCGACCGCAGCGGCCATCGCGTGGACCGGTCGGACGTCGGCGCACTGCTGCGCAACGTGCATGCGCTGCAGCAGGGCGGCGCGACGGTGACGGAAGGCGAGGAAAGCGTCGGCGGCCGGACCGCGCTGCGCGTGTCGGTGACGGGTGCGCCCGCGCACGTGGTCGACGGCGTACATCGCTACCGGCTGTGGCTGGACGCCGACGACGGCTTTCCGCTGAAGGTCGTCAGCTTCGCGGACGGCGACGGCGAGCCGCTCGAAACGGTGACGCTCGACGACGTCGAGATCGACGTCGCGTTTCCCGCCCGCTTTTTCTCGCCCTGATCGCGCTGCCGATCCCTCGGATTCCGATTCCTGCCGGAGGTCGCATGGCGAAGTACCGGTTCTCGACGACCTGGCGCGTGGATGCGCCGCTCGCTGCGGTGTGGGATGCGATCTACCAGGTCGACCGCTGGCCCGAATGGTGGAAGAGCGCCGTGCGGACCGTCGAGATCGAACCCGGCGACGCGCGCGGCATCGGCGCGCTGCAGCGATATACATGGAAGGGCGCGCTGCCGTACCGCCTCACCTTCGACATGCGCGTGCTGCGCGTCGAGCGGCCGCACGTGCTCGAGGGCCGCGCGAGCGGCGCGATCGAGGGCGACGGCCGCTGGTCGTTCACCGCCGACGGCACGCGCACCGTCGTGCGCTACGACTGGCGGATCCGCACCTGCGAGCGCTGGATGAACTGGCTGGAACCGGTGGCGCGCCCGCTGTTCATCTGGAACCACGACGTCGTGATGCGCGAGGGCGCGAAGGGCCTCGCACGGCTGCTCGGCGCGACGGTCGAGACCGACGGCCGCACGTTCCAGCCGGTCGCCGGCTGCCCCGACACGTGACGGATCCGCCGCGGCGCCGCGCCCGGCTGACGGCGCTCGAACAGCCTTTTTCACGCGGTGCCGGACGATCGCGGGAACTCGGTGCTTACCCCGTGTCAAACCCGGGCGATGGTCGGGAAATCCCGTATCGTGCCCGCTCCCGGAGTGCGGGATTGGTGTATATCTATTTGTTTCAAAAGGGATTTCTTCGGTAGATCCCCGTTTTTTCGCTGCTCCGCGCAGCGTAAAAAAACCTCCGGCTCCCCTTCTTGAATTTGTCAAAACCCGTCCATATAATTAGCACTCGCTGCACGAGAGTGCTAACAATTCTCTGCCGGGCGTCAAGCCGGGCAGGTTCCCTAAGCGTTCTTCAATCTCAGTCAAGAGAGGAGTGAATATGAACCTTCGTCCTTTGCACGATCGCGTGATCGTCAAGCGCCTGGATCAGGAAACCAAGACTGCCTCGGGCATCGTGATCCCCGACGCAGCTGCTGAGAAGCCGGATCAAGGCGAAGTCCTGGCCATCGGCCCGGGCAAGCGCGACGACAAGGGCGCCCCGATCGCGCTCGACGTGAAGGTCGGCGATCGCGTGCTGTTCGGCAAGTACGCTGGTCAGACCGTCAAGGTCGACGGCCAGGAGCTGCTGGTCATGCGCGAAGAAGACATCATGGCCGTGGTCAACGCGAAGTAAGCGTCCACTGACGGTACATATTCCCAAGAATTCAAGGAGTTAGAAGATGGCAGCTAAAGACGTCGTATTCGGCGATTCCGCCCGTTCGAAGATGGTCGAAGGCGTGAACATTCTGGCCAACGCGGTCAAGGTCACGCTGGGTCCGAAGGGCCGCAACGTCGTGCTCGAGCGCAGCTTCGGCGGCCCGACCGTGACCAAGGACGGTGTGTCGGTCGCGAAGGAAATCGAGCTGAAGGACAAGCTCCAGAACATGGGCGCGCAAATGGTCAAGGAAGTTGCTTCCAAGACCAGCGACAACGCAGGCGACGGCACGACGACGGCAACCGTCCTCGCGCAATCGATCGTTCGCGAAGGCATGAAGTACGTCGCATCGGGCATGAACCCGATGGACCTGAAGCGCGGCATCGACAAGGCAGTCGCAGCGGCTGTCGAAGAGCTGAAGAAGATCAGCAAGCCGTGCACGACGAACAAGGAAATCGCTCAGGTCGGCGCGATCTCGGCGAACAGCGATTCGTCGATCGGCGATCGCATCGCTGAAGCGATGGACAAGGTCGGCAAGGAAGGCGTGATCACCGTCGAAGACGGCAAGTCGCTCGCCGACGAGCTCGACGTCGTCGAAGGCATGCAGTTCGACCGCGGCTATCTGTCGCCGTACTTCATCAACAACCCGGACAAGCAAGTTGCCGTGCTCGAGAACCCGTTCGTGCTGCTGCACGACAAGAAGGTCTCGAACATCCGTGACCTGCTGCCGGTGCTCGAGCAAGTCGCGAAGGCTGGCCGCCCGCTGCTGATCATCGCTGAAGACGTCGAAGGCGAAGCGCTCGCGACGCTGGTCGTCAACAACATCCGCGGCATCCTGAAGACCGTTGCGGTCAAGGCGCCGGGCTTCGGCGATCGTCGCAAGGCGATGCTGGAAGACATCGCGATCCTGACCGGCGGCCAGGTCATCGCGGAAGAAACCGGCCTGACGCTCGAGAAGGCAACGCTGGCGGAACTGGGCCAGGCGAAGCGCATCGAAGTGGGCAAGGAAAACACGACGATCATCGACGGCGCTGGCGAAGCGACCAACATCGAAGCGCGCGTCAAGCAGATCCGCACGCAGATCGAAGAAGCAACGTCGGACTACGACCGTGAAAAGCTGCAAGAGCGCGTGGCGAAGCTGGCCGGCGGCGTGGCAGTGATCAAGGTCGGCGCTGCGACCGAAGTCGAAATGAAGGAAAAGAAGGCACGCGTCGAAGACGCGCTGCACGCAACCCGCGCTGCCGTTGAAGAAGGCATCGTCCCGGGCGGCGGCGTGGCGCTGATCCGCGCTCGCACCGCGATCGCAGGCCTGACCGGCGTGAACGCCGACCAGAACGCCGGCATCAAGATCGTGCTGCGCGCGATGGAAGAGCCGCTGCGCCAGATCGTCACGAACGGCGGCGAAGAAGCGAGCGTCGTGGTGGCGGCAGTTGCTGCAGGCAAGGGCAACTACGGCTACAACGCAGCGACGGGCGAGTACGTCGACATGGTCGAAGCCGGCGTCGTCGACCCGACCAAGGTCACGCGCACCGCACTGCAGAACGCAGCTTCGGTCGCAGGCCTGCTGCTGACGACGGACGCAGCTGTCGCCGAACTGCCGAAGGAAGACGCACCGATGCCGGGCGGCATGCCGGGCGGCATGGGCGGCATGGGCATGGACATGTAATCGACTTCGGTCGATGATGTCCGGAGCGCGCAGCGATGCGCGTTCCAGCCAAAGGAAAAGACCCGCAGCGATGCGGGTCTTTTTTATGCGCGCGCGAAAAAGGCGGACGTGCCGCCTCGCAGCGAACGCGAACCGCCCGCCACGGCAGCACAGGGGCCGCCGGGCGGGCGTCGCCGGTCAATGCCGATGCGACGTCCTCGGCACCGGATCGGCCTTCACGGCCGGCGGCGTGTCCGCATCCTCATTGCTGCGTGCCCAGAAGAACCGATCCGGCAGATACGCGCCCATGCCCGGCCGGAACGCGTCGCGCACGGCCTGGTACAGGTACTCCTGCGCTTCGCGCACCGCTTCGGGCGGCTCCTGGCCGTTGGCGAGCAATGCGGCGATCGCCGCGCCGAGCGTGTCGGTGATGCCCATCAGCCGGTGCGGCGAGCGATCCCACATGTCTTCGCGGAGCTGGCCTTCCTCGCCGTACAGCGTGTTGACGAGCCGGTGCGAGCCCGTCTCCGACGACAGGATGTATTCGCAACCCTGCGACAGCAGGTGCGACACGGCCGCGTCGAGGTTCGGCGCCTCGGCATCGCCGTCCGGCTGCGCGAGCGCGATCAGCGTCGCGTGGTCGGCGACGAGCAGCGTCGTCTGCGGCGCGAGCAGGTCGGCGATCGATTCGCGCAGGTCATCCGCGGCGAGCACGTGTTCGTCGTCGAGCGTGAAGTCCGGTGCGAGCACCAGCGGCACGCCGTCGTAGTCGGCGACCACTTCGGCGATCGCGCTCACGACTTCCGCGCGCGTCGCCGCGCCGATCTTGAACGCGGCAACCGGCATGTCCTCGAGCAGCATGCGCGCCTGCGCGGCGACGACGTCGGGATCGAGGCCGGTCACTTCGTCGCAGGCGGCCGAGTCGCGCACGGTATAGCCGGTCAGGACCGACACGCCGTGACAGCCCATGCTCGCCAGGGTCATCAGATCGGCTTGGAGGCCGGAGCCGCCGGTGGGATCGGACAGGCCGAAGGTGAGGACGATCGGAGGGGCGTTGCTGGACATGTAGAAATGGGGCAAGAAAAAACGGGGAAGCGACGGAGATGCGGACGGCGAGGCGAAATGGGCGGTTTTTGCCCTGTGTTGCCCGGCAGGCCGCACTGTGCAGCCATTATGCGGCGGAATCCGGCCGGCACGACGGATTTTTTAGCGCGGCGTCACGTAGTCGCTGCGCTCCAGTGCGATTGCTAGGCAGTCCGGCCCCGACACGGTACCATCATGGCTCCCGAATTTACCGACTTTCCCGACGCGGCTTAAGATGGAATACAAGAGCTGGATGTGCCTGATTTGTGGCTGGATTTATGACGAAGAAGCCGGGCTGCCCGAAGAGGGCATCGCCCCGGGCACGCGCTGGGAAGACGTCCCGATCAACTGGACGTGCCCCGAATGCGGTGCTCGCAAGGAAGACTTCGAGATGGTCCAGATCTGACCGGACCTTGGCCCACGGACACCCCGCTCCGGCCTCGCGACCGCCTGGCGCTTGCGCGCCGCGGCTCGCGCGAGCGACTTGACGATGACAGGCGCGCGTGTCCATGACGTCCGATCCGGCCAACCTTCCCCCACCTGACGCACTGCCGAACGCGCGCGGCGGCGTCGTGCGCGCAGCCGACGCGTGGCTCGCGGCGGCCGTCGACGCATTCGCGCGTCGCGACGATGCGGCGGGGCCGTTGTCGGCCGCGGCCGCCGTGCTGGCGGAAG
>NZ_CABVPL010000054.1 GCF_902499045.1 Burkholderia latens | reverse complement strand
CGCGCACAGCGTACGCAGCGGCCGGGCCCGCGCCTTGTCGGCGAGCGTCGCGACGACGGCCGGCTCGGCGTCCGGGTAGAGCGCGAGCGCCGCGCGAATCGCAGCATCGAGTTGCGCGGCGCTCACGTTCGCGCGGAAACCGACGCCGAGCGCGACCCGCATCATGCACGCGCGCCGAGCGCGGCGCGCACCGCGGGATCGTCGGCGAGCGCCGCGACGCGGCCGATCACGACGATCGCGGGCGAGCCGATGCCGGTCGCGCTCACGCGCTCGACGAGCGTATCGAGCGTCGCGAGCACGTGCCGCTGCCCGTCGCGCGTCGCGTTCTCGATCGCCGCGCACGGCGTGCCGCCGGCGAGGCCGCCGTCGCGTAGCGCGGCCACGATCGCATCGAGCCGGCGAATGCCCATGTAGATCACGATCGTCATCCGTGTCGCGGCGAGCGCGCGCCAGTCGGGCTCGTCGGCGCCCGCGCCGTGGCCGGTGACGAAGATCACGCCCTGCGCGTCGCCGCGATGCGTGACCGGAATGCCGAGCGCGGCCGGCGCGGCGATACCGGCCGTGATGCCGTTCACGACCTCGACCGGGAAACCGGCCGCGCCGAGCGCGAGCAGTTCCTCGCCGCCGCGGCCGAACACGAACGGGTCGCCGCCCTTGAGCCGCGCGACGCTGCGGCCTGCGCGCAGGTGCGCGAGCATCGCGGCGACGATCGCGTGCTGCGGGGTCGACGCATGGCCGCCGCGCTTGCCGACGTGCTCGATGCGGGCGTCGGCGCGTGCGTGGCGCAACACGTCGGGATTCACGAGATCGTCGACGAGCAGCACGTCGGCCGCGGCGATCGCGCGCACGGCCTTGAGCGTCAGCAGGTCGGCGTCGCCGGGCCCCGCGCCGATCAGCCACGCGCGGCTCATCGCGGGCAGCACGGCGCGAACCGTGTCGAGGACGGGGGGAGCGGCAAACGGGCGGCGCGCAGGCGGCCGGCAGGCAGGCGATGCATAGCGGATCGAACGAGGCCCGTGCGAACACGGGAGACATGCGCACGCAGTCCGTCCCCCGCGGACCGGGCGTTCGGCGAGCGCGGCGCTCGCCCCTTGCGTCGGCCGGTATCCGGGCTGGCCGCTTGCCAGGCCGCGGCCTTCCCACCCGAAGCAGTCGGGCAGTGGCATCGAGGGCGGCATGGGCGCGTGCGCGAAAGCGCATTGCGCGGGCGGCGTACCGTTGCGGGGACAGCACAGGCCGGGCGGGCGTCCGCCTCCTGTTTCCCGTTTAACTGCGCTCGCCGGAGGGCGGGCGCGAGCACCGAACGCGGCGCATACGATAGCACAGCGTGCACTGCGCGCGGGGCGGTCGATCCGCGCGCAGGGCTGGTATCCCGGACTTCCGGATACAGCGGAAGCGATCCCGATACAGCAGAAGCGTTGCACGAGGCGATCGCGGAGCAGTCGCTGCGAACGGATCGAGCATCCGGACCGAAAAGCCGGCCGCGATGCGCGCCCGCAAGGGCTCGCGGGCCGCCGCCTTGACGCTGTGCGCGCCGCCGCCTACACTCGCACGCGTTTTGGTGCTCGCGCGCGCCGCTCCGGCGCGCGCAGTTAAACGGGAAACAGGGAGCCTGCCTGCACCGCAGTCGAGCCAACCTGTGCTGCCCCCGCAACGGTAAGCGAACGCGTCGCGCACAGCGCGATGCAGCGCCGCTTCGCCGCATGCGTACCGCATGCGGACGACCGCCACTGGATGCCTGCGCATCCGGGAAGGCGAAGCGGCGTGTTCGTCAGCCCGGATACCGGCCAGGACGTTGGGTTCAGCGCCGCGGGGAGGCGGCGCATCGTCCACGGCCGCAGTACGCCCGACGCCCGAGCGTTTCCCGCTTCCTCCGCCGATCCGCCCGCCGCATGCACGCGCGCGGGCCGGCGCGGCGAGCGGCAGGCGGCGCGGGCAGGGCACGCGGCAGCCGTGTTGGCATTCACCATGTCGACCGTTCGCAAAGGAGCATCATGCTCGACTCGTTCTTCCGCCTGTTCAACGACAGCCCGTCCGGGCTGCGCGGCAAAATCATCGCGATCTACTCACTGCTCGTCGCATTCAACGTCGCCGCGTGGATCTGGGCGTTCGTCGCGTTTCGCGATCAGCCCGTGCTGCTCGGCACCGCGCTGCTCGCGTACGTGTTCGGGCTGCGCCACGCGGTCGATGCCGACCATATCGCCGCGATCGACAACGTCACGCGCAAGCTGATGCAGGAAGGCCGCAGCCCGCTCGGCGCGGGCCTGTTCTTCTCGCTCGGCCATTCGACCGTGGTGATCGTGATGTCGGTGGCCGTCGCGCTGACCGCGGCGTCGCTCGCGCGCTTCGAGAGCATGAAGACCTGGGGCGGCGTGATCAGCACGAGCGTGTCGGCATTCTTCCTGCTGGTGCTCGCGGCCGCGAACCTGCTGATCCTGATCTCCGTGTACCGGACGTTTCGCGCGGCCCGCCGCGGCGAGGCGATCGTCGATGCCGATCTCGACATGCTGATGAACCAGCGCGGCGTGCTCGCGCGCCTGTTCCGGCCGCTGTTCCGCCTCGTGTCGCGCAGCTGGCACCTGTATCCGGTCGGCTTCCTGTTCGGCTTCGGCTTCGATACCGCGACCGAGATCGCGCTGTTCGGCATTTCGGCCACGCAGGTGCAGGGCGGCATGTCGTTCTGGTCGGTGATGGCGCTGCCGGTGCTGTTTACCGCGGGCATGACGCTCGTCGACACGACCGACGGCATCCTGATGATGGGCGCGTACCGCTGGGCGTACGTGCGGCCGATCCGCAAGATCTACTACAACATGACGATCACGTTCGTGTCGGTGCTCGTCGCCGCGCTGATCGGCGGCATCGAGGTGCTCGCGCTGCTCGCCGACAAGCTCGCGCTGCAGGGCCCCGTCTGGGGTTTCTCGACGATGGTCGCATCGCATTTCGGGATGCTCGGCTACGTCGTGATCGGCCTGTTCCTCGCGTGCTGGATCGTGTCGGCCGCGATCTATCGGCTCAAACGCTACGACGAGATCGACGTGACGCTCTCGGCCTGACCCCCTCTTCGACACAGGACTGACCATGACCCTACGCAAGCTCCCCGTCACGATCGTCACGGGCTTTCTCGGCAGCGGCAAGACCACGCTGATGCGCCACATCCTGCAGCACGCGCAAGGCCGCCGCATCGCGGTGATCGTCAACGAATTCGGCGAGCTCGGCATCGACGGCGAAATCCTCAAGGGTTGCGGCATCGGCTGCGAAGACGCCGACGGCGCGCAGGGCGAAGCGTCGGGCCAGTTGTACGAACTCGCGAACGGCTGCCTGTGCTGCACCGTGCAGGAAGAGTTCTATCCGGTGATGGAGGCGCTCGTCGAGCGCCGCGCCGACATCGACCACGTGCTGATCGAGACGTCGGGCCTCGCGCTGCCGAAGCCGCTCGTGCAGGCGTTCAACTGGCCGACGATCCGCAACAGCTTCACGGTCGACGCCGTCGTCACCGTCGTCGACGGGCCGGCCGCCGCGAGCGGCCAGTTCGCGGAGAATCCGCAGGCGGTCGACGCGCAGCGCCGCGCCGACCCGAACCTCGACCACGAATCGCCGCTGCACGAGCTGTTTGCCGATCAACTGTCGTCCGCCGATCTCGTGATCGTGAACAAGGCCGACCTCGTCGCCGACACGCAATTCGCCGGCATCGAAGCCGCGATCCGCGACGAGATCCCGCCGCAGGTGAAGATCGTGCGCGCGACGCGCGGCGAACTCGATCTCGCGATGCTGCTCGGCCTTGGATCGGCGTCGGAGGAAACGATCCACCTGCGCCACGACCATCACGGTTCGGCCGGCGACGGCGATCACGACCACCATCACGACGATTTCGATTCGGTCGTGGTGTCGGGCGACGCGGGCTCGCGCGACGCGACGATCGCGGCGCTCGAGCGTGTCGTCGAGACGCACACGATCTACCGCGCGAAAGGCTTCGCAGCGCTGCCCGATGCGCCGATGCGGCTCGTGATCCAGGGCGTCGGCCGCCGCTTCGACAGCTATTTCGACCGCCGCTGGCACGACGGCGAACCGCGCGCGAGCCGTTTCGTGCTGATCGGCGAGGATCTCGACGCAGCCGCGTTGCAGCGCGCGTTCGACGCCGCATGCGCGGCACAGGCGCAGCAGGCGTAACGCGCGATGCATCTGCTGCGCACCACGCCGGGCGGCTTCGTCGACGATACGCAGGGCGTCGTCCGGATCGACCAGCGCCCGGCCGACATCGTGATCCTGAGCTCGGCCGACACGACGCTGTCACTGCTCGCGAGCGTCGTACCGAAGCTGCCCGCCGGCTTCCCGAGCGTGCGGCTCGCGAACGTCACGTTCCTGCGGCAGCCGGCGTCGGTCGACTTCTACGTCGACGACGTGCTGCGTCACGCGAAGACGGTCGTGATCGACCATCTCGGCGGCGAAGCGTACTGGCCGTACGGGATCGAACAGGCGGTGTCGCTCGCGTCGAAACGCAAGCAGCAGCTCGCGATGTTCTCGGGCGACCTGCAGGAAGATCCGAACCTCGTCGCGAAGAGCACGGTTGCGCCCGGGCTGTGCCGGCTGTGGTGGCGCTACCTGCGCGAAGGCGGGATGCACAACGCCGAAGCGCTGCTGCGCAGCATCGCGTTCCATACGCTCGGCTTCGGCGACGAACCGGAACCGCCGCGCCCGCTGCCGGCCGCCGCGCTGTATCACCCGGCGCGCGACCCGGCGAGCGTCGACGACTGGCGCGCGCGCTGGACGCCTGGCGCGCCGGTCGTCGCGATCCTGTTCTATCGCGCGCACTGGCAGGCCGCGAACACGGCCGTGTTCGACGCGCTGGCCGAGGCGCTCGTGCGCGAGGGGCTGAATCCGCTGCCGATCGCCGTCACGTCGCTGAAGGACGCGGTGAGCCGCGAAGTCATCACGCGGCTGTGCGACACGCAGCGCGTCGCGCTCGTGCTGAACACGACGGCGTTCGCGGCCGGCGCGATCGACAGCCCCGAGCCCGACGTGCTCGCCGGCGACGCGCCGGTGCTGCAGGTGATCCTGTCCGGCGGCAATCGCGACGCGTGGACGGCCGACAACCAGGGGCTGCATGCGCGCGACATCGCGATGCACGTCGCGCTGCCGGAAGTCGACGGGCGCATCATCACGCGCGCGGTGAGTTTCAAGGGGCTCGCGTATCGTTGTCCGCACACCGAAGTCGACGTCGTGCGCTACCAGCCGGACGTCGAGCGGATCGCATTCGTCGCGGCGCTCGCGCGCGGCTGGTGCCGGCTGCGCACGCTCGACAATGCCGACAAGCGGATCGCGCTGATCCTCGCGAACTATCCGCACAGCGAAGGGCGAATCGGCAACGGCGTCGGGCTCGATACGCCGGCGTCCGCGCTGCGCGTGCTCGCTGCGCTGCGCGACGCGGGCTATGCGCTCGCCGATCTGCCGGCCGACGGCGATGCGCTCATCGCGCGGCTCACCGAAGGCGTGACGAACGATCCGGCCGTGCGCGCACTGCGCCCGGCGTTCCAGAGCTTCGCGCTGGCCGACTACGTCGCGCATTTCGCGCGGCTGCCGGCCGCCGTGCGCGACGCGCTGAACGCACGCTGGGGCCCGCCCGAAGCCGATCCGACGCTGCGGCACGGGCGCTTTCCGATTGCCGGCTGGCGCGCGGGCAACGTGTTCGTCGGCATCCAGCCGTCGCGCTCGCGCGACGACAACGACTATGCGAGCTACCACGATGCGGACCTCGTGCCGCCGCACGCGTATCTCGCGTTCTATTTCTGGCTGCGCGATGCGTTCGGCATCGACGCGGTCATCCACCTCGGCAAGCACGGCAACCTCGAATGGCTGCCGGGCAAGAGCGTCGCGCTGTCCGATGCATGCTGGCCCGACCTGACGCTCGGGCCGCTGCCGCATCTGTATCCGTTCATCGTCAACGATCCGGGCGAGGGCAGCCAGGCGAAGCGCCGCGCGCAGGCGGTGATCATCGATCATCTGATGCCGCCGCTCACGCGCGCGGAAAACTACGGGCCGCTGCAGGATCTCGAACGGCAGGTCGACGAGTATTACGAAGCGCTGATGGTCGATGCGCGTCGCGCGAAGCTGCTGCGCAAGACGATTCTCGCGACGATCGCCGAGCATCGTCTGCATGACGAACTCAGCGTGTCGCCGCCGCGCGACGCGGGCGACGAGGACGCGCTGCTCACGCGTGTCGACGCATGGCTGTGCGAATTGAAGGAAGCGCAGATCCGCGACGGGCTGCACGTGTTCGGCGCGTCGCCGGCCGATCGCCAGCGGCGCGATACGTTGCTCGCGCTCGCGCGCTTTCCGGTCGGCGACGGCAAGGGCGAGCGTGCGGGGCTGATCGGCGCGCTCGCGCGCGATCTCGCGCTCGGCGACGCGTTCGACCCGCTCGCGGCCGACTGGGCCGCGCCGTGGGCGGGCCCGCGGCCGAGCGTGCTGCAGGCGCTCGACGCGTCGCCGTGGCGACATGCGGGCGATACGCGCGAGCGGCTCGAACGGCTTGCGCAGCAGTGGCTCGATGCGCTGTGCGCGCGCGACGGCGAAGCTTGCGCCGAGGCCGGCAACGGCACGGCGCCGCCAGGCGAATGGCCGCACACGCTCGCGGTGATCGAGCGCGTGCGCACGACGCTGATGCCCGCGCTCGACGCGTGCGGCAGCGAGGAACTGCGCCAACTGCTGCGCGGGCTCGACGGCCGCTTCGTGCCGCCGGGGCCGAGCGGCTCGCCGTCGCGCGGCCGTCCCGACGTGCTGCCGACGGGCCGCAACTTCTATTCGGTCGATACGCGCGCGGTGCCGACGCAGGCCGCGTGGTCGCTCGGGCTGAAATCCGCGCAGCAGCTGATCGAGCGCCATCTGCAGGATCACGGCGACTATCCGCGCGCGATCGGCCTGTCGGTCTGGGGAACGGCGACGATGCGCACCGGCGGCGACGACATCGCGCAGGCGTTCGCGCTGATCGGCGTGCGGCCGAAGTGGGCGCACGGCAGCCATCGCGTGACGGACTTCGAGATTCTGCCGATCGAGATCTTCGACCGGCCGCGCATCGACGTGACGTTGCGCGTGTCCGGCTTCTTCCGCGACGCGTTCCCGAACTTGATGCACCTGTTCGACGCGGCCGTGCAGGCCGTCGCTGCACTCGACGAGCCCGAGGAACTGAACCCGATCCGCGCGCGGATCGAGCGCGAACGCACGAAATGGATCGAGCACGGCGTGGCGCCCGACGAAGCGCGGCGCCGCGCCGGCTGGCGCGTGTTCGGCGCGCGGCCGGGCAGCTACGGCGCGGGCCTGCAGGACCTGATCGACCAGCGCCGCTGGCAGACCGACGCCGATCTCGCCGACGCGTACCGGCAGTGGGGCGGCCATGCGTACGCGCAGAACAGCGCGGGCGACGCGGCGCCCGACGTGTTCGGCAAGCGGCTCGCGACGATCGACGTCGTCGTGCAGAACCAGGACAGCCGCGAACACGACATCCTCGATTCGAACGACTATTACCAGTTCCAGGGCGGGATGACGGCGGCCGTGCGGCACCTGTCCGGGCAGCAGCCGAGCATTTACCACGGCGACCACGCGAACCCGGCCGCGCCGGCGATGCGCACGCTGCGCGAGGAAATCGCGCGCGTGATCCGCTCGCGCGTCGTCAACCCGAAATGGCTCGACGGCGTGAAGCGTCACGGCTACAAGGGCGCGGCCGAAATGGCCGCGACCGTCGACTATCTGTACGGCTATGACGCGACCGCGCGCGTGCTGTCGGATCACCAGTACGCGCTCGTCGCCGACGCGTACCTGTTCGACGACGACACGCGCGCGTTCCTCGAACGCCACAATCCGAACGCGCTGCACGGCATCTGCGAACGCTTCGTCGAAGCGATGCAGCGCGGGCTGTGGCAGCAGCCGGGCGATTATCGCGAGCGGATCGAGGCGGTCTGGCTCGACAGCGAACAACTTCAGGAAGGAAGGCGGCGATGACCGATCAGACCACGCATCGCGCTCGCGCGGTATTTCCGTTCACGGCGCTCGTCGCGCAGCAGCCGCTGCAGCAGGCGCTGCTGCTCGCGGCGATCGACCCGTCGCTCGGCGGCGTGCTCGTCAGCGGGCCGCGCGGCACCGCGAAATCGACCGCCGCGCGCGCGCTCGCGGAACTGCTGCCCGAGGGCGAATTCGTCACGCTGCCGCTGTCCGCGAGCGACGAGCAGGTCACGGGCACGCTCGATCTCGCGCATGCGCTCGCCGACAACGGCGTGCGCTTCCGGCCGGGCCTGCTCGCGCGCGCGCATCGCGGCGTGCTGTACGTGGACGAGGTGAACCTGCTCGCGGACGGCCTCGTCGATACGCTGCTCGACGTCGCCGCGAGCGGCGTGAACGTGGTCGAGCGCGATGGCGTGTCGCACGCGCACGACGCACGCTTCGTGCTGGTCGGCACGATGAATCCCGAGGAAGGCGAGTTGCGCCCGCAACTGCTCGACCGCTTCGGGCTGATGGTCGAACTCGAGAACTGCTTCGACGCCGCGCAGCGCGAGCAAATCGTGAAGGCGCGGCTCGCGTTCGACCTCGATCCGGCCGCGTTCCGCGCGCGCCATGCGGCCGCGCAGCGCGAACTGCGCGAGCGGATCGATGCGGCGCGCGCGCGGCTGGCGTCGCTGGATTTCAGCGATGCGATTCATGCACGCGTGAGTGCACTGTGCATCGCCGCCGCCGTCGACGGCCTGCGCGCCGACCTCGTGATGCTGCGCGCCGCGCGCGCGCTCGCGGCGCTCGAGCGCGCCGACGCGGTGACGGTCGCGCACGTCGAATGCGTGGCCGATGCGGTGCTGCGTCATCGGCGCCATGCGCATACGCCGCCGTCGTCCAGTGCGTCGAACGCGTCGCAACCGGACGGGGAACACGGCCGCGGCCGCGACGACCGTTCGCCGCCCGACCTGCGCGGGCATTCCGACGATCGAGCGGGCTCGGCGACGAACGACGCGGCGGCATCGCACGGCGACTGGGGCTATCTGCCGGCCGAACCTGCCGGGCTGCGCGACGTGAAAGGCGTAGTGCCGCTGCCGTTAAAAAAACGCTGAGCCATCGAGCGGACGCCGCCGCGAATGCCGTTCGCGGTCCTCGATGGCAGCCAGGCGCTGCCGCGCGCGTGGCCGGTACGGTGCTGCGCGCGGGCACGGCTGTTGCGTGGCCGGCAACGCTCGCCGCGAAGCGCGGCGGGCCGCTGCACGCGAGTCATCTGCGCTTTCGCAAACAGGCGGGCGCGCCGCACGCGCTCCATTGCTTCGTGCTGGACTGCTCGGCGTCGATGCTGACGCACGGGCGGCTCGCGCTCGCGAAAGGGCTGATCGTCGCGTATTTCGACCAGGCCGCGCGCGAGCGCATGGAAACCGCGTTGATCTGTTTCGGCGGCGACGGCGCCGCGCAGCGCTTCGGCCCGGCCGTGCCGCGTTGGTGGAATGCGCGCTGGCTCGAACCGGTCGGCGGCGGCGGCGGCACGCCGCTCGCGGACGGCATCGCGGCTGCCACGCAATTGCTTGCGCGCGATGCAAGACGCGCGCCGGCGCCGGGCAAGCAGCGCTGGCTGTGGGTGCTGTCCGACGGCCGCACGCGTGAGGCGCCGCCCAAGCCGACCGATGCCGATCATGTCGTGTTCGTCGACTTCGACGACGCGGCTGTACGGATCGGGCAGGGCAAGCGGCTCGCCGACGCATGGGGCGCGCAATGGATGACCGCGGCGGCGCTGTGCGCGGACGCGGCTGGCTGATCGACTCGTCGGCTCACCGGCTCACCGGCGGAACACGCACCGGCGCTGCGCTATGATCGCCGTTTCTGCTTACTGGAACGCCTGCCATGCAAGTACTCGTCGATGCCGACGCGTGTCCCGCCGTCATCAAGGACATGCTGTTTCGCGCCGCGCGCCGCGCCGAGATCTGCGTGACGCTGGTCGCCAACCAGTTCCTCCGCACGCCGCCGTCGCCGTTCATCAAGGCGGTGCAGGTGCCGGCCGGCTTCGACGTGGCCGACGCGCGAATCGTCGAGCTCGCGGAAGCCGGCGATCTCGTGATCACCGCCGACATCCCGCTGGCCGCGGCCGTGCTCGACAAGGGCGCGCATGCGCTCGACCCGCGCGGCAACTGGTTCAGCCGCGAGAACATCGAGGAACGGCTGTCGACGCGCGCGATGATGGACCAGTTGCGCAGCGCGGGCATCGACACGGGCGGCCCGGCGCCGTTCAGCGCACGCGACGGCAAGGCGTTCGCGTCGCAACTCGACCGGTTTCTCGCGCGTCACGGCAAGCCCTGATGCCCTTGCGGGGCGGCGCGTCGATGCGTCACTGGTTTCGCGTCGAATCGTCCGCTGCGGCAGAATACGAATTCGCGCCGTCATTGATCGCGACGTGCGAACGACTCATCGGAGGGCCTGAATGTCGCTGACCCAACTTCTCGTTCCAACCTTCACGCAGATGCTGCGCGCGCAATCCGCGTGGCTCGACAAGGCCGTCGCGCACCGGCAGGCCGCGGGCGACACGCCCGATGCGCTGCTGATGCTGAAGCTCGCGCCCGACATGTATCCGCTCGCCGCCCAGGTGCGGTTCTCGTGCTTCCAGGCGATGGAACCCGTGCACCGGCTGCGCGGCGAGCCGCTGCCCGACGCGCTGCTCGCGTTGCGGGAAGCCGGCTGGCATGCGGATGCGCAGCCCGGCTCGCTCAGCGATGCGCAGGGCATTCTCGGCGGCACGATCGCTTTTCTCGGTGAACTCGCCCCGGACGCGCTCGATGGCGGCGCCGCGCTGCCGATCGCGCTCGAACTGCCGAACGGCACCGCGTTCGACATGACCGGCGAGCAGTACGCACGCGACTGGGCGCTGCCGCAGTTCTATTTTCATGCGATCGCCGCGTACGCGATCTTGCGCAATCACGGCGTCGAGCTCGGCAAGGCCGACTACGTGCCGCACATGCTCGCGTACGTGCGGCCCGGCACGATTCCGCAGGGCTGAGCGAATGAGCCGGCCATCGGGCCGCCGCGCGCGGGCATGACGCGCGCGCTGTTCATCTGCAGCCGCAATCGGCTGCGCAGCCCGACTGCCGAGGCGGTATTCGCCGCGTGGCCGGGTGTCGAAACGGATTCGGCGGGCCTCGCGCCCGACGCGGACACGCGTTTGTGCGCGGCGCAGCTCGAATGGGCCGAAATCGTGTTCGTGATGGAGCGGGCGCACAAGGCGAAGCTGTCCGCCCAATTCGGCGCGCTGCTGAAACACAAGAAGATCGTCTGCCTCGACATTCCCGATCGCTACGCGTACATGCAGCCCGAACTCGTCGCGTTGCTCGAACGCAAGGCGGGGCCGCGGCTGCGCGGGTAAGCGCGCCGGGCCGCTCCGCGAGAGCGAAGCGAGCCGTCGGCGAGTGCCTTCAGCCGTGCGGTCTCCGCCGGCTTCCGGATGAGGGCGTCCCGGCGGCATCTCGTCCTGCGCCGGATCGCAGCGCCCGGCGCGATCCGCAACACGCTGCGGCGTTCGCGGCACACGGCATTGCAGGCCGCGGTATGGGCTCCCGTGTCCGGCCCGGTTTTCGGGTTCGGCAAAGCAGCCGCTGAACCGCAGTGCGATATGCCGGCCGGCCGACATTGCCGACCTCTGCCCGGATCACCCATCGCGCGTGGCGGCATGCGTCCCATGATCGCCGGGGCATACCCGGCTTGACAATGAAATTCCTCGGTGTGAATATAAATTCACGTACAAGAATTAGCATTCCAGGCCGGAACACCGGGT
Source organism: Burkholderia latens (assembly GCF_902499045.1). Taxonomy (GTDB): domain Bacteria; phylum Pseudomonadota; class Gammaproteobacteria; order Burkholderiales; family Burkholderiaceae; genus Burkholderia; species Burkholderia latens. The sequence goes on along the minus strand of NZ_CABVPL010000054.1, from coordinate 44,054 downwards.
CGTCGTCGACGGCCCGGTGAGCCCGGCGGTCCGAACAATCGGAGTCAGGAGCGAGACGCATGACGGAGCACGAGCAGCAGGGCGCATTGGCGGGGTTGCGCATCATCGATCTGTCGCGGGTGCTGGGCGGCCCGTACGCGACGCAGATCCTCGCCGACCACGGCGCGGAGGTGATCAAGGTCGAACCGCCGTCCGGCGACGAGACGCGCACGTGGGGCCCGCCGTTCGACGGCGACACCGCGTCGTATTTCCTCGGCGTGAACCGCAACAAGCTCGGCGTCGCGCTCGACCTGACGAAGCCCGATGACCGCGAACGGCTGCTCGGCCTGCTCCAGCATGCCGACGCGCTCGTCGAGAACTTCAAGATCGGCACGATGGAGCGCTGGGGGCTCGGTTTCGACGCGCTGCACGCGCGCTTTCCGCGCCTGGTCTATTGCCGTGTGTCGGGCTTCGGCGCGGACGGTCCGCTCGGCGGGCTGCCCGGCTACGATGCGGCCGTGCAGGCGCTGACCGGGCTGATGAGCGTCAACGGCGAAGCGGGCGGTGCGCCGCTGCGCGTCGGCGTGCCGATCGTCGATCTCGTAACCGGGCTGAATGCGGCGCTCGGCGTGCTGATGGCGCTGCGCGAACGCGACGCGAGCGGTCGCGGGCAGTTCGTCGAGTCGACGCTGTTCGACTGCGCGCTGTCGATCCTGCATCCGCATACGCCGAACTTCTTTCATTCGGGGAAGGCGCCGGTGCGCACCGGCAACGCGCATCCGAACATCACGCCGTACGATCGCTTTCCGACCGCGAGCGTCGACATCTTTCTCGCGGTCGGCAACAACGGCCAGTTCGCCGCGCTCTGCGACGTGCTCGGCACGCGCGACTGGCTCGACGATCCGCGCTTCGCCGACAACCGTGCGCGCAGCGCGAACCGCGCCGCACTGCGCGCGCTGCTCGAAGCGGCGCTGGCCGCCCACGACGGCGCGGCGCTCGCCGAGCGGCTGATGCGCGGCGGCGTGCCGTGCGCGCCGGTGCTCGGGCTCGACGCGGCGCTCGACCATCCGCACGTCGCGCACCGGCGGATGAAGGTGGAACTCGGCCGGCATCGCGGCATCGCGTCGCCGATCAAGCTCGGCCGCACGCCGGCCACGTACCGGCGGCCGCCGCCCGCGCTGAACGAACACGCGGCGCAGGTGTTTGCCGACGATCCGCGCGACGACGCCGACAACGACGACCGCGGCCAACGCGCGAACTGACCCGCATCGCGGCGCGCGGCCGTGCACGGGCCGGGCCGCACGACCGCGTACCGCACGCCCTTTGGATACCTGACGGCCCGCGCACCGCGCGAGGCCGCGCAACAGGAGACACATCATGCTCGCATGGATCGGCGCGATCGCGATCGTCGCGCTGTTCGGCCTGATCATCACGAAGCGGCTGTCGCCGCTCGTCGCGTTGATCGTCGTGCCGGTGGCCGCATCGCTCGCGGCCGGCTTCGGACTCTCGACCGGCAAGTTCATCGTGCACGGCGTGCAGAACATCGGACCGATCGCCGGCATGTTCGTTTTTGCGATTCTATTTTTCGGAATCCTCACCGACGCCGGCATGCTCGACCCGATCATCGCCGGCGTGCTGCGTGTGATCGGGTGTCATCCGCCGCGCATCGTGATGGGCTCGGCGCTGCTCGCGCTGTTGATCCATCTCGACGGTTCGGGCGCGGTCACGTTTCTCGTCACGCTGCCCGCGATGATGCCGCTTTACACGCGGCTCGGGATGGACCGACGGATCCTCGCGTGCGTCGCGTCGATGGCCGCCGGCGTCAATTTCCTGCCGTGGGTCGGGCCGATGCTGCGCGCATCCGCGGCATTGCACATTCCGGGCTCGGCGATCTTCACGCCGATGATCCCGGTACAGATCATCGGGCTCGTGTTCGTGTTCGGCACCGCGTACGTGCTCGGCGTGCGCGAGGCGAAGCGGCTCGGGCTCGATCGCGCCGGCGCGGCGGCGCTCGCGATCGCGCCGCGCGAGCTCACCGACGCCGAACGCGCGCTGCGCCGGCCCGGACGCTTCCGGATCAACGTCGCGCTGACGCTCGTCGTGCTCGGCACGCTGGTGTCGGGCGTCGTCGATCCGATGGTGATGTTCATGCTCGGCACGGTGGCCGCACTCGTCATCAACTATCCGGACGTGCACGCGCAGCGCGAACGAATCGATGCGCATGCGAAGGCCGCGCTGATGATGGCGAGCGTGCTGCTCGCGGCCGGCGCGTTCACCGGGATCATGTCCGGCACCGGGATGCTGAAGGCGATGGCCGAGGTCGTCGTCGCGCACGTGCCGGTCGAGCATGCGCGCCACATGCCGTTCGTGCTCGGCCTGCTGTCGATGCCGCTCAGCCTGCTGTTCGATCCCGATTCGTTCTACTTCGGCGTGCTGCCGGTGCTCGCGGAAAGCGCGAAGCTGCTCGGCGTGCCGCCGATACAGATGGCGCAGGCCGCGCTGCTCGGGCAGATGACGACCGGTTTCCCGGTCAGCCCGCTCACGCCCGCGACGTTCCTGATCGTCGGGCTGACCGGCGTCGAGCTCGCCGAGCACCAGAAATTCACGATTCCATTCCTGTTCGCCGCCACGGTGCTGATGGTGTTCGCCGCGGTCGCGATCGGCGTGTTTCCGTTGTGACGGCAACCGGACCGGTCGCTTCGCGCGTTGCCGGCGACGGAGCCGCCCGCCAACGGCGCGTTCTTCGACGCGGAAACTCCGGAGCAACCCGGCGTTGTCTTGAGAACGGCGCGGCCGTTCACGTTTTCCTGGAGAGCAATCCATGCAGTTCGATCTGACCGACGACCAGCGCGCGATCGAAAGCGCAATCGAGAAAATCTGCGAACGCTTCGGCGACGACTACTGGCTCGAACGCGATCGCGCGGGCGGGTTTCCATCCGATTTTCACGCGGCGCTCGCCGAGGCCGGCTGGCTCGGCATCGCGATGGACCCGGCATACGGCGGCGCCGGACTCGGGATGACCGAGGCCGCGCTGATGATGCGCACGATCAGTGCATCGGGCGCGGGCCTGTCCGGCGCGTCGGCCGTGCACATGAACATCTTCGGGCTGAACCCGGTGCAGGTGTTCGGTAACGACGCACAGAAGGCGCGCTTCCTGCCGCCGCTGATCGCCGGGCGCGACAAGGCGTGCTTCGCAGTGACCGAGCCCGACGCGGGTCTCGACACGACGCACCTCGCCACGCAGGCACGCCGCGACGGCGATCACTATGTGCTGAGCGGCCGCAAGATCTGGATCTCGACCGCGCAGGTCGCGAACAAGATGCTGATCATCGCGCGCACGACGCCGCTCGATCAGGTCACGAAGCCGACCGACGGGCTGAGCCTGTTCTACACCGATCTCGACCGTTCGCGCGTCGAGGTGCGCGAGATCGAGAAGATGGGCCGCAAGGCCGTCGATTCGAACATGCTGTTCATCGACAACTTGCGCGTGCCGCGCGACGACCTGATCGGCAACGAAGGCGACGGCTTCCGCTATCTGCTGCACGGGCTGAACCCCGAGCGGATCCTGATCGCGGCGGAGGCGATCGGCCTCGGGCAGGCCGCGCTGCGGCGCGCGACGCAGTATGCGTGCGAGCGCGTCGTGTTCGGCCGGCCGATCGGGCAGAACCAGTCGATCCAGCATCCGCTCGCGCACGCGTGGATGCAGCTCGAGGCTGCGTGGCTGATGGTGATGAAGGCCGCGACGCGCTACGACGCGCGGCAGTCGTGCGGCGCCGAGGCGAACGCCGCGAAGTACCTCGGCGCGGAAGCCGCATTTCAGGCGTGCCAGACGGCAATCGCGACGCACGGCGGGATGGGCTATGCGAAGGAATACCATGTCGAGCGCTACCTGCGCGAGTGTATGATTCCGAGGCTCGCGCCCGTGAGCCCGCAACTGATCCTGTGCTACATCGCGGAGAAGGTGCTCGGGTTGCCGAAGTCGTACTGACCGTACCGGCCCGGCGGCCCGGCGGCTCTCCCGGCGCGCGGCTTCCCCTTCCGAATCAAGCGCTCGTCATGGACGTCAAACTCGTTGCCCGCACGCTCGACCTGTTCGAGCTGTTCGCCGCCGAACGGCGGCCGCTGCCGCTCACCGAACTCGCGCGCCTGCTCAACGTGCCGGCGTCGAGCTGCCTCGCGATGGCGCGCACGCTCGTGAGCCGCGGCTATCTGTACGAGGTGCGCAAGCGGGGTGGCTATTACCCGACGCGGCGCCTGCAGACGGTTGCCGCCGCGATCGACGCGACCGATCCGGTCGTCGATCTCGTGCATCCGCATCTCGTCGCGCTGCGCGACGCGAGCCGCGAGACGGCCGTGCTCGGCAAGATCCAGGGCACGTCGGTCACGTATCTCGACGTCGTCGAGTCGGAGCAGGCGATCCGCTATACGCGCCAGCCGGGCGAGTTGCGCCCGCTGCATGCGAACTCGATCGGCAAGGCGATCTTCGCGGAACTCGGGCACGATGCGCAGCAGGCGCTCGGCGCGCAGTTGTCGTTCGAGCGCTTCACCGACGCGAGCGTGCCGGACCTGCCGGCGCTCGTCGCGCAAACCGCGCGGTTTCGCGAACTCGGCTGGGCGGAGAACTTCGGCGAGAGCGCGCCCGAGTTGTCGGCGATCGCGGTCGCGCTGATGCTCGACGGCGACTGGTACGGGCTGTCCATCGTCGGGCCGACCGAGCGGATCCGCCAGCATCGCGACGCGCACGCGGCGCTGCTGGTCGAGACGAAAGCGCGGCTGCTGGCGGAGCAGGGGCGGGGGTAGCATCGGCCGCGAAGCCGCGCGGCACTCGCTTGGGCGGCCGTTCGCCGGGATGCCGGACAGCGTCCGCGAACGGCCGCCGCGCATCATGCGCCGCTGCGGCGCGACTTCACGACGTCACGACTTGACCCACACGCCGCCGGCGCTCGGGTTGTCGCCTTGCGTCCACCATTTCGCGCAATATTTCGTGCTTTGATAGATCACGCACGTGCCGCCCTGATATGCGGTCGTTGCCGACCACACCGGCGTGCCGCCGCCGACCGGCTTCCATACCGCGGCCTGGCCGGGCACGTCGCCCTGCGTCCACCATTGCGCCTGGTACGTCGTCCCCTGATAAGTCACGATCGCGCCGGCCGTATAAACCTGGCCGGCCGACCACGGCGCGCCGGGCTGAGGCGTGCCGCCGCCTGAGCCACCGCCGTAGTTCGGATCCTGCGTGACGCCCGCGCCCCACTTGCCGCCGAGCTTGCGGAAGATCGACGCGAACGCGTACGGCTGCTGCGCGATGCCCGAGCAGGTCGGCGCCACGTACGCGCCGTCGTTCGGGCACGGCTGGTCGCGGCCGATCGACCAGTTGCCGAAGAATCCGTAGCCGTTGTTGACGGCCGCGTTCAGCACGCTCTGCGCATTCGCGAGCGTGAAGGTTTCGCCCTGCACGTCGTTCATCCCGATCATCGGCGTGACGCCGACCATCTGCCACAGTTGCGCGCCGGTCTTCGGCTGGCCGGTCGACTTGAACGCCGTGTCGAGCTGCGCGTAAAGCGCCTGCGCGGCGCTGATTGCGGCCGCGCCCATGTCGATGTTCGCGGGGCCGTAGTCCATCGTCATCAGGTTCACCGCGTCGAGTGCGACCTTGTTCGCGATCGCCGCGTTGACGACGTTCACGCCGTCCTGCGTGAGCCCGGTCGGCATCGTCGGCAGCGTCAGCGTCACGTGCAGCGCCTTGCCTTTCGCCGCGTAATCGGACTGCAGTTGCGCGACCGCCTGGAAATTGCGCGCGACGGCGGCGCTGTCCTGTTGCGACGCGCCTTCAATGTCGAAGTCGACATGCGTGAGGCCGTACGTGTCGATCACCGTCTGGTACGCCGTCTTCAACGCGGGGACGGTCGAGCAGGCCTGCATCAGCGGCGTGCCGTTCGCGCCGCCGAACGACACGGCGATCTCGCCGCCTTTCGCGCGATAGCTCGCGATCGACGCGGACAGCGACGCGAGCAGGTCGCCGCTTGCGCCGTTGCCGATCGGCTGCACGCCGCCCCACGACGGCGCACAGCCGCTGCCCGCGACCACGAATGCGAGCGTGAACTGCTGAATACCTTGCTGGACGCCGATCCGATCGACGAGCGGCGTCGGGTAGAGCGTCACGTCGACGAACGGCGCATAAACGCCGGCGCCGTGCGACACGCTCGCCATCGCGAGCAGGCAGCCCGCGGCGAGCGCGCGCGGGGTGAATCGCGGCAACACGTTGTTGTTCATTGTGTTCTCCAAGTGGAAGAGGGATACGCTGGCCCGCGTATCGCCGCGGACGGGCGGCAGCGCATGCCCGCCCGGCGGCGTGCCCATCTTGGAGGATTCGCGCCGAATCGTGAACGCTTAGGTATTCTTTTCGTTATTCGACTCCCGGTACGTAACGATCTTGCCGATTCGATCGCCGATCGAAACGCGGGGCGGGCGTTTTTTCCGGCTGACGACGGCTTGCCGAACGTAGTGGGGCGCACCGCACACGATGGATACCGACGAACACGGCGCCCGCCTGCGTCGACCGGTTCCAGCGAACCGGCGACGCGGGCCGCGAAGCCGGTCGTCAGGCGAAGCGGTCTGCGTGCGGCGTAGGCGTGCGCAGCGCGCCGCTCAGCGATACCACCGCGGCGTATAAACCCACTCGCGCCCGCCGCCGATCGCGAAACGCCGCGTCGTCGACGACCCGACGATCACCATCGTGCGCATGTCGACCTGCTCGCTGCGCAGCGCGCCGAGCGTCGTCGTCGTGAGTGTCGCGCCGGGGCGGCCGATGTCGCGGCCGAGCACGACGACCGTATCCGGCGCGCGGTGCGCACGCACGGCGTCGAGCGCGCGATCGAGCTGCCACGGCCGTGCACGCGAGATCGGGTTGTAGAACGCCATCACCAGATCGGCTTGCGCCGCATGCCGCAGCCGCATCTCGATCACGTCCCACGGCTTCAGGTTGTCCGACAGCGAGATCGCGCAGAAATCGTGGCCGAGCGGCGCGCCGGCCTGCGCGGCAGTCGCGAGCGACGCCGATACGCCGGGCTCGATCCGCAGTTCGACCGCGGCCCAGCGCGGATCGCGCGCTTCGTCGAGCGCCTCCAGCACGGCCGCGGCCATGGCGAACACACCGGGATCGCCCGACGACACGACCGCGACGCGCCGGCCTTCGGCAGCGAGCTCGAACGCGTGACGCGCGCGCTGCATCTCCTCGCGATTGTCGGTGCCGTGCACGCGCTGGTCCGCGCGGAACGGGCCGGCCATCGTCACGTAGGTGGTGTAGCCGAGGATGTCGGTCGCGTCAGCCAGCGCGGCGCGCGCGGCGGGCGTGAGCCACGCGGCATCGCCCGGGCCGAGGCCGAGCACGGTCAGGCGGCCGCGCGCGCGGCCGAGCGTCGCCGGTTCGACGGGCTGCGAAGCGACCGCGCAAGCCAGACCGTTGGAGGTTGCACGCAGTGTGTGCGCGACGCGCAACGTGCCGCCGAGCAGCGTGGCGGCATCGGCGGCGGCAGCGCGAACGTGTTCGCCGGCTACATCGGCATCCACATCGGCGAACCGCAGCGGCACGCCGAGCGTCCGCGCGGCCGCTTCGACGTGCGGATCGCCGAGCAACGCGCTCGGCGCGACGAGCGCGGCGAGCGCGAGCCGCGCGAGGCCATGCGCGTCGAGCAGTGCGCCGATGCGGTCGGCGAGCGATGACGCCGCATCGGCCGACACGCTGCCCGCATCGATGCCGACGACGACGCTGCGCGGATGAATCACGAGTTCGTCGCGTGCGCCGCGCCATGCGTCGGGCGTCACGCGGATCGCATGCGCGGCCGCGTCGTCGCGCGGCAGCGCGACGTCGTCGAGCCACGGCGCCGAGCCGTCGACGCGCGTGGCCGCACCCGCGAGCAGATCGGACACGAAGCGCTTGCCTTGCTGCAGATCGGCGAGCGCGTAGCCGTCGGGCGGATTGAGCACGCATGCGCCGAACCGCAGCTCGCCGCTCGTCGTGATCGCCGGCGCGACGCCGACGCAATCGGCGATTTCGCGCGCGATCGCGTTCACGCCCGTCAGCCCGCCGAGGAGCGGCACGACGGCCGAGCCGTCTTCCGCGACCGCGAGCACCGGCGGCTCGACACCCTTGTCGGCGAGTGCGGGCGCGATGCAGCGGATCACGATGCCGGCCGCGCACAGCGCGACGATCGGCAGCCCTCGCGCATAGAGCTCGCGCAGGTGCGGGCCGAGTTCGTCGAACGGCACGTCGGCGTCCACGCGCGACGCGAGCCCGTGCACGAGCGCGCCCGGATAGCGCGCCTGGATGCGCCGCGCGGTGTCGAGCGCGCCGGCGCCGAGAATCACGATTGCGGGCGGAGTCGTCATCCTTGCCATTTTTTCCCCGGCACGACGAGCAGCGAGAAATACGGCGACGCCATCGGATCGACTTCGTCGAGCGGCACGATCCGCTGCGTCGCCATCGTCGCGCGCTCGACGTACAGCGCGCGCTTCGCGAGCCCGAGCTCGTCGAGCACGCGCCGCACCTTGTCGAAGTTGCGGCCGAGCTTCATCACGACGGCCGCGTCGGCCTGCGCGAGCCGCGCGCGCAATTCGTCCGCCGGCAGCACGCCGGACAGCACCGACAGGCTCTGGTTCCGATAGACGAGCGGCTGGCCGAGCACGGCCGTGCCGCCGAGCATCGCGCACACGCCGGGGATCACCTCGGTGTCGTAGCGCGGTGCGAGGCGGTCGTGCAGGTACATGTACGACCCGTAGAAGAACGGATCGCCTTCGCAGATCACCGCGACGTCGCGCCCGGCATCGAGATGCGACGCGACGATCTCGGCGGCCGTGTCGTAGAAGTCGGCGATCACCGTCTCGTAGCAGAGCGGCGGCGGCAGCGCCTCGGTCGTCACCGGATAGACGAGCGGCAGCTGCGTCTGCGCATCGGCCAGATGCGCCTCGACGATCCCGTACGCATTGCCTTTCTTGCCCTTCGCGACGAAATACGCGACTACCGGCGCCGCCTGCAGCACGCGCAGCGCCTTGATCGTCATCAGTTCGGGGTCGCCGGGGCCGACGCCGACCCCGAACAGACGTCCGCGCGCGCTCGTCATTCGACCTCCGTCGCGAGTGCGTTGACGGCGGCGGCGGCCATCGCGCTGCCGCCGCGGCGGCCGAGCAGCGCGACGTACGGCACGCCGCGGCTGTCGGCGTCGAGCGCCGCCTTCGACTCGGCCGCGCCGATGAAGCCGACCGGGAAACCGAGGATCAGCGCGGGGCGCGGCGCGCCGGCGTCGATCATGTCGAGCAGGTGGAACAGCGCGGTCGGCGCATTGCCGATCACGACGACGCTGTCGGCCAGGTGCGGGCGCCACAGTTCGAGCGCCGCGGCCGAGCGCGTGTTGCCGAGCTGCCGCGCGAGATCGGGCACTTCCGGTTCGCCGAGCGTGCAGATCACGGGATTGCCGGCCGGCAACCGCGCGCGCGTAATGCCTTCGGCGACCATTTTCGCGTCGCACAGGATCGGCGCGCCGGCCGCGAGCGCGGTGCGGCCCGCCGTGCCGGCGCCGGCCGAGAAGCGCAGGTCGTAGACGACGTCGACCATCCCGCACGCGTGGATCACGCGCACCGCGAGTTTCTCGAGATCGGGCGGAATCCGCGACAGGTCGGCCTCGGCGCGGATCGTCGCGAACGACTGGCGGTAGATTTCCTGCCCGTCGCGAATGTAGTCAAGCATCGGTGGTGTCCTGGCTGTGCCGCGTGCCCGTCAGTCGGGCCGCGGCCTGGTCAATCGTCAGATGGCGCGCGAGCGGGGCGCCGAGGCCCGCGCCGGCGTCGCGCCGGTAAAGGTCGTAGTGCGCGGGCGCCACCGCGACGAGCGTGTGCGTCGCGGGATGCGGCAGCGCGCAGTGGCGCTCGCAGCCGCTCAGGTGCACGTCGACCGGCTGGCCGACGCGCGCGGCGAGCGCGAGCGCATCGCGCTTCGTGTCGGCGTGCGACTTCGCGCAGCCCGCGCTGCCGGTGCATGCGACGAGCGCCGCGAGCGGATCGCCTGGCGTGCACACGAGACCGAGCGCCGCCAGCGCGTCGAGCACGGCAGGCGCGCGCGCGTGCCGCACGCCGTGCACGAACACGCCTTGCCACGGCGTCATCGCCAGCGTGCCGTCGCCATCGGCTTCGGCCAGCGCGGCAAGCCGTTCCAGCTGCGCCGCATCGAGCCGGCCGAGCACGAACTGCGCGCCGACGCTGCAGCGGTCCGCGTCGAGCGACGCCCGCGCGCCGAAGCGCAGCGCGGCGTCGGCATGCGCACGCCGCCAGCCGGCCAGCGCGGGATCGGCTGCGAGCGGGAAGCGCGCGTAATGCTGCGCGCGCTCGAGCAGCGCAGGCTCGGCGCCGTTCGCGAGCAGCGCACGCATCCGCGTGACGTCGGCGGGCGCCAGATCGACGAACGCAAGCAGCAATGCGCGCACGAGCGCGACGGCCTGGTCCGGCGCGACGTCCAGCGACGCGGGCCGATCGTCCGGCGCGACCGGCGGGCAGCCGGCCAGGCCCGCGGCCATGCGCAGCGCGCCGTCGCCGCGGCGCCATGCGGCGAGCCAGATGTCGTGCGGATGATCGAGCGCGGCGACCGATTCGCCGCCGTCGAGCTGGATCGAGAATTTCGGCGACAGCTCGCCGCGGCGCGGCTCGCGCGCGAGCATGTCGAGCAACGGCGTGGCGAGTGTTCGGGTGTCGAGCAGTGCGTGGGGATCGCGCCCCGCGAGCGGGCTGAGCATCAGGTTGCGGACGTCGTCGCTCGCGGCGAGCGCCGCACGGTTGGCGGCGGCGCCGGCTGCGTACGTGCGCGGGCCGAGGCCTGCGTCGAGCAATGCGTCGACGAGCGCATCGGCCGCGCTGTCGCGAATGCCGCGCAGCTGGAGATTCGCGCGATTGGTCGCGTCGATCGCGCCGGAGCCGTACGCGCGGGCGGCGGCGGCGATCGCGCGTGCCTGCCGTGCGTCGACGCTGCCGCCGGGCAGCTTGATCCGGCACAGTCCGCCGTCGGCGGCCGCGACGACGCGCACGAGCCCCGGACAAGCCGACGGGCGCACGACAGGCGAGGCTGGATTCGAATCGGAAGCGGATCTCAACGGGATACCGGGGCAGTGTCGCGCCGCGGCCAACGCATCGGTACACCCCGCCCGACGCCGACTGGCACGCACGCACTTTCAGGCCGGCAGGTCTCCTGGCTGACAGGTCGGCGCCTGCTCCCGGCCTTCCCGGTGAAACCAGTGGCATGAGGGGGAGATCGGCTCGCTGTCTACAGTTGCGGGGGCAGCCACAGCGGCGCGATGCGCGCCCTGTGTTCCCTCTTCGGCCCCGAAGGGCACCGGCGAACGAACGGCCGTAGGATACCCGATTTCACCGGCGCTTCGCGACCGTCGAACGGGGCGCCGTGCACGCATGAGCACGCGCCCCGGCCGCAGCGGCCCCGCAGGTGAAACGCGCGGTGGAACACGGTACCATGCCGACTTTCGCAATGCGGACCGCCGCACCGGCGTCTTCACCGCCGGCGCGCGGCGACTCGATGGAACCGGACGATGGGGAAGGGTGCATGACGGCGTGGCTGACGATAGTGGGCATCGGCGACGACGGTTACGCGGGGCTCGGGCGCGGCGCACGACGCGCGCTGCTCGACGCGACGCGGATCGTCGGCGCGAAGCGGCACCTCGACATGCTGCCCGCGCGGCTGCGGGCCGAGCGCGAGGCGTGGCCGTCGCCGTTCGACCTGTCGGGCCTGCTCGCGCGCCGCGGCGCGCCCGTGTGCGTGCTGGCGAGCGGCGACCCGATGCTGTTCGGCGTCGGCGCGACGCTCGCGCGTGCGCTTTCTCCGGACGAATGGCGCGTACTGCCCGCGCCGTCGTCGCTGTCGCTCGCCGCCGCGCGGCTCGGCTGGGCGTTGCAGGACGTCGGCGCCGTCTCGCTCGTCGGCCGTCCGCTCGCGACGCTCGCGCGCCATCTGCTGCCGGGCCGGCGCCTGTTCGTGCTGAGCGCCGACGGCCGCACGCCGGCGGCGGTCGCGGCCGAACTCGCCGCACGCGGCTTCGGCCCGACCCGCATCAGCGTGTTCGAACATCTCGGCGGCCCGCTCGAGCGGCGCATCGACGGTCTCGCGCAGGACTGGAACGTCGACGAAACCGCCGCGCTCAATCTCGTCGCGCTCGATTGCGAGGCCGGCCCCGATGCGTCGCGCCACGCGCTGACGCCAGGCTTGCCCGACGACGCGTACCGCCACGACGGCCAGCTCACCAAGCGCGACATGCGCGCGCTGACGCTCGGGCGCCTCGCGCCCGCACCCGGCGAACTGCTGTGGGACGTCGGCGCGGGCAGCGGCTCGATCGGCATCGAATGGATGCGCGCGCATCCGTCGTGCCAGGCGATCGCGATCGAGTCGCACGTCGAGCGGCAGCGCTTCATCGAGCACAACCGCGACGCCTTCGGCGTGCCGGGCCTGCAACTCGTCGCCGGGCGTGCGCCCGATGCGCTCGCGGGCCTTGCGGCGCCCGACGCGATCTTCATCGGCGGCGGCGCGACCGCGGCCGGCGTGCTCGACGCGTGCTGGTCGGCGCTGAAACCGGGCGGCCGGCTCGTCGCGAACGCGGTCACGCTGCAGGGCGAGCTCGCGCTCGCCGCATGGCGCGATGCGCACGGCGGCACGCTCACGCGCGTGTCGCTCGCGCATGCCGAGCCGCTCGGCCGCTTCGACACGTGGCGGCAGCCGTTGCCCGTCACGCTGTACGACGTGCGCAAGCCCGATTCCACCGTGACGAACTTCGCGGACTTCGCGTGATGCGCGACGAAACCCCCGAACAACCGGCGCCGCTGCGCTTCGGCTACACGACCGGCAGCTGCGCGACCGCGACGTCGCTCGCTGCCGCGCGCCTGCTGCTGACGGGGCACGCGCACGATGCGGTCGAGATCGTGTTGCCGAAAGGGCAGCACGTGATGATGCGGCTCGAGTTCTGCCGGACCACGGCCGACGGCGCCGAGGCCGGCACGATCAAGGATGCCGGCGACGATCCGGACGTCACGCACGGCGCGCTGATCTTTGCGCACGTCACGCTGGCCGAGCCGCCCGGCGTGCGCTTTCATGCGGGGCCGGGCGTCGGCACGGTCACGCGCGCGGGGCTCACGCTGCCGGTCGGCGAACCGGCGATCAATCCGGTGCCGCGCCAGATGATGACCACGCATCTCGACGCGCTCGCCGCCGAATGCGGCTATGCGGGCGGCTTCGACGTGACGATCGGCGTCGACGGCGGCGAGGCGCTCGCGCTGAAGACGATGAACCCGCGCCTGGGCATCGTCGGCGGGTTGTCGATCCTCGGCACGACCGGCATCGTGCGGCCGTTCTCGTGCTCCGCGTATATCGCGTCGATCCACCAGGGCATCGACGTCGCGCGCGCGAACGGCATCGCGCACATCGCCGCGTGCACCGGCAACGCGAGCGAGGATGCGATGCGCGCGCACTACGGTTTGCCCGACATGGCGCTGATCGAAATGGGCGATTTCGCCGGTGCGGTGCTCAAGCACCTGCGCCGCGCGCCGATCGAGCGCGTGTCGATGTGCGGCGGCTTCGGCAAGCTCAGCAAGCTCGCGGCCGGCCATCTCGACCTGCACAGCCGGCATTCGAGCATCGACCTGCCGCTGCTCGCGCAGTGGGCCGGAGAAGCCGGCGCAAACGACGCACTGCAGGCCGCGATGCGCGCGGCGAACACCAGCCAGGAAGCGCTGAAGCTCGCGCTCGCGGAACACGTGGCGCTCGGCGACATCGTGTGTGCGCATGCGCTGCGGGTCGCACGCGACATCGTGCCGGCGTCGGTCGCGATCGAGATGTTCGCGATCGACCGGCAGGGCCGCTTCGTCGGGCGCGCACGATGAGCGCGCGCATCCTGTTGCTCGGCGGCACCGGCGACGCGCTGAAGATCGCGCGCGCGCTCGGCCCGCACCATGTGTATAGCCTCGCGGGCCTCGGCAAGGTGCCCGACGACTTGCGCTGCGACGTGCGCGTCGGCGGATTCGGAGGCGCAGCGGGGCTCGCCGCGTATCTGCGCAGCGCCGGCATCGGCCTCGTGATCGACGCGACGCATCCGTATGCTGCGCGAATCAGCGCGAATGCCGCGGCGGCCGCGCACGACGCGGGCGTGCCGCTGTGGGCGCTGCGCCGCGCGCCGTGGACGCCGCGGCCCGGCGACGACTGGCGGACGGTCGACGACTGGGCCGGCATCGAGGCCGCGCTCGCGCCGTTCCGGCGGCCGCTGTTCACGCTCGGCCGCGAGCCGCTCGCGCATCTCGACGCGATCCCGCCGCACCAGTTCTGGCTCGTGCGCTGTCTCGATCCGCATCCGGGCAACGCGCGCGCGCAGGTCGTCGCCGCGCGCGGGCCGTTCACGCTCGACGGCGAACGCGCGCTGTTCGCGCTCGCGGGTATCGACGTCGTCGTCAGCAAGAACAGCGGCGGCGCCGCGACCGAGGCGAAGCTCGACGTCGCGCGCGAGCGCAGGGTGCCGGTCGTGATGCTGAAACGGCCGCCGTTGCCCGACGCCGATCGCGCGTTCGACTCGGCCGCCGCGCTGCTCGATGCGCTCGATCCGGCTGCGCGCGCGTGACGCCGCACGAACGGCCGCCTCATGAATTGACGGAGAATTTTCGATGACGGTGTATTTCATCGGCGCGGGCCCCGGCGACCCGGAGCTGATCACGGTGAAGGGCCAGCGCCTCGTGCGCACGTGCCCGGTGATCCTGTATGCGGGTTCGCTCGTGCCGTCTGCCGTGCTCGACGGCCATCGCGCGGAGCAGGTCGTCAATACGGCCGAGCTCGATCTCGACGCGATCGTCGCGCTGCTCGCCGATGCACATGCGAAAGGGCAGGACGTCGCGCGCGTGCATTCGGGCGACCCGTCGTTGTACGGTGCGATCGGCGAACAGATCCGCCGGCTGAAGACGCTCGGGATTCCATACGAAATCGTGCCGGGCGTGACGGCCACGGCCGCGTGCGCGGCGACGCTCGGTGTCGAACTCACGCTGCCCGGCATCGCGCAGACGGTGATCCTCACGCGCTTCGCCGGCAAGACGACGATGCCGGAAGGTGAAGCGCTCGGTTCGCTGGCCGCGCATCGCGCGACGCTCGCGATCCATCTCGGCGTGCGGCATCTCGCGCGGATCGTCGACGAAGTGCTGCCGCATTACGGGCCCGAGTGCCCGGTCGCGGTGATCTACCGTGCGAGCTGGCCCGACGAGGAACGCGTGACCGGGACGCTCGCCGATATCGTCGGCAAGGTGCAGGGCACGCAGATCGAGCGCACCGCGCTGATCCTGATCGGGCGCGTGCTCGATGCCGAAGGGTTCGCGGATTCGACGCTGTACGCAAGCGCGGTCTGACGCATCCGTGTCCGCGCCGGGGGCCCGCGGCGTCGCTCAGGCCCGCGCGACGTGCCGCGCCAGCTTCGGTGCAAACCCGGCCGCGAGCACGAACAGCACGACGCACAGGCACGCCATCGCGATCCACGCGGGCGTCAGGTCCGCGAGACGCTGGCGCACGATGCCGGCCGCGAACGGAAACGCGCCTGCCACCAGATAGCCGACACCCTGCACGAACCCCGTCAGCGACGCGGCATCGGCCGGCGTGGCCGCATGGTCGACCGTGACGATCAGCGACAGCGGGAACAGCGCACCGATCCCGGCGCCGAGTAGCAGAGCGGCCGGCAATGCGAGTGCGTCGGGCGCCGCCAGTATTGCCAGCAAGCCGACGAACAGCGACGCGATCGCCGCATGCAGCGCAGGCCGGCGATCGGGCACGCGGTCGATCGTCGCGGAAATCGTCAGCCCCGCGACGACTTCCGCGAGCGTCACGCCGCCGAGCAGGGTGCCGGCCGCGGTCGGTGACCAGCCGAGCCGCATGTAGTACGGCGGCAGCCACGCGAGCACGAGCGTGTAGGCGCCGGTCGCGATACCGAAGAACAGCGCGAGCCGCCATGCGCGCGGCGAACGCGACGGCCGTGCATTCGATACCGACGCCGCCCCGGCCGCAAGCGCGTCGCGGCCACGGCTGGCCAGCGGCCAGACCAGCGCGGCGAGTGCCGCTGGCAGCGCCCAGCCCGCGAGTGCGGTGAGCCAGCCCCAGCGCGCCGCGGCGAACGGCGCGACGACGCTCGCGAGCACCGCACCGCCCATGATCGACGTCGAATAGACGCCCATCGCGCCGCCGATGCGCGTCGCGAAATGCGCCTTCACGAAGCCGGGCAACAGCGCCTGCACCATCGCGATCCCGACGCCCACGCAGCACGCACTCGCGAGCAGCAGCCATGCGTGCTGCGCACCGACGCGCGACGCGCAGGCCGACCCGATCAACGCGACGCCGAGCCATACACCGCCCGCGATTCCGGTGACGCGCTGCAGGCGCCGCGCGCTCAGCGCGCCGAGCCCCATCAGCAGGATCGGGATCGTCGTCAGCAGGCTGGCCGCGCCGTCGCCGATACCGGTCGCGCGCTGGATCATGTCGAGCAGCGGCCCAACCGCGGCGAGCGCCGGCCGCAGGTTCAGCCCGACGAGCACGATCGCGGCGAGCCGCCATCCCGCGGAAGTGAAGCGATTCATCGCAAGGCCCTCTCTATCGATACGCGGCTGGCCGCGAGGCGCCGCGCGTTTTTCAGGTAAAGTATCTCGACATCAAGATAAATGCACATTTGTCTCGACGTCAAGATAACTGGTAAAGCGAGGAGGGTTAATGGATCGAGCCGAGCATGCGCTCGCGCAATGGCGCACCGAGCGTCCGGATCTCGACGCAACGTCGATGGTGGTGATGGGGCGGTTGCAGGAGGCCGCGCTCGTGATCGCGCGCGATCGTCTCAATCCGCTGTTCGCGCGCTACGGCATGCAGCCAGGCGAATTCGACGTGCTTGCGACGCTGCGGCGCAGCGGTGCGCCGTACGCGCTGACGCCGACCGCGCTGTACGACGCACTGATGATGTCGTCGGGCGGGATGACCGCGCGCATCGACCGGTTGCAGAAGGCCGGCTGGGTCGAGCGCCGGCCGAACCCGGCCGACGGGCGCGGCACGCTCGTCGCGCTGACGGCTGCCGGGCGGGCGCTGATCGATGAAGCGGTTGTCGCGCACATCGACAATCAGCGCGCGCTGCTGGCTGCGTTGTCGGCGGCGGAACAGGCGCAGTTGTCGGAACTGCTGGGAAAGCTGCTGGCGGGGCTGGAAGGTGGGGCGCCGGAAGGTGAGGAGCGGAAATCGCGTTGAACAATGCGTGATGGTACAAGCTGAGGTAACACTGAACGATGACCAACTGCTACACGCTATAGATATCCAAGGCATCCGTAGGCACATGCAATTTGCTATCCGCCGTTAGCGCTTCCAGCAGATGTTTCACGGTAACTTGCACTCGTGGCGCGACAAGCGCCCGGTGTGGATACTGCATCACCATCTCATAGCTTCCGGGGTGGTGAAACCTGTGGAGAATGACCTTCAGCGCACCGGAACGCAACCGATCCCACGCAAGATGCACCCCGACCTCCGCGATGCCAACGCTATCGCACGCCGCCTGCACCAGCGATTCCGGCGCGGATAGTGTCAGCATTGCCTTGCCGGAGGGGTCGATCGTCGTGATGCTTTTGTCTTCGCCCGTGAAGTTCCATGGCGCGACCTGGCCGCTCAGGAATCGCCGTGCAATGAGCCGGTGCGCGTGCAACGCATCCGGCGTCTCGGGCACGCCATGGTTCGCCAGATAGTCGGGAGACGCTACCAGTACCGTATTCAAGCGACAAATGGGGCGAGTCACGAGCGCGGAATCCGGGATGTTGCCGCCTCTTACCGCAATGTCGTAGCCGTCCCGGACAATATCGATGACCCGATCGTCGAAATCGACCTCGACCGATAGCGCCGGGTAGCGAGCGAGCAGCGCGGGCAGCGCCGGAAGCACGTGGTTATGCCCGAAGGCGGCACTCGTCGAAATCCGCACGCGCCCGGCCGGCACGGCCCGCTGGGCGGAAACCGTATCGATCGCGGCATCCAGTGTTTCAAGTGCGATGCGCGCGTGGCGCAAAAACGCCTCGCCTTCCTCTGTGAGTTTGAGTGTGCGGGTCGTCCGGTTCATCAGCCGTACACCCAATGCTTTTTCGAGGCCCGCCACGTTCTTGCTCACGGCAGCCGACGTGACGCCCAATTGTCGGGCCGCTGCCGCAAAACTTCCCGCATCCACGGCCTGGACGAGAGAAATGATGGCTCGAACACGCTGCGAAGAATCCACATTTCCTCCATGACTGACATCGCGCCGACCTGTCGTCGCGCAGCCGGATTCTAAACTTGCAGTTGAGGGTGGTTCAACCCTGTCAGAACTTCTCGTAATGAGTGACGCTGGTGACAATGGTGGGCATCGCCCCTCAGTCCGACGCTTGCGAGTCTTCAATGCTCATCACGATCCTCTATGACAGTGGTTATGGCCACACCGCGAAACAGGCCCAAGCCGTTGCAGACGGCGTTCGTCGCGTGCCGGGTGCCGAAGCGCAGTTGATCGCCGTTGCAGATGGCGATACGCCCTGGGAAAAACTCGCCGCGAGCGACGCGATCATCTTCGGTTCGCCGACCTACAACGGCACCGTCAGCGCGAGGCTCAAAAAGGTGATGGAGGACTCGACGCGGCCCGCGTGGATTCCCCAGTCGTGGCGGAACAAGATTGCCGCAGGCTTCACGAATTCGGGCGCCATGCACGGCGACAAGCTGAATTCCCTCGTCACGATGGCGCTGTTTGCCGCCCAGCACGGGATGATCTGGGTCGGACTCGATATCTTCCCGGGCAAGTCGCCGCAGGAGAAGAATCGTGTCGGCGGATGGCTGGGCGCGATGGCGCAATCGGATGATGCATCACCGGACATCACCCCCATCGAGAGCGATATCGATACCGCTGCGTATCTGGGCGAGCGCGTCGCTCACGTGACCAGCCAGTTCATGTCAGGAGCCGCACGATGAAATTGCTTTGTCTCGACGTCCCGCTGCCGGGGGCCAGCCCGGACGCCTATCAGCCCCATCTTCTCGAAGAAGTGCGCCATGCGTGGCATCTGTATAAAACGGGCTTCGTGCGCGAAATCTCGTTCCGTCAGGACCGCCCGGGCGTCGCCATCATTGCCGAAAGCGATTCGGTCGATGCCGCGAGACAGGCGCTCGCCGAGTTTCCGCTGGCCAAGGTCGGCCTGATCGACTGGGAGATCATTCCGCTCGGCCCGTTCGTCGGCTGGGAGTCGCTGTTCGCGTCGCGCGACGCTTGACTGCTTCGGCAGCGTCTATCGCGGTGTCGGTCCGTGGTTGTCGTGTAGCGGTGACGCCGGATAAA
The DNA here is from genome assembly GCF_902499045.1 of Burkholderia latens. Lineage (GTDB taxonomy): Bacteria > Pseudomonadota > Gammaproteobacteria > Burkholderiales > Burkholderiaceae > Burkholderia > Burkholderia latens. Next base: position 24,702 of record NZ_CABVPL010000054.1, on the reverse strand, counting down.
TCGTCAACCACGGGCCTGCCGCAGTCTGCCTATCGGCGTTGTGTGACCATAGACCTTTGAAGGTGAACATGGAATATGTCAATCTGGGCCGAACGGGCCTGAAAGTATCTCGTCTTTGCCTGGGATGCATGAGCTATGGGGAGCCTGCCCGCCTGCCCCAGCCGTGGTCCCTCGATGAAGCAGCCTCCCGCCCGTTTTTTCGGCAAGCGCTCGAGGCGGGCATCAACTTCTTCGACACTGCCAATATCTATTCGGGCGGAAGCTCCGAGGAGATCACGGGCCGAGCGCTCAACGACATGGCGCGGCGCGAAGAGGTCGTCGTCGCCACCAAGGCGTTCTTTCCGTGGCGCAATTCACCCAATACCGGGTTTCTCTCGCGGAAAGCGCTGCTTCAGTCGATCGACGACAGTCTGACCCGCCTCGGCATGGATTACGTCGACCTCTACCAGATCCACCGTTTCGACCACGGCACGCCTGTGGAGGAAACGATGGAGGCGCTGCACGACATAGTGAAGTCAGGCAAAGCCCGCTACATCGGTGCATCGTCGATGGAGGCATGGCGCTTCGCGAAAATGCAGCACGTCGCGGAACGCAACGGCTGGACGCGCTTCATCTCCATGCAACCGCAGTACAACCTGCTCTATCGGGAGGAGGAACGCGAAATGTTGCCTCTTTGCGCCGACCAGGGCGTCGGGGTCATTCCATGGAGCCCGATGGCGCGCGGCAGGCTGACGCGCGATTGGAGCGAAACCACGCGCCGCACGCAGAACGATGCCTTTGCGCTGCAAATGTATCGGAACGCTGAAATCCAGGACCAGAAGGTGGTTGACGTCGTCGCGCGTATCGCCGAGGCACACCATGTGCCGCGCGCGCACGTCGCACTGGCGTGGCTGTTGACGAAGCCGGCGATCACCGCGCCGATCATCGGGGCAACGAAGCCCGAGCATCTGGCAACCGCCATCGGCGCGCTCGACTTCTCGCTGACGCAGGACGAAATCGCCGCGCTCGAAGCGCCGTATGTCCCCCATCCGGTGGATGGCATCGTGCCACCGCTTCCGGAACATCCGCCGACGATTTCAGTGCCGCGGAACTGAATGTCGCGAGCGGCGGTACGTTCAATGGCGGTAGCTTGCGAACTCGCCGCCGCGGTCGAACGTACCGCCGCTGGACGAACATCGAATACGAAAATAGATATGAAGGCCCCGTTCATCGAGTGCCGACGTCTTATCCTCTTCGCGCTCGTTGTGATGTGTGCGGGACTGCCGCTGGGGCAGCACGGTAACGTCCATGCGCAGGAGCCAAAAATGTTGGTCCGTATCTCCGAAATCGAGATATTCAATCAGCATCTCGAAGCATATCGGCGCATCTTGAACGAGGAGGCTGAGGCGTCGATGCGCGTCGAGCCGGGGGTAGTGTGCATTTTCCCGATGGCTCAAAAGGATAGCCCGACGCACATCAAGATTGTGGAAATTTATGCGAGCCGCGATGCGTACGACGCACATATCCAGTCGCCGCATTTCAAGAAGTACAAGCGTTCGACGCTGGACATGGTGAAGTCCCTGCGACTGGTTGACATGGATGGGCTGGATGCTGACGCAATGCCGCTCATCTTCAGGAAATTGAGGGGCCGGTCGTAACAAACACCGGCCAGATGGGAAGAATGGATCGCCATGAAAGCGTGCGTGTCCGTTGCCGGAACTCGACCTGCCTACCGGATGTCTTGTTGCCGTTGTTGGTCCACGACCGTTTTTGGCCGAACACCGCCAGTCTTCTAAGGGTTCCCCGGAAGTTCGCGATGATCCCAAAACCCGCCGCACAACGCGGCGGGCATCGCAGGTCGCGGGCCACACGTGGTGCGATCCGCGTAACCGATCAGCTTCGCGCCGGAATATTGAGCCCGCGCGCGACGGCCGGGCGCGCGACGAACGCGTCCAGCGCCCGCGCGACATGCCGGAACTCGCTGAAGCCGACGAGATCGCCCGCTTCGTAGAAGCCGACCAGATTGCGCACCCACGGGAAGATCGCGATGTCGGCAATCGTGTACGTATCGCCCATCACCCATTTGCGGTTCGCGAGATGCGCATCGAGCACGCCGAGCAGCCGCTTCGATTCGGCGACGTAACGGTCGCGCGGCCGCTTGTCCTCATAGTCGCGGCCCGCGAATTTGTGGAAGAAGCCGACCTGGCCGAACATCGGCCCGATGCCGCCCATCTGGAACATCACCCACTGGATCGTCTCGTAGCGGCCCGCGAGATCCTTCGGAATCAACTGGCCCGTCTTGACCGCGAGGTAGATCAGGATCGCGCCCGATTCGAACAACGGCAGCGGCCGGCCGTCGGGGCCGTTCGGGTCGATGATCGCCGGGATCTTGTTGTTCGGATTCAGCGACAGGAATTCGGGCGACAGCTGGTCGTTCGTGTCGAAGCGCACGAGATGCGGCTCGTACGGCAGGCCGGTTTCCTCCAGCATGATCGACACCTTGACACCGTTCGGCGTCGGCAGCGAATAGAGCTGGAGACGGTCGGGATGCTGGGCCGGCCATTTTTTCGTGATCGGGAAAGCAGACAGATCGGGCATGGAAGTTCGCTCGTCAACGTGAAGGATCCGCGCTCCGCCGGCCCGCGGCCGCGACGCCGGGCGCCGCCGACACGGCGGCAGCGGTGGGGCGATCGCGGCGGCGGGCCCGCGGGGCGCGCCGAAAAACGCCCACTGTAGCCGATCCCCGCGATCGCTGCAGACGGCGGCGGCGCCACGCGATACCGCACCGCGTGCGGCGGAAATGGTGCTTCCGCCGACCATCGTGGTTGCGGTGCGGTCCCCCCCCGAATCCGCTTGGCGACGAGATGCGGACCAACGGTTCGTCGGCGTAACCGGCTCGCTTCGCGCCGAGCGCCGCACCGCCGATCTCGCCGGGCAACGCATCGCCCGCGCGACAGCCCAGGCAAACCGATTCCATTTTGACGCGTATCGATATACGACGTCCTAACACACGTGCGCATCAACCTGCTGCCAGATCGGTCACAATGCAATCCCCGCATGACCGGAAGGTTTTTGTTAGGGAAATTCCCGCCCCGCACGGCGCGGTTTTTTGTTGACCGACATCGTATAACGCCGTCATGATTTCCCGAAAGAAAGGTCCCACCCACCGACCGAAGCGAGGAGACATGAATACAACCACGATCGCGCGCCGCGTCCGCACAATCGCCGTGGCGCTGGGCCTGACGGTGTCGGCCGCGGCCGCCGTCGCGGCCCCGGTGTCGCTGAACGTCGTCGACGTCGCGGGCAATCTGCAGCTCACGCAGAAGGCCATCGAGGCGTTCAAGGAAAAGAACCCGAATCTCGTCGCGAACGTCACGTTCACGAACGCGCCCGCGCCGCAACTGCCGGGCAAGATCAAGGCGATGCAGGCGGCCGGACGCTCGGACATCGATCTCGTGCTGACCGGCACCGATGCGCTGGCCGCCGGCATCGAACAGAACCTGTGGCTGAAGCTGCTGCCGGACAACGCGGGCGCGTTCCCCGGCGTGCTCGACAAGTACGCGCCGGGCCCGCGCAAGATGCAGGATCTCGCGCAGGGGTTCGGTCTCGAAGTCACGTACATGCCGGCCGGCCCGCTGCTCGAATACAACCCGGCGAAGGTCAGCGATCCGCCGAAGACGCCCGACCAGCTGCTCGCGTGGTGCAAGGCGCATCCGAACAAGCTGATCTACGCGCGCCCGGCGAACTCGGGCCCCGGCCGCACGTTCCTGATGGGGCTGCCGTACGTGCTCGGCGACAAGAACCCGCAGGACCCGATCAACGGCTGGGACAAGACCTGGGCGTTCCTGAAGCAGCTGAACGAATGCGTGCCGTACTACCCCGGCGGCACGTCGGCGGTGATGAAGGAGCTCGGCGAAGGCACGCGCGACATGACCGTGACCGTCACCGGCTGGGACCTGAACCCGCGCGCGCTTGGCATCGTGCCGGCCGACTTCCGGATCCAGGCGTTCGACAACATGACGTGGGTCAACGACGCACACTACATGGTGATCCCGAAAGGCGTGCCGAAGGACAAGCTCGACGTGCTGTTCAAGCTGATGAATTTCCTGCTCGAACCGGCGCAGCAGGCGATGACCTACGACGACGGCTATTTCTACCCGGGCCCGGCGGTGAAGGGCGTGACGCTCGAGATGGCACCCGCGCACAGCCAGGAAGTGATCAGGAAATTCGGCCGCGCCGAGTACGCGAAACTGCTCGCGGATCGTCCGCACGTGCAGCCGCTCAACGCGCAGGCGATGGTCGCCGCATTCCAGAAGTGGGACCGCGAGATCGGTTCGCAGAAGTCGAAATGACGCATGAATCCCCGGGCGCTCGCGCGCCCGCGCCGACGGAGTTCGCGCAATGAAGCACAGTTTCGAACGGTTGCGGCTCGACGGCGTGTGCCGCAGCTTCACCAACGCGGAAGGCGCGCAGGTCGCCGCACTGAACGGGCTCGATCTCGACATCCGGCGCGGCGAGTTCATCGCGCTGCTCGGCCCGTCGGGCTGCGGCAAGTCGACCGCGCTGAACTGCATCGCCGGGCTGCAGCCGCTCACGAGCGGCGGCATCTGGCTCGACGACACGCGCATCGACGTGCTGCCGCCCGAGCGCCGCGGCTTCGGGATGGTGTTCCAGAACTACGCGCTGTTTCCGCACATGTCGGTGCTCGACAACGTCGGCTTCGGGCTGAAGATGCGCGGCGTGCCGAAACAGGAAACGCGGCGGCGCGCGCAGCAGGCGCTCGAACTGGTGCAGCTCGTCGGTCACGAGAGCAAGCTGCCGGGGCAGTTGTCGGGCGGTCAGCAGCAGCGCGTCGCGATCGCGCGCGCGATCGTGATCGAGCCGCCGCTGGTGCTGATGGACGAGCCGCTGTCGAACCTCGACACGAAGCTGCGCATCGAGATGCGCGCGGAGATCCGCCGCATCCACACGCAGCTCGAACGCGCGACGATCTACGTCACGCACGATCAGGACGAGGCGCTGTCGATGGCCGACCGGATCGTCGTGATGAAGGAGGGCGTCGTGCAGCAGGTCGCGTCGCCGAAGGACGTGTACACGCGCCCGCACAACCTGCACGTCGCGCGCTTCATGGGCTATCGCAACGTGCTGCCGTTCACGCTCGAAGGAATGGCCGGCGACTACGTGCACGTCGGCGCGGCCGGGGTGCGCATCACCGGCGTGCCGATGGCCGGCTTCGACGGCAAGGACGTGCTGGTCGCGCTGCGCCCCGACGATATCGAGCGCGCGGAACCCGGCGCCGACAATGCGTTCGACGCGACCATCGAGACGGTCGAATACGGCGGCCGCGACTCGCTGATCCGCGCGATCACGCCGTTCGGCGCGATCTGGGCGCGCGTGGCCGGCGAATTCGCGGAAGGCGACGCGTTGCAGCTGCGCGTGGCGCCGGCGCGCACGCTGGTCTATGCGGGAGACGCGCGATGAACGGCCCGCGCAACCCGGCACGCGCGGCGGCGTCCGGTTCGGAGGCCGCATGAGCACGCTCGCAACCGGCGGCGCGCCGCGCGACGCGAAGGCGTGGCTCGTCACGCCCGCGCTCGCGTTCATCGTCGCGCTGTTCATCTATCCGTTCGCGTACGGCCTCGTGCTGTCGTTCCAGCCGATGAACGGCGGCGGCGCGCTCGCGAACTACGTGCAGTTCTTCACCGACACCGCGATGTGGCCGACCGTGGTCGTCACGCTGAAGCTCGCGGTGCCGGCGACGCTGATCAACGTCGGGATCTCGGTGCCCGTCGCGTTCGCGTTGCGCCGAAATTCGCCGTACCAGAAATTCGTCACGACGCTGCTCGTGATTCCGGTCACGCTCGGCACGGTGCTCGTCGCCGACGGGATGCTCACGTATTTCGGCCCGAACGGCTGGTTTCCGCAGGCGCTGCAGGGGCTGCATCTGTACACGGACGAAGTGCGCCTCACGCACAACTACTGGGGCGTGCTGCTGTCGCTGATCGTGTCGGGCTTTCCGTTCGCATTCCTGCTGATGCTGTCGTACATCAGCGGCATCGACCCGACGCTCGCTCGCGCCGCGGCGACGCTCGGCGCGAATCCGTGGCAGCAGTTCCGGCAGATCTACCTGCCGCTGCTCGTGCCGGGGCTCACGATGGCCGCGTGCCTGTCGTTCGTGCAGGCGTTCTCGGTGTTTCCGTCCGCCGTACTGCTCGGCGCGCCGGCCGGGCCGACGCGCGTGATCTCGATCGCGGCCGCCGAAGCCGCGTTCGAGAGTTACGACTATTCGCTCGCGTCGGCGATCGCGATCGTGATGGGCTTCGTGCAGCTGCTGGTGGTCGCGTCGATGCTCGGCGCGCGCCGCTTCTTCTATACCGGTCCGGTCACGGGAGGCAAGGGCTGATGGCGACCGACAATCATGCGGCGCCGGCATGGCCGCCGAAGCACAGCCCGCCCGGCGTGCAGCCCGTCAACGCGATGAAGCCGCGGAAGATGCGCGGCAATCTCGCCGACCGTGCGTGGAAGGCGCTCGTGTGGGGGCTGATGGCGTTCTTCCTGCTGAATGTGATGCTGCTGATCGCCACCGTCGCGGTGAACTCGATCGCGACGCGCTGGTTCGGCACACCGCTGCCGCAGGGCTTCACGCTGCACTGGTATGCGAAAGCGTGGGAAGACTTCCAGCTCGCGAGCGTACTGTGGGTGACGGTCGAGGTGGTCGGCGCCGTCGTGCTGCTGTCGGTCGCGCTCGGCGTGCCGGCCGCGTATGCGCTTGCGCGCGTGCAGTTCCGCGGCAAGCGCTTGGCGCTGCTGGTGTTCCTGCTGCCGCTGATGGTGCCGCCCGTCACGTACGGGATTCCGATGGCGACCGTGATGTACAAGGTCGGGCTCGCGGGCACGCTGCCGGGCGTGATTCTCGCGAACCTCGTGCCGGCGCTGCCGTTCGTGATCCTCGTGATGACGCCGTTCATCGAGCAGATCGATCCGAATCTCGAAGCCGCCGCGCGGATTTTCGGCGCGAACACGTGGCGCTATTTCCGCTACGTGCTGCTGCCGCTGCTGGTGCCCGGCATGCTCGCGGCGGGGCTGCTCGTGCTCGTGCGTACGATCGGGATGTTCGAGCTGACCTTCTTCACTGCGGGCCCGAGCACGCAGACGCTCGTCGTCGCGCTGTATTACGCGGTGTTCTCGACCGGCGTGCGCGCACCGCAATCGATCGATGCGATGGCGATGATCTACATGGCCATCACGCTCGTGTGGGTCGTGATCGCGCTGCAGTTCGTGAGCCCGACGCAGCTCGTCAGCCGCGTGAAGCAGGAGCGGCAGTAGGCGCTACCCGGCGCGCCCGCGCCGGGGTGCAATTGGTTACAAATGGATACCGCGAACGGCGCGTGGACGTTGCAGACTACGCGGCGTACCGGCTCGGCGATGCGTTCACAGGCGTCGCCGCATGCCGCCCGACGTTCACCGATTCACGGATTCCATGAAGCTTCAAACGCTGCTGACGCTCGGCTGTGCCGCCACGCTGCTCGCCGCCTGTAACCTGATCCACGACGGGCCCGGATCGAGCGACGTCGATGCCGCGGTGCGCCGCGCGCTCGACGCGGAAAACCACGGCGGCCTGAACGCGCTGTTCGGCCAGCCGCTGCCCGTGTCGGCCGACGTGATCTCGGCGAAACCCGACGGCGACTGCAGGAAGACCCGCGAACGCACGTACACGTGCGACGTCGTGGTCACGTGGCGCAATACCGACTACGCGCCGTCGCGCGCGAACCTCACGTTCGTGCAGGCGGCCGACGGCTCGTGGCAGACGTCGGGCGTCGACGCCGCCATCGCGACCGGCGCGGCCAAGTCGCTGATCGACAAGATCGGCAACGCGTGGCCGGGGAATGCGGCAAAGAGCGCGTCGGCGCCTCAGTGACGCGCCGACGACGGGCTGCGTCGTCCTTTCTTTTGCGAAACGCGCTACGGCACGATACGTATGCGCGATCACGCGCGTTCCGTTGAGCGCACGTTTTCGATGACGATTGCCGCCCGCACCGCCGCCCGGGTAGCGCGACTGCGCGGATCCCGCGCCAGTCAGCGACCGCGTGTGGCGGCCGTGCCGCCGCCCGGCGCGGCGGCCGCCGGGCGCCCGGACGCGCTTGCTGCGCCGGCATCCGCGCCGATGCCCGACGCGCGCTCGAGCCGCGCTTCGGCGGCGCGGATATCGTCCGGATACCGATTCTTCAACGGCTGGTAGCCGGCCCGTTCGAGCTGACCCAGTTGCGCGACGACTTCGGCACGCGTGGACGGGGCCGCGTTCGACTGCGCGAACGACACGACAGGCGCCGACGGCGCGCCGGCGAGAACGACGACGAAAAGGGCAGGTTTCATGTTCGAACCGCCGAACGGGCCCAGACCACCGGCACGGCGTGCGCCGCAAACGATGAAGCCATCTTGTTCGATCGGCGCTTAAGCGCGGATTAACGCAAAAAAGGGCGCAAACATCGCCCGGCTGGCGATCGACGCAATCTTCGGTATGTTGGCTCGAATATAGGGAAAACCCTTAATCGAGATATAATGCGCGGGTAGAAGAAAGGTCGAATCATGCCCGAACGTTTCCAATCCCTTGAAAAATTTGTGTTTTCCCTGGTCGTGATGTCTGCCGTCGTGTGCTCCGCGTTCCTCGCGTACGAGCGTCACCCGGAAATCAAGATCGCACTGCACGAAGGCGAAGCGCTGATGCGCGAAAGCGCCAAGTACTCGGCCATCTGTTCGCCGTCCAAGGTCGATCCTTGCGTCGAGATGTCCGCTTACTGAGTCCTGCCGGCGCGCCGATCACTCACCGCTGATTCCCACCCGTGGGCGGCCGACGGCCGCCCGCGCGGGGCGCGCACCGGTTACGGTTGCGCATCGCCCGAATACCGTTTCCTCCTGTTCTTCCATTCCGCTGTGGCGTCTTGCCCGCAGCGTGTTGTCGCGTCGGCGCGCCGTCATGCCTGGACGCGTTGCGGGCCCGCGTGCCGCCGCCCGCTCACGTCTTCCCGATCGTGTTTCTCGACCGTGCGACGTTGTCGGCGCAGCCCGTGCCGAATGGCTCGTTTCCGCACGCGGTCCGCACCTTCGAACGGACGGGGGCGCACGAAGTGGCCGCGCGCATCGGCGACGCGGACCTCTTCGCGGGCGACGAGCAGAAAACATCGCGGGGCTCGGCGACGGGCGCCCGGCGGGCGCCAACGGCAACGATGCGGCCGGGCGCGCGCATCCGCCGGTTTGCTCGTCGCGCGAGCGCGCTTTCCCGCTCGGAAAGGCGTCGCGATCGCGAATACCGCGGCGCGGCATTCCCGCCGCCTCTCATCATCGTTGCGCACGCGTTGCCTTTCCGTCCGGGAAAGGCTGGTTGAGCATCGATCGATTTTCGCGTGATGCGAACGCCGTCATGATCGCCGTCATCGACACCACGATTCATTCATCGGAGACAGTCATGACGAGACCGCTGGACGGCATCCGCGTACTGGAGCTTGGCCAATTGATCGCCGGGCCGTTCGCGGGCCGGATGCTCGCCGAGTTCGGCGCGGACGTGATCAAGGTCGAGCCGCCGGGTGTAGGCGACCCGCTGCGCAAATGGCGGCTGCTGCACGACGGCACGTCGGTCTGGTGGGCCGTGCAGTCGCGCAACAAGCGGTCGGTCGCACTCGACCTGCGCACGCCCGAAGGGCAGGACGTCGTGCGCCGCCTCGTCGCCGAAACCGACGTGCTGATCGAGAATTTTCGCCCCGGCACGCTCGAGGGCTGGGGGCTCGGCTGGGACGTGCTGTCCGGCATCAATCCGCGCCTCGTGATGCTGCGCGTGTCGGGTTTCGGCCAGACCGGCCCGTATCGCGACCGGCCCGGCTTCGGCGTGATCGCCGAGGCGATGGGCGGCCTGCGGCATCTGACCGGCGAACCGGGCCGCACGCCGGTGCGCGTCGGCGTGTCGCTCGGCGATTCGCTGTCTGCGCTGCACGGCGTGATCGGCATCCTGCTCGCGCTGCGGCATCGCGAGCAGCAGGGCGGCAACGGGCAGGTCGTCGACGTCGCGCTGTACGAATCGGTCTTCAACATGATGGAAAGCCTGCTGCCCGAATACTCGGCGTTCGGCGCGGTGCGCGAACCGGCCGGCAGCAGCCTGCCAGGCATCGCGCCGACCAACGCGTACCGCTGTCGCGACGGGAAGTACGCGCTGATCGCCGGCAACGGCGACAGCATCTTCCGCCGCCTGATGGAGTTGATCGGGCGTCCCGATCTCGGCAACGACCCGGCGCTTGCGCACAACGACGGGCGTGTCGCGCAGGTCGCGCGCATCGATGCGGCGATCGGCGAATGGAGCGCGCGGCACGACCTCGACGACGTGCTGGCCGCGCTGAACGACGCGCGCATTCCGTCCGGGCGCATCTACGACGTCGCGGACATCGCGGCCGACCCGCATTACCGCGCGCGCGACATGATCGTCGATGCCGCGCTGCCCGACGGCACGCCCGTGCTCGTGCCGGGCATCGTGCCGAAGCTCGGCGCGACGCCGGGCGCCATCGAGCGTCCGGCGCCGGCACTCGGCGCCGACACCGGCGCGGTGCTCGAATCGATCGGCATCGACGCGGCCACCCGCGCCGACTGGCACGCGCGCGGCGTGATCTGAGGCGAGCACGAAGGGGACGACATGAAACAGCAGACGAGGCGGATCCACATCCACGAAGTCGCGACGCGCGACGGTTTCCAGAATGAAGCGGCGTTCGTCGATACCGACGACAAGATCGCGCTCGTCGACGCACTGAGCGCGTGCGGCTACGCGAAGATCGAGGTCACGTCCTTCACGTCGCCGAAGGCGATTCCCGCATTGCGCGACGCGGAGGCCGTGATGCACGGGATCGTGCGCGCGCCGGGCGTCGTCTATACGGCGCTCGTGCCGAACGTGCGCGGCGCCGAGCGCGCGTTGTCGTGCGGCGTCGACGAAGCAAACCTCGTGATGTCGATGAGCGAGAGCCACAATCGCGCGAACCTGCGGATGACGCGCGAACAGTCGTTCGCGCAGCTGCGCGACGTGATCGACGCGGTGCGCGGCACCGGCGTCGCGATCAACGTGTCGCTGTCGACCGCGCTGGGCTGTCCGATGGAAGGCGACGTGCACGCGGAAACCGTGCTCGCGTGGATGCAGCGCTTCGCGGATCTCGGCGTGCACGGCTTCACACTGTGCGACACGACCGGGATGGCGTATCCGTCGCAGGTGCGCGACCTCGCCGAACGCGCGCGCGAGCGCTTCGGCACGCTCCAGCTCACGCTGCACTTTCACAACACGCGCGGGATGGCGCTCGCGAACACGCTCGCCGCGCTCGACGCCGGCATCGACCGCTTCGACGCCTCGCTCGGCGGCCTCGGCGGCTGTCCGTACGCGCCGGGCGCGACGGGCAACGCATGCACCGAGGAGCTCGTGCACATGCTCGCGCTCGACGGCTACGACACGGGCATCGATCTTGCGGCCGTGCTCGCCGCGGCCGCACGGCTGCCTGCGCTGATCGGGCACGACGTGCCGAGCCAGATCCTGAAGGCCGGGCGCCGCTCGGACCTTCATCCGCCGCCGCGCGCCGAAGGCGGCGGCATGCCGGCGCAGCGCACTTTCTCGTGAACAGGAGCGAATCGCATGGCGCTGATTGACCATCTCGACCACCTCGTGCTGACCTGCGTCGATCCGGAGCGGACCAAGCACTTCTATACGGAAGTGCTGCAGATGCAGCTCGACACCTTCGGCGCGGGCCGGCTCGCGTTCCGCTTCGGCAACCAGAAGATCAATCTGCATGTGCGCGGCGCGGAGTTCGAACCGAAGGCGCACGTGCCGGTGCCCGGCGCGCTCGATCTGTGCTTCATCGCTTCTGTGCCGCTCGGCGACGTGATCGCGCATCTGCAGCGCGTTGGCTGGCCGATCGTCGAGGGGCCGGTCGAGCGCACCGGCGCGACGCAGAAGATCCGCTCGGTGTACGTGCGCGATCCCGACCTCAACCTGATCGAGATCGCCGAGCTGATCTGAGTTGCGTCGCGTTGCATTGCGCGGCGCGGCGGCCGTCGTGCACGCTTCGCGTGCTCGGCCGCCGCGCTGAACACGCCACTTTGCGCGGTCGCGCATCGTATTGCGCGTGTACGCCAGTCGAGCGGCCGCGCGTATGATCGGCATCAGGCCGATCCGGCGCCGTCCGCTCGCGCCCCATCGCCATCCCCGGCGCATGGCCATCCCCGGCGCATGGCCATCCCCAGGACCTTCATCATGGTGAACCCGCTTCATTTCGATCTGCAATCGCTGCGCGTGTTCGCGCTCGTCGCCGAGCACGGCAGCCTGACCAAGGCGGCCGAACACGGCCAGCTGACGCTGTCGGCGGTCAGCAAGCGGATCGCCGAACTCGAGAGCGTGACCGGCAGCGCGCTGTTCGTCCGTCACGCGCGCGGCGTCGAGCTGACGCCCGCGGGCCGCGCGCTGCTCGACCATGCGGCGAAGGTGATCGAGCAGGTCAACCGGATGGCGCACGAGATGAGCGATTACGTCGCCGGCGTGCGCGGCCACATTCACGTCTGGACGAACACGTCCGCGATCGTGCAGTTCCTGCCGGCCGATCTCGCCGCGTTCCTCACCGACAATCCGGGCATCAAGATCAGTCTCGAGGAGCGGCTGAGCCACGAGATCGTCGATGCGCTCGCGTCAGGCAAGGCCGATCTCGGCGTGTTCGCGGACAACGTGCCCGCGCCCGGCATCGAACGCCGGCTGTACCGGCGCGACGAGCTCGTGCTGCTCGTACCGCGCGGCCATCGCTTCGCCGCGCACGACAGCATCCGCTTCGCGGATACGCTCGATGAAGACTACGTCGGCCTGAGCGACGGCAGCTCGCTGCTCGTTCGAATGACGGATGCCGCATTCGCGGCCGAGCGCTCGCTGAAGCTGCGCATCCAGGTATCGAATTTCGACGGCGTGAGCCGTATGATCGAGGCCGGGCTCGGGATCGGTGTGCTGCCGCGCGATGCGGTGACGGGCGAGCGCGCGGCCCGGCTCGGCGTCGTGAAGCTCGACGACGCGTGGGCGACGCGCACGCTGTGGGTCGGCGTGAAGGCCGGCGCAGTGCTGACCACCGACATCGCGAAGCTGTTCGATTTCATGTCGGCGCGCTGAACGGGCTGAATGCGCTGTATGCGCTGAATGCGTTCCTCGCGCGCAGAGCACGACGCGCGCACTCGCAAGCCGCGCGCCGGCCGATGCGTCATACCGAAGCGTCATACCGGATTGATGTCGTCCTGGCTGCGCCGCGTGGTCAGCGGCCCGAGCACGCGCAGCGTGACGGCGACGATGCCGAGCGCAACCGAGATCACGCCGAACATCGCCCCCGCGCCGTGTTGGACCAGCACCGGCAGCAGCACGAACGGCAGCGCGCCGCTGACGATGCGCGACAGCGCGTACGTGCTGCCGATCGCGGTCGAGCGCACGCGCGCCGGGAAAATTTCCGCCTGATACACGTGATACGCGTTGCTGAACACGTTCGACGCGCAGGTCGTCAGAAAGCCGAAACACACGATCAGCACCGTATTGCCCGAATACGCGAAGCACAGCCCGAACGCGGCGATCGACAGGATCGACGCGATCACGAGCGTGCGGCGCTCGATCCAGTTCAGCAGCGGAATCGACAGCAGCGAGCCGATCGGATAGCCGATGAACGACAGTGCGATGAACAGCGTGCTGTCCGTCACGTCGAAGCCGCGGCTCTTGACGACCGTGCCCGCGAGCGTGCCGAAGCCGTAGTAGCCGAACCCCTGGAGCAGGTGGAACACCACCAGCATCAGGTAGCGCGCGCCGTAAGGCCGGCGGCGCAGCAGCGCGATGCGTTCGCCGAAGCCCGACGGCCGCTGCGGCTCGGCCGACGCGGCGAACTGCCCGGGCACGCGCACGCCGGCGCCGTCCGCAAAGCGCTGCGCGGCCGCATGCGCGTCCGCGGTGCGGCCCTGCGCGAGCAGCCAGCGCGGGCTTTCCGGCAACCGGTGCTGGACCAGCAGCACGTACACGGCGCCGAGGCTGCCGATCGCGAGAATGATGCGCCAGCCGGCCACGCCCGCGACATGCAGCGGATTCAGCCACAGCGCCAGGAAGCCGACCAGCGGCACCGCGACGTACGAAGTCGTGTAGTCCCACGCGGCGAGCCGCCCGCGCTTGTCCTTCGGCAGGATTTCGGACAGGAAGCTGTCGGCGACCGGATAGATCGCGCCGACGCCGATCCCCGTCAGGAACCGGCACGCAACCAGCATGTCGGCGCTCACGGAGAACGCGCCGATCAGCGAGAACGCGCTGTACCACACGAGCGTCATCAGGAACGCCTTGCGACGGCCGATCCTGTCGGCGAGGCTGCCGAGACACATCGCGCCGACGAACATCCCGATGAAGGCCGATGCGAGCAGCAGCTTGAAATCGGGGCTTTGCCGGCTCAGCCCGTATTCGTTCTGCAGTGCGGAGCCGATCGTGCTGACGAGGAAGATCTCGTACATGTCGAAGAACAACCCGATGCCGATCACCCAGACGACGAACCGGTGCAGTGCACCGACCGGCAGGTCGTCCATGAATTCGCCGAGTGTGACGCCGCGGGCGGCAACGGTGGGCGGCTCGGCTTCGGGGCGTGCGGAAGCCGGTAGCGCGGACGCGGGCCGGCCCGCCGCGCCGCCAAGATCGAGGGATTGGCTGTTCATCGTGTCTCCAGATTATCGAATTGCCGTGGCGCGATGCCCGGCCGTTCGCGGCCGCCGTCACGGGCGCGGTCGCGCGATGCGACGGCGACGCCCGCAACGTCCGCGAAGCGGCCGCAGGCGCGGGCGGCGCCGATCGTGCGAAACATGGTCGGCGAATTCGCGCGCCGCGATAATTGCGGATGCTTCAAGCCTCCTTTCCCGAGCAGAAAGGCTGTGGAATGCCCGCCGGAAGGGCGTTGGACGACGCGTCGGCCGATGCGGGAGCGTCACGGCGGGCAAAACGATGGGGCGCGACGTCGCGCGCGACCGGCGGTGGAGACGGCGTGTGGCGTCGTCGGGGTCAGCCGGGCTGGCCGGCATCCCACGGTGGCCGAGCGGGGCCGCGACGCGCGTTGTCTGCCTGCATCTGCTCGGCGACGTGACGAATCGCGCGCCCGTCGTTACTGCGCGCAAGGACCGGAATGTCCGGCCTGCGGCGCCGCGCCTGAGCCGGCATCGGCGCCGTTGGCCGCACCTCGCTCGTGCCGGACCGTATCCGACGCAACGGCCTGCAATCGCTCGGCCATCTGCGGCGCGATGCCGAGCCGCGCGGCTGCCCGCTCGCGCGGGCCGAACGTGCGCACATCGACGCCCGCGATCTGCTGGAACAGCACGAGCGCGCTGAGGTAAGCGCCGAACACGCTCGGATGCAGATAATCGGGCCGCGTCATCGGCGGGTCGCCGTGCGCGTGCATCCCGTACCACAGCAGCGGCGCGCCGGACGGCGCATACGGATCGGGATCGGCGACACCGGCTGCCCACGCCCGCTGCCACGCACGGCCGACCGGCGCGACGGCGACGATCGACGGATCGGTCCGGCGTGCGCGTTCGAATGCATCGCGATACGCGGCGGCGATGTCGGCGAGGCGATCGAGGTAGCGCACGCGGAAACCGTCGCTGCCGGGCTCGCCGGCGAGCGCTTTCGCGCGATCGGCGCTCGGCCAGGTCTCGTACAGGTAGATGCGCGCTCGCGGCGCCGCGGCGCGAATGCCGCGCGCGAGCTTCGCGACGCTCGTACAGAAACCGGCCGGATCGCTGGCGCGGCTGTGCGTGAGTGCGAACGGCAGCGGCGTTGCGCTCAGTTCCTGCAGCACGACCGCGTCCCAGACGGGCCGGTCGATCACGTCCGACGCGACGCGGGCATGTTTCGCGAGACTCGTCGCCGACATCGCTTCGAGATGAACGTCGTAGTCGAGCCCGGCTTCGACGGCGAAGCGCGCGAAGATGCCCGGAATTCCGCCCCACGGGCCCGGCTCGCGTTCCGCGCGCGCGCCGGTCTGTCCGAAGTTTTCGTCAACTACCTGGGCGGTGTCGCCGCGCGCGCCGCTGCCGGCGCGCATCGCGCCGTACGAACGCACGGGCGTGTAACGGCCATGCGTGAGGCTGTCGCCGACGAACAGGATGCGTTGCGGCGCGCGCGGCAAATCGTCTGCGGAACCGGCGCTCGCCGGCGCGGCGATCAGCAACGCGGCGACGCATGTCAGCGCGCGACGCGCGACGACGCAACGAAACGGCGGGTCGGCAGGCTTGTCAGTCATCGCAGGGGGCTCCGTAACGGCGCATGGCCGAAGTATTTCACGAAGCGCCGCGGCACCGCCGGTCAGGCACCGGCGTGCGCGTACGGTAGACTGCTCGCTGCGTTTCCCGCCCCAATGACACGACCACTCGCGCCCACTCACACGCCATGGACCGAATCGATGCGATGAAGGTGTTCGTCGCCACGCTGGACGAGGGCAGTCTCGCGGGCGCGAGCCGCCGTCTCGGCCGCTCGCCGGCGGCAGTCAGCCGCGCGATCGCGTTTCTCGAGGAACATACGGGCACCGCGCTGCTGTACCGGACCACCCGCACGATTCGCCTGAGCGAAGCCGGCGAGCGCTACGCCGCCGCGTGCCGTCGCATCCTCGCGGATCTCGAGGAAGCCGACATGCTGATCGCCGACGAGCACTCCGCGCCGCGCGGGCTGCTGACGATCACCGCACCGGTTGCCGCGGGCGAGGACGTGCTGCGCGCGCTGATCGACGAATTCATCGACCGCCATCCGGCCGTGTCGATTCGCCTGCAACTGCTCGACCGTCCCGTGAGCCTGGTCGACGAAGGGATCGACGTCGCGCTGCGCATCGCGCACCTGAGCGATTCGACGCTCGTCGCGATTCCGGTCGGCGCGGTGCGGCGCGTCGTCGTCGCTTCCCCCGGCTATCTCGCGGCCCATCCGCCGATCGTCGCGCCGGCCGATCTCGCGCAGCACCGGATCATCTCGATGACGCACTTCGGGCTCGATTCGTGGAGCTTCCCGCCGTCCGGGCAGTCGGCGCTGCCGCAGGTCGTGCAGTTCGCGCCGCGCCTCATCGTCAACACGATCCGCGGCGCGCTGGCGTCGGCGCTCGCCGGGCACGGCGTCACGCGGCTCTTCTCGTATCACGTCGCCGAGCAGATCCGCGACGGCGCGCTGCAAATCGTGCTGCGCGACAGCGAGCATGCGCCGCTGCCGATCCACCTCGTCACGCCTTACGGCCGGCTGTCGGTGCCGAAGGTGCGCACGTTCGTCGATTTCGCCGCGCCGCGATTGCGCGAACACTTCGCGCGACTGGCCGCCATCACCGATCAGGATTGAATCGCAATGCGGAAGAATGACTTCCGCATTGCGTGGATTCTCCCGACTTCCGGTTCAATCTAGACTTCGTTCGATCGACGGACGTACGTGCGTCCGCGCAGCGAATGGAGGTTCTCATGCAACAAGTGGTTCTCGACCGGCCGCACGCGCCCGCGTTCAACGTGTGGCGCGGCACGGTGTCCGGCGCCAGCGCGAGCCTGATCGGCATCGGCCTCGCGCGTTTTGCGTACACGCCGCTGCTGCCCGCGATCATCGGCGCGCACTGGTTTCCCGCGTCGACGGCCGCCTATCTCGGCGCGGCGAACCTCGGCGGCTATCTGGCCGGCGCGCTCGTCGCCGGCTGGCTCGCGCGCCGCACCGGCGCGACCGCCGTGCTGCGCGCGATGATGCTGCTCGCGACGCTCGCGTTCGTCGCGTGCGCGGCGCCCGTGTCATTCCTGTGGTTCTTCGTGTGGCGCTTCGCGTCCGGCCTGTCGGGCGGTGCGCTGATGGTGCTCGCCGCGCCCGCGATCCTCGCGCACGTGCCGCCGGCGCGCCGCGGTTTCGCGAGCGGCGGCATCTTCACCGGGATCGGCCTCGGCATCGCGGCGTCGGGCACGATCGTGCCGATTCTGCTGCGGCAGGGCCTCACCGTGACGTGGCTGGGCCTCGCGGTGGTGTCGCTGTTGCTGACCGCCGTCGCATGGCGCGGCTGGCCGGCCGACGATGCGTCGCCTGCGGCTGTCGCGCCGCGTGCCGAACATATCCGCAATGTGCCGACCCGCGGCCTGCGCGCGCTGTACGTCGAATACGGGCTCAACGCGGTCGGGCTCGTCCCGCACATGATCTTTCTCGTCGACTACGTCGCACGCGGACTCGGCAAGGGCGTCGACGCGGGCGCGCAGTTCTGGGTGCTGTACGGCCTCGGCGCGATCGTCGGGCCGCTTGCATGCGGACATCTGGCCGATCGCGCGGGCTTCGGCCGCGCGCTGCGCATCGCGTTCGCGATCGAGGCCGTCGCGGTCGTGCTGCCGCTGCTTGGGATGGGACCGGCCGCGCTGATCGTATCGAGCGTGCTGGTCGGCGCGTTCACGCCCGGCATCGTGCCGCTCGCGCTCGGCCGTGTGAACGAGCTGCTCGCGCATCATCCGTCGGTCGCGAAACGTGCCTGGCGCAGCGCGACGACGAGCTTCGCGATCATGCAGGCGGTCGCCGCCTACGGCCTGTCGTATCTGTTCGCATCGAGCGGCGGCCGTTACGAAACGCTGTTCGCGGTTGGCGCCGCCGCGCTGCTGGTCGCGCTCGCGGTCGACGTCGCTGCCGCCGCGACGGCACAATGAGCACGACCGCGCGCGTGCCGGCCGCAGCCGCTGCGGCGGCCGGCCGGCCGCGGTGACCCTATCCCGGACGTTGCAGGAGGCAACGACATGAACCGACCGACCGACAACCGGACGCTGTTGCGCACGCTCGGCATCCGCACCCCGATCATCCAGGCGCCGATGGCCGGCGTGAGCACACCCGCGCTGGCGGCCGCCGTGTCGAACGCCGGCGGGCTCGGCTCGCTCGGCGTCGGCGCGACGAACGCCGACGGCGCGCGCAAGATGATCCGCGACACGCGCGCGCTCACCGACCGGCCGTTCAACATCAATGTGTTCTGCCACCAGCCCGCGCGCGCGGACGCCGCCGTCGAGCGCGCGTGGCTCGACTGGCTCGCACCCGCGTTCCGCGAATACGGCGCGACGCCGCCCGCGTCGCTGTCGGAGATCTACACGAGCTTCGTCGAAGACGATGCGATGCTCGCGATGCTGATCGACGAAAAGCCGGCCGTCGTCAGCTTTCATTTCGGGTTGCCGTCCGACGATGCGATCGCGATGCTCAAGCGCGCCGGGATCACGCTGTTCGCGACCGCGACACATCCCGACGAAGCCCGGCAGATCGCCGCCGCCGGCGTCGACGCGATCGTCGCGCAGGGCATCGAGGCAGGCGGCCACCGCGGCGTATTCGATTCGACGGCACACGACGACCGGCTCGGCACGTTCGCGCTGACGCGCCTGCTCGTGCGCGAATTCCCGCTCCCGGTGATCGCGACCGGCGGGATCATGGACGGCGACGGCATCGCCGCGGCGCTCGCGCTCGGCGCGCAGGCCGCGCAGCTCGGCACGGCGTTCGTCGCGTGTCCGGAAACGTCGATCGACGACGGCTACCGCCGCGCGATCCTCGGCGACGCAGCGCGCCGCACCACGTTCACGACCGCGATCTCGGGCCGGCTCGCGCGCGGTCTTGCTAACCGGCTGACCGCGCTCGGCGACGATCCGCACGCACCGGCCACGCCGGCCTATCCGATCGCGTATGACGCGGGCAAGGCGCTGCATGCGGCCGCGAAGGCGAAAGGGGAGTTCGGCTACGGCGCGCAATGGGCCGGGCAGGCGGCGCCGCTCGTCCGGCCGCTGCCGGCGGCCGAACTCGTCGCGGCGCTCGAGCACGAGACGCGGGCGGCCATCGCGCGGTTGCAGCGCGCGCTGGACTGATTACGGACCGGCGCCGCGCGCATCGCCCGGCCCGAAAATTGCAACGCTCCTTATCCGCGCACCGCGCGGATACAGTGCGATACGTGGCGCCGGGCCGAACCCGCTATAAAGCAGGCATGATCTCTCGAGGAGCACGACATGTCTGCTACATGGTTCACCGGGTCCTGCCATTGCGGGGCCGTCAAATTCGAGGTGCGCACCGCGCTCACCCCGGCGACCCGCTGCAACTGCAGCATGTGCCGCCGTCGCGGCGCGCTGATGAGCCCGATGTTCGCCGCCGCCGACCTGAAGATCGTCGCAGGCGAGGACACGCTGACGACCTACCGTTTCAACACGCACACGGCCCGTCACTATTTCTGCAGCCGGTGCGGCATCTATCCGTTTCATCAGACGCGCAAGGATCCCGCGTGCTGGCGCGTCAATCTCGGCTGCCTCGATGGCGTCGATCCATACGCGCTCGATGCGTCGGTCGCCGACGGCGCGAGCCTTTCCGTCGTGGAGGACGCATGAAACGCTGGCTGATGATCCTGCTGTTCGCAGCCGGCGGCCTCGCGACCGAAATCGCGCACCCGGTGCAATGTTCGCTGCTGTCGGTCAGCCAGCAGCGCAATGGCGAGCGCCGCGGCCGGGACGGCGACCGTCGCGGCTGAACGTGAATAACGAGGAGTCGGCGTCACGTGCAGCCCATGGTGTTGATCGGAAACGATAATCATGCTTCCGATAAGATCGCACGCGATATATAATGCGTTCATCTGCGGCCGATCCGGGGTCGATGGAGGAATGCTGATGAAACCGACCGAAGCGCAATCGCCGGCCACGCCGAAGCTGTCCGAGTTCCTGTGTTTTGCGATCTACTCGACGAACCTCGCGTTCGGCAAGGCATACAAGCCGATCCTCGAGGAGCTCGGCCTCACGTACACGCAATACATCACGATCATTGCGCTGTGGGAGGAGGGCAGCCAGACGGTCGGGCAGCTCGGCGAGAAGCTGTTCCTCGAATCGAACACGCTGACGCCGATCCTGAAGAAACTCGAGGCGATGGGCTATCTGGAGCGGCACCGCGATCCGTCGGACGAGCGCCAGGTGCGCGTGAGCCTGACGAAAAGCGGTCGCCGCGTGCGCGAGAAGGGGCTCGACATGAATCTCGTCGAAGCCACCGGGCTCAAGCCCGACGAATTCGCGAAAATGCAGAAGGCGATCGTCACGCTGCGCGGCAACCTGCTCGATTCGATCGACGAGTAGCCGAGTAGGCGCAGCGTCGATATCGGGGCGGCGACGGGGTCGTCGTAGGTCGTGTCCGCGACTTCAGTCCCTTCCCGTTTTTTGCCTTCGTTGCCGACAGCACCGCCGCATGGCTTTGGCACGCCCGTCACGGGCCGCCGTGCGGCCGACCAGCGCCGGCATCCTCGCGCCCCAGCGCCAGCAGATGCATGTCGCGGCGCAACACGAAACCGAGTGCGCGATAGCGGTCGATCGCGACGTGATTCGACGTGAGCACGTGCAGGAACGGCGTTTCCCCGCGCGCGCGGATCGTCGCGATCAGCGCCCGGATGAGTCCTGCCGCGAGCCCCTGACCGCGAAACGCGGTATCGACGCACACCGCGCTGATCTCGGTATGGCCGCCGGCCCTCAGCCGCTGACCGGCCATCGCCACGAGCCGGCCTTGCCGGCGTACGCCGATAAAGCCGCCGAACTCGACCGTGCGCGGGCCGAACGGGCCCGGCTCCGTCGTTGCGATCAGTTCGAGCATCTCCGGCACGTTCGCTTCCGTGAGCCGCACATGCTCGAACGCGCGTGCCTGCGCATCGTCGAGCGTTCCCTGCCAGATCATCTGGTGCAGCACCGCCCGCCAGACCGCGGACAAACGCGGCGGCGTCGGGAGTTCGTCCGGCGTGACCAGCGCCGCCGGCCCATGTGCGCCGATCAGTTCGCGCAACGCGTCGAACGCGGCCGGGCTGCGGTCTGCAAGGCCGGCAAACGGCGCGAGCGCCGGAGGAAACCGCCGCGCGTGTTCGTTGCCGAGCGCGAAACGATGCTGTTCGCCGGCGAGTGCATGCCAGATCGCGTTGTCGAGCGGATGCGATCCGCTGTCCCCGGGCCCCGTCGTCGCTTCCCGCATTGCCTGCTCCTTGGCTGAACACCATCCGCCGCACAGCATAGACGCGATCGCCGATACGTGTGGCACGCAAACAAAAAGCGCATGCGATTAAATCGCATGCGCTTTATTTGGCGGACCGGAGCGGCGGCGCCGGGACAGGGCTCAATGGCCGAAATAGATCGAGCGCTCGGCCATGCGGATCCCGGCGCGGCTGCCGGATTGCGTTGCGCCGTCGACGTTGCTGCCGTAGCCGGATACCTCGGTATCGGCCACTACCGTGCCGCCGTCGCGAACGCGCTTCAGCGCGGCCTGCAGGTTGTCCGGATAGTTCGGGTCGTTCGGGCGATTCGGCAGATAGCCGGCCCGCTGGAGCGCGGCCAGCTCCGCGCGCACCTGTGCGCGCGTCACGGTGCTTTCGGCGGCGAAGGCCGGTGCGGTAACGGACGCCGATACGGCGACGAGCAGTGCTGCAATCAGTTGGGTCTTCATCATTCACCTCAGATGGAAAGGAAAGCATTCAGGGTTGCGTACCGCACGCCGTCAATCGGCGTCGGCGCGGCGCTCAATGACCGAAGTAGATCGAGCGCTCGGCGATGCGCGTGGCAGGACGGTGGCCCGACTGCGTGGAGGCTGCCGCGTCGTTGCCATAACCGGACGTCGCCATATCGGCCGCGACGGCGTCGTTCGTGCGGATGCGCGTGAGCGCGGCCTGCAGGTCGTCCGGATAGTGCGGATCGTTCGCACGCCCCGGAACGTAGCCGGCTTGCTGCAGTTGGACGAGTTCCGCACGCACCTGCGCACGCGTCACGGTGGTTTCACTGCCGGCAAAGGCCGGCGCGGCAACAGCGGCAGACACGGCAACGAGAAGGGCAGCGATCAGTTGGGTTTTCATCATTCACCTCGACAGAAAAGGGGCGCAACATTCGGGAAGGCGGCGCCAGGCCGCCCGATACGGCATTCAGACGATGCGGATCTCGACGTCGATGTTGCCGCGCGTCGCCTTCGAATACGGGCAGGTCTGATGCGCGGTGTCGACGATGTGCTGTGCGACGTCGCGCTCCAGGCCCGGCACGCTCACGTTCAGGCGAGCCTGCAGGAAGTACGCGTTGCCGCCCGTGCCGAGGTCCACTTCGGCGTCGACCGCGAGATCGGCCGGCAGCGTGACCTTCGCCGCGCGCGCCGCAAGCTGCATCGCGCCGATGAAGCAGGCCGACCAGCCGGCCGCGAACAGTTGCTCCGGATTCGTGCCCGTGCCGGCGCTGCCCGGCGACGACAGTTGAATGTCCAGGCGGCCATCCGAACTGCGCGCCGCACCGTCGCGGCCGCCGGAAGTCGTATGCGTCTTGCCCGTGTACAGCACTTTGTCGATCTTGCTCATCGTTCACTCCGTCAGGTAGGAAGGTTTCTATCAGATGCGATTCGATCGCATGCGACGCAGTTTGGTCGACGCGAACTCTTTCGTCAAGCGTATTCGATTAAATCGCATGCGATATTTTGTATTTCAATGTATCTGGATCGTGCTCAGCCTTGCCGGACAAGGCGCACGCTCGATCTATCCGTCACACGTCGAAAGATGGCGTGTAGCGGAAATGCCGGCCGCGGGCAGGGTAGCCGCACGTCGTGACGGCGTCGTGGCCGGCGCTCCAATAGGCGACGGCCATCCGGTTACGCCGGACGGATTTCGGCGATCACGATCAGGATCACGGCCGCGTCGGCCGGCAGCTGACGTTGGGAAAAGGCCGGGCGCACGTGTCCGGCCCGGTCGCCCAGCCCGCGGCGAACAGCCGGATGCGGCGTCGATTACGGCCGGTTGACCGTATAAGTCGTCGGACGAACGGAACACTTCGAACGCCGCGCTGGTTTTATGCAGCGATTTTCGCTTTGAACTGGAGACATCCGGATAACTTTTCTTATCACAATAGCTTTGTTATTTACCGAAACTCGTTGCTATGAAAACGCGCCCGATCCTGCGTTCGCACATAGCGCGGAGTGGGGTTGCTGAAGTCCGATTCGGTCGCCAGATGCATCAACAGGCTTGTCGCGTCGTCGACGTACACCAGCAGCGTGCGGGCCGGCGCCCGTTCCTCGAACCACCGATGGTCGCAGCCGTCGATCTGGATCAATTCGCCGAGGCAGGCCCGGCGCGCTCGCGGCTGGTAGATCTTCGGCGGTCGTTGCCGACGCGGAATCCACAAGCCAGCGTCTGTCATCAGCTTCCGGACGGTCTCCTTGGCCAGCCGGATGCCGTGGCATTCCCACAGCTTCTCGCAGGCCAGCGTCGGCCCAAAATCGGCGTAACGATCGCGGATGATCGACAGCGCCCGGTCGGCGGCGCCTGGGTCCAGACGGCGGTTGCCAGGCTTTGCCCGATGTCCCGACACCAATCCCGCCGGGCCGTGCTCCCGCAGCCGGGCGACCAGCCGGCGAATCTGCCGTGTCGTCAACTCCAGCCGTTCCGCTGCACGCCACGGCTTGAGCTTGCCGTCGGCCACGTCCTGAATGACCTTGAACCTGTCCAGCTCGCGCATCGTCATCGTGATCCGCTCCGTTGCAGCCATCGCAGCCTCCGGCGCCGGACACCCGGCGGACGAACAGCTTACGCGGCCCGAAAGCGGACATTTCTATGTAGCCAAAAGCGGACATTTCAATCTAGCTACTACAATCATTTGTCATACCCGGATTCAGACGTCGTAGCGCCAGCTAAATACAGATGTCGCATGTTTCATCGGTCTTTCCATCCTTTA
>NZ_CABVPL010000053.1 GCF_902499045.1 Burkholderia latens | reverse complement strand
CGACGCGACGCCCGACGCCGCGCGCGACGACGAATCGCTGCGTGCGTGCGCGATCCACGTGCTGGACCAGGCCCTGTTTCACCCGGCGCCGGCGCAGCTGTCGCACGCGCTGATGCAGGCCGCGCTGAACCGCGCGACGTCGGCGCTCGCGCTGGCGCTCGCGCCGAAGGTGCGCGTCGCGGCGCTCGTGCGCGGTCACGCGCCGCACGCGAACGACATCGCGGCGGCGGCCTGCTATCTCGCGAGCGCGCCCGGCGTGACGGGCGCGACGCTGACCGTCGACGGCGGCGAGCACCTGGTGCCGCCGGCCGCCGGCCCGACTGACTGAACTGCGCGGCGCGCGCGGCCCGACCGCCGCCGCCCGCGCCGCTTTGCGTGTGCGCACGCCAATTTGACTGGGACGACCATGTTTTCCGCTCTCCTGCACCCCCGCCTCGCGGACTGCCGCAGGCTCTACCTGCGCGACTACGAGGTGCACATCAACATCGGGGCCTTCGAACACGAGAAGCGCGGCGAGCAGCGCGTCGTCATCAACGTCGACCTGTTCGTGCCGCTCGCGCAATCGACGCCCGTCGACGACCGGCTGCATGAAGTCGTCGACTACGACCTGATGAAGCAGAGCGTCGCGCAATGCCTCGCGCGCGGCCACATTCATCTGCAGGAAACGCTGTGCGACGCGATCGCCGCGACCCTGCTGGCGCACGACACCGTGCGCGCGGTACGCGTCCGTACCGAGAAACCGGACGCCTATCCGGACTGCGACGCCGTCGGCGTCGAAGTCTTTCGCATCAAGGACGAGGAGCGCGCATGAACGCCCCCCACATGAACGACACGGCGGCCGATGGCGTCGCCGTCGAAGCCACCGTCGCCGAAACCGGCCGGCGCGCGCTGACGCGCCGCGAGCAGAAGGAAGCGTACGAGAACAACAAGCTGTTCAAGCGGATCGTGCGCCAGGTCGGCCAAGCGATCGGCGACTACAACATGATCGAGGACGGCGACAAGGTGATGGTGTGCCTGTCCGGCGGCAAGGACAGCTATGCGATGCTCGACGTGCTGCTGCGCCTGCGCGAGCGCGCGCCGATCGACTTCGACATCGTCGCGGTCAACCTCGACCAGAAGCAGCCGGGCTTCCCCGAGCACGTGCTGCCCGAGTACCTGACGCAGATCGGCGTGCCGTTCCACATCGAGAACCAGGACACCTACAGCATCGTCAAGCGGCTCGTGCCCGAAGGCAAGACGACCTGCTCGCTGTGCTCGCGGCTGCGCCGCGGGATCCTGTACCGCGTGGCCGGCGAGCTCGGCGCGACCAAGATCGCGCTCGGCCACCATCGCGACGACATCCTGCAAACGTTGCTGCTGAACATGTTCTACGGCGGCAAGCTGAAGGGGATGCCGCCGAAGCTGCAATCGGACGACGGCAAGAACGTCGTGATCCGCCCGCTCGCGTACGTGAGGGAAACCGATCTCGAAAAATACGCGGAACTGCGCGAATTCCCGATCATCCCGTGCAACCTGTGCGGCAGCCAGCCGAACCTGAAGCGCGCGGAAATGAAGGCGCTGATCCGCGAATGGGACAAGCGCTTCCCGGGCCGCGTCGACAACATGTTCAGCGCGCTCGCGAACGTCGTGCCGTCGCACCTGATGGATACGACGCAGTTCCCGTTCGCGTCGCTGCGCGCGAGCGGCGTCGCCGATCCGCAGGGCGACATCGCGTTCGACGAGGAACCGTGCGCATCGGGCGACGACACGCGCGCGCCCGGCGCGGCCCGGCCGATCTCGATCGTCCAGTTCGACGATCTGTAAGCAGCGCCCGAACGCGGGCCGGAACGGGGCGAAGCGCGCCCCTTTTCGGCACTGTCGCCGCGCCGCGACAGGCCCGGAACGCCAGGGGCCGCATGCTAAAATGGACGGCTTCGAACTCCTCAGACAAGCTGGCGCCATGAATATCGTGATTTTGGCGGCAGGCACCGGCAAGCGCATGCGTTCCGCGCTGCCGAAAGTGCTCCATCCCCTGGCCGGCAGGCCGCTCCTCTCCCACGTCATCGCCACCGCGCGCACGCTGCAGCCGTCGCGGCTCGTCGTCGTCGTCGGTCATGGCGCCGAGCAGGTGCAGGCCGCCGTCGCCGCGCCCGACGTGCAGTTCGCGCTGCAAGCGGAGCAGCTCGGCACCGGCCACGCGGTGCGCCAGGCGCTGCCGCTGCTCGATCCCGCGCAACCGACGCTCGTGCTGTACGGCGACGTGCCGCTCACGCGCGCGTCCACGCTGAAACGTCTCGTCGACGCCGCGCGCGACGGCCGCTACGGGATTCTGACGGTCACGCTCGACGATCCGACCGGCTACGGCCGCATCGTGCGCGACGCGTCCGGCTTCGTCACGCGCATCGTCGAGCAGAAGGACGCGTCGCCCGAGCAGCTGAAGATCGCCGAGATCAACACCGGCATCATCGTCACGCCCACCGCGCAGCTGTCGATGTGGCTCGGCGCGCTGAAGAACGAGAACGCGCAGGGCGAGTACTACCTGACCGACGTCGTCGAGCTCGCGATCGAGGCCGGTTTCGAGATCGTCACGTCGCAGCCCGACGACGAATGGGAAACGCTCGGCGTGAACAGCAAGGCGCAGCTCGCGGAGCTCGAGCGCATCCATCAGCGCACCGTCGCCGATGCGCTGCTCGCCGACGGCGTCACGCTCGCCGATCCGGCGCGCGTCGACGTGCGCGGCACGCTGCGCTGCGGGCGCGACGTGTCGATCGACGTGAACTGCGTGTTCGAAGGCAACGTGACGCTCGCCGACAACGTGACGATCGGCGCGAACTGCGTGATCCGCAACGCGTCGATCGGCGCGGGCACGCGCATCGACGCGTTCACGCACATCGACGGCGCCGAACTCGGCGCGAACACCGTGATCGGCCCGTACGCGCGGCTGCGCCCCGGCGCGCAGCTCGCGGACGAAGCGCACGTCGGCAACTTCGTCGAGGTGAAGAACGCGGTGATCGGCCACGGCTCGAAGGCGAACCACCTGACCTACATCGGCGACGCCGACATCGGCGCGCGCGTGAACATCGGCGCGGGCACGATCACCTGCAACTACGACGGTGCGAACAAGTTCCGCACCGTGATCGAAGACGACGTGTTCGTCGGTTCGGACACGCAGCTCGTCGCGCCGGTGCGCGTCGGCCGCGGCGTGACGATCGCGGCCGGCACGACGATCTGGAAGGACGTCGCCGAAGGCGTCCTCGCATTGAACGAGAAGACGCAGACCGCGAAGAGCGGCTACGTCCGCCCGGTCAAGAAGAAGAGCTGAACCCTTTGCGGGCGCCCGCGCGGCGCCCGCGTCGACTTACAGGATTGACCATTCATGTGCGGGATTGTCGGCGCAGTTGCGCAGCGTAATATCGTTCCGGTGCTGATCGAAGGATTGCGGCGCCTCGAATACCGTGGCTACGATTCGTGCGGCGTCGCCGTGCTCGAACCGGGCGCACCGAAGCGCGCGCGCAGCGTCGCGCGCGTCGCCGATCTCGATGCGCAGGTACGGGAATCGCACCTGGAAGGCACGACCGGCGTCGCGCACACGCGCTGGGCCACGCACGGCGCGCCCGTCACGCACAACGCGCACCCGATCTTCTCGTCGAACGCGCTTGCGCTCGTGCACAACGGCATCATCGAGAACTTCGAGGCGCTGCGCGACGCGCTGCGCGCGAAGGGCTACGAATTCGTGTCCCAGACCGACACCGAAGTGATTGCGCACCTCGTGCACAGCCTGTATCGCGGCAACCTGTTCGACGCGGTGCGCGAAGCCGTGCAGCAGCTGCACGGCGCTTACGCGATCGCGGTCACGCACAAGGACGAGCCGCACACCGTCGTCGGCGCGCGCCAGGGTTCGCCGCTCGTCGTCGGTCACGGCGACGGCGAGAACTTCCTCGCGTCCGACGCACTCGCGCTGGCCGGCAGCACCGACCGCTTCACGTTCCTCGAGGAAGGCGACGTGTGCGAACTGTCGCTCGGCGGCGTGAAGATCGTCGACCGCCACGGCGCGCTCGCGCAGCGCGAAATCCGCGTGGTCAGCGCATACGGCGGCGCGGTCGAGCTTGGGCCCTATCGCCACTTCATGCAGAAGGAAATCTTCGAGCAGCCGCGCGCGATCGGCGACACGGTGCCGCAAACGGAAGCATTCGACGCGGCGCTGTTCGGCGACGCGGCGAGCGCCGCGTTCGCGGACATCGACAGCCTGCTGATCCTCGCGTGCGGCACGAGCTACTACTCGGGCCTCACCGCGAAGTACTGGCTCGAATCGATCGCGAAGATTCCGACGCAGGTCGAGATCGCGAGCGAATACCGCTACCGCGAGTCGGTGCCGAACCCGCGCCAGCTCGTGCTGGTGATTTCGCAGTCGGGTGAAACGGCCGATACGCTCGCCGCGCTCAAGCATGCGCAGTCGCTCGGCCACACGCATACGCTCGCGGTGTGCAACGTCGCGACGAGCGCGATGGTGCGCCTGACCGAGATGCAGTTCCTGACGCACGCGGGCACCGAGATCGGCGTCGCGTCGACGAAGGCGTTCACGACGCAGCTCGTCGCGCTGTTCGTGCTGGCGGCGACGCTCGGCAAGCTGCGCGGGCACGTCGATGCCGCACAG
This sequence comes from Burkholderia latens, assembly GCF_902499045.1. GTDB lineage: Bacteria > Pseudomonadota > Gammaproteobacteria > Burkholderiales > Burkholderiaceae > Burkholderia > Burkholderia latens. The sequence continues at coordinate 51,726 of NZ_CABVPL010000053.1, read as the reverse complement.
GAAGCGCAGTTCCTGAAGGAGCTGCGCCACCTGCCGGCCGCGCTGAACAGCGTGCTCGCGCTCGAGCCGCAGATCATCGCGTGGTCGGAGGAGTTCGCGCGCAAGGAAAACGCGCTGTTCCTCGGCCGCGGGCTGCACTATCCGATCGCGCTCGAAGGCGCGCTGAAGCTGAAGGAAATCTCGTACATCCACGCGGAAGCGTATCCGGCCGGCGAGCTGAAGCACGGGCCGCTCGCGTTGGTCACGGAAGCGATGCCGGTCGTTACCGTCGCGCCGAACGACACGCTGCTCGAGAAGCTGAAGTCGAACATGCAGGAAGTGCGCGCACGCGGCGGCCAGCTGTACGTGTTCGCGGATGCCGACACGCAGATCGTCAACGACGACGGCCTGCACGTGATCCGGATGCCGGAGCACTACGGGCAGCTGTCGCCGATCCTGCACGTGGTGCCGCTGCAGCTGCTCGCGTATCACACCGCATGCGCGCGCGGCACCGACGTCGACAAGCCGCGCAATCTCGCGAAGTCGGTGACGGTGGAGTAACACGCGTGCCCCGCACGGGCCGTTGCCGGCCTGTCGGGGTCACGTAGCGGCGCGGAGCCAGCCATTCAGGCCATTCGGCCAGGTCGAAATGTGTACCACGTAGTGGTATATAATCCTGTGCTGATTCGACTGGCTCGACATGTCTGCTTCCGTACGACGCGTATTCAGGACGAAGTGGTTTCACAAGGCAGCAGGAAAGGCAGCAGGAAAAGCGGGAATCGCCGACGGCGAGCTGTGCCGTGCGGTGCGGGCACTGGCCCGAGGTCAGGGTGTCGATCTCGGCGGCAACGTCTGGAAGAAGCGCCTGGACGGCAATCGCCAGCGACGCATCGTGCCGGGCAAGGTGGGACACACGTGGGTATTCGTGTTCCTGTTCGCGAAATGCGACCGCGAGAACATCGACGCGCACGAACTGCGCGCCTTCAGAAAGCTCGCCGCGGATGTCGGTCGATGCACCGACGTCGACATCGCGACGCTGGCCGCACTGAACGAGTGGGTGGAGATTCGCAATGGCTAAGAGCCGATTCAACAGCGACGCAACGGAGGCCGTTCACGCCGCCGCGCCGGGCCGCTATCGCGCGCAGCTGATCGACAAGAAGACGATGCGCGAATACGACGCACTGTGCGTCGAAGCCGCGCCGCAGTTCGATCCGGCAGCAATCGCGCGCATCCGCAAGTCGGTGAACGTGAGCCAGAGCGTGTTCGCGCTCTACCTGAACACGACGACGTCGACGATCCGCCAATGGGAACAGGGCGACAAGCGGCCGAGCGGCATCGCCGCGCGAATGCTGCAGATCGTCGAGAAGCACGGGCTCGAGGTGTTTTCCTGAGCCGCGTTTCCCGAACGCCGACGGGCAGCCGATCCCGCACCGGCCACCGCGATGCAACGCGACCCGCGAGCAAGATGACGGAGAGACAATGGTAAGACTGTTTGGATGCGGATTGCTGGCGCTGAGCGTCGCGTCGACGAGCTGGGCGGCCGAGCATTACGTCGAAGTCTGGAACCCGCCCGAGGCACGCGCGCCGGCGGCACGCACGCCGGCCGCGCGCACCGGTGCCGACGCGCACGCTGCCAGCAAGGCCGCGGAAAAGCACGCGAGCGTGCAGTCGAAGCCCGCCGCGAAACCGCACAAGCGCCGCGTCGCGCAGGCCGTGAAAGCCGCGCCGCATCGCGCGCCTGCCGCGACGGTCGAAGCGCCTGCCGCACCGCGTCCGGCCGCGCAGCCGGCGCCGGGCCGGCTCACGGTGATGCAGCCGGCCGCGCCGGACACGCCGCACGCGCTCGACTTCCCCGATATCCCGCGGCAATACACGCCGGACGGCAACGTGCTGCGCGTCGGCACGAGCAGCCGCTCCGCGGAGGTGACGCGATAATGGAAGCGCAGACGTATCACGGCTACCAGATCTGGGGCCACGCGATCCTGCAGCAGGACGAGATCCTGCAACCCGAACGTTTCGCCGCGAGCGGCACGATCACGCAGAACAACCGGCTCGTCGAAGCGTCGGGCGTGCTCGGCGTGTTCGACACCGAGGACGAAGCGCGCGAAGCCGGGCTCGAATGGGCGCGCGCGTGGATCGACGGTCATCGCTGAGCGGCGATGCGCAACGGATGAAAAAAAGGGGCGTCGATGACGCCCCTTGTTTCATCCGCACCGCGGCAGATCATGCCGCGTGCCGCGGCGGCCGCACGGCCGTCTGCGGGCGCCCGACGAGCCGCGCGAGCACGACGATCGCGATCAGCGTCACGACGTACGCGGCGATCTGGATCCCCGCCGGGCGCGCGGTATAGCCGATCAGCGTATGCAGCGCCTTGCCGACGATGCTCGATTCCTTCAGCAGCCACGACGTGTCCCACACCGCATCGCCCCACGACGGCACGAGCCCTGCCGCGAGCAGAAAACCCACGCACTGGCTCGCCATCCCCGCCGCGAGCAGCACGATCAGCGCGTTCGTGACGGAGAACAGCCGCTTCAGCGGAATCTGCAGCAGCCCCGCATACATCGCATAGCCGAGCCCGGCGCCGCCGAGCACGCCGAGCAGCCCGCCCACGGCCATCTGCGGCGCCTGGCCCGGATCGCCGGCCGCGATCCCGTACAGGAACAGCACGGCCTCGGAGCCCTCGCGCAATACCGCGACGCCGACCACGATCGCGAGCCCGGTCAGCGGCCGGCTGCCGGCCGCGACGGCGCGCCCGACCTCGCCCATGTGCAGCGCCATCTCGCGCCCGTGCCGGCTCATCCAGATGCAGTGCCACGCGAGCATCAGCGTCGCGACGAACATCACGCCCGCGTTGAAGACTTCCTGCCCCATGCCCGACGCCCACTGCGAGATCACGTCGGCGAACGCCGCGATCAAGCCGGCGCCGATCACGCCGCCGACGAGGCCGCCGCCGACCCACCAGCCGCGCCGCGGCACGCCCTTCGTGGCAGCCATCACGATCGAGACCACCAGCGCAGCCTCGAGCACTTCCCGAAAAACGATGAGGGCAGTAGACAGCATCGCGATATCGGCTTACTTGACGGTCAGGTGCGTCTTCGACTGCGCTTCGTGATACTCGTCGTGGAACTCGTAGGTGCCGGCCTTCAGCGGCCCGACCAGGATCTCGACCGACTTGCCGGCCGGCACGACCTTCTCCGCCTTGAAGTCGTCGCTTTCGAACTCGGCGGGCGTCGCATCGAGGTTCTTCACGACGAACTTCACCTTCTTGCCCGCGGGAATCGTCACGCCGTCGGGCGAAAACTTGTGGTCCTTCAACGTCAGGTTGACGACATCGTCGGCGGCGAATGCGGACGTTGCCGATGCGCCCAGCAGGGCCAGTGCGAAGCCGATAGCGAAACGGGTCATGTGCGTAATCAAATGAAATATCGAAGGGGATCGATACTAAGATCGATTCGCATTTTCAACTCGGAGTACCCATGCTGCACGCATGGAAATCGCGCACTGCGGCGACAGCACGCACCTTGTCGCGCAAGGCTTTGCCACAGTTCGCCGACAATGCGGGTTCGTCAATCCGTGGATATTCCGACTGACGCGCCCATGCAAAGGGCCATTCGTCTGACTTCAGTATTACAAATGGCTGTAGGCCGCACGATCGTTGCGAACGGGCTTGACCTTCCCACCATGGCAAGCTTCATGCTGAACGTGCTCGTCAATCGTCAATTCAGGAGAACACGACGGAATTCGAAGTCCAGGACATGACCTGCGGCGGCTGTGCCAACGCAATCACGCGCGCGGTGACGGCCGCCGATCCGGCAGCGAAGCTCGACATCGACGTGGCCGCGAAGATCGTCAAGGTCGAATCGGCGCAGGGCGCCGAACGCGTGCAGTCGATCATCGAGGCCGCAGGCTTCCACCCGGCGCTGCGCTCGGCCTGACCGGACTCGCAGGACGCGGGCGCGACGCCTCGGTGCGCCGCACCCGTGACTGCGCCCGCCTATCAGCCGGCTCAGCGCAAACGGATCAGCGTCGACTTCAGCTCGGTGTATTTCTCGAGCGCATGCAGCGACTTGTCGCGGCCGTTGCCCGATTGCTTGTAGCCGCCGAACGGGAAGTTCATGTCGCCGCCCTCGTCGTAGCAGTTCACCCAGACCGTGCCCGCGCGCAGCCTGCGCGACACGTCGTGCGCGGTCGTCAGGTCCGACGTCCATACGGCCGCCGCGAGCCCGTACTCGGTATCGTTCGCGATCCGCACCGCGTCGTCGACGTCGTCGAACACGATCACCGACAGCACCGGCCCGAAGATCTCCTCGCGCGCGATCTTCGCATCCGGCTTCACCTCGAACACCGTCGGCTCGACGTAGAAGCCGCCCGTCTCCTCTCTCACCCGCGCGCCGCCCGTGACGAGGGTGCCTTCGTTGCGCCCCGCGTCGATGTAGCCGAGCACGCGTTCGAGCTGAATTCCGTCGACGATCGCGCCCATCGACACCGCCGGATCGAGCGGATTGCCCGGCACGTACGCGCGCGCGGCCGCGACGAGCTTCCCGATGAACGCGTCCTTGATGTCGCGATGCACGAGCAGGCGCGAGCCGGCCGTGCACATCTCGCCCATGTTGTAGAAGATCGCGCCGGCCGCGGCCTGCGCGGCGCGGTCGAGATCCGGGCAATCCGGCAGCACGATGTTCGGCGACTTGCCGCCGAGTTCGAGCCACGCGCGCTTCAGGTTCGACTGCGCCGCGTATTGCATGATCAGCTTGCCGACCGCGGTGGAACCGGTGAATGCAATGCAGTCGACGTCGCGGTGCAGCGCGAGCAGCTTGCCCGGCTCGCCCGCGCCCGGCAGCACGTTGAACACGCCGGCAGGAATGCCGGCCTCATGCGCGAGCTGCGCGACGCGGATCGCGGTCAGCGGTGACTTCTCCGACGGCTTCAGCACGACGCTGTTGCCCGCCGCAAGCGCGGGGCCGAATTTCCATGCGGCCATCAGGATCGGGAAATTCCACGGCACGACGGCCGCGACCACGCCGACCGGCTCGCGCGTGACGAGCCCGACGAGATGATGGTCGGCCGGCGCGACCTCGCCGCCGACCTTGTCGATCGCCTCGGCGAACCATTCGACGCAATACGCGGCGCCCGGCACGTCGACCGTCGTCGTATCGCCGATCGGCTTGCCCGCATCGAGCGTTTCCAGCAGCGACAGTTCGTCGAGATGCTCGCGCATCAGCGCGGCCCAGCGCAGCAATACAGCCTTGCGCGCGCGCGGGTTCAATCCGGCCCACACGCCGGCGTCGAACGCGCGCCGCGCGGCCGCGACCGCGGCATTCACGTCGGCCTCGCCGCAGTCGGCCACCTTCGCGAGCACGCGGCCGTCGATCGGGCTCACGCAGTCGAACGTCTTGCCGCCGTGCGCGTCGCGCGGCGCGCCGTCGATGAATGCGCGCCCTTCGATCTCGAGCGACGCCGCCTTGTCCTGCCAGTCGGCCAAAGTCAACTTGTTCATTCAGGATCCCTCAATGGTGATGGCATTCGCGCTGCGGCACGCCGCGCAACGGCAACTTCGCCGGCGGCGAATGCGGTGTTGCGCGGTCAGAAGGTGGCCGGCGAATTGGCCGACACGACCTCGCACAGCTGTTCCGCGCTGGGATTGCGAAAACGGTGCGGCAAACGGCTTTCGAAGTAGTAGCCGTCTCCGGGGTCGAGCAGCCACGTCGCGCCGTCGACGGTGAGCTCGAGCCGGCCCGACACGACGATACCGCCCTCGTGCCCCGCATGCGCGAGCATCTCGGGGCCCGTATCGGCGAGCGGCTGGTAGACCTCGCGCATGATGCACATGTTGCGATCCTTCACGCCGGCGCCGACGAGGTGGAACGCGAGCGCGTCGTTGCCGAGGTTCGGCATCTCGTCGCGGCGCGACACGACCGCGCGCGATTCGACGAGCTCGAACGTGAAGAACTCCGCGAGACTCATCGGGATGCATTCGAGCAGTTTCTTCAGCGAGCCGACCGACGGGCTCACGCGGCCCTGTTCGATCAGCGAGATCGTGCCGTTGGTCACGCCGGCCCGCTTCGCGAGTTCGCGCTGCGACAGGCCGTGCTTGTTGCGCACGAAGCGCAGGCGCTCGGCGACTTCGGTGGACATCGATTCGGTTTCGGACACGATTTGGAGTGCGGTGAAAAAGTGAAACGGCGCATTGGGCATGTTCGGCACCCGTTGAATATTCTAATCACTTTATGCCGCACATCAGCGGGGAAAACCCTGAAAGGCGTTCGAAATAATGAACACCCGATACATCATTCCATTTGCGAATCTTTTATTCGCAGTGCTTCGGGAAACCCCTGACACGACACCGTCAAAAAACATTTGACGCCGTTTTTGGCTCGTATATGCTGGCTCTCAGGTAAGCGTCATCGGCCATTCATCGGCACCGAAAAACGTTATCGCAACGCAAAGATCGATGCCGATAAATGTAAATGACGCCAACCTGACACCTTGATTATTTTAAACGCCCCGCGCACCGAAACGATCAGGTGTTCAATACTTTCAACAAACCAGTCGAGTGTAATCGTGAGAGTCCGTGGCCCTCTGGTGAGGTGGGATCGAGGCGATGTGCGAAGTTTGCGCAGCGCTGCTCCCGCTTCCGATGGCAGTTGCGGCTGGCATAGTCCTCGCCTGCTGCACCTGTCGATCTACACCATCCTGTCTCGTCGTTCCGTTCGGCGCCACAACGCCGTTTCCGCACGCGCATTCGTGGCCGTCGATACCGACGAAGTCGCGTCGCTGCTGCCATAGCGCCTCTCCTCCTTTTTTTCGTCGTTCGTTTCAGTGAGCTGTTCGCCAGCCGCGCCGTTCGCGCGGTGACGGAACGCGTTCGCGCATCGATTGCCGCGTCGCGCAGCGCAACGAAACGAACGACGGCCTGACCGTCGCGCACCGCACGGGCCGCCCACGCGCCCCGCGCCGTGCCCATTCACCAGCGGCCTTGCGCACTGCGCCAGGCTGCGGGGTTCCGTCGCGCCCGCGTTTTTGACGATTCACCGCAATCACGCACGCACGAGCCTTACGGACAACTGATTGACGTCATGGAAAGGAAACCTCTCGTCGGTCTCACCGCCGACTTCACGCAGATCGGCGCGCATGCGTCGCATACCGTCGGCGACAAGTACGTCGCGGCGATCGTCGACGGCGCGCGCGCGTTCGCGATGGTGCTGCCCGCGCTCGGCGAACGCCAGTCGGTCGACGACGTGCTCGCCACCGTCGACGGGCTGCTGTTTACCGGCAGCTACTCGAACGTCGAGCCGCACCGGTACGGCGGCGAGCCGAGCACACCGGGCACGAAGCACGATCCCGCCCGCGACGCGACCACGCTGCCGCTGCTGCGCGCGGCGATCGCGGCCGGCGTGCCGGTGCTCGCCGTGTGCCGCGGCTTCCAGGAGTTGAACGTCGTGTGCGGCGGCACCCTGCATCAGCGCGTGCACGAAGTCCCGGGGCTCGCCGATCACCGCGAGGACGACGACGCGCCGATGGACGTGCAATACGGCCCCGCGCACGTCGTGCACCTGATGCCCGGCGGCGTGCTGCACGCGCTCGCCGGCGGCCGCGACGACGTGCGCGTGAACTCGCTGCACAAGCAGGGCATCGCGCAGCTCGGTTCGGGCCTCGCGGTCGAGGCCGTCGCACCGGACGGGCTGATCGAGGCCGTCAGCGTCGTCGATGCGCCGGCCTTCGCGCTCGGCGTGCAATGGCATCCGGAATGGCGGCATGCGCATGACGCGCTGTCGAGCGCGATCTTTCGCGCATTCGGCGACGCATGCCGCGCGCGCCGCGATGCGCGCACCCGCGCCGCGGCCGCCGCGCTCGCCTGAGCGCCAATCCACATAACGAGAACGAGAACGGACATGCAAGACATCGAAGACTTTCTGAAGCAACACCGGATCACGGAGATCGAAGCGATCATTCCCGACATGGCCGGCATCGCGCGCGGCAAGATCACGCCGCGCAACAAGTTCACGTCCGGCGAATCGATGCGGCTGCCGCAGGCCGTGATGGTGCAGACCGTCACCGGCGACTATCCGGAGGACGGATCGCTCACCGGCGTGACCGATCCCGACATGGTGTGCGTGCCCGACACGTCGACCATCCGCCTGATCCCGTGGGCCGTCGATCCGACCGCGCAGGTGATTCACGACTGCGTGCACTTCGACGGCTCGCCGGTCGAGATCTCGCCGCGCTACGTGCTGCGCCGCGTGCTCGACCTGTACAAGGCGAAAGGCTGGAAGCCCGTGGTCGCGCCCGAGCTCGAGTTCTACCTGGTCGACATGAACAAGGACCCGGACCTGCCGCTGCGTCCGCCGGTCGGCCGCACGGGCCGCCCCGAAACGGGCCGCCAGTCGTATTCGATCGAGGCCGTCAACGAGTTCGACCCGCTGTTCGAGGACATCTACGAGTACTGCGAAACGCAGAACCTCGACATCGACACGCTGATCCACGAGGTCGGCGCCGCGCAGATGGAGATCAACTTCATGCACGGCGACGCGCTGTCGCTCGCCGACCAGGTGTTCCTGTTCAAGCGCACAGTGCGCGAGGCCGCGCTGCGCCACAACATGTACGCGACGTTCATGGCCAAGCCGATGGAAGGCGAGCCGGGCTCCGCGATGCACGTGCACCAGAGCATCGTCGACGAGGAAACGGGCCGCAACCTGTTCACGTCGGCAGAAACGGGCGGCGCGACGTCGCTGTTCTACAACTACCTCGCCGGGCTGCAGAAGTACACGCCCGCGCTGATGCCGATCTTCGCGCCGTACATCAACTCGTATCGCCGGCTGTCGCGCTTCATGGCCGCGCCGATCAACGTGCAGTGGGGCTACGACAACCGCACGGTCGGTTTCCGCATCCCGCACTCGGGGCCGGCCGCGCGCCGCATCGAGAACCGGATCCCCGGCGTCGACTGCAACCCGTACCTCGCGCTCGCGGCGACGCTCGCGGCCGGCTATCTCGGCATGACGCAGCGCCTCGAGCCGACCGAGCCGCTGGTCAGCGACGGCTACGACCTGCCGTACGGGCTGCCGCGCAACCTCGAGGAAGGCCTCACGCTGATGGCCGCGTGCGAACCGCTCGGCGAGATCCTCGGGCCCAAGTTCCTGAAGGCGTATTTCGCGCTGAAGGAAACCGAATACGAAGCGTTCTTCCGCGTGATCAGCTCGTGGGAGCGTCGCCATCTGCTGCTGCACGTGTAAGCGCGCGCACAACCGCATTACGGAATACGGAGGAAACATGACTTACCGCAATGAATCCGCGTGGATCCAGCCCGCCGCACCGGCGGCCCGCACGACGCAGGCGCGCTCGACCGCCGAATACCGCGCGCTCGACGCCGCGCATCATATCCACCCGTTCTCGGACATGGGGGCGCTCAATCGCGCGGGCAGCCGCGTGATCGTGAAGGCCGACGGCGTGTACCTGTGGGACTCGGACGGCAACAAGATCATCGACGGGATGGCCGGGCTCTGGTGCGTGAACGTCGGCTACGGCCGCAAGGAACTGGCCGACGCCGCATATCGCCAGATCCAGGAACTGCCGTTCTACAACACGTTCTTCAAGACGACGCACCCGCCGATCATCGAACTGTCGGCGATGCTCGCCGAAGTGACGCCCGCCGGCTTCAACCACTTCTTCTATTGCAACAGCGGCTCGGAAGGCAACGACACCGTGCTGCGACTGGTGCATCAGTACTGGCGCGTGCAGGGCAAGCCGCAGAAGAAATACGTGATCTCGCGCAGGAACGGCTATCACGGCTCGACGATCGCCGGCGGCACGCTCGGCGGGATGGGCTACATGCACGAGCAGATGCCGTCGAAGGTCGAGCACATCGTGCACATCGATCAGCCGTATTTCTTCGGCGACGCGCAGGCCGGCGAGACGCCGGAAGCCTTCGGCCTCGCGCGTGCGCAGCAGCTCGAAGCGAAGATTCTCGAACTCGGCGCGGAGAACGTCGCCGCGTTCATCGGCGAGCCGTTCCAGGGCGCGGGCGGCGTGATCTTCCCGCCGTCGACGTACTGGCCGGAAATCCAGCGAATCTGCCGCAAGTACGACATCCTGCTGGTGGCCGACGAAGTGATCGGCGGGTTCGGGCGCACCGGCGAATGGTTCGCGCATCAGCACTTCGGCTTCGAGCCGGACCTGATCACGATGGCGAAGGGGCTGACGTCGGGCTACGTGCCGATGGGCGCGGTCGGCATTCACGAACGCGTCGCGCGGCCGATCATCGACAACGGCGAACTCAACCACGGCCTCACGTACTCGGGCCACCCGGTCGCGGCCGCGGTGGCGGTCGCGAACCTGAAGCTGCTGCGCGACGAAGGGATCGTCGAGCGTGTGAAAAGCGACACGGGCCCGTACTTCCAGGCGCTGATGCGCGAAACCTTCTCGCGCCACCCGATCGTCGGCGAAGTGCACGGCCACGGAATGGTTGCGAGCCTGCAGCTCGCGGAAGCGCCGGCCGAACGGCGCCGCTTCGCGAACGGCGGCGACGTCGGCACGATCTGCCGCGATTTCTGCTTCAACGGCAACCTGATCATGCGCGCGACCGGCGACCGGATGCTGCTGTCGCCGCCGCTCGTGATCTCGCGGCAGGAACTCGATGAGCTCGTATCGAAGGCGAAGAAGGCCGTCGATGCGACTGCCCAGCAGCTGGGCCTTTCGTAACGACTTTGCCTACAGGCGTGCGGCGGGCGCCGCACGCCACCATAACCCAGGGGAATTCCACCATGCGTGCCTGCTTTCTTCGCCAAGCCTGCTCCGTCGCGGCCCTTGCCGCCGCCGCTGCGTTCACGTCGGTCGCCAGCCCGTCGGCGCGTGCCGACGAGCTGAACGTGTACAACTGGTCCGACTACATCGCACCGGACACGATCCCGAACTTCCAGAAACAGACGGGCATCCACGTCAAGTACGACAACTACGACAGCGACGACACGCTGCAGGCGAAGCTGCTGGCGGGCAGTTCGGGCTACGACATCGTCGTGCCGACGTCGAACTACATGGCCAAGCAGATCCAGGCCGGCGTGTACCAGAAGCTCGACAAGTCGAAGATTCCGAACCTCGCGAACCTCGATCCGCTGCTGATGAAGATGATCGCGGATGCCGACCCGGGCAACCAGTACGGCGTGCCGTGGGCGTACGGCACCGACGGTATCGGCTACAACGCGCAGGCGGTGAAGAAGGCGCTCGGCGACAAGGCGCCGGTCGACAGCTGGGCGCTGGTGTTCGACCCGGCCAACATGGAAAAGCTGAAGAGCTGCGGCGTGTCGTTCCTCGATCAGGCGGTCGACGTGTTCGCGGCAACGCTGCAGTACATGGGCCGCGACCCGAACAGCAAGAACCCCGGCGACTACCAGGCTGCATTCGAAGTACTGAAGAAAGTCCGCCCGTACATCACGCAGTTCAACTCGTCCGGCTACATCAACGATCTCGCGAACAACGACGTGTGCGTCGTGCTCGGCTGGTCCGGCGACGTCGGCATTGCGCACCGCCGCTCGGCCGAAGCGAAACGCGCGTACGACATCAAGTTCTCGAATCCGAAGGAAGGCGGCCTGCTGTGGTTCGACGTGATGGTGATCCCGAAGGACGCGCCGCACCCCGAGGCCGCGTTGAAGTGGATCAACTACGTGTCCGACCCGAAGGTCAACGCGGCGATCACGAACACGGTGTTCTACCCGACCGCGAACAAGGCCGCGCATCAGTTCGTCACGCCGGCCGTCGCGCAGGACCCGACCGTCTACCCGCCCGAGGACGTGCTGAAGAAGATGGTGCTGATGAAGCCGATGCCGGCCGACATCCTGCGCCTCGAGAACCGTCTGTGGGCGCAGTTGAAGACGGGCCACTGATCGTGAGCCAACGCGGCGGCGCAGGCAGCGGCTGACCATCGGCCGACGTCCGCCCTCCCGCGATCAGCGGACCTGCGTCCGCCCGCACGTCCTGTTCCATCCGGCATGAGCCGTTGCCCGCGAGTCGCGTTGCGCGCCTCGCGCGGGGACGCTCACGCCTGCAATCCGTGAAGAACGAATGGTGACTCCCATGCAATCGATACCCTCTTCCGCAGCTGCACGCCAGACCCAACCGGCCGCCGTGGCCCGCTCGAAGAACGACGCGTTCGTGCGCATCGAAAACGTCGTGAAGAAGTTCGGCGACAGCACGGCCGTCGACAACGTGAACCTGACGATCGCGAAGAACGAGCTGTTCGCGCTGCTCGGCAGCTCGGGCTGCGGCAAGTCGACGCTGCTGCGCATGCTGGCCGGGCTGGAGACGGCCACGTCCGGCAGGATCTTCGTCGACGGCGAAGACCTTGCGTCGCTGCCGCCGTACCGCCGGCCGGTGAACATGATGTTCCAGTCGTACGCGCTGTTTCCGCACATGTCGGTCGAATCGAACGTCGCGTTCGGGCTGAAGCAGGAAGGCACGCCGAAGAACGAGATCAAGGAACGCGTGGCCGACGCGCTCGCGCTCGTGCAGATGAGCAAGTACGCGAAGCGCAAGCCGCATCAATTGTCGGGCGGCCAGCAGCAGCGCGTCGCGCTCGCGCGTTCGCTCGTGAAGCGCCCGAAGCTGCTGCTGCTCGACGAGCCGATGTCCGCGCTCGACAAGAAGATCCGTCAGAAGACCCAGCTCGAACTGGTCAACATCATCGACAAGGTCGACGTGACCTGCGTGATGGTCACGCACGACCAGGAAGAAGCGATGACGATGGCGAGCCGCCTCGCGGTGATGAGCGAAGGCAAGATCGTGCAGATCGGCACGCCCGGCGAAGTGTACGAATACCCGAACAGCCGCTTCTCCGCTGAATTCATCGGCTCGACGAATCTGTTCGAGGGCCGCGTGGTCGAGGACGAGCCCGATCACATCTTCGTCGAGAGCGACGACCTCGAAGCGCGCATGTACGTGAGCCACGGCGTGACCGGCCCGCTCGGGATGCCGGTCGGCATCTCGGTGCGGCCCGAACGCGTGCACGTGTCGCGCGACAAGCCGGGTTCGCATCACAACTGGGCGCGCGGCGTCGTGACCGACATCGCGTACATGGGCAGCTACTCGCTGTACCACGTGCGTCTGCCGAGCGGCAAGACGGTCGTGTCGAACCTGTCGAGCTCGCATCTGATGCACGACGGTGCGCCTTCGTGGAACGACGACGTGTTCGTGTCGTGGTCGCCGGCAAGCGGCGTCGTGCTGACGCAGTGAGGACGCCATGATCAGAACCTCCGCTTCCACGCCGTCCGCGCCGGTTTCTAGCGGCGCCGCCGTCGCGACACGGCCTTCAACGCGCCGCAGCCGCTTCGCCGCGCTGTCGCGCTTCCTGCCGTCGGGCCGCGGCGTCGCGATCGGCGTGCCGTTCCTGTGGCTCACGATCTTCTTCGCGCTGCCGTTCGTGCTGGTGTTCAAGATCAGCTTCGCCGACCAGGTGATGGGGATCCCGCCGTATACGTCGCTCGTCGAGATCAAGGACGGCGTCGTGCGCTTCGCGCTGCAGCTGTCGCACTACGCGTTCCTGCTGCAGGACGACCTGTACATCGCGACCTACCTCAGCTCGCTGAAGATGGCCGCCGTGTCGACGCTGCTGTGTCTGCTGATCGGCTATCCGATGGCGTACTACATCGCGCGCTCGGAACCGGCCCGGCGCAACGTGCTGATGATGGCCGTGATGCTGCCGTTCTGGACGTCGTTCCTGATCCGCGTGTACGCATGGATCGGCATCCTGAAGGACGACGGCCTGTTGAACCACGCGCTGATCGCGCTCGGCATCATCCACACGCCGCTGCGCCTCTATCACAGCGACGCGGGCGTGTACATCGGGATGGTCTATTCGTACCTGCCGTTCATGGTGATGCCGCTCTACGCGCACCTCGTGAAGATGGACCTCACGCTGCTCGAGGCCGCTTACGACCTCGGCGCGAAGCCGTGGGTCGCGTTCACGCGGATCACGCTGCCGCTGTCGAAGAACGGGATCATCGCCGGCAGCCTGCTGGTGTTCATCCCGGCGGTCGGCGAGTACGTGATTCCCGAGCTGCTCGGCGGCGCCGACACGCTGATGATCGGCCGCGTGATGTGGGACGAGTTCTTCAACAACATGGACTGGCCGATGGCGTCCGCGGTGACGGTCGCGATGGTGCTGCTGTTGCTGGTGCCGATGGCGCTGTTCCAGTACTACCAGGTCAAGGAACTGGAGGACGCGAAATGATCAAGCCGAACAAACCGCTGTCGACGGGCGTCCTCGCCTTCGGCTTCCTGTTCCTGTACATCCCGATCATCAGCCTCGTCGTGTACTCGTTCAACGAGTCGAAGCTGGTCACGGTGTGGTCGGGCTTCTCGCTGAAGTGGTACGCAGCGCTGCTCGACGACGACGAGCTGCTGAGCGCCGCGTGGCTGTCGCTGAAGATCGGCCTCCTGACGGCCACCGCGTCGGTCGTGATCGGCACGTGGGCCGGCTTCGTGCTCGCGCGCTTCGGCCGCTTCAGGGGCTTCACGCTGTACACCGGGATGATCAACGCGCCGCTCGTGATTCCGGAAGTGATCCAGGGCATCTCGCTGCTGCTGCTGTTCGTCGCGCTCGAGCAGATGTTCGGCTGGCCGAAAGGTCGCGGGATGGTGACGATCTGGATCGGCCACGTGATGCTCTGCGTGTCGTACGTGGCGATCATCGTGCAGTCGCGCGTGAAGGAGATGAACAAGTCGCTGGAAGAGGCCGCGCTCGATCTCGGCGCGACGCCGCTGAAGGTGTTCTTCGTGGTCACGCTGCCGCTGATCTCGCAGGCGCTGCTGTCGGGCTGGCTGCTGTCGTTCACGCTGTCGATCGACGATCTCGTGCTGTCGGCGTTCCTGTCCGGGCCGGGCTCGACGACGCTGCCGCTCGTCGTGTTCTCGCGCGTGCGGCTCGGCCTGAACCCGGAAATGAATGCACTGGCGACGCTGTTCATCACCGCGGTGACGATCGGCGTGATCGTCGTGAACCAGATGATGGTTGCGCGCGAGCGGCGCCGCGTGGCCGACATGAAGGCGGCCTTCGCGGCGGCCTGACCCGACGCATCGTTCCCCTTCGATCGATAACAAGACGGCGCGCCGCGCGATTGCGGCGCGCGCATCGAAACGCACTTTGACAGCCGCACGACTAGGAGAATCCGCCATGAAGAAGAAACTGATCTGCCTGCTGGTGGCCGGCGCGTTGCCGGGCATCGCGCTGGCCGGCTCCACATCCGCCGAAATCAAGGCGCTGCAGGCGCAGGTGGCCGCGCTGCAGAAGCAGATGAAGGCCATGCAGGCGCAACTCGCCGCGCAACCGGGCGGCACCGCGGTCGCGCAAGCGGGCGCGGCGGCCGCGGCGAAACCGGCCATCGTGGCCGCCGATCCGTCGTCGCCGGACTATGGCCATGCGCAGGCCGCGCTGACCAACGACGAGGTCAGCGAAATGAAGCAGCAGATCGCGAACCAGCAGCTGAAGGTCGACTCGCTGACGGACGCGGCCAACACCGGGCCGCTCGCGGGCCTGTCGGTCACCGGCTACATCGATCCGACCTACATCTACAACCGCGCGGCCGGCACGTCGTCGTTCCTGTTCGCGAACCACGAGAACGCGTACAACTACTTCAACAGCACGTTCGGCGATCTGTACCTCGACATCAAGAAGACCTTCGGCGTCGGCCCGATGGCGCCGTCGGCCGAGATCACGCTGATGCCGAACCGCGGCAACGGCATCACGCTGCTGCAGAACTCGCGCGGCTCGATCACCGACAACCTGCTGAACACCGCGGTCGTCAACGTGCCGATCAGTGCGACGACCACGCTCGTCGCCGGCCTGATCCCGAGCTTCGGCGGCTACGAGGTGCAGCAGTCGAACCAGATGCTCACGCTCACGCACAACCTGCTGTACGACTTCTCCGATCCGGGCAGCTACGTCGGCGCGGGCGCGAACTACACGAAGGGCGCATGGGCGTGGAAGTTCTTCGTCGGCAACGAGCAGTACCGCACGTACGGCTCGGTCACGCAGACGGGCACCAACGCGCTCGGCGATCCGATCACCACCAGCAACAAGGTGCCGACCTTCACCGCGCGCGCCGACTACACGTGGTCGAGCGCGCTCGACATCGGCGGCTCGATCAACATCGGCCGGCAGACGCTCGCGAGCGCGATCGACTCGGACGGTGTCGTGCACTACGGGCCGGGCGGCGCCGCGCCGAGCGGCTACGGCACGTTCTTCTTCGGCGAAGTGGACGCGACGTACACGCTCGCCGACATCCAGTACAACGCCGAGCTCGATTACGGCCAGCAGCAGCATGCGGCATACAACGGCGGGCTCGCGCAGTGGTACGGGCTGTCGCTGCTCGCGCACCGCAAGTTCAACGCGCCGGTGGTCGGCCGCATGGGCGTGACGCTGCGCTACGATGCGCTCGTGAACAGCAAGAACGGCGGCGGCGGCGGCGGCATCGCGCTGAACGGCAACGGGATGGATCCGTTCAACGGCTTCGGCGTCGATGCGGACTGCCTCGCGACGTCGAAGGCGAACGGCGGCCTCGGCTTCGACTGCAAGGGCGCGGTGCGTCAGGACGTCGCGCTCGACCTGCTGTTCTATCCGACCCAGCAGATCACCGTGAAGGTCGAATACCGGCACGACTGGGCGAACAACAAGGTGTTCCTGCGCAACGACGGGTCGTACGGCAAGTCCAACGACCTGCTCGCGACGCAGTTCATCTATTCGTTCTGATGCAGGTCGCGCGGGGCGCCGTGCCGCACGTACGGCGTCCCGCGTCGTGTCACCCGGCCGGCTCGTGGTGCGTCGCGCACCGCCGCCGGCCGTCTTCGATGGAGCCGGTTTCATGACGCAGTCTTTCAACCGCCGCGCCGATGCGCTCGGGCGCGACTCGTACTACGAAGCAACCGCCACACGACCGTTGGCGGACGATCCCGTGCTCGAGGATGCAATCGACGCCGACGTGTGCGTGATCGGCGCGGGCTTCGCAGGCTTGTCGACGGCGCTCGATTGCCGCGCGCGCGGGCTGTCGGTCGCCGTGATCGACGCGCACCGGCCCGGCTGGGGCGCGTCGGGCCGCAACGGCGGCCAGGCGATCACGGGCTTCGCGAAGGACGACGTGATCGACAAGCAGCTCGGCGCCGACGGCGCGCGCGCCGCGTGGGCGCTGTCGCTCGACGGTGTCGCGCTGATCGCCGAGCGGATCGCGCGCTACGGGATCGACTGCGATTTCACGCGCGGCTACCTGACGGTCGCGACCAAGCCGCGCCGCATCGACGACCTGCGCGCGTGGATGAACGCCGCGAGCACGCGCTGGGGCCATCCATCGCTGTCGTGGCTCGATACCGGCGACATCCGCGCGCGCATCGCGTCGTCCCGCTATCTCGCGGGCGTCTACGATCCGCTGTCGGGCCATCTGCATCCGCTCAAGTATTGCGTCGGCCTCGCCGATGCCGCGCGCCGCGAAGGCGTCGCGCTGTACGCGCACACGCCCGCGCTCGAGGTCGTGCGCGGCGCGCGGCCGATCGTGCGCACACCGTCCGGCGAAGTGCGCTGCCGCTTCGTCGTGTCGTGCTGCAACGCGGGCCCCGGCGGCATCCTGCCGGCCGCGACCGCCGCACGCATCGCGCCGATCGCGTCGTACATCATCGCGACCGAGCCGCTCGGCCGCGCGCGCGCCGACGCGCTGATCGCGCAACGCGAAGCCGTGTGCGACAACAACTTCTTCCTCGACTACTTCCGGCTGTCGGCCGACGACCGGATGCTGTTCGGCGGCCGCGCGAACTCCGCGGGCGCGTCGCCCGGCACGCTCGCCGAAACGATCCGGCGGCGCATGGCCGGCGTGTTCCCGCAGCTCGCCGACGTGCGCGTCGATCACGCGTGGGGCGGCTTCGTCGACGTCACGCGCAACCGCGCGCCGGATTTCGGCGCGCTCGATCCGAACTTCTTCTACGTGCAGGGCTTCAGCGGACACGGCGTCGCGCTCACGGGCATCGCCGGGCGTGCAATCGCCAGCGCGATCGCGGGCGACGCGCGCGCGTTCGACCTGTTCGCGCGACTGCGTCACCGGCGCTTTCCGGGCGGCGACGCGTGGCGCCAGCCCGCGCTCGAACTCGGGATGCTGTATCACCGCGTGCGCGAGCTGTTCTGAGCCTTCGTCATTCATTCATCCGACCATGCAGACATTCGCCAACCAGCCGCACGTCGCGTCGTACTACGCGGCGACCGTCAACGATACGACCCGCCATGCGCCGCTCGCCGGCGCGGCCGACGCCGACGTGTGCGTGATCGGCGCGGGCCTCACCGGCTTGTCGGCCGCGCTCAACCTCGCCGAGCGCGGCCATTCGGTGATCGTGCTCGAGGCGTCGCGGGTCGGATGGGCGGCGAGCGGGCGCAACGGCGGGCAGCTGATCGGCGGCTTCGCGTGTGACATCGACACGTTCGCGCAGTTCATGCCGGAAGGCGACGTGAAGCGGATCTGGGACATGGGGCTCGAAACGCTGTCGCTCGTGAAGTCGCGCATCGCGCGGCACGGCATCGACTGTGCGCTCGTGCCCGGCTATCTGACCGCCGCGAACACCGAGCGTGACGCGGATTCCCTGAAGCGCTGGCGCGACGAAGCCGCGAAGCGCTTCGGCTACGACCGTTTCCATTTCGTCGAAGCGGACGAACTCGGCGACTACGTGCAGTCGGCGCGCTATCGCGGCGGGCTGTACGACCCCGACAGCGGCCACCTGCATCCGCTGAACTACACGCTGGGGCTTGCGCGCGCGGCGACCGGCGCGGGCGTGCGGATTCACGAGGACAGCTGCGTGACGCGCGTGCGCGACGTCGCGGGCGGCCACGTCGTCGAGACCGAGCAAGGGCACGTGCGCGCGCGCTTCGTCGTGCTCGCCTGCAACACGTATGTCGGCACGCTGTCGCCCGCGTTGTCGAAGAAGATCATGCCGGTCGGCACGTACGTGATCGCGACGGAGCCGCTCGGCGAAGCGCGCGCCGCCGCACTGATGCCCGCGCGCGCGGCCGTGTGCGACAGCCGCTTCGTGCTCGACTATTTCCGGCCGGCGCCCGATACGCGGCTCGTGTGGGGCGGCAAGGTCAGCTATTCGACGCGGCCGCCGCGCGATCTCGCGGCGGCGATGCGCGCGGACATGCTGAAGACGTTCCCGCAGCTCGCCGACGTGAAGGTCGATTACGCATGGGGCGGCTTCGTCGACATCACGATGAATCGCGCGCCGCACTTCGGGCGCGTCGCGCCCACGATGTATTTCGCGCAGGGCTTCTCGGGGCACGGCGTGAACACGACCGCGCTCGCGGGCAAACTGATCGCCGAGGCGATCGACGGCCAGGCGAGCCGCTTCGACCTGTTCGGCCGGATCCGGCATCGCGACTTCCCCGGCGGCGCGGCACTGCGCACGCCCGCGCTCGTGCTCGCGATGAGCTGGTACCGGCTGCTCGATGCGTTCGGCGTGCATTGAGCCGCGCCGCATCGACGAAAACGGCCGCGCCGACGCGCAGCCGTTCGCTATCCGCGTGGCGGCACCGCGTGCCGCCGCTAGTCGCCGACCTTCTGCCGCATCGTCACGAACTCCTCGGCCGCGGTGGGGTGAATGCCGATCGTGTCGTCGAACTGCGCCTTCGTCGCGCCCGAGCGGATCGCGATCGCGATGCCCTGGATGATCTCGCCCGCGTCGCGGCCGACCATGTGCGCGCCGATCACGCGCTGGCTGTCGCGCTCGACGACGAGCTTCATCAGCGTGCGTTCGTCGCGGCCCGACAGCGTGTGACGCAGCGCCTTGAACGACGTGCGGTAGATGTCGATTGCGTCGTGCAGGCGGCGCGCGTCCGCCTCGGTGAGCCCGACCGTCGCGACCTCGGGCTGGCTGAACACGGCCGACGGCACGTACGCGTGATCGGTC
Source organism: Burkholderia latens (assembly GCF_902499045.1). Taxonomy (GTDB): domain Bacteria; phylum Pseudomonadota; class Gammaproteobacteria; order Burkholderiales; family Burkholderiaceae; genus Burkholderia; species Burkholderia latens. The sequence goes on along the minus strand of NZ_CABVPL010000053.1, from coordinate 31,830 downwards.
GCGACGCGCGAGCCGCCGAACAGCGTCCGCGCGAGCAGCGCGCCGTCGCGCGTCGCGACGGGCGTGAGCTGCGGCCGCGACGTCACGTCGCCGATCGCATGAATCGACGGCACCGACGTCGCCGAATACGCATCGACCGCGATCGCGCCGCGCGCGTCGAGCAACACGCCCGCGCGTTCGAGGCCGATCCCGTCGACGTTCGGCACGCGGCCCGTCGCATAGAGCACCGCGTCGTACGGGCCGTGCGTCGCATCGCCGACGCGCACGCTGAGCGTGCCGTCATCCGCACGCGCGATCGATTCGACCACCGCGTGCGCGTGGATCGCGACACCCTGCTTCGTCATCTCGTCGGTCAGGAACTGCCGCACGTCGTCGTCGAAGCCGCGCAGGATCCTGTCGCCGCGATAGAACAGATCGACGCGGCTGCCGAAACCGTTGAAGATGCCGGCGAACTCGACCGCGATATAGCCGCCGCCGACCACCGCGATGCGCGCGGGCAGTTGCGCGAGCGACAGCGCCTCGCGCGACGTGATCGCATGCTCGATGCCGGGCCGCGGCGGCAGCACCGGGCGCGAGCCGGTCGCGATCGCGATGTGGCGCGCGCGCACCGTGCGCTCGCCGATCGCAACCGTGTGCGCGTCGACGAGCGTCGCGCGCCCGGCGTGCATGTCGACGCCGGATTGCCGCAGCAGGTTGATGTAGATGTCGCTGAGCCGGTTGATCTCGCGGTCCTTCGCGGCGATCAGCGTGGGCCAGTCGAGCGAGCCGGCGCCGAAGGTCCAGCCGAAGCCTTTCGCGTCCTCTATTTCGTGCGGATAGTGCGATGCATAGACGAGCAGCTTCTTCGGGATGCAGCCGCGCAGCACGCAGGTGCCGCCGATCTGCTCCTCTTCCGCTATGCCGACGCGCGCGCCGTATGACGCCGACATCCGGGCGAGCCTCACGCCGCCGGAGCCGGCGCCGATGACGAACAGATCGTAGTCGAAATCCATCGCAAGCCTCATCGCAGTTCGGATGACGGCACGATAACAAGATTCCGGAATTCGTGCGGAAGATCGCGCCGCGCGATGCGTGCGCGATAAAAAACGGCGAGAGACGTCGCCTCTCGCCGGTCAAACCGACTGCCGGGTGTGCCATGCGTCACCGATCGACCACATGCCCGGCCTGCCGGCCGCGCGGCACCGGTCCGCCCGGGCGCGCGAACGGCGCGCCCGCGTCCGGACCAGCCGCCATGCTCAGGCCTGCGACGTGTCGCTGCCGTCCGTCGCCTGCGTGTCGTCCGCCTGCTGCGGCTGCTCGTCCTTCTTCTCGAGCATGCCTTCGATCGCCTCCGCGCCCTTGAAGCCCGCGATCGCCGCGGCGGCCTTCGTCAGCAGGCCCGCATCCGGATCGAGCTTCTCCGCTGCCTCGACCGCGGCCACGGCGCCGGCAATTTCACCCACGGTGTTCAGGATACCCATCGTCATCCCCTTTTCAGGAAAATCGTGAGCGCATCGTCCCACGAAAAAAACCGGCGGACCGTGTTTGTCATCACCGGATACACAAGTTACGCACCACGCCGGCCGCACGCGGCGGACCGTACATGCAGCGTAGCCGAAACGCTTCGCGCGCACTGTCAAAGTATGTTGTGGAATGCCGACGGAACGCTTACGTCGCGGACGGTCCCGAGGCAGCGATCGCGGAACGATCATGCGCGCATGAACGGCGCGTGACAAAAAAAAAAGAGGCTCCCGCGGGAGCCTCTTCGATGCGCGCCGAGCGGAGCCGGCGCATGCGTTCCGACATTCGTCAGAAGATATTGCGCAGGCCGATCGCGATGCCGGTCTGATTGCTGCGGCCCGGCAGTTCGACGTTCGCGGCGCCGTTCGTCTTGTTGAAGTCGACGGTGCCGTAGATTTCCGTGCGCTTGCTCAGTGCGTATTCGGCGATGCCGACGATCGCGTAGCGGTTGCCGCTCGCGAGCGTGCCGTTCGTGGTCATCGCGTTGCGCATGTGGTCGTAGTAGAACGCGCCCGTCAGCGTCAGCGGCGTGCTGACCTGCCAGCTCACGCCCGCGAACGGACCGTCGTCGATCCGGCCCGTGCCCTTCGCGACTGGAATCGACTGCTGCGCGAGCAGGCTGTCGACGAAACCGGTGTCGTCCTTCGAGCGCAGGTAGCCCGCATAGACCTTCGCCTTGCTGAACGCGTACACGACGTTCGCGTGGTAGATCGTCTGCTTGCGTGCGGAGTTGTCGCTGTTCTGCTGCGCGCCGGCCGCGATGCTGAGCGGCCCCATTACGTACGACAGCGACACGCCCCACGCATTGCCCTTGCCGAGCGAGCCCGGGATCTGGCCCGAGAAGCCGCCCGCGCCGGTCGATTCGTAGTTCGTGCCCGTCGAGTACATCGCCTTCGCGGTCAGGCCCGCGAACTTGCCCGTGTACTTGATCTGGTTGTCCGCATACAGGCCGCCACCCAGCGCGACCGGCAGCCACGCGTTTTCGAGGTAGTTGCCGACCGTCAGCGGATCGTAGGTGTCCGCCAGCAGGTCGAACAGCGGCGTCTTCTGGCGGCCGAGCGTGACCGTGCCGTACGGGCTCTGCAGACCGACGTACGCTGCGCGGTTGAACAGGCGGCCGCTGTCGGCGAACGCGCCGTTCTGCAGGTTCACGCCGCTTTCGAGGTTGAACACGGCCTTCAGGCCGCCGCCGAGGTCTTCCGTGCCGTAGATGCCGAAGCGGCTGTTCGTGATCGCGCCGTTGGACATCGACAGCAGGCCGTCGTTCTTCGCGTTGGCGTTGGTCAGGTAACGGATGCTGGCGTCGGCGACGCCCCAGAGCGTGACCGAGCTTTGTGCGGCTGCGTACTGGCTGGCGAAGGCCAGCACCGCGCCCCCTGCGATGGCTGCGAGTCGGGTGGTCTGCTTCATGAGCTTTCCTTTTTTAGGTGTCTCCATTCATGGCCGGCCGCGTGCGCGGCCGGGTGGCGATCGGACGCGCTCATGGCGCGCGCGATGTGGGCTGAATCATAAGATGAGTGCGCTGCGTGAAAGAAATTGAAATTCCCGGCGACGCGTGATTGTCGTCCGGGAACAACGGTTTCCTGTGGGCGGTGCCGCTGGCGCGGTCGGAGCCGGGTGTGGGAGGCGGGACGGTGCTGTCGGGATCGGGCGAGGCGATGAAGATCGTCGCGCGGAAAACCGGCGGGCCGCGCGTCAGGCTGCCGGGCGCGGCGTCCCGTCGTCGGGGTGGCTGCCGTCGCTGCCGTCGCTGCCGTCGCTGCCGTTGCAGCCCGCGCTGCCGCCGCCATCGGCCGCTCGCCGCCGCGCCCGCCGCACGATTTCCGCGAATGCACCGGCGAGCAGCAGCACCGCGCCCCACAGCGCGACGCCGGGCGCGAGCCGCGTCACGAAGCCGCCGATTACGGCGCCGGCCAGAAAGCAGAAGCTGATCGTCGCGAGCAGCGCCGAGTCGTGCAGCGCGCCCGCGTCATAGCGCGGAATCAGCCCGACGAACAGCTTCTGCGCGGCGCGGCGCAGGTTGCCGGTCGTCATCACCGATGTGTACGAAAGTTCCTCGAGATGGGTGAACGACAGTGTCTGCAGCGTCGCGACGAACGAGATGCCGGGAATCAGCCATGCGCTCGACGCGCCGACGAGCCCGCTCGCGGCGACGCCGAGAAACGCGATCTCGACGATCAGGCTCGCGAACGCCGTGTGGCGCATCCAGCCGCGCTGCGCGGCGAGCCCGAGCAGATGCGCGACGAACACCGCGACCACGAAGCCGCCGAGCGGCGGCACGTGATGCAGCGCGGCCGCCCAGTCGCCGGCCGACACGTTGATGCCGAGCAGCGCGACGTTGCCGGTCATCGTGTTCGCGAACACGTGGCCGTGGCCGACGTACGTGTATGCGTCGAGATAGCCACCCGACAGCGTGAGCAACGCGGCGACAGTGAGATTGCGGCTGGCGCCGTCGAGATCCATCGATCCTCCCGTGTGGCGCGCCGCCCGGCCGCACGCGGCGGGCAGCGCCAGATTCATCGGTTCAGGCAGCGCCGGACGCCGCCGCTTCTGCGCTTCTGCGCTTCTGCGCTTCTGCGCTTCTGCGCTTCTGCGCTTCTGCGCTTCGGCTTCGACGCCCGCGTCGCGCCAATATAATGCTCGGCGTCGGGCGACCATCCGGTCGCACGGCGCCGACATCGAACATCGTCGCAAATGGCGGCGCCGAAGTCGCCCGAGTATACCGGCCGACTTCGGCGGTCCGCTTCCGCGGCCACCGCACCGGCCGGTTCGCCCGCGCCGCTTCGCGACGACCCGCGCCCTTTCGACACGCCGCCGAATCCCATGACACCCGCGAAGTTCTTCCTGCGCTACACCGTGATCCCGTTCATCGCGATCGTGCTGGTCGCCGTCTGGGCGTTCCACCGCGAATCGGGCGAAATCGACGCGCGCCAGTATGCGGCGCTGGTGGCGGCCTATCCGTCGTTCACGCCGAAGCTCAAGCGCGAAGTCGCCGATGCGCTGCATGGCAGCGGCCGGCTCGGCAAGGCCGATTACGACGCGATCATGCGCGACGCGCTCGAAGCGGGTTACGTGGTGGACTGGCCGGCGGCGACCGACGACGTCGGCGCTGAGCGCGGCCGTCTGCTCGGCCTCGTGAACGGCGACCGGCCCGCGTCGCCATAGCGATCACGCGTTCGATCGGCGCCCGCGCCGGCACCGCGCCGGCCGCCGCCCCCGTCCGCCGCTCACTGGCCGATGCCGGAGAGCCCGATCAGCGCGCCGCCCGCGAGCAGCCACAACGGATGGATGCGCGTGCGCGATGCGAGCACCGCGCACGCGGCGGTGATGCCCCACTGGATCGCGGTGCGGTTCGACGCTTCCGAGATCAGCACCGCGCTGGCCGCGACGAGTCCGGCCGTGATCGGCATCAGCCCCTGCTGCACGTAGCGGCGCCACGGCCGGTCGCGAAAGCGTTCCCACGCGTGCAGCGCGAGCACGGTGACGACCGACGACGGCCCGAACTTCGCGATCGACGCGACGAGCAGCCCCGACCAGCCGGCCACATGCCAGCCGACCAGCGACACGATCATCATGTTCGGCCCCGGTGCCGCCTGCGCGAGCGCGAACAGCGCGGTGAATTCGTGCGCGCTCATCCAGTGATGCACGTCGACGACCTGCCGCTGCATCTCCGGCAGGATCGTATTGCCGCCGCCGAATGCGAGCAGCGACAGCTGACTGAAGATCGTCGCGATTGCGATCAGCGTGTCGTTCATCAGCGGCCTCCGTCGCGCGCGGCGGTGCGCTGCTGCGCAGGCGTGTCGCGGTACCGCGACGCGAGCCAGATGCTGACGGGCGTGAGCACGAGCATCGTCGTCAGCAGCGGAATGCGCAGCACCGCGATCGCGACGAACGCGAGCGCGGCGAGCGCGGCCGCCGTGCGCGGCGCGCGCAGCAGCGGCTTCGCGACCTTCACGGCCATCGCGACGAGCAGGCCCGCGGCCGCGGCGGCGAGCCCGCCGAACAGGTGCTGCACGCGCGGATCGCCCTGCGTCTTCGCATACAGCACGCCGAGCGCGACCACGACGAGCGTCGGGCCCGCGATCAGCCCGAGAATGCCGGCGAACGCGCCCGCGACGCCGCGAAAGCGCATGCCGACCGCCACCGACAGATTGATCACGTTGCCGCCCGGCAGGAACTGGCACAACCCGAGCAGATCGGTGAATTCGTCGGCGGTGAGCCATTTGCGCTGCTCGACGATCGTGCGCCGCGCGAACGGCAGCGCGCCGCCGAACGACATCAGGCCGAGCGACAGGAAACCGGTGAACAGCTCGGCGAGGCCGATCCGGCGAGGGGACACGGCGGACGGCGGAGAGACGGATTGCATGGGGATCCTCAACAGACGATGCGCCGAGGTTACTGCCGTTCCGGCTCGCTGCAAAACGATTTTATCGGCGCTCCCTTGTGATCTAGAATCACAAGCATGGCACGTGACCTCCCGCCCTTTTCCGCGCTTCGGGCCTTTGAAGCAGCGGCACGACACGAAAGCTTCAGCGCCGCCGGCGACGAGCTGCATGTGACTCACGGTGCCATCAGCCGGCAGATCGCCGGGTTCGAGGCATGGCTCGGCAAGCCGGTGTTCCACCGTTACGGCAAGCGCGTGAAGCTCACCGACGAAGGCCGCCGCTATCTCGACACCGTGCGCGCCGCGTTCGACAGCATCGCGCTCGCCACCGAGCAGTTGCGCCACACCGGTGCCGCGCGCGTGCTGCGCATCAACGCGCTGCCGACCTTCGCGATGAAATGGCTGCTGCCGCGGCTGTCGCGGTTCCAGCGCGACGTGCCGAACGTCGAGCTGAAGCTGTCGACGTCGAATGCGCCGCTCGAGACGCTCGACGGCTTCGACGTCGCGATCCGCCGCGGCCCCGGCCATTGGCCGAACTGCACGAGCGGCCACTTCCTCGACGAAAGCGTGATTCCGGTGTGCAGCCCCGCGCTGCTCAAGCGCGCGCCCATTGCGCGCGCGGACGATCTCGCGCGCCACGTGCTGCTGCACTCGGATACGCGGCCCGAAGGCTGGCGCGACTGGTTCGCGGCCGCCGGCGTGACGATGAAGGGACGCAAGCGGCAGTCGTTCGACCACTTCTATCTGGCGCTGCAGGCCGCCGTCGACGGGCTCGGCGTCGCGCTCGGCCCGCTGCCGCTGATCGACGACGAGCTCGCGAGCGGCCGTCTGGTGATGCCGCTCGACGGGCCGCGCATCGCGACGCGCAGCTACTGGTGGATCGCGCCGGGCGCACGGGCCGACGATCCGCTCGTCGCGCAATTCTGCGCGTGGCTCGCCGCGCAGTCGAACGTGATCGCGTGACGCGCGGCGCCGCCGGCATCTGATCGAAACGGCCGCGCGCATGTTGCACGAATGAAACCGATCGCCATGCGGCGCGTGCGATTCCACTGCGGAATCGCCGTCACGCACACGCCGCGAATCCGGCGTCATCCCGCCACCGCGCGCCAGCCGGGCGAGCGGCCGGCCGGCGTCGCCGCGTCGCGCCGCATCGCGTTGCACGACTGAAACATTTCGGCATGCGCACCGTCGCCCCGCGGCCGCGCGACGACCGCCGAGCCCCTGTTTGCACGGACCTCCGCGCGCTGGCCCGTTGCTTGCTGATGCAGCGGTGCAGACAACGACGCTGCACGAGCGAGCGGCTCGATGCAGGCGACAAACAATCATCAAGCGGGTCGGGGAAATCATGTCGAATCTCATATCGGCCGTCACACGGCTGCTGTCCTGTCTCACTGCGCCCGTCGCGCATTCATCGATGCCGGCGGCACGGCCTCGCGCCGTCGCCGTCCGATGCGCGCGCACGGCCCACCCCGTCCCCCGAAGTCACGACACGCCGATCCGATAGGCGAATCCCGGGAGTCCCTCGCCGCGCGCATCCGCGCCGCGCCCGTTCGTGCGTTCGTGCCATTCGCCCGGCAGTGCCGCCGGCGCCCCGCCGCATGCCGACGCGCCCGCACGCGGCGTGCCGCTACCGCGAAGGCCGTACGCGCCGCCGCGCCGCGCATCGCGGCGGCCAGGGCCCCCGGACGCCGTTCCGACTCCGCATCACGACACAAAGGAGGTGCCCGCCCAGCAAGCGACCCGACTCCGACGCATCCAGAAGACCCTCGCGCATCCGGACGATCGAGACGCCGTCCCGAACGGCTCGTCGCACCGGCCGCACATTCCAGCTTTGAAGGGAGAAACGCATCATGAAGCAGTCCGTACTCACCTTGGCGGCGCTTGCCGCATCGCTCGCCTGCGCGGCCGTCCCGGCATCGGCCGCACAGACGAGCACGACCTTCGGCGTGTCCGCCACCGTCAACGCAACCTGCCTGATCGACTCGGCCGGCGCGCTGACCTTCCCCGCCTATACGCCGGGCACCGGCGATCAATCGGCGCAGTCCGCGATCACCGTGCGCTGCACGAACGGCACGAACTTCAACATCGGCCTGAATGCGGGCACGACGGCCGGCGCCACGGTCGCCAATCGCATCATGACGAGCGGCTCGAACCAGCTCAACTACTCGCTGTACCAGGATTCGAACCGCACGGTCGTGTGGGGCAACACGCCGCCGACCGATACCGTCAACGGCACCGGCCAGGGGATGGCGATGGCGCAGGCGATCACCAAGACCGTGTACGGCAAGGTGCCCGACCAGCCCAATGCAGTGCCGGGCAGCTATGCGGACACGGTGACGGTCACCGTGACGTTTTAGTGCCGCACGGAGGGCGCGCGGCAGCCATGCGCGCGCCCTCCCGACCGGCCGCCGTCGAGCATCCCGCAGCGCATCCCAGGAGGTGGATCCGTGATGAAACCGAACGTGTGCAAACTCGCGACCTGGCTCGCGGCCGCGACGCTCGCCGCCGCCTGCGCCGACACCCAGGCCACCGACTTCACCGTGTCGCCCGTGCGCGTCGAGCTGTCGGCCGCGCAGCGCAGCGTCGCGCTCACGGTGCGCAACGAGTCGCCCGACCAGCCCGTGATCGTCCAGCTGCGCACCGTTGCGTGGTCGCAGAACGCGGGCGACGACGTCTATGCGTCGACCGGCGACCTGATCGCCGCGCCGCCGATGTTCACGATCGCGCCCGGCAGTGCGCAGGTCGTGCGCGTCGGCCTGCGGCATCCGCCCGCCGCGGACCGCGAGACCAGCTACCGGCTCTATCTGCAGGAGATTCCGCCCGCGCCGAAGCCCGGCTTCACCGGCGTGCAGATCGCGCTGGAAATGAGCCTGCCGATCTTCGTGAAGCCGGCCGCCGACACCGCCCCGCGGCTGCGCTGGAGCGCGGAACCGCGGCCGGGCGGCGCGGGCATGGTCGCCTTGCGCGTGACCAACGACGGCACCGCGCATGCGCAGGTGGCGAACCTCGCCCTCTTCGCGCCGGGCAGCGATCGCCCCGTCGCCACGCACGCGGAATTCGCGTACGTATTGCCCGGCCAGTCGCGCGAACTGATGTTCAAGCCCGGCGCCGGCGCCGCGCCGGCCGTTGCCGCCGGCATGCACCTGATCGGCTACTCCGATGCGGGCGACATCGATTCGACGGTCGCGCCGAGCGCGCGCTGACGCGGCGCTGCTGATCGCGATTCTCATGAGCGCGCAGACCACACTCGCGGAAGAGCGTCTCGTCGCGGCACCGGCGGCCGCGGCCGCCGCCGCGCAGGCGTCGCGCGGCGCGGCGGGCGGCCCGGCCGAGCTGCTGTACCAGATCGACATCAACCGCCAGGGCCTCGACGAAACCGCGCTGCTGATCAAGGCGGCCGACGGCTTCTACGTGTCCGCCGACGACCTGAAGCGCTGGCGGCTCAGGCAGCCGGACGTCGCGCCGCTCGCCGGCAGCGACACGCCGTACTACCCGCTGAAGGCGATCGCGGGGCTCACGTACACCGTCGACGAACAGAACCTGACGATGGCGATCAGCGCCCCGGCGCAAGCGTTCGTCGGCGCGACGTTCGATGAAGCCGAGCGGCGCCGCGTGCCGGCGGTCGAGCCGGGCATCGGCGGCTTCTTCAACTACGACCTGCTCGCCGAACAGGCCGCTGGCCAGACGCACGGGTCCGGGCTGTTCGAACTCGGCTTCTTCAACCGCTTCGGCGTCGGCGTCGGCACGTTCCTCGCGGACGAATCGGGCCCGACGCGCCGTCTGACCCGCCTCGAAACCACGTGGACGACCGACCTGCCCGGCCACCTCGCGAGCCTGCGCATCGGCGACGCGATCAGCCGCGCGGGCATGTGGGGCCGCGCGATCCGCTTCGGCGGCATCCAGTACGCGACCAATTTCGCGACGCAGCCGGGGCTCGTCACGATCCCGCTGCAGGGCGTGAGCGGACAGGCCGTGCTGCCTTCGACGGTCGACGTCTATGTGAACAACGCGCTGACGTCGACGCGCGAAGTCGCCCCCGGTCCGTTCGCGATCAACAACGTGCCGGTGGTGACCGGCCAGGGCGACGTGCGCGTCGTCGTGCGCGACGTGATGGGCCGCGAGCAGGTGATCACGCAGTCGTTCTACGCGAGCGCGAATCTGCTGAAGCAAGGCATGCAGGATTTCTCGTACGAGATCGGCAAGGAACGGCGCGATTTCGGGCTGGCGAGCAACGACTACGGGCACTGGTTCGCCAGCGCGACGCACCGGATCGGCCTGACCGACCGGTTCACCGGCGAGATCCACGCGGAAGCCGAAGCGTCGCGGCAGAACCTCGGCGTCGGCGGCGTCGTGCTGGCCGGACCGCTCGGCGTCGTCGACGCGTCGGCGGCGGCGAGCCATAGTACCGGCGGCGCCGGTGCGCTCGCGACGATCGGCGCGCAAAGCCAGGCCGGCGTCGTCGACATCGGCGCGCATGCGCAATGGGCGACGCCGCATTTCGCGCAGATCGGGCTCGAGCCGGGCAGGCTCGCGCCGAAGCTGCTGACGAGCGTCAACGTCGGCGTCGGGATGGGCCGCTTCGGCTCGCTCGGGCTCGCGCACGTGTTTCTCGACGACCGGGACGGCTACAAGACCCAGTTGCTGTCGCTCAGCTACAGCGTGCAGCTGGGGCGCTTCGGCTTCGCCAACGTCAGCGTCAGCAAGCCGCTGAGCGGCGCGGGCGCGACGATCGTCGGCGTCGCGTGGACGATCCCGGTCGACAACCGCACCAGCGCATCGGTCACGATGACGCACCAGCAGGGCGGCACCGAAATGCTCGCGCAACTGCAGCGCAGCCTGCCGGTCGGCGAAGGCTTCGGCTACTCGCTGCAGGCCGGCAACGACACGCAGGATGCGAGCGCGACGCTGCAGACGCGCACCGGCACCTACAGCGTCGAGGCAGCCGCGTATCGCGGCCGCGCCGGCGTGCGCGCCAACGTCGCGGGCGGCGTCGCGTTCGTCGACGGCACCGCGCGCCTGTCGCGGCAGATCACCGACAGCTTCGCGCTCGTCAAGGTGCCGGGCTTCGCCAACGTCGGCATCCTCGCGGACAACCAGCTCGTCGCGCACACCGACGCGAGCGGCGTCGCGCTGCTGCCGCGGTTGCGCGCATACGAAAACAACCCGATCTCGATCGAGCAGGCCGACCTGCCGTTCGACGCGACGATCGGCACGCTGAAGCTCGACGCAGTGCCCTACTTCCGCAGCGGCATGGCGCTCGTGTTCCCGATCACGCGCTCGCGCGGCGCGATGCTGACGCTCGATCTCGAGAACGGCGCGCACCTGCCGGCTGGCGCGATCGTCACGATCGCCGGGCAGAAGGACGCGTTTCCGGTCGGCCGCGACGGCGTCGTCTACGTCACCGGACTGTCGGAACAGAACCATCTGCATGCCGCGTGGCGCGACCGGCAGTGCGACGCGACCGTGCGCTTTCCCGCCGGCGACGATCCGCTGCCCGACCTCGGCACCCATCTTTGCAAGGGAGTCACACCATGAGACATCGAAAGCATGCCGAACGGCCGGCGCGACTCGCACGCGTGCGCACGGCAGCCGCGGCGTTCGCGGCGCTGTCGGCCGGTGCGGCCGCGCTGGTCGCGCCTTCCGTGCGCGCGGCGACGACCTGCACGATGAATGCACCGTCGTCGATGGTGTTCGGCACGTACGACACGATCAACGCGGCCACGTCCGCCGTCACGATCTCGGTCAACTGCAGCGGCAGCGGCAACGCGACGCCGACGGTCACGGCGAGCGCGGGCGGGGGCACCTTCGCGAACCGGCTGATGACACGCACCGGCGACACGCGCACGCTCGGCTACAACCTGTATCTCGACAGTGCGCACACGTCGATCTGGGGCGACGGCACGAGCGGCACGTCGGCGATTTCGTGGGGCAAGATCACGGGCGCCGGCGCGTTCAGCGCGACCGTATACGGGCTGATCCGCGGCGGCCAGAACGCGGTGCCGGGCAGCTATGCGGACCACAACATCACGATCCTGTTCAACTACTAGGCGTGCGGCCGGCGCACGCGCCGTGCGTGCCGCCATCGACCGCCATCACGGACTCGGACAACGGGGGCAGACATGAATCGAACCCAGACAGCGAGCGCCGCCGCAGCGCGGTGCGCCCGACGCGGACAGGCCGGCGCCGGATCTGTCGCGCTTGCGCGCGGCGCCGGCCGCGCGCGCCGGCTGCGGGTCGCGCTGACCGCGCTGGCCGCGCTCTCGATCGCGCTCGGCGGCGCGGCGCCCGGCTCGAGCGCCGCGAAGCAGGTTAGCCGGTCGGTGCAGGTCGGGACGACCGTCCAGGCGTATGCACGGCTCAATGCGGCCAATCCGGCCCGGCTCGTGATCGCGAACAAGGACACGAGCATCGGCTACCTGGCCGTGCCGAACGCGAACAATCCGTCCGGGACGACGCTGGCGGTCCAGACCAACGACCGCGCCGGCTACACCGTGCGCGTGCAGGTTGCCGCCGCGAGCCTGTCGCAATTCAGTTCGATCGAGATCACCGGCTTCGGCGGCAAGGTGGTGCTGCCGGGAACGGGCGGCACGATCAACGTGCCGTATACGGCGCTGAACACGACGTTTACGCTGACCTATCGTTTCGTGTTCGCGCCGAAGGCGAAGGACGGGACCTTTGCATGGCCGCTCACGTTTTCGGTGCAGCCGAATCCGTGACGCGGGTGCCGGCGGCCCCGCCTCGCCTCACACCACCGGCCCCGGCTCCTTCTCCTTGCGCAGGATCGCGTACAGGATGATCGCGCCGAACGTCGCGGTGCCGATCCCGCCGAGCCCGAAGCCGCCGAACTTCAGCGAGAAGTCGCCGGCGCCGAGCACCAGCGTGACGGCCGCGACGATCAGGTTGCGGTTGTCGGAGAAGTCGACCTTGTTGACGCCCCAGATCCGCGCGCCCGTCACAGCGATCAGCCCGAACACGACGATCGACACACCGCCGAGCACCGGGCCCGGAATCGTCTGGATCACCGCGCCGAACTTCGGCGAGAAGCCGAGCCCGATCGCGATCAGCGCGGCGACCGCGAACACCAGCGTCGAATAGATTCGCGTGACGGCCATCACGCCGATGTTCTCCGCGTAGGTCGTCACGCCCGTGCCGCCGACGCTGCCGGACACGATCGTCGCGAGCCCGTCGCCGATGAACGCGCGGCCGACGTAGCGGTCGAGATTGGTGCCCGTCATCGCGCTGACGGCCTTGATGTGGCCGAGGTTCTCCGCGACCAGGATCACCGCGATCGGCGCAAGCATCAGCATCGCGTGCGGATCGAACACCGGCGCGCGGAAACCCGGCACGCCGAACCACGCGGCTTGCGCGACGATGCCGAAGTCGATCGGCTTGCCGAGCCCCATCCCGTTGGTCGCGATCGCGTAGATCACGTACGCGATCACGAGCCCGACGAGGATCAACAGGCGCTGCACCATCCCGCGCGCGAACACCGCGACGCCGCCGACGCACAGCACCGTGACGAGCGCCATCACGGAATCGAAGGTCGACGCCGACACGCCCTTGACCGCGATCGGCGCGAGGTTCAGCCCGATCACCGCGACCACCGCGCCGGTGACGACGGGCGGCATCAGCGTCTCGATCCAGCGCGTGCCGATTGCCTGCACCAGCGCGCCGAGCGCGACGTACACGACGCCGCACGCGATGATCCCGCCGAGCGCGACCGGGATGTTCGGGTTCGGGCCGCTGCCGCCGTAGCCCGTGACCGCGATCACGAGGCCGATGAACGCGAAGCTCGAGCCGAGGTAGCTCGGCACGCGGCCGCCGACCAGCACGAAGAACAGCAGCGTGCCGACGCCCGACATGAAGATGCACAGGTTCGGATCGAAGCCCATCAGCAGCGGCGCGAGCACGGTCGAGCCGAACATCGCGACGACGTGCTGCACGCCCATCGCGACCATCTGCGGCCACGCGAGGCGTTCGTCGGGGCCGACCACGCGCGCGGCGCCGGTCGATTGCACGCGCCAGCGCGGGAAGTAGGAATCGGACATGGGGAAAGGGGCTCCTGTCGGTCGCCGGCCGCGGACGGTGCGCCGGTCTGGAAACTGGCGCGAGTTTACGGAGCGGAAATGGGGCTGGCAAGCGCGGCGCGCCCGGACACGGCCGTGCGCGGCCAGCGGGCATCGTGCGGCGCGATCGTGCGCGCCGGGTGGCGGTGGCGGCGCGGGGCGCGGGGCGCGGGGCGCGGGGCGTGCGGGATGCGGCGTGCGACATGCGCGCGGCGCCGGCCTGCGCTCGCCGCGACGTAAGCGGACGCTCACATCGCGGCGGGCGCCGCGGACATCACGGGTTGATGTACTGGAACAGCGACAGGTTCTGCAACTGCACGTACGCCTTCTGCGCGCCGGTCAGCGCGTTCTGCACCTGCAGGTACTGGCTGATCGTCGTGACCATGTTCGTGCTGGTCAGGTCCGTCAGGTTGCTGGTGGTCTGCAGCGACGCGGTCTGGTTGACGGCCTGCATCGCCTTCACTTCCTGCTCGCGGCCGCCGACGGACGCCTGGATCGTCGTCACGTTGCGCATCGTGTTGCCGACCTTGATCGAGCCGGTCATCATCGCGTTCGTCAGCGACGCGGCCGCTACAGGGTTGCCGGTCACGGGCGTCTTCAGCGCCGCGATCATCGAGTCGAGCGTCGAGAAGATGTCCGCGCCGCCGCTCGCCTGCGGGCCGGGCGTCACCGCGAACGTATCGCCGGCGCTCGGCGTGCCCGATACGGCCACCGTCATGCCGCCGCCGAGCGCGATCGACGCGCCCGGCGTGTATGCCTGCGCGGGCGTCGTGGTCGGCGGGTTGGCCGTGCTGTCGGTGACCGTGTAGGTCGGCGCGGCGGCCGTACCGCCGAACGTGATCGAGAAATGGTGGCCGTTGGTCGCCGCGGACGGGTCCGTCACCGTGACCGCAGTGATCGTGCCGGTGCCGGCGTTGCCGGCGCCGGCCGACGGCACCGGCGCGCTGCCGAGCGACGGCACCGACATGAACACCGCCGAACCGGTGTCGCCTTGCGACACGCTGCTCGAATCGGCGATCTGCACCTCGCGCGTGCCCGAGTCGCCGACGTAGCTGACGCTGCCGTTCGGGCTGCTCGTGAACGGCGCCGACGAATTGTTCAGGCCGGCGAACAGGTAGTTGCCGGCGCCGTCGTTCGAGTTCGCGAGCGTCATCAACTGGTCGCGATAGCCTTGCAGCTGCGTCGCGAGCGCCGCGCGGTCGCTGTCGGCGAGCGAGCCGTCGCCGGCGCGCACGACGAGCGTCTGCACGCTCGTCAGCACGCCGCTCACGCTCTGCAGCGCCTGGTCCTCGGCCTGCAGCGACGCGAGCGCGGCGCTCTGGTTGGTCGCGTACTGCGACAGCGTCGCGGACGTCATCGACAGCTGCACGGCCTGCGCGGCGCCGACCGGGTTGTCGGCGGGCGTCTGCAGGCTCGTGCCGCTCGAAATCTGCTGGTACAGCTGCGCGAGCTGCGCCTGCTGATCGTTCATCTGCGCAACGTTCAGCTGGAAGAACTGGGCGCTGGAAATTCGCATCGCTTCTATCCCTCGAATCCGGTCAGTTGAACAGGCCGAGCACGGTCTGGAACAGCGTCGCCGCCGTCTGGATCACTTTCGCGTTCGCCTGGTAAAGCTGCTGGTACTGCATCAGGTTCGCCGCTTCCTCGTTCTGGTTCACGCCCGACACCGACTGCTGCGCGCTCGTGATCTGGCCGACGAGCGACGTCTGCGCGGCGCTCGACGACTTCAGCTGGCTCGCCGTGTTGCCGATCGCGTTCACGTAGTTCGCATACGCGCCGGTCAACGTCGTCGTGCCGCCGCCGAGCGCCTTCGCGGTGACGAGCTGCGACAACGCTTGTGCGTTGGAGCCGTCGCTCGTGCCGCCCGCGTACGGTCCGATCGTGAACGTGTCGCCATCCGACGGCGCGCCGGACAGCGTGACCGTCACGCCGTTCATCACGCCCGCCGGCGCCGGCTGCGTGGTGCTGTTGATCGTCAGCTTCGCGCCGGCCGACGCGTTGTACGGCACGCTGTCGGTCGGGCTCGTGATCGTCACCGAGGTCGGCGGGGTGCCCGCGATCGTCACCGTGGTGCCGGCCGGGAAGCCCGACAGCGACTGCGACGCCGCGTCGTAGGTCAGCTTGGTCGGCGTCGCCGGCACCTGGTAGCCGGCGCTCACCGCGCCCTGCGCGATCTTGCCCGTGCCGAGGTTGGTGCTCGATGCCGCGGCGACCACCGGCGACGCGGCCGCGATCGCGGAGCCGCTCGTGGTCGCGAGGCCGAAGCCGGTCAGCGCGCCGCGCGTCGGTAGCACGGTGAACTGGTCGCCGGCATTCATCGCGCCGGACGAGAACGAGAAGTTCAGCCCGCCGATCGACGCCGGCATCGAGGTCGACTGGCCGACCACCGACCCGCTCGCGCGGTCGGTCAGCGTGTAGTTCGTGCCGTCGTACGACAGCGTGTAGTCGCTCGTCGTGGGCTGCGACGCATTCGCGAACGACACGGACAGCGCCGCGTTGCCCGTATTGCCCTGATTCGAATAGACGGCCGGGCTCGCCACCGTGAACAGGTTGCCGCCCGGCTTGCCCGACAGATCGACGCCGAGCGCGTTCTGCGCGTTCACCTGCGCGGCGAAGCTGGTCGCGAGCGCGCCGAGTTGCGCCTGCGCCGGGTCGAGCGTCTGGTTGCGGAACGCAAGGAGGCCGCCGAGCGTGCCGCCCGACAGCGACGTGTCCGGCAGCGCCTGGTTCGGGCCCGGCGGGTTCGCGCCGGCGACCCCCTGCGACACGACGGTCAGCTCGCTCGGATCGGACGACGACGTGACGGTCGCGAGCTGGTAGCTCTTGTCGGCGACGACGAGCGGCTGGCCGCCCGCGAGGAACACGCTGTAGCCGCTGTCGTTGCGCACGACCTGCACGCCGGCGAGGCTCGACAGGTTCGACACCGCGAGGTCGCGCTGGTCCATCAGCTGGTTCGGCGGCTGTCCCTGGCTGCTCGCCGCGGCGATCTGCTGGTTCAGTTGCGCGATCTGCGCGGTGTACGTGTTGATCTGCGACACGGTGCTGGTGAGCTGCGTGTTCACGCTCTGGCGCAGCGCATCGTATTGCTGGCCGGCCGCCTTCAGCTGGTCGCCGAGAATCTGCGCGTTGCTGATCGCGGTCTGCCGGACCGACGGATCGGACGCGTTGTTCGCGACGTTCTGCAGCCCGGTGAAATAGCTGGTGATCGCGGTCGAGATGCCGGCCGTCGGGCTGCCGACGTAGTTGTTCAGCTGCGCGACGAGCGAATACCACGTCGACAGCGCGCCGCCCTGCGACTGCGCGCTGTTCAGCTGGTCGCTCAGGTACTGGCTGTACTGCCGCTGCACGGTGACGGTGTTCACGCCCTGCGGCATGTAGCCGCTCGACGTGTACTGGCCGCTCGCCTCGGCGTAGACGGGGCGCTCGACCGAATAGCCGGGCGTCGCGGCGTTGCTGATGTTCTGGCCGGTCGTCGTGAGGCCCCAGAGCGCGGCATTGAGGCCGCTGACGCCGAGGTTCATGAGTGTGTTGGACATGCGCGATCCTGATGAGCCGGCCGCGCTGCGGCCGCCGGGTTGCGTGACTCCCGGTATAACGGCCGCGGATCGAAAAAATTGAGGAAAAAATGCGCGTGCGGCGCGCATGCGTGCGTCGCCCGCCGGGCGCCCCGGCAGCCCGTGCCGGCACCGGTGCGCGAGCGGCCCCCGGCGGGGCCGCCGAGGGTGCGTCAGGCCCGCGCGAGCGAGCGGCGCTTCATCTCCAGCTGCGTGATCAGGCGCTGCAGCGTGTTCTCCGCCGCGCCGGGCAGCGACATGAAGCGAAAGCCGAGCTGGTAGCGCCGCGAACCGTTCGGCATCTGCGTCGAGCGCTGCGACACGAGGCGCAGGTCGAGCGACAGCTTGCCGTGGCCGGTCAGTTCGAGCTCGACTTCCGGCAGCAGCGTGCCGACCTCGAGCGCCTCGACGCGTTCATCGGCCGTGCGCAGCCCGACGCCGCCGAGCGACAGGTTGTGCACCTCGAACACGAAGCCGTCGCCGTCCGGCAGCTTGCCGCGGCACAGGAACGGATCGACGATCGGCGCATCGACGCGGAAGTACTCGCGGCGCTGGATGCACATCAGCACGTCGGGAAAATCGGCGACGAACGCGGGCAGCCCTTCATAGCGCGTCTCGCGCGGCGCGCCGGTCGTGAATTCGACGCGCACGCCTTCCGGCGCGGCCGCGAACGTGCAGTGCGACGCGGCGAGGATGCTGGCGTTCTGCTCGGACAACGCGCCCCAGTCGAACGTGAACGTGCGCGCGCCGACGTCGACCTCGAGCAGGCGCGTGACGAGCTGGCCGCCCGGATACTGGACGGTCAGGAAGTCGCCGCGATTCACGAGGTTGCGCAACTGCACGCCGATCTCGAGCGGATTGCGGCGGGCGTAGTCGGGCCCGGAATGACCGGCATCCAGGCTCGGATCGGTCGACGTTTCGATATTCATGGCTAGCCGGTCTTCTTGTCATGGGCGCCCGGATGACCGGTGCGCAATAAAACCGGGCCAGAACATGACCCGGTTGCGGTCTCACACACTTAGCGGCAGTGCTCACCGAAAGTTTAGATCGAATTGCGGATATTTTTCGCGCAAACGTTGAAACCGCGCGCGGCGCAAGCCGGGCGCGGTCCGTAAGACTGTCAACAAGGGCGGCTGCCGGGCCCGTGCCGGCCCGCTGCTCCGTCAGCCGATCTGCTGCATGATCGAGATCAGCTTCTTCGCGTAATTCGGGTCGGTCGCGTAGCCGGCCTTCTGCATCCCGTGCGCGAAACCCTCGACGCTGCGGCTCGCGCTGAGCACGCCCGCGTAGCGCGGGTTGTTCTTCAGCAGATTCGCATAGTCGGTCATCGCGTGCTCGTACGAATCGTACGCGCGGAACTTCGCGACGACGCGCCGCGGCGTGCCGTTCACGTATTCGGTCGTCAGCGCCGACACCGTGCGGCCGGTCCAGCCCTTGTTCGCCTTGATGCCGAACACGTTGTAGCTCGTCGAGCCGTCGCTCGCGCGGATCTCGCGCTTGCCCCAGCCCGATTCGAGTGCGGCCTGGCCGACGATGAAGCGCGCCGGGATTCCGGTGGTCGCGCTCGCCGCCTGCGCGGCGCCGGCGAGCCGGTCGACGAACGCGTCGGCGTCCTGCACGCCGCTCGCGCCCTTCACCGGCGGCGTCAGCGCGCTGCCGGCCGAGTAGCCGCGGGCGCCTGCGAGCGCGCCGTTGTTCGCCGCGTTCGCGTAGGCCTTCGCCATCGCGTTCATCGCGGCGAGGCTGCCTTCGTTGCCCGACGCGCCGAAGCCCGCCGCGCCGAGCCCGGCCGCGCCGGCGTCGGCTGCCGTGTCGCCGCCCGCGCCCTGCCCCGCGTTGCGCAGCAGCTGCTTCATCAGCGCGTCGGCGACGCCGATCCCGCGCTTCGACATCTGCTGCGCGAGCTGCTGGTCGAGCATCGACGTGTACATCTTCGACGTGTGCGAATCGAGCAGCCCGCCGTCGGGCGATGCGTCGCGCATGCTCTTGAGCATCATCTGCGTGAACATCGCGTCGAACTGGCCGGCCACCGCCTTCGCGCCGGCCTGCGGCGACTGCTTCGCCTGCGCGCGCAGCGCATCGAACCCCTGCACGTCGAGCGCGAAGCGCTGCGTGAGGTCGTTTGCATTGGGAAGGTTCGACGCCATTTAGATGATCTCCAGATCGGCGCGCAGCGCGCCGGCCGCCTTCATCGCCTGCAGGATCGACATCAGGTCCGCCGGCGTCGCGCCGAGCGTGTTCAGCGCCTTCACGACGTCGGCGAGGTTCGCGCCGGCCGTCACCATCTTCAGCGCGCCGTTGTCCTGCTTCAGCTGGATCTGCGACTGCTGCGCGACCACCGTCTGCCCGTTCGAGAACGGCCCCGGCTGCGACACCACCGGCTGCGTGTTGACGACCACCGACAGGTTGCCGTGCGCGACCGCGCAGCTTTGCAGCGTGACCATCTGGTTCATCACGATCGAGCCGGTGCGCGCGTTCAGGATCACCTTCGCGGCGGCCTTGTCCGGGCTCACGTCGAGGTTCTGCAGCCGCGCCATGAATGCGACCTGCTGCGCGGAGTCCGCCGGCGCGGCGAGCTGGATCGTGCGGCCGTCGAGCGCCGTCGCGGTGCCCGGGCCGAAGCTCGAATTCACCGCCGACACGATACGCTGCGCGGTGCCGTAGTCCATGTCGTTCAATTGCAGCTGCAGCACGCCGTTCATCTGCGCGATCGCGTTCGGCACCGAACGCTCGACGATCGCGCCGCCGACGATCCGGCCGGCCGCGAGCTGGTTCACCTGCACGCGGCTGCCGTTCGCGCTCGCGCCCGCGCCGCCGACGGCCATGTTGCCCTGCGCGAGCGCATACACCTGCCCGTCCGCGCCCTTCAGCGGCGTGAGCAGCAGCGTGCCGCCGCGCAGGCTCTTCGCGTTGCCGAGCGACGACACGGTCACGTCGAGCGCCTCGCCCGGCCGCGCGAACGGCGGCAGCGTGGCCGTCACCATCACGGCCGCGACGTTCTTCAGCTGCATGTTGTTCAGCGACGACGGGCCGCCGTTCGCCGAACCGTTGTTGATCGAGATGCCGAGGTTCGCGAGCATGTTCGCGAGCGTCTGCGTCGTGAACGGCGTCTGCATCGTCTGGTCGCCGGTGCCGTCGAGACCGACGACGAGGCCATAGCCGATCAGCGGGTTGTCGCGCACGCCCTGGATCTGCGCGAGGTCCTTCAGGCGCTCCGCGTGCGCGGGCGCGGCGGCCAGCGCGCCCGCGGCCAGCACGAACGCGGCGGCGAGCGCACGGCACGCGCGCAGCGGCAGGTGGTGGAAAAGAGGCTGCATCGTCATCACCACGGTGCGATGTTGAGGAAGAAGCGCTGCAGCCAGCCCATCGTCTCGGCTTCGTTGATGTAGCCCTTCGACGAGTATTCGATCTTCGCGTCGGCGACCTGGGTCGAGTAGACGGAGTTCGCACCCGAGATCGTGTTCGG
The DNA here is from genome assembly GCF_902499045.1 of Burkholderia latens. Lineage (GTDB taxonomy): Bacteria > Pseudomonadota > Gammaproteobacteria > Burkholderiales > Burkholderiaceae > Burkholderia > Burkholderia latens. The sequence goes on along the minus strand of NZ_CABVPL010000053.1, from coordinate 10,860 downwards.
GTTGACGACGCCCGAGAAGCGCACGAACTCGTTGCCCTGGTTGATCAGCATCTGCTTCTCGCCGCTGACGACGAGGTTGCCGTTCGGCAGCACATTGGTGACGGTCACCGTGATCGTGCCGTTGAACGTATTCGCGGCGCTCGCGCCGCCGGTGGCCGCGAACTTGTTCGCGCCGGCCGCCGACAGGTTCGCCTTCGCGAACAGCCCGCCGAGGAAGCCGGCCGTCGGCACGCTGAAGTCGGTGTTGCCCTGCCGGTTCGTGTTCGCGCCCGACGACTTCGTCGCGTTGATGTTCTCCGCGATCATGATCGTCAGGATGTCGCCGACGTTGCGCGGCCGCTGATCCTCGAACAGCGGCCGGCCCGCGTAGCCCGGGTTGTAGATCGAGCCCGGCGCCTGCATCGACATCGGCACCGGCGGCTGCGCCGTCATCGGCTGCTGGATGATCGGGTCGCGCGGAATCTGCGCGCATCCGGCGAGCGCGGCCACCGCGACCGCGCACGCGGCGCGGACGGAGGCTGACGGGAGGAGGCGAACCTGCTTCATGGCGACGACGGGTGTTCCGGTTAGCTCTTCATCTGCGTGACGGTCTGCAGCATCTGGTCGGACGTCGTCACGGCCTTGCTGTTGATCTCGTACGCGCGCTGCGTCTGAATCATGTTGACGAGCTCCTGCACGACGTTCACGTTCGACGCCTCGACATAGCCCTGGTTGAGCACGCCCGCACCGTTCAGGCCCGGCTGCGACACGTTCGGCGCGCCCGACGACGTCGTCTCGGCGAACAGGTTCTCGCCCTTCGCCTCGAGGCCGGCCGGGTTGATGAAGGTCGCGATCTGCAGCGAACCGATCTGCACCGCGTTGCTCGAGCCCGGCTGCGTGACCGACACGACGCCGTCCTTGCCGATCGTCAGCGACTGCGCGTTCTGCGGCACCGTGATCGCCGGCAGCACCTGGTAGCCGCTCGACGTGACGAGTTGGCCCTGCGCGTTGGTCTGGAACGAGCCGTCGCGCGTGTACGCGTTCGTGCCGTCCGGCATCAGCACCTGGAAGAAGCCCGCGCCGTTGATCGCGACGTCCTTCGAGTTGCCCGTCTGCGTGAGGCCGCCCTGCGTGTACAGGCGCTCGGTCGCGACCTGCTGCACGCCGGTGCCGAGCTGCAGGCCCGACGGCAGTTCCGTCTGCTGCGTCGAGTTCGCGCCCGGCTGGCGGATCGTCTGGTAAAGCAGATCCTCGAACACCGCGCGCGACGCCTTGAAGCCGTTCGTGCTGGTGTTCGCGAGGTTGTTCGAGATCACGTCCATCTGCGCCTGCTGCGCATTCATGCCGGTGGCGGCAATGTAGAGCGATCGGTTCATGTTGAATCTTCTCCTGGTAGCGAGGGCCTGGCCGCTCAGCTGAAGTTGAGCAGCTGGTTCGCCGACTGCTCGTTCTGGTCGGCCGTCTGGATCAGCTTCGACTGCAGCTGGAACGCCCGTGCGTTGTCGATCATCGCGACCATCGCGGTCACCGGATTCACGTTGCTGCCTTCGAGCGAATTCGGCGTGACGACCACGGTCGGGTCGGCGTCGGCCGGATTGCCGTCGGCGGTGCGGAACAGCCCGTCGTTGCCGCGCGTGAGCGTGGCCGGGTCGGGGTTCACGAGCTTCATCTGGTCGACGATCGCGACGGCGGTGGGCGGGTCGCCCGGCATCAGCGCGGACACCGTGCCGTCCTTGCCGATCGTCACTTCCGCGTTCGGCGGCACCGAGATCGGGCCGCCGTTGCCGAGCACCGGCAGGTTGCTCGCGTTGACGAGCTGGCCGTTCTCGTCGACGTGCAGGTTGCCGGCGCGCGTGTATGCCTCGCCGCCGTCGGCCGTCTGCACCGACAGCCAGCCGGCGCCCTGCACCGCGACGTCGAGCGGGTTGCCGGTGCGCGTGATCGGACCCGGCGCGTAGTCCGCGCCCGGCGTCGACGCGAGCACGTAGGTGCGCGTCGTCGTCGGGTCGACGTTGCTGCCGTCGCCGAAATTCATCGGCACCGCGCGGTAGGTCGCGAGCTGCGCGCGAAAGCCCGTCGTCGATGCGTTCGCGAGGTTGTTCGCGACGATCGCCTGCTGGTCGAGCGACTGCGACGCGCCCGTCATCGCCGTGTAGATCAGTCGGTCCATGGCTGCCGGTTATCCGCGCGTTACAGGTTGATCAGCGTCTGGTCGACGGTCTGCTGCGTCTTGATCGTCTGCGCGTTCGCCTGGTAGTTGCGCTGCGCGGTGATCAGGTTGACGAGCTGCGACGTCAGGTCGACGTTCGAGTTCTCGAGCGCGCTGCCCTGCAGCGTGCCGTGGTTCGTGCTGCCCGGCGCGGAGATCTGCGGGACGCCCGACGCGGCCGTCTCGGCATACTGGTTGCCGCCGAGGCTGATCAGCCCGTTCGGGTTGTTGAAGTTGGCGATCGCGATCTGCCCGAGCACCGCCGTCTGGCCGTTCGAGTAGTTGCCCGTCAGCTTGCCGTCCGGGCCGATCGAGAAGGTCGTCAGCGTGCCGCTCGCGTAGCCGTCCTGCGCGAGGTTGTTCACGCCGTCCTTGCCGCCGTACTGCGTGGTGCCGGTCAGGTCGAGCGTGAGGCTCTGCGGCGTCGTCGAGCCGTCGGTGGTCGGCACGGTGAACTGGAACTGGCCGACCGACGCGGTTGGCGTGGTCGAGCCCGGCAGCGTCGTGCTCTTGATCGCGCCCGACGAATCGAACGTGACCGTGCCGAGGTCGGTGGTCGTGCCGCCCTGCACGCCCGCGTACGCTTCCCACGTGCCGGCCGCGGACTTCACGAAGTACATGTTGACCGGCTGCGAGCCGCCGAGCGAGTCGTACACCTGGATCGACGTCGAGTAGTTGTACGTCGTGGTGTCGGTCGCGTTGAACGGCGTCTTCGTCGGTACCGTGTCCTGCGAGTTCAGGTTGAACTGGGCCGTGATCTTGGTCGTCGCGGTCGGCGCGATGTTGGTCGTCGGCGCCTGCAGCGGCACCGTCTGCGCGGTGCTGATCACGCCGTTCTTGTCGGCGGCGTAGCCCATCAGGTTCGCGCCCGCCGAGTTGACGATGAAGCCGTTCTTGTCGCGCTGGAACGTGCCGTCGCGCGAGTACGTCGTCACGCCGTTGTTCGACATCTGGAAGAAGCCGTTGCCGTTGATCGCGACGTCGAGCGACGAGTTCGTCGTGTTGATCGTGCCCTGGCCGAACTGCTTCTGCACCGACGCGAGATTCGTGCCGATCCCGATCTGCGTGTTCACCGACGTCGCGATCGAGTTCGCGTACATGTCGGAGAACTGCGCGGTGCTCGACTTGAAGCCGACCGTGTTCGCGTTCGCGATGTTGTTGCCGATCACGTCGAGCGCGTTCGATGCGCCGGCGAGGCCGCTCAAACCCTGTTGATAACCCATTTCGGTCTCCGTTTGCGAGAAAGCTGGATCAGTTGGTGGTGGTGGTGCCGCCGGACGACGACGCGGTGTTCGGGAAAATCGACGCGACCTGGGTCAGCCCCACGGTCGAGCCGTTCGACAGCACGAGCCCCGCCGTGCCGTCGGCCTGCTTGATCACGCTCTGCACCGTCGCGGCCGTGAGCACGGTCGGCGCGTACGTCTTGCCGTCGCTGCCCGTGTACTGCGCGCTCACGGTGTACGTGCCGTCCGGCAGCGTGTTGCCGGCCGCGTCCGTTGGCGTCCAGTTGAACGGCACCGTGCCGGCCGACTGCTTGCCCGCGTTGATCGTGTTGACGACGGCGCCCGCCTTGTTCTTCACGGTGATCGTCAGGTTCGACACGTCGCTCGTGAGCGACACGCCGAACGGCGATGCCGCGCCGCCCTTCACCCCGACGCTGTTGCCCGGCGCGAGCACGTTCGTGCCGATCAGCAGCGCGGCCTGCGTCTGCTGGCCGGCCGCGAGCTGCGTCGACAGCGACGAGAGCGACGTGTTCAGCTGCGCGATGCCGCTGACCGTGTTGATCTGCGCGAGCTGCGACGTCATCTGCGAGCTGTCGACCGGGCTCGTCGGATCCTGGTTCTGCAGCTGCGTGACGAGCAGCTTCAGGAACGTCGCCTGCAGGTCGCTCGCCGACGTGCCGGTCGTCGACACGTTGTTGGTGTTCATCGTGTCGGTCGGCAGGGTCGACACGTTGGTGCCGTTGCTGCCGATCGTCGTGGTGGAGGATGTCATCCTGGGTGGCCTTGGGTCGGAACTGTCGGGTCTATCGAGTCTGTTGCGTCGTTCGGCGCGGGTTACGAGCCGATCGTCAGCGTCTTCAGCATCAGCGTCTTCGCGGTGTTCAGCGTCTCGACGTTGGCCTGGTACGAGCGCGACGCCGAAATCATGTTCACCATTTCCTGCACCGGATCGACGTTCGGCATCTGCACGTAGCCGTTCGCGTCGGCGGCCGGGTTCGCCGGGTCGTAGGTCGACTTCATCGGCGACGGATCGTCGACGACCTTGGTCACGCGCACGCCGCCGACGCCCTGGCCGGACGCGGTGCGCGCGCCGCCGATCGGGTCGGTCGCGAACACGACCTGCTTGGCCTTGTACGGCTTGCCGTCAGGGCCGGTCGCGCTGTCGGCGTTCGCGAGGTTCGACGCGGTGACGTTCAGCCGCTGCGATTGCGCGGACAGCGCCGAACCGGCGACGCCGAAGATGTTCATCAACGAGGGCATGGAGGCTCCTTGTTCGGGTGCGCAAGCGCCGCGCGCTTACGAGTTCGTCGAGATCGCGGCGATCATCGCCTTGATCTGCTGGGTCATCACGGTCATCCCGGTTTCGTAGTGCAGCGCGTTGTTCGCGAACTGCACGCGCTCGACGTCGAGATCGACCGTGTTGCCGTCGAGCGACGGTTGCAGCGGCATCCGGTACTGCGCGCGACCGTAGTCGTCGCTCGGGCCGCCGGTCGGAATCAGCTTCGCGGTGCCGGCCATGTGGCCCGGCGCGGTCGACACCATCGTCATCCCGCTCGTCACGCCGGCCGGCTGCGCCATCGGCAGTTGCGCGGCGTTGCTCGGCGCGAGCGCGCCGCCCGTCTGCTTCAGCGAGCGCGCGAGAGTCGACGCGAAGTCGACGTCACGGGCCTGGTAGCCCGGCGTGTCGGCGTTCGCGATGTTCGACGACAGCAGTTCCTGCCGATAGGCGCGCACGTCGAGCGCCTGTCGGCCGAACGCGAATTCGGCATCGAGTTTGTCCAGCATGTGTGCGTCTCTCCGTATGAAGCGCTGCACGCCCGTCGCGCCGGGTGGCGGCCCGAGGGGCTTTTTTCCATGACAGCGATGGTAGGCGGCGCATGCAACCGGCAATCGGACGAATAACGCGGCAAAGGCCCCCTCTATTCATCGTTTGCGCGACGGCCCGGCTCCCTAGAATGCGAATCGGATCAACGGCTTCGAGGACACGGCAATGGCACGCAGCGCACTTCGCGAATACGCCGGACGCGGCACGCGCCTGCGCCGTGCGTTTGCGCTCGCGGCCGCGTTGTGGGCCGCGGCGCCGGCCGCGCACGCGGACGACGGGATGATCGTGATTCCAGGCCGCGGCGAGACGGCCGAGACCGCGCTCGCGCATGCGAACGCAGCGAGCGGCGAGCAGTTCGGCGGGAAGGCGGGTGCGGTTCGGGACACGGGTGGTGCGGGCGGCATGGCGGGTGCGCCTGGTATCGCTGCGGGCGGTGCTTCCGGGATGGCCGGCGCAATCGGCGTAGCGGCGGCCGGTGCTTCCGGTATGGCGGATACGGCCGGGGTCGCGGCAGCCGGTGCTTCCGGCATGGCCAGCGCGACCAGCGCGGGCGGCGGTTCCCGCTGGGCCGGCGTGGCCGCCGGCGCCTCCGCGGCGCAGCCGGCCGGATCGATGGTGGTCACGAGCGTTCCGGCGCCTGCGTCCGTTCCGGCTCCGGTGCCTCGCCCCGTCCATGCAGCAGCCCGCGCGAACGCCGCGAACAGCGGTTACGGCGCGCCGCGCGCCGCCGATCCCGCTGGTGTCGCAACCGTCGTTGCAGGCACCGGTACGGCCGACGCCTCGTCGAATCCTGCACGGCAGACGCTTGCCGCACGCATGGCCGCGGCACGCGCCGTGTCGGCCACGCCGGTCGCGCGTGCACCGGCGCCCGCCGCCACGTCCGCGGCGCAGCAGACACAGCCCGGCCAGCAAGACCCCGAGTCGATCCGGCGTACGGCGCTCGCGTTCCTGCAGCAGCAGATCGCCGGCCTGCCGGGCAAGACGACCGCAACGGTCGCGGCCGCGTTTCCGCGCGGGCTCGCCGCGTGCACGACGCTCGAGCCGTTCCTGCCGACCGGCGCGCGCCTGTGGGGCCGCACGACCGTCGGCGTGCGCTGCGCGGGCGAGCGGCCGTGGACCGTCTACCTGCAGGCGAAGGTGACGGTTCAGGCCACCTATTACGTTGCCGCGCGGCAGATCACGCCCGGCGAGCCGCTGACCGCCGCCGACCTCGTCGCGCGCGACGGCGACCTGACGGTGCTGCCGCTCGCGGTGATCACCGATCCCGCGCAGGCGGTCGGCGCGACGGCGCTGGCCCGGATCGCGGCTGGGCTGCCGCTGCGCCAGGACATGCTGAAGAGCGCGGCGTCGGTGTCGGCCGGCCAGACGGTGCGCGTCGTCGCGGCCGGGCCCGGCTTCACGATCTCGGCCGAGGGCAGCGCGCTCGCGAACGCGGCGCCGGGCCAGTCGGTGCGGGTGAGGATGGCCGCCGGGCAGATCGTCACGGCCGTCGTCAAGGACGCGGGGACCGTGGAAATTCCACTGTAGGGACGGATTACGCCGCCAGATTGTAAAGAATTGTTTCTTCGGAGAATTTCAGGAGCACGGTGCTAAAGTTCGGGCCGACCCGGCCGTTATCTGGGTCATACCGTCCAGGAAAACCCATCGTGAAGATCGATTCCACTCCGAACCCGAGCCCACTCGCGCCGACCGGCAACGGCGCGGCCCGCGCGCAATCCGGCGCGGCTTCGTCGACGTCCGCACCGGCGGCCGACGCAGGATCGACCGGCGACACGACCGTGAACCTGTCGGGTCTGTCCGGCCAGTTGCGTTCGGCGTCGGCTTCCGGCAGCGCCGACATCGACACGGCCCTCGTCCAGTCGATCAAGGACGCGCTGAACAACGGCACGCTGACGATCGACGTGAACAAGATCGCCGACGGCGTATTGAATACCGCCCGCGACCTGCTGCAACAGCAGCGCTCGCAGGGCAACTGAGCCGGCCTGGGGCCCGTCACGCCCTGACCGGTCCCCTGGTTTGCCGGCATGCGCACACGCATGCCGGCGCGACGAGCATGACGCGATGAGAGAAGAGCTGCTGGCCACGGTCAACGACGAACACGCGACGATCGAAGCGTTCGCGTCCCTGCTCGCCTACGAGGAAAAGGCGCTGACGACGCCGGAGCCGCTTGAAATGCTGCCCGGCATCGTCGAGAAGAAAAGCGAGCTGATCGACCGGCTCGCGCAACTCGAGCGCACGCGCGACACGCAGTTGTCGGCGCTCGGATTTCCGGCCGGCAAGAAAGGCATGGATCTGGCCGCAGAGCGCGACGCGCGCCTCGCCGGCCGCTGGCAACTGCTGCTGCAGGCCGCCGAACGCGCGCGCCAGGCCAACGCGACCAACGGGATGCTGATCCGGATCCGGATGGACTACAACGAGCGCGCGCTCGCGGTGCTGCGCTCGGCGCCCGCGCCGGCCGGCGTCTACGGGCCCGACGGGCGCGTGTCGGCGCTGATGCGCTGAAGCGCTGAAACGCCGACGTATCGATGCAGTGATGTAGCGGCCGCGCGGCTCTGCCGCGGCCGCGCCCCTTCCCCGCCCTACAGCAGCGGACACGCGGTAACGTGCGTGCCGCGTTCCATACAAAGCCGTTCGTAGTCGCGCAGGTATGCGCGCTCGTCGTCGTCCAGCAGGTCGACGTCGATCAGGTCCCAGTCGTAGCCGACCGTCACGAGGTTCTCGAACGCGACGGTGTCCGATTCCTCGTCGTCCGCGCGGACGATCACGATGTTCTCGATCCGCACGCCGCCCTTGCCCGGCACGTAGATGCCCGGCTCGACCGAAATCACCGCGTTCGGCACCAGCCCGTACGTCGCGCCAGGCGCGAAGCGCACGCCGCCCTCGTGCACGTGGATCCCGACGCCGTGGCCGGTGCCGTGGCCGAAATCGTAGCCGTGGTCGCGGCACACCTGCCGCACGGCCGCATCGACGTCGCCGCCCGTCGCCGTTTTCGGGAAGCGCGTGACGAGCCCCTTGATGCACGCCTTCAGCGCGACCGTGTAGATCTCGCGCTGCCACGGCTGCGCGACCGTGTCCGGCCGCGTGCGGCGCAGCACGACGCGCGTGCAGTCCGTCGCGAAGCCCGCGTCGTAGTAAGCGCCGCTGTCGAGCAACACGAGCTCGCCTTCGGTCAGCTCGACGTCGGCGCTCGCGGCCGTGTAGTGCGCGAACGCGCTGTTCGCGCCGTTCGCGGCGATCGACGGGAACGTCAGCGCGACCGCCGAGCGCGCGCCGTACGCGTCGTTGATCGCGCGCGCCAGGTCGTATTCCGTATCGCGCCGCCCCGGCTCGCCCGCCTTCGCCCAGCGCATCGTCTCGGCGATCGCGGCCGAACTGCGCGCGAACGCGTCGCGGAACTGCTCGAGCACCGCCGGCGTCTTGCCGGCGCGCAGCGCCTCGACCGGGTTGAAATCGGCGTGGCGCGCGTGCGGCCACACGCGGCTCACCGATTCGGCGAGCGCGCAGTTGACCGATTCGAACCCGTAGCACACGTGGTCGACCGCGAACTGCGCGAGGAATCGCTCCAGTTCGGCAATGTCGCGCCGGATCACGTGCAGCGCCGGATACGAGGTCAGTTCGACCGGGCACCGGTCGCAGCCTTCCGGCAGGAACAGCACGACTTGCTCGCCGATCGCGAACAGGAAGCCGAGGTGCGACGACGTATTCGGGATGTGATAGCCGCGGCTGTTCAGCAAATACGCGAGATCGTCCGACGCGCACGTGCAGAACGCGGTCTTGCCGGGCGCCGCGCCCGTGTGCGCGGCGAGCCGCCGGTTCAGCGCGTCGACGTTCTGCGCGACGCTCGCGCCGGTCATCGTCTCCGGCAGCTCGAAGATCGGCCGCTCGACCACCCAGCCGGGCAGCGCGATCGCGCGATCGATCTCGCGCTCCGCGAGGCGCGTCCAGTCGAGCGTCGCGGCCCGCGTCTGCGCGAGCAGCCGGTCGCGCTGCGCGACGCTGATCCGCAGCGCATCGTAGCCGACCCGCGCGAGCCGGCTCGCATGCGCGAGCAGCCAGTCGGCGAGCGCCTGCCAGATCGTCACGTTCATGCCGAGCTTCTCGATGCGCACGCGCGCCGGGTCGCACTGCTGCTCGGCCTGCAGGTGATAGCGGCCGTCGACGAACAGCACGAACGGCGGCACGCCGAGCGCGTGCGCGGTCGCCGCGCTCAGGAAGATCCCGCAGCCGGCCGAGCCATCGAAGCCCGATACCGCGTAGCGCGGGTTGTTGCGGCTCGGCAGGTATTCGGTGATGTATTCGTCCTGCGACGTGATCACGACCGCGTCGAGCCGCGCGGCGTCGAGCAGACGCGACAGGCCGGCCTGCGTGTCGGCGACGGACGCGTGATACGGGGGAAGGCCGGAGAAGCTGTATTTCAGTCGATCGATCATCGGGTACCCGTCATGTGTTGTCGTCGGCGGCCGGCGGCATCGCGCGCCCGCAGCGGCACGCCGCGCGTGCGTGGACGACGCACGGGCCGGCCGGCAGCCGGGCCGTGACGCCGATCCAGCGGCCGGCTCTCGGTAAAATTTTTGTCTCACTTAACTTTGTTTGATGCGCGACAGAATCTAGAGCACGCGCAAATTGAGGTCAAGCCAAAATTTTCGTAGCGCTAAAATTACCGATGCGGCCCGGGACGGCGGCGCGCGAAGGTGGTGCCGGAAGCCGGCGCGGCCATGCGGGGCGCCGGGGTGCCGCGGCACCCCGGCGGCACCCCGCGGTACAATGCGCCGGCATCGTCGGTCCGGCGGCCGCGGCCCGATCCGATTCGCGGCCCGCGACGTCCCGCCGGCTGCCCCGCCCCTGCGCTCGCCTTCCGGTTCGTTGCCACCAAAGAGATTCATGGATTCAGACATCATGCGTATCGGCCAGCGCATCCGCCGCCTGCGCCGGGACGCGAAGAAGACGCTGCTGGAAGTCGCGACCGAAGCGAATCTGTCGGTCGGCTTCCTGTCCCAGGTCGAGCGCCATCTGACGGGCATCTCGCTGTCATCGCTCGTGAACGTCGCGAAGGCGCTCGACGTGCCGCTCGGCGCGCTGATCGACCAGCCGCGCCAGGCGCAGCCCGACTCGCATGCTGGCCGCCGCGAGACGTACGCGGTCGACGCCGCGTCGCAGTGGTACGAGCGGCTGTCGACGACCTTCGACGGCAGTCAGATCAATGCGCTCAAGGTCCGCATGATGGAGGGCTATCGTTCGGAATGGGTCGCGCACGGCGGCGACGAGTTCGTGTACGTGCTGACCGGCCGCGTGTGCTACACGATCGGCAAGAAGGATTACCCGCTGTCGCCCGGCGACTCGCTGCACTTCGATGCGAGAAAGCGCCATCGCGTCGCGAACGTCGGCGACGGGCCCGCGGAATTGATCGCGGTCGGCACGCTGCCGCTGTTCGGCGACGACTGCGCCGAGCTCGGATCCGCGGCGATGAAGATGAGGCTGCTCGCGCGCGATGCGGGCGCGACGCCGGGCGAGCCGCGCGTGAGCCGCCGCGAACCGGCGCCGAAGCGCGAACGCCGGGCGGACGGGGAAGCGTCCACCGATGCGCCGCGGCCCGCCGACACGCCGGTTCGCGCGGCGGCCGAGCC